>CP064994.1 GCA_016699975.1 Candidatus Moraniibacteriota bacterium | reverse complement strand
AAGCAGCAGACTATTCCCCCTACCGAAGGCTTCTCGTTTGGGAAGAGCTTGGACCAGACGAACACGAAGAAGAATCCAGCGGCGACACTCACATATATTCGCCGCTTCCAGTACAGCCGAACGTCCCGGAAATTGAACAAAATCATCAATCCAGTCCCACATGAGTTACTCCTTCCTCTGAAACTTTCTCTTGCTCATCACCCTTGACACCGTCGCCTTACTCACCTTAAAGAGCCTGCCCGCCTCCGCGCCGCTTCTTTCGCCCGAAGTCACCATGCGAGCCAGAGCCTCCTCTTGAAGAGGGAGAGCTTCCAGGCGTCTCCTCCGATTCTCCTTGTGCCCTTGCATACTCTAAACCTCGCTTGGTTCGTTCCCGGATCATCGCCCGCTCGAATTCGGCGAAGCTCCCAAGCATATGTACGAGCATCCTGCCGGCAGGACTCACGGTTTCAATGTGTTCGGTGAGGCTTCGAAACTTGGCACCCGCGTGCTCGATGCGCTCCAAAATGGCAATCAAGTCTTTCAAGGACCGAGAGAGGCGGTCAAGCTTCCAGACCACAAACACATCATTGGGGCGAAGCTGTTCGAGAAGCTTGTGGAGTTCCGGCCGGTCCCATCGGCCGCCCGAGGCTTCTTCAAAAAAAATCCGCTCGCAGCCGGATGCCTTGAGGGCATCGACCTGAGCGGCGACATCTTGGGTGTCTTTCTTCGAAACGCGCGGGCGTAGCCGAGGGGCATAGAGTTTCAGAAACCGGTTGCCGTACGCCTCGATTGGCAAACCGGTTTCTGAAACCGCCGGCGAAACGCGGAGCGTGGGGGCAGTAGGTTTCAAAAACGGTGTTTGGGGAGGTTGGAGAGGGATTTAGGATTTAAGACGTTAGAAGTTTCTTTGTCATTTACCTTATATTATTAGTAGAGAGATAAATTGCTTCTGACCATACAAAACTCGCTTAAGCGAGTTTTGTATGGTTTTACTAGACTTTCGATAAAATCGGTAATTAAAGGTCATCGACCCATCTGCTCCAGCAATCCTGGAGGTCATCAAACTCAATAATAAGCCCGTTGGGATTGATATAATTCGAGCTTGGTCAACCTCTAGGGCCTGCTTGAATATCGTAGTGACATCCTTTCCATCAAGATGAAGCGAACCAATTTTATTCCAACTAGAACCATTAACCTCAAGGTTACCTCGGTCATCTTGGTTAGTAGAGGTTGAAGATATGACGCTAGGCATATCGTTTCCTGCGTCATCTATTACCTTGGCGGCTTTAACGACTATGGATGACATGTTTGGTCTCCAATCGCTGCCTAGGCATAACATTTTGATAGTATTGACTTTTGATTGAAGGTCATATACTATACATATTGCCTAGGGATTTCGTGGTACCCAAACAGCAAGCAGCCTTGAGTAAGTTACAGCATTGTTTCGAAGTCTCTGGCTTCAAAAATTTTGTTGTTTAAAAATTCTCCTTGTCTGTTAATTTTGTTGCTATTTGCCTAATAGCAACAAATTGGAATATCTGATAAAACCCCTTGAGGCTTTTCTCAAGGGTTTTTTTATTATAACAAAAATGCAGAGGAACATTGCGTTTGTCAAGAGTATGACATTGTTTTAAGTGAAAATTAATTTAAGAATATTCATGCCTTAATATTATTAAAGGTAGTATAATCTTTACGCTACACTTAAAAACCCGCAAATTTTATAGGTACTTATAGATGGACCAGCTATTAGACAATTCAGAGTTTCGTATGCAGGTCACCGCGTATTTGTATAGCAAGCAACAGGATCAAAAAACTATTGCCAATCAACTAAACATCTCTCAACCTCAAGTTTCTAGACTAATAAGACAAGCGCTTGATCAGGGATTATTAATACGTCGTTTTGAGTTTAATCAAGAAAGAATTTCCAAAAAAAGATTTAATGAGATTAAAAATTTTGAGATCCCTATAGAGTTAATTAAAAGCTTAAAACAAATTAATTCCCGCATAACAAATGTGAAGATTTATGATAGCGGAAATAGCCATGATTCTTATTCCCAGCGCCTCATTCCTTTCTCTCATAATGCTGCAAGTTATTTACAAGACTTGTTTGCAGAAGTAAATACAATAGGTATCACATGGGGTAATACTTTAAGTAATTTGGTTGATGCATTAGCGAGAAGATATTCATATACACCTCTACGAGAACCAAAGGTTTTTGTACCATTATGCGCAGAGTTACTAGGAATGGCCTCGGAGCAACATCATTCTACAATGATTGCTGACAGATTAAATGAAATTGTTAATAAGAGAAATGGAGAACATTTGTCTCTATCTGGTATTGCTGCTTTTATCCCACGAGTAGTTAAAAATAAAAAACTTAGTGAAGAAAACATAGAATTGCTTTGGAATTTTGTGAGAGATTCCCGTAGTTATCGGGATATTTTTGAAGAATTTAAGGGCGAAGAACCTTTTGTAGACAGACTGGATTGTATACTTACTAGTATTAGCCCATTGAACGAACCACTCGGCCCAGGTATTAGTGAATTAGAAAGGGTTTCCTCTTTTTCACCAGATGATATTAAAATTGAATTAATCCAATCTGGAGTCGTTGGTGATATAGGAGGAGTTCTTTTAAAAAGAAAAAGTTATTTGAATAATAATTTAGATAATAAATCTTCATTTTTAGAAAGTTTAGAGAAACAGTGGACTGGAATTACCTTTAATCAAATGGAATTGCTTGCAAAAAAAGCAATATCATCTAATGATAAACAAGGTATTATCGTTATTGCGCATGGAAAAAATAAAGCTCCCGTCTTAATGGAAGCCATTCAGAAGGGAATAGTTAATCAACTCGTCATAGACTTCGAGCTTTCTATGGCTCTTAAAGATTTAATTAAGAACATAAAAGTTGAATCTAATTAAAAATAATCTATAAAAAATTCTGCTCTCTCCTTGGGTGCTTGAACCAGTCGAGCACAAAAACCAAGCGAGAGAGCTGAAACCATGAAAGAAAGCAGAGAAACCGTCGAAGAATGGCTCGACTTCAAAGCAATCAAAGAAACCGCTGATCCCCACAAAGTTCTTTCCCACTATCACCTGTTAGAACACCTCGAAGAGCGGGGTGCGGAGCTCGTGGGCTGGTGTCCCTTCGGGAGCGAGCACGGTAAAGACGATAGTTTCTCGGTCAACGTCGAGAAACGGGTATTCAAGTGTTTTGCTTGTAAGGCGCGGGGCAGTCTCCTCGATCTTGTCGCTAAGCTTGAAAACGCGACGCTGCGGGAAGCGGCGCAGACGCTCGGCCTCATCATGGGCGAGGGAAGAGCGCACGGAAAGTCGAGCGGCCGCCCTTACGGAAAGGAGCGTGGTAATGTAGGAGAAGCGTCGGGAGTGGCTTCGGAAACAGTTGGGGAAGCATTGCCAGAAGCTCCTTCAGGTACTTCAGAGACTGACGACGACTCTCCGGCCATCATGGACATGAATCTCGCTTCTCGCCTCATTCTCGTTAACCAGCTCGATCCGGCCTTTTTACTCGTGGTGGATATGCGGAAAGTCGGCCTTTCGTGGGTGAAGCCCGAACCTTCGTAGTAAACGCCATGCGGGATACGGGTACGGGGCCTGTTGTTGTTTTTTGAAGAACGGGGACCGATACGGGAAGCATTTTACGGCTCATGAGCGCATGGGCCGTTTTTCATTGGCGTCCTTTTCATCGCTCTCACGAGAAAACCGCCTTGCGGTGGCGGTTTTCCGCGTGTGCCAAGCAGTGAGGCGGCGGCACGGCTGGAGTGCCGGTTTCGTTGGCCTCGCGGCCGTGGTGCGGAGAGAGGACAGCGGGTATTCCAGCGCATACCCGAAAGCAGTTCCTCCTTCGCTTGCCACTCCTTCGCCATGCGTGTGGTGCCGTGTCGGGGAAGGTGGCGCATGAGTTAAGCATAATACTAAATGTTGGTTACGTCATTTGCTGATTCTACTGCAAAGCGATTTTTCTCTTTTGATCATGAGAAAGGTGCCTATCCATGAACCGAGTATGAGGGGTAAGATATAAAGCCAATTTTGGGTGTAATTTATGACTCCAAATGCGAGGAGCACATGAGTGAGCATTCCCGTAAAAGCAGCCTTGTACTCATTTAAATGAGAAACATCAATAGTGTACTTCGCAAACAATGCGTCCACGATAACGTAGGCAAAAAATATCAGGAGAGCTTGGCTATAAGAGAAATTGCCATATGCTCTATAAAAACTCTCCAAATCGTATGAATAACGCATAAGCAAAACGTCATAATTCTTATTAGAGTCTTAGTAAAACACGTGATGGATATCAACGTGATCAAACCATAGATATCCTTTTCCTATAAATTTTAAATCAATCACGTTCAATCCAGATTTCCATTCAGGAAATATCCAAAAATTAGGAGTTCTATCTCCAGGTGTGCTTTGTACTGAAAATGACGGGCATACGAGTTCACCGTTGTTGAATATTTTTACTTTAGCTCCATAATACCCCTTTGCTGAAAAATTTAAGAGAAGACAGCCTTGTTGTTTTATTTGAGGAAGTTCGATCTCTATGCTAACAATAGGGCGTCTTCTATATGTTTCTAAATTTATTTCTGCTCCAGCAATATCGGGTTCATCTTCAATTTCTCCACATGGGTCTGCAAATAGAACCAGATTGTTTTCTTTAAGACTTTTAAAGGTAGCTGGTTCAGTAACAAAGTAGGGAAATTTTGGGAATTCAAGCCACTCATCCATGAACCATATATCATTTGGTAAAAAACTAGCTCCAAATATTCTTAAACTCCCTTTTATTTTTGTCAACGAGCATAGTGCATATGGTTCCTCAACGGTTAAAATAATATCAGAACGAAGTGGTTCATCCATTTTTTCTAAAGCATCCGCAACGCACTCATATCTTTCTCTTTCTCTACCTGTATAAATTGGAAACTCTCTAACTAATTTCGCTACTGCTTTATTCCATTCTCTAGTTTCCAATTTATGATTGGTTAGAATTGTATTTCTAGAAGAAATAAAATTTTCTTTGTTCATTACCATTTCTCCTTTACGAACAGAGTTTTAACTCTAATCTATTGATAATAACTGGCTTAAATGCAAAATAATTTTTGGTTCCTCACTCAAATTTTGAAAAGTATAGATTAAAAATTAATCAATGTAGAAATTAAGGTCGTCCTTCGGCGGCCGATGTGGCTTAGGGGCTGGCCGTGGCGTGTCGGCCGACACAGTCGTTTCCGCCTGTTCGCCGCCCGGTTCGGTTTCCGGTTTCGCGTTCGGCTCTGCCGGCGTGGATCGGGTCTCTTGGGAGAGTTTTGGCAGAGTGGAGACGCGGGCGCGGTTTCCTTCGAGGAGTGCTTGGTAATCGGGCGCGCTCATCGTGGGGGCGCGCTCCATGACCCCGAAGGGGACGGTGATCGAGACCGCTCTCGGCGTATGGTGCCGCACGAAGCAGGCGAATTCGGTTTCGTGGGCGCGCTTCTTCTGGGCCTGGATAAACTCCGGTGTCGTGTTTATCTCGCGGGCGAAGCTCGCCGCGTCTTTGTAGTTCCCACCGCCCACGAGCTTTACGGCCGTGCTCGCGTGAAGGGTCGCCCGGAGTTCGGTCGTCAGTTGGTCGAGGTGCTGGTGCGCGACCGTGACCCCGACCTGGTACTTGCGCCCCTGGTTGAAGAGCTCGGCGGTCTTGTGGTCGAGGTCGCACAACAGGATGTAAACCCTATAACGGACATTACTGTTTTGTGTCGTTCGATAAAAAAACAGGGTATCAGGGGGAAAGTCGTAAAGTTGGAATTTATCTTTTCAGAAAAGGAAAAAAAGCCAGATATTCTCTCGGAAATATCGAGTATTGCCTACAGCCGGGAGGAGACTTCGTAGTCAGCGCCCCTCTTCTTGGGGAGGCATTGGCGCATTTCGGACGAAGAAGAGAAATATCGAATCGCCAGCACGGCCAACTTTTGCATCTTTCGGGAACCACGAGTAATCGATGCTCCCCGTAGGAGTGTCTTTTCGGTACCTGCTTTCTTGGTAGAATCCGGCAGAAACGGCATACCATCCGGCTTCTGGGGGAAGGTGACTGTGCCATGAAATATATTTTTCACCGAGAAAGTATTCCGGACTCGAACCGCCGAAATAGTCGACACGGATTTTTTCGAGAGGCGTATCGGTCGGGAACGGCCGTCCGTCAGTGAGGCGAAGACATGTTTCGGAACTTTGCGATCCGACCTCGATGCACCGATTGTACGTTTCGATCCAGTCGCGCAGCCGTTTCACGTCTTGTCCCCAGTCGTAGTTTGAGTCGGTAACATAGCGATATCCGTTTTTTGGTCCGCCCATCGCGGTATTGAAATACGAGAGATAGCTTGGATACGCAAAGATCGGAATAAGTGCGATCCAGAGCGTGAGAAAAAAAATGAGAGCTCGACAGATTGACCACACGGTTTTATTTCCTTGGTGACGCCTCCAGTAGGTAAAGAGAGCTTCGGTTACGAGCACGAACAAGAAGGGGAGAATCGGAAAGAGATGGCGAAAACCGATATTCAAATTTCCGGTGATACTGAGATAGCTGTAGAGCACTACGAAACTCCCCATGGTATATTCGGCAACATGCGTTTCGAACGATCGCGCTCTTCTCGAAAAGAAGGATTCGTTTGTTTCTCGGGCTTTTCCAAAACTTTTTGCGAATCGAACGATCGCGTAGACGAGAGAGAAACCAAGGAGTGCCAAGAAGGGAAGCGTCGACTTCATGACAAAGACGGCGGGAAAGTACCAGGAAGACGCTTGATTCGAGACCTCGCCGAGAAAGTAGTAGGTATTTCCACCTGCGACACGCGCAAAGACCATAAAAACACCCAGGAAATAGTGGGCGAGCGGCTTCATGAGCGGGAGTTCGCTCATCGTTATGATGGTGGATTCTGCAAGGCGACCCACGGCGCGATCGTTCGGGAATTGGGCGCGCGCGATTTCTTGCACGGTCTCGACAGGCATGTTCCAAACGTTTGGCACATAGAGTGCCCAGATAGTCGCGAAACAGACAAGTATCGAAACAGAAAATTTCGACAGGTATTCAAAAAATTTTTTGAGTTTCCAAGAAAAATGAGTCTCCTCGCTCTCTTCGGGTTTCCTGAGAGACCAGACAAAGAGAAGAAGAATGATGCCAAAAAGTGGAAAGAGAATGACGGCGGAAAATTTCGCAAGCTCTGCAAGCCCCAAGAAGAATCCCGAGAGCATGACACTCTTCCATGACGGGTTTTTGAGAAAGGCGACGAAGAAATATGTCGAAAAGAAAATGAAGGCGGCAATACCGATATCGGTCGTGACGTAGTGACTGTGTCCGATGATATTTGGGTCCGCCACAAAGAGGAGAAGCGCGAAGAGTCCGGCGAGCGTTCCTGAGAGCTCTCTTGTCCAGAGGAAAATGGCAAGACCAAGAAGGACGGCAATGAGAACAATCGGAAGTCGCGCGAAGAAAGTGATCGTATCGGGATTATTGCCCATGCCGAAGAGAAATTGGTCGCCGAAACTCCACTGAGCGAGGCCCCATGTTTTTGCGGGACCTTCCGGGTGGTTGGCGGGATCCACATTCTCGTCGCCGTGTTCCCAAAGGGGACTCGGGACCGGAAAATTCACGTTGGGGAGCGCGAATGCTATGGCAAGCCCGGAGAGATCCTTGATAAGAGGGGGATGCTCCGGGTTGATGCGCATGTCCAAATATTTGACGTAACTATAGGAAGCGGGAATGTGCGCTTTCTCGTCCATGGTGGTGGAGTCGTCCCATGCAAGACGTATCGATACCGCCGCAAAGAGAAGGAGCATGACAGTAACGAGGAGCGCAACATTTCGTTTGAGAACATCCATAGCGGTTTCAGTAACGGTTTAAGAGGAATCGGTTTTGTGTTTCTCGTTTCGGTCACGAGATTTGGTATTATTTTTGCTTGCTTCCTTTTGCGTTTGAACGCGAGCTCTCTTTCTCTCAAGTTTCTTGCCACCGTATTCTGTGCTGGTTGTGTCCTTGGGCTTCGCAAAATTTCTTCGAATGTTTTTATTTGAACGTATTTGTTGGAGGAAAATGAGAGAAAGAGCGTTTTTTTGAAGAGCGCATTCTTCGGTGGCTTTGCTTTTCAATGTCCTCGATCTTGGAAGATCTCTCATGCAAAACTTGAGTGAGACTCGGGCACTGTTCTCGAAAGCGAAACGATTTTTCTGGGATCAATAAGGCATCTCACTCGCGAGAGCCTTTCTCTCTCCCGCTTGTTTCGATGGTAATTATCCGAAAAATTTCGTCACGCGTGCCTTCTGAGAAAACGGGAGTGATGACGGCGTTCGGAAAGGCGTGGATGATTTTCTCAGTGAGCGTGTCGTCTCGCGCTTGAAAGAGAATGGTTGCTGGCGTTGTGATCGGAGTGTCATTTTCAAGAAACGTCACGCGATCTTTTTTGCGGTCGTGCGTGAGGAAAACGATCGGCTGTGCGGTAATGGGAAGACCATTGTCGATCATGGTGCCGCCCGCATTCGGGAGCACATAGATATGCATGGTGTCGGGGAGCTCGTTGATGACAGATGCCATGCGCGTGAAGTTTTCGTTAAAAGCGCCATGCGCGTTCGGATTCTTTGCAAAAAAGAAAAAATATTTCGCCGTATTCCAAATCGGTATCGCGGCCAGGAATGCGCCGGCGAGGAAGAGAATGCCGACTTTCGATCCAACTCGTCTTGTTTTCAGCCACTCAGCGAAAAAGAGGAGTGGCATACTTGCGATCAGGAAGACGAATGGGAGAGTGCCGATCGCGCGGAGTGCGTGGGGCAGTCCTTCCTCGGTCAAGAATTCCGGGAGAAGCATAACGGCGAATCCCCCGAGAAGAAAGAGCTATCAAGAGCTCACGATTTCGATCGTCATTCTCAAAGCGCCTTCTCGCCAGAAGAAACAGGCGCATTATGAGGAACACGAAACCACAGAGAAAGAGCGTGCCGCTTATGAAATCGAGGAGTGGATAGGGCGGGTAGTTATGTCTCCAGTTTTGGTCGCCGACAAAAGTATATTTGATGACGGACAGGCTGAGTGTCTTCAAAAAGGTGAGCGGAAGATTTCCATGGTTTACTTCGGGCGAGAAGATGGATATTGATGCGGAGCGCGACGACAGATATTCGGTATGCTCGAAAAAGGTAAGAGCGATCGGTAACACGGTGATCGTCATTGCGAAGACGAAGACGAGCGCGGGTTTCCAAAACAATGCGAAGAAATGTTTGTAAGAAAAGTATCCGCCAATTGCGAGAAGAATAAGAATGAGCGGTGCGACGCGGAAGGCGATATAGGTGTGAAAGCCGAGTCCGAAGACGAGTCCTGCGAGAAAAAAGTCACGGAGTTTCTTGGTGCGCAGTCCTCTGAAAAAAAGCCAGAAAGAAAAGGAGAGAAGAAAGGGCGCCATGATGGCGCGGAATCCGATACGAGAAAAATTGATTCCCCAATACGAAAATGTGACGAGAAACGCCGAAAAAAGTGCGACACTGCGCTGGTGCCAGAGCTCCTTTGCGAGGAGGAAAACGCCGAGAATTGTGAGTGTTCCAAAGAGCGCTGAAAAAAACTTGAGCGCGGGAATCGTGGCACCGAAGAGCATGATGGCGAGCGCCTGGAGATTGATGAAGAGTCCCTCGCGACCATTGTTGTTCGGATAAAACCATTGAAATTCGCCTGTTTCGATTGCGCGAAGCGCATCAACGCCATTCATCGCTTCGTCGGGGTAGAGTCCGGCGGGAATGTGTTCGATATTTGCGAAGCGCAAAAAAAATCCGATGACGAGGAGTGTGCCGAGTATGACGATCCCCAAGGATTTTTTTGTCACAACAGAGTGCTCGAAAAAATTTTTCATGAGAGCGAGCGCGACTTCGAAATGAAGTCGCAAAAAAATCTCTTGAATATGATATAATTATATCACGATTCTTTTTTGTTTTCGTATGACTTCACGTAATTCTACTGAATATCCTCCAACATCCAAAGCTGATGTTCGCGGGACCCGAAAAAATCGCGAAACAGGAACTAAACAAAGAAAGGGAGATTCTTCGCGGAAATTTTCTCAAGAAAAAAAAGATGACTGGAAAAGAAAAGTTCGCGAAGGGCTAAATTTCCAGGAGGATAAAGAAGAAAAAATATTACCATCTGGAAATGAAGATCCCGCTCATCTTTCGCAAAATACTGATCAGGATCAAAAAATCGTTCCTATTTCTGAATTATTCCCAGCCTCGCTTCCTCTGGAAAACTTGCCCGGGGGAGAATCAACTATGCGTGAATTATCCCCCTCTGAGAGCGTCAATCCTTCCGATCGCGATAATTATTCCCAACAAGAACCAGATTCGACTCACGAGCAGAAAGGGATGTCCAGAGCACAAGGAAGTCCCCGACTTTCAAATAAGCGGATTGAAGATGAAATTGACGCTGGAGCGCATGTTGTTGGTGCAAAGCCAGGAGAGCTTGGAGAAACGAGAGAGGAAATGAGGAGAAATAAATTAAGAACAGAACGAAAATCTTCTGAAAACTCTCGTCGTTCTTCTCAGAACCTGAATACCGCGAGAGAGGCGCCGTTCATTTTTCCACATTCATTGTCGGATACACCTCCTCCTTCGCCTCGAAATGATGCAGATGTCGTGTCGGTCAATGATACTTCTCGAATTTCTCTTGAAGAGAATCAAAAAAAAGAGGAGGCTCCTCAAGAAGTGGTGCTTGAAGCTGAGTATATTCCGAGAGAGACGACAGGAGGAAGTCAGAGAAGGCAAGAGTCGGCTCAAGGTAGAATATTTGATGGAGAATTGCTTCGAGATGAAAAATCATCGAGCGCCTCTGTAAAAAATGACCTTTCTCGAAGTGAAGCGGTGGTGGAGAATGCCCCTGAAACGGTGGCTCACATGAGCGACGACGGTATAGTCGAAGGATTCGGAAGAGTTGATGAAAGAGAAGAAGCTCCTGAAATTCTTCCTGATTTTGAAGTGGGCGAAAAAGGAATCTCCCAAGAATCCAAAGAAATGATGTCGTTTCGAGGAGAAGGCGCAATGCAAAGATCGGGCGAAGAGCAAGAGACGATCGAGGAAATTCGTGCACGTGTTGCCATGTGTAAACAGGCGGCAGATCAGGCGAGAGATACGTATCTTACGGCGCGTTACCGAATTGAATCACGGTGGCGAGCGTTGAAGCAGTATTTTGCACGCCTTCGTTCTTCTCCGGCGCCCGCGCATCTCTCGAATGAAATTGAATCGCTGAAAATTGATTGGCAGCATAAACTTACCGAGTATCAGGAGGCGCGTGTTCTTCTCGCCAAAGAAGAAGCGAAAAAGGGCGGCGTGAATCGCCCGACAGGGGAAATTATGGCCGAGACGCTTCGGGAGCTGGACCTTCGAATGGCAGTTGAAAACTATAATGCCTACAAAGACGCAGCTTGGGGTGAAAGAAAAGATTCTGCTTTTCTGCGAGCGCTCGGGCGGGCGAAGAATTGGGCGGAGTCGTATCGCGCGCTCGACTGGAAAAAGCGCCTTGCAATTTCTGGTGCTCTTTTTGGGGTTGGCGCTGCAGGAATAGTCCTTGGTTCTACGGGTCTTGTTGCGGTAGGATTCGGCGGGAAGTTCGCTCTGCGTCTTTTGGGTTCGTATGGTGCGGGGCGCGGCTTATATGAATTTTTGGAAGGAAGAAAAAATAGGGAGATGGGGCGGTACCATGAAGCTGCCTTGTCGTATGTTGAAACAAAAGAAGATTTTTCTGTACTCGAAGCACGCATAAAAAACTATGCCGACCGGGTTCAGAAAAACCTTGATGTGGATATAAAGGCCAATCGGCGACGAATCGCGGCGGGCGGGGCGGCGGGCATGCTCCTCTTCGCAGGCGGGACAGCCTTTACCTATCGAGATGCGATTCACGATGTCGGGGCGAAGGTGGCTGCCGGATTTACCCAGTCTCTCGTGCAACTCAAAATTCTTTTAGGCTTCGAGAATTTTGAGAATGCTCCTCTTTCTCTTGCGGGAACTGTTTCGGAAGTGCCGCAGCCGCCTTTGGCGGAGAGTGAATCTTTCGCTTCACGTGAACTTTCTCCTCCGCCCGAAAATTCTCGAGAAATGCTTGCTGCTGCAAAGGAACTTTCAGCCGCGCAGCAAGGGCCGCCAGTTCATCACTTGGAGAGCACAGCTTCTTATTCTGGCGAAGAAAGTATTTCTCAGGAAGTGGTCCCCGAGACACAGGTGCCGAGCGCGCCCCTTCCCGAAGAGGGCGCAGAAATTCATCAGGCGGGTCAGCCGATTCGAGAATTTACCCTGCAAAAAGGTGGCTCCATAGAAGGGGTGCTCAAAGGTCTCGGTACCGATGGCGATATTCATCGGGCATACCTTCGATTTCTCGAAGAACTCAAAGCGCAAGGAGAAACAAATCTTGAAAAATGGAAAGGAATATTTGAAGGAAGGATGCATCCCGGAGATATTGTTCGTACCGAAGTCTCTCCCAATGGGCAGTTCCGCATAGTCGCCATAGAGCGCCATGAAGGCGGGGCGCTTGTGTGGAGAAAAGTGGTGTCGGGTTTTGAAGGCGCGATGGAACAGGTGAGCGCTTCAAACGAGAATCTCGCTTCCTCCGAACCAGGCCTACTTGAGAAGGGAGATTCGCCCGTGCCAAGTACGCTCGAGGCTGCTTCGGAAATTCAGCCGGTTAATATTCCTCAGGTTTCTTCTCTCCAAACTGAGCCGCTTCCCGCAACTCCCGAAGCTGTGATGCGTGCCGCACTTCCTCCCGATCTTGGCATACCAGAGGAATCACAACGAGTGCTCGATACATTCCTGCCTTCTTCGAATGAGACTCTTCCTGTTTTGGAAAATGAGTCGAGTCCGTCGGTTGGGAAAGAGGGGGCCGCCTTTTCGGTTCCAGAAAATGCCTATCTTCAAGGGATGCGGCAACTTTTGGATGCTCGACTGGGAGACTTTCCCCTTTCGGAAAATCAAAGAATGTTGATCGAGAATATCTTTAGCGCGCGTATTCCGCTTGCGGAGAGTGAGCCGAGTGAAAGCGTGATTTCTTCGGTAGAAGCACAGCTGTGCAGGCTTCTTCTCCCTCTTGCCGATTTGGGAACTGTGCTTTCCCGTGATGTGCATGAAGTTCAGAACCTTGTGAGTCGAGAGGCGTACAGTGCGCTTGTCCGTATCGCCGGAGACCCGCTTCGCATTTCTCACGTGATGTCGACTGGAGAAAAACCAACTGTTGAGAAGTGGCTTTCGGGAATGGCTCGCTACATTGTGACTCATCGGTTTGTCGAAGTGCCTGAACCATCCTCTCTTGTTTCTTAACCCTTCTTTTTCATGTTCTCTTTTTCGTTTCTTAACCCCCTTCTCCACAATCACCTATGACTCTTTCCATTGAAAAACTTCGAGACGATCTCGCGCGCGAATTCGGCATCGAGTCTCTCGTTGATCCAAAAAAACAAGAGCTGCTCGATCTCATGACAACTACCGTCATGAAGCAAATTTTTCTCGCCCTTGCCGAAAAAATGGGAGATGAGGGCGCGGAAAAATTCGATGCACTCCTCAAAGAGGGTGATCAAGAAAAAGTGGAAGCGTTTCTCAAACAATCTGTGCCCGATCCGGATTCATTCGTGCGGGGAATCGTGGAAGAATTTCGTGATGCGGTGCGAAATGACGGCATCCCATCTTAAGCAATCAATGTTTTCTTGTGTTCGTGTTTTCGCATGGCAGTTCTTACTGTATGGCGAGCCTCGCAGGTCTTGGCGCCGCTCTGAAGCGAGTCGTGCAGCAGATCCAATTTTGTCTATGAGAACATCGCCGCCAAAAATTCTGGAGAATAAGCTGGGCTGAGAGGAGTTTCATTTCGGCGGGGAAGCAGCTGTGCGAATATTCGGGCATGATTACAATGGAGTGCCAAGCTTCGAAAAGAAAGGATGCGCTTTGACTTTTTTGAAAAATGATTTCTTTTCTGCCGTACTCTCAAGTATACTGAGAGAGACAATTTCAATTAATTATTTTGAACCGCTTCATTTATGCGATCACATCGGCATATCATTTCCGCGAAGGTATTCGCGGGAGTTTTATTTCTTGCGGGAAGTTTCTTCGTGGCTCAAGGGACCCTTGCCGCGCCTTCCATTTCTTCGGTCTCGGGAACAGTTTCTTCCGGAAATACTATTACTGTTTCGGGAAGCGGTTTTAACACGAAGGCTCATGCGGGACCGATGTTGTGGGATACGTTCGACACCGTTTCAAATGGGGGAGTGGTGGCAAACTGGTCGGGAGGCACCACTCCTCTTATTCACCAAGGGAATCTTTCTTCCTACAATTCCTGGAGCATGGATGGGGGCGGTGCCTACAGTTCAAAGTCGATCGTCTTCAACAATAGTTCTCCTCTTCCCGGTTCGAGCAATCATGCGCGAGCCTCATTTACCGATAACACGTATTGGGGACTCAATCTTGCTGTTCCGTATACTCAGTATGTGACTGGATCAAAATTGTACATTTCTTTTTACTGGAGAATGAAGCGACTTGGAACTACCTGGCCCCGACAATCAAAGGCGCTGATCGGCTACACGAGTGATTGGAGTGACCGCTTCTATTTCTCGAGTGCCTACAATAGTTCTTGCGAACCGAGCGCCAACTGGCGTCTCCATGTGAGTCAGTCGCCTCCGGATGAATATTTCAGTCATGGAGGAAGAGATACTGAAAATGAATGGGATCGTCTCGAAAATTATCTTGTTCAATCTGCTCCGGGCGTTGCCAATGGCCAGTGGGATGGTGTGTTTTACCGCCCGGTACTCAAGCAGAAAGAAGAAATCCTCCTTCGTAACAAAGTGATGCGTACAAGCGCAGAAGATATTTCGATGTTTACTATGGGAGGCGCCTACTATGACTTTTGTGCGAATGACCCTGCCACTATCGATATCGATGAAATCTATATGGACAGTACTCCGCAGCGAGTGGAGCTCTGCGACGGCGCGACTTGGAGTGGTCGAAATGCCTGCGAAATTCAAATTCCTACTGCTTGGGCTACGGGGAGTGTCTCTGCCACGGTCCGTCCCGGACACCTCTCGGCGGGACCAGCCTACCTCTACGTCATCGATGCTTCCGGCACTCCGAATGCTTCTGGCTACCCCGTTACCATAGGTGCCTCCTCTTCCGACACCACCCCTCCCGTTCGCTCCAACCCCGCTCCCTCAGGAAGCCTCACCGCTGGAACCACAAGTACCACGATGACGCTTACTACCAATGAAACCGCAACCTGTAAGTATGGCACCACCGATCAAGCCTACGCGTCTCTCCCGAACACCTTCACAACCACAAACAGCACCAGCCACTCACAAACCATTTCGGGTCTCAGTAATGGACAAAGCTACACCTATCACATCCGCTGTCAGGATACGGCAGGCAATGCAAACACCACTGACTTCACGGTTTCTTTTTCAGTAGCGAACCCGGCAGATACGACGGCTCCTGTCCTCACCCTGACCGCACTCTCTCCTGATCCCAACACAGACAACACCCCGGCGCTCACAGGCTCCGCAACGGACGCGGGGAGTACCATCTCTTCTGTCCAGTACCAGATGGACAGCACCGCAGGCACCTGGAATGCCTGTACTCCCAATGACGACACCTTTAATGCAGGAACGGAAGCCTTTACCTGTACCATGAATACCGCCCTCACTGACGGCTCCCATACCATGTATGTCCGAGCAACAGATAGCTCCGGCAATGTCGTCACAAATGCCAATGCAGCAACAGACACGTTTACCATTGACGCAACAGTGCCGACTCGCTCCAACCCCGCTCCCTCAGGAAGCCTCACCGCTGGAACCACAAGTACCACGATGACGCTTACCACCAATGAAACCGCAACCTGTAAGTACGGCACCACCGATCAAGCCTACGCGTCTCTCCCGAACACCTTCACAACCACAAACAGCACCAGCCACTCACAAACCATTTCGGGTCTCAGTAATGGACAAAGCTACACCTATCACATCCGCTGTCAGGATACGGCAGGCAATGCAAACACCACTGACTTCACGGTTTCTTTTTCGGTTCTTTCTTCCACCCCCACCTTCTCTTCCTGCTCGACTCTCACTCCTTCTTCTTCTCTCCCCGGAGGCTATGGCAGTCCCTTTGACCTCTTTCTTTCAAATACGCCTCTTGTTGCCGCAGAGTGTACTGCAAGTGACATCCATACCCTGAAGGCAACGATAGGGATTCCTGGAAATCAAACACGAGTCTCGTACACAAAGGGGTATTGGTACAATCCTGGAACCAGTAGCTGGGTTGAGTACACCGGGGCTTGTAGTGGCACACAGAATGGAAACTGGTGCCAGGGATCCACCTCTGCCACGGTGACTCATGCGAATATTGATACAACGAGTGCCCAGACACCCGTTACCTTTGTCGGGATGACCTGCTCTGTACAAAACGGTGCCTGGAAGTGTGGGTGTCGGGATACTTCCTGTTCCTCCTTCTTGTGGCAGGTGCAGGGAGCGGGGAGGTGATAATCCGTAAAAGCTGTCCCATATGCCAAACGAAGAAAGATTTGAGACGCTCTCTGAAAGAAAGGAAAGAGGAAATGAAAAAGGACTTGATCAATCCCCAGATACCTCTGGTGAAGGGAAGGAATCCGAAATACGCTTCGAACCAATCGAAGCAAAGCACGCTTCTCTCTACGAACGATTGCTCGAGACGGTGCGTTCATGGACATCGAGCGCGCCGCCCACATCAGCTGGAGCGGATGATGATCGCGCCATTTCTTTCGATGCGAGTGCTATTGCTTCGGTCCAGGATTCGGAGAGCCGGGTACAAAAATTGCTGGACCTTGCTCTGGTGAAAGGAGTGCCTCATGCGGTATCGGTCGCCCGCCATATCGACGCGTATACACTGGACCGCACACATGACCGGCTTGCCGATGAACTTTCCGAGGAATTGAAAAAACGAGGCTTGCTTTCTGAAGATTAGTTTTTGTCGTTGTGGAATCCGCATTCGATCTCAATTCGATTTTTCTTCCGATACTCGGAATTTTGGGTATTGGAGTCGTGGCGACGGGAGCGCTTCTTTTGGTGCGCCTCTTCTTCTTTTTTCGCGGACGCATCAACCATTCGCTCAACATGGATCTTGAGATCGTCCGTGTTTCGAAGCCACTTGAGCGAAAAGGCGAGGCGCCGCGCCCTGATCTCTGGAAGGAGAAAATTGGCGCGATGGAGCAACTTCTTGTGTCGCTCCAGTCTTTTCGCGGCGCGAAACACGGAATCGACATCGTTGGCAATATAAAAAAATTCTTCTATGGGCCGCCGGCGCTCGTCTTTGAACTTGCAAATCCGGAGGGGGAAGAAGAGATGACGTTTTTTCTTTCGATGCCGAAAAAATTTCGCGAGAGTGTCGAAAAGCAAGTGCACAGTTTCTATCCAACGGCAACTATCGAGAAAGTGAAAGACTATACTATCTTTTCCCCAAATGGTTTTTCGGCGGTCTCGACCATGACGCTCTCTCGCGGCACCGCGCTTCCTATTCGCACCTACGAATCTTTGGATGTAGATCCGCTCAATGAGATTTCCAATTCTTTGAGCAAACTCTCGAAAGAGGGGGAAGGCGCCGCGCTACAGATCGTGCTCTCTCCTGCAGGAACGTCGTGGCGCACGGAAGGGCGACGAATCGCGCGAGAGATGCAGCAGGGGAAGCGTCTCTCCGATGTGTATCACGAATCGCCGTTTCTTCATTTTCTCGGCTCAGCACTTTCCTCGCTTCTTTCGATTTCGACGTGGAGCGGAAAGTCGAACGAATTGCCCGAAGAGAAAAAACATGTGCAGCTTACGCCGGAGGAACAAGAGCTCGTGAAGGCGATTGAACGCAAAGTATCGAAGGCGGCGTTTCACGTGAACGTGCGCCTTCTTGCTGCCGCGCCGACCGAGGAGCGCGCCGGACAAATACTTGCGCAAATGGAAAATGCGTTTGCGCAATTCGAGTATCCGGAAGCAAATGTGTTCCGGACGCGCCGCGCCCGCGGCCGGTCAAGCAAGCCCGTAATCTTCGATTATATTTTTCGTTCGTTTCGAGAGGAGAGCGCGTTTATTCTGGGTGTCGAAGAAATCGCGAGTCTCTTTCACTTTCCGATTTCAACCACCGAGACGCCGAACATAAAATGGCAGAAAGCGGGCGCGGCGCCGCCCCCGCCTGATATCCCAAAAGAAGGGATCCTGTTGGGCTACAACGATTATCGCGGCATGAAAACAGACATTCGTCTCGCCGAAGACGATCGTCGTCGACATCTTTATGTCATCGGACAAACGGGGGTCGGAAAATCAGTCTTTCTTCAGGAGATGGCGAAACAAGATGTGCGTGCGGGACGCGGTCTTTGTTTTATCGACCCACACGGTGATGCGGTCTCGGACATTCTCGCCGCGGTGCCGAAGGAGCGTGCCGAAGATATCGTTTACTTCGATCCGTCGGATGTCGAACGGCCGTTTGGGCTCAACATGCTCGAATTTTCGCGCCCCGAGGAAAAAACGTTCGTGATTAACGAGATGATCAATATTTTCGACAAGCTCTACGATCTCAAGCAAACGGGCGGTCCGATGTTCGAGCAGTATATGCGAAATGCGATGCTCCTCATCATGGAGGATCCGGCAAGTGGATCGACGCTCATGGAAATCCCGAAGGTGCTCGCTGATCCCGACTTTCGTCGCATGAAACTCGAGCGGTGCAAGAACCCCATTGTCTATGATTTTTGGGTGAAAGAGGCGGAGAAAGCGGGCGGCGAAGCGGCGCTTGCCAACATGGTGCCCTACATCACGTCGAAACTTACACCGTTTGTTGCAAACGATATGATGCGTCCTATCATCGCACAGCAAAAGAGCACGATTGATTTCCGCATGATCATGGATGAAGGAAAAATTCTCCTCATTAATCTCTCCAAAGGAAAGCTCGGTGAGACGAACAGCCATCTTCTTGGGATGATCGTTGCGGGAAAAATACTGATGGCAGCGCTTGCTCGCGCCGACATGAAGGAGGAGTCGCGCCGTGACTTTTCGTTTTACATTGATGAATTTCAAAATGTGACGACTGATTCGATTGCGCAGATTCTCTCGGAGGCGCGAAAATATCGCTTGAATCTTATTATTGCGCACCAGTTTATCGGGCAACTCTCCGAGAATATTTCGAAGGCGGTCTTTGGGAACGTGGGGTCGCTTGTGGCATTTCGCGTGGGGCCGGAAGATGCGGAATTTTTGGAGAAGCAATTCGAACCGATCTTTACCGCGCGAGACTTAGTCAATGTGGACAACCGAAAGGCATTTGTGCGACTCCTCATCAACAGTCAATCGTCGAAGCCGTTTAATCTCCTTGTCTCCCCGCCGACATCGGGCGACGAAGAATTAGCCCTTCATCTTCGTGAGCTCTCGCGGCTTCGGTTTGGTCGCGATGTCGATATTGTGCATCGTGAAATCATGGAGCGCACCAAGCTTGCCGAAGGGATTGAGCGGGGTTTCTAAAGTGTCCACCTCCTTATCTCCCAATTGTTTCGAGGACAAGAAAAGTGATCCGCTGCAAAGAAAAGAATTGTTGCGGAACCGTTCCAAAAAAGGACAGACAAAAAGAAGGGCGCCGAACAGGCGCTCTTGTTGTTTTTTCTTCGAGATTTTCTTTTCGAAGAATTTTTCTCTGCATTAGAGAGATTCTTCTTTCTCAGCAAGTGTTTTCTTGACGCGAAGCGTCACCGTTTCTTTTCCCGGAATTTTCGCCTCCGATTCTACGACCTTCCTCGTGTGAGAAGGAAGAGTTGCGAGGGTTTTTTTCACGAGTGTTTGGTTTATGGCAAGAACATCTCCCCACTTTCCGAGGGGTTCCAGAAAGTTGCGGAGCTTCTCGGGATCGTAATCGTATTTTTTGGTGCGGGTCCGCTCGAGAATGCCCGAAGGACCAAAGAGGCGCTCGACGTCCTCGGCATCCATGTATTCGAAAATTGTTTCCTGAAGTTTCATGAGGCGAAGTTTCTCGAGTTCGATCGTTCGTTTCGAGTCGAGGTATTCCCTGACCGCTCGTTCTTTTTCCTCGTTTGTTCCTGGGAGGCGGTCGCGGAATTTATGTTTCCACATGGGGCACATTTTTTGAAATCCGCACCAGTCGCAGAGCGGATTGACGCGCGGCTCGAAATGGCCCGCTTCGATTTCTTCGATCGTCTCAAGAAAGAGATCATCCACTCTTTGCAAATCTTTCGCGGTTCGTGAGGAAGAAAGTTTTACTCCGTGTTTCAAGAAGTACAAACTCACAGTGAGGTGTTCTAGCCGCTGTGCTTCTTTGGGGTAGCGCGCGAGGAAGGCTTTCGCGTAGACAGAGAGTTGCAGATTTGCATCTACATCCGCCTGCGAGGGCATTTTGCGGCCGGTTTTGTAGTCGATAATTTCATAGCCGTCCGATGTTTTGTCGATTCTGTCGATAATACCCTTTATGACATGTGTCCTTCCGGAAGCATCAGCTATTTCTATTTGAAAAGGGCTTTCGAGGGCGATGATTGTCGTATCTTTCGGATCATTTTTTTCGCGGTAGCGACGAATCATATCGATGCCTGCCGAAAAAGCCGCGCGCTCCTCGTTCGGATCGTCGTAAACCGCATCATTCCAGCCGGTCGAGAAGTGCTGAAGTGCGTCTTCAAGCGTTGGCGGAATGAGCGAAGGCTCGTGCAGAAATTTGAGGGTCGAGTGGATGAGCGTGCCGAAAACCGCCTCTTTGGACTTTGGCTCCTTGAGGTGATCGATTTCCTTAAATTTATATTTGAGGGGGCACGTTTGGTAGGTGCCCAGGGAAGAGTACGAGAGGCGCATAGGGAAAGAAGAGAAGAGCGAAAATATTATTTAGTCTGCCTTTGGCAGAGGGAGGAAGAGGAAGCGCGTTTGCTGGGCTCTTTCGGAAATGGGAACCGACCTGAGTACTCTAGCAAGGAAGGAAAAAGAGCGAAAGAGAAAGAAGTGTCAGAAATTTGAAAACCAAAATTCGGAGAGTGGAAAAAGAAGAATATCTTGGAAAAGATAAAAAGAAAAACCGGCGCGCTTTGTGGGCGTGCCGGGAGGTTGAATTATTTCTGCTAATTATTATGGGTTATTTCTCCTTGGTTGGGATAAAAAATTTCTACCATTTTGACTGATGGTATAGAGGAATCGGCGTGCACAGTCTGTACTTTCGTGCCGATTTGTTCCTTTTGTATTCTCTCTTACTCGATATACCAGGCCAAGTTCCGCGAGCGTTTTCAGTGTGTTTATAGTTTTTTGTTTGTCTGAGGCAAGCTCTCTGGCTATTTCGTAAGAACTAAGGTTTAGCTCTTGCGTATCGCGGAGGACTTCAAGAATTTCGAGACTAAGGTTTCTCATGGCATACTTCCTCATGTTTTGCTGTGATATGAGTGGGTGGTGATATGGAAGGAAAAATCGGCACGCTTTGTGGGCGTGCCGGGAGACTATACTTAACTTACTGTTTTGCCTCGATTATTTCTGCAATCTTGAGCCAAATTTCATCACTTTCGTTAATTCTTCCAATTGTAAATAGGTTGTCGATAGAGAGTTCCTCATTTTCTAAAATTGTTAACCAAATATCGTTGCTCTGAGCAATCTTTCCAATCGAGAGCATCTCTTCGAAGGAGAGTCCCTTACTTTTTACAATTGCACACCAAATACTGTTATTACGAGCAGTATTTCCAATTTTTAACCTATCCTGGAAGGAGAGTTTATCCCAATAAATCTGATCTCCAATGTTCTTCCAAACCAGAAGATCCTTGGCAATTGTTCCAACCTCCATCATCTGCTCAAGGGATAGCTTACCGGTTTTTAATAAACGCAATGCGGTTTCTCGGTTCATTAGATCTCTCCTTTGCTTCTGGTTGTAAAAAAACAAATTTCCTGCTAAAGTAGCAAGAAATATAATTTATGTCAAGAGGAAACAACCGATTTCATCTGAAGGCGCCATACGAGCCGGCCGGAGATCAGCCGGGGGCGATTGAGGCGCTTCTTCGAGGACTGACGAACGGAGAAATGCGCGAGACGCTCCTTGGTGTCACGGGCTCCGGGAAAACATTTACCGCGGCGAATGTGATTGCGCGGTGGGGGAAGCCCACACTCGTTATCGCTCACAACAAAACGCTCGCCGCACAGCTTGCGCAGGAGTATCAGGATTTTTTTCCGGATGCGGCGGTGCACTATTTTGTCTCGTACTACGATTTTTATCAGCCCGAAGCCTACATTCCAGCAAGCGACACCTATATCGAAAAGGATGCCGCGGTTAATGTGGAAATCGAGCGGCTTCGGCACGCCTCGACACAGGCGCTCCTCACGCGTCGCGATACGATTATCGTGGCATCGGTCTCGTGTATTTACGGGTTGGGATCGCCGGAAGAATACGAGCGAGAAAACATGCGTCTTGAAACGGGGATGGCGCTCTCGCGTTCGGAATTGTTGCATGCACTCGTCGATCGGTTTTTCGAGCGTACCACTCTCGACCTCACGCCAGGCACATTTCGCGCGATGGGGAATCGTGTCGAAGTCATGCCCGTTCAAGAAAAAAATATTCTGGCGATCGAGCTCGAAGGAGATCGGATTGTCGGAATGAAAAAAATTGATCCCGTATCGCAAACGGTGCTCGAAGAGAGAGCGGCTTTCTTTCTTTTTCCCGCAAAGCACTTTGTGACGAGCGATGAAGATCGGGAGCGCGCGCTCCACTCTATTCGGCTTGAACTCGAGGAACGACTCGAAGTGCTTCATGCGGAAGGAAAAATTCTCGAGGCGGATCGTCTCAAACGTCGAACGAAACATGATCTTTCCATGATTGAAGAGATCGGCTACACGAACGGTATCGAAAATTATTCGCGTCACCTCTCGGGGAAAGCGCCTGGCGAACCTCCCGAAACGCTCCTCTCGTATTTTCCTAAAACAGCGCAGGGAAAGCCTGACTTTCTTACGATTATCGATGAGTCGCACGTGACGCTCCCGCAGCTTCGTGGGATGTATGCGGGCGACCAATCTCGAAAGCGAACGCTTGTCGAACACGGATTCCGTCTTCCCTCGGCACTCGACAACCGTCCACTTCGCGCCGAAGAGTTTCGTGAGCGCGTGGGACAAATTATTTTTACGTCGGCGACGCCGGGCGAAGAAGAGCGGACGACGAGCGCGCGGATAGTGGAGCAGGTGATTCGTCCGACCGGCCTTCTTGATCCCGTGCTCACGGTCCGTCCCGTCCGCTCAAGCGGCGAGTACCCCGGACAAGTTCGCGATTTTATTCGCGAAGCGGAAACAGAAGTAGCGAAGGGAAATCGTGTTATTGCGACGACCCTCACGAAAAAAATGGCCGAAGATCTCGCGGCATTTCTCAAAGAAAAAAACGTGCGGGCAGAATATCTTCACAGCGATATCAAAACTATCGATCGCATTCGCATTCTGACGAATTTCCGAAAGGGTGACTTCGACTGTTTGGTTGGCGTGAACCTCTTGCGCGAAGGACTCGATCTTCCGGAAGTCACTTTTATCGGTATTCTCGATGCTGACAAAGAAGGATTTTTGCGCTCAGAAACCTCGCTTATTCAGACAATTGGTCGCGCCGCGCGAAATGTGTCGGGACGCGTCACACTGTATGCGGACGCGGTAACGGGTTCACTCGAGCGCTCGATCGCCGAGACAAATCGCCGACGCAAAAAGCAGCTTGACTACAACGAAGCGCACGGCATTACACCTGAAACAATTCGAAAAGAAATTCGCGACATTACCGATCGCATGGAGAGCGAACATGATCGCACGGTTCGCGCCGACTTGGCGCTCGATGCGAACGTCTTCGGTAAAGACCGCGAAGCCCTTCTTCGTCGAAAGGAACGCGAGATGAAAGAAGCGGTCAAGGTACTCGACTTCGAGACCGCCGCTATTTTGCGCGACGAAATTCGCGAGCTCGGGAAGGGTAAGGAATCGAAACGTAGGAGAGGGATATCGCAATCGAAGGCATAAAAAAATCGACAATCGGATTCCTCGAGTGAGCCGCTCTGAGTTTTACCTTCAAAATTTCCTACACTCCCCAGAGCGCGAAGAGAAACAGGGTGGAGAAAAATGCCGACAAGCGCGCCCACGGCAACTTCTTCGGGCTTGTGCCCGACGCGCTCCTTGAGGCGGGGAAATCGTGTTTCATCAAGCTTCAGTTCCTTTGAAAGGGCGTTTAAGTATTGTGCGTGTTCGCCCATATAGACGCGCAAACGCAGAGCGTCGAAAATAACGATGATGGCAAGAATGAGCGCGATTGCAAAACTTGTGGTCGTAAATCCGTCGACGAGAGAAACGGTGGTGACAAGAGAGAGGACAAAAGCGGTGTGCGCGCTTGGCATATGTCCGTAGGCAATCGAATAGCGAATATCCCAGCCGTACTTTCTGCAGTAATTCGCGAACTTGATTGCTTCGGTCAGAATGCCGACCAACACCGGAATGAGAAAGATGAGAATGCTTTGGCGGACCATAGCGCGTGAGTTACGAATAAAATTCTGAAGAAAAAGAGGTTTGTATCTCCGTTTTGACAAGAGCTCTCCCGGAATTTAGTATATACCTTTTTTCGTTTCAGCGCTTTTCAGAGAGTGGGTGCTGTGCTATAGTCGGATTAAGAGACTAAATTTCTTTTACAGAAGCCAAATATTCGTCATTCTGACGGAATCTGACTTTTCAAATTCTATGTCACCTCTTTTTCTCGTCCTCGGAGTGGTTGCGCTCTTTGTTGTGGGAGCGGTCTTTCTCTATAACGGACTTGTTACGCTCAAAAATAGAACCGAAGAAGCCTGGAGCGATATCGACGTCCAGCTAAAACGTCGTTACGATCTCATCCCGAACCTGGTGAATACGGTGAAGGGGTATGCCGCGCATGAATCCGGTGTTTTCGAAAAGGTGACCGAGGCGCGAACAAAAGCGATGCAAGCGGGAACCGTGGAGGAGCAAGCTGCTTCGGAAAATATGCTCTCGGGAGCACTCAAGAGTCTCTTCGCCGTCGCGGAAGCGTATCCGGATCTCAAGGCCAATACGAATTTCTTGGAACTCCAGCGAGAACTCTCTGATACGGAAAACAAAATTCAGGCTTCACGACGCTTCTACAACAGTATGGTTCTGGCGCTCAATACGAAAATAGAGACAGTGCCCACCAATATCATTGCGAATTTGTTCAATTTTTCCAAACGACAATTTTTTGAGCTTGAAGAAGAAGCGGCGAAGCAACCAGTGAAAGTGGAGTTTTAATGGTTTTCTCTTCTCGATTGAAAACTCGTCTCTTGATCACGTTGAATTATTGAGCTATCATTTTCTCTCTCATTCAAGCTGAGAGAGGGGACTTGATCTAATTGAGTTCGCGAAAATTTTTCTCCCGCTCGGTGTTGATCTCCTTGCTCTACTTACCTGGTCGTTTGTATCTGATGGATTTCTGGGAGAAGAATGCAAAAGGACGAAGGTCAATTACTCTTCACACTTGGTATTCTTGCGGTGAGCGGATCAATGTTCTCTGTTCTTTTGTGTGCAAAGGAGTGGGAATTTTCATTGTCTAAATTCTCGGTGCAAACTTTGTGTTGAGCAGGTGCATGAGTGGAGTGGAAGGTACGATGCAGATGGAGTGGAAGATTGATGTTTACCGAGGAGGTTCCCTTTTTCTTCTCTCATAACTAACAAAAAGGTAATCATTATGGAAAAGTATACTTTTTTAAACAACAACAATTCTCCCAAAATTCACCAAGATATGCTTTTGTCCGCACGTGAAAAAGCTCGGATTCGTCAGAGGGACTCTCACTTAGAGCAAAAAGAGAAGCCGAAGTATTATCATGTGACGTCTTCCAAGCTTGCAATTGGCGATATACTCGTAGGAAAAATGCCCGCAAACGAGTCTATTTCCTCTGGATCATCTGGGCTCGCGGTCTTTCTTACAGATCGTCCCGAGCCTCATTCCACCGTATTAATTAGAGAGGGGAGAAAGGGTAATGAATCTATGGAAAACTTATTTGTGTATAGAGTCGTCCCCTTTGGTCATGTCCGCAGAGGGAAAAAATATAAGGAACTTACTTGCGATCGAGCTGAAGTTGTGGAAATACTCGGAAAAGCAAACGAATTTCTTCGTTCAAAGAACATATCGCCAGAGAGAGCCGTGAGTTCAGTGGAATTTCGAAATCCTCCGAACGCTCAGAAGGATAAGCAGCCCTCATCTTCAGAAAGTATGGATATGTTGCGCAAAAAACGTGATAATGAAGGCCGTCGGAGTGCTTTGTATAACAAGTTGAATATTGAGTGATATTTCCTGAAACACACAGATATGAAAAGAATTTGAGTATACTTTGTTGTTGTTAAAACCGATTAGGATTGTTCTGGTGTATTTTCAAATTCAACGACTTTTTGACTATGGCAACACTTTACCACTCGTACGACAAGAATACGCGTCTCACCTGGGTCTACATCACCGGTTTCTTGGTGTTGGTAACGGGTGTGGGCTATGTTTTTGCGACGGCGCTTGGAAACAGTTTCATTCTCTACGGCGCGGTTATTTTCTCTGTTCTCATGAGCTTTGGTTCTTACTGGTGGAGCGACAAAATTGTTCTTTCGATGAGCGGTGCGAAAGAAGTGACACGTGAGAATGCGCGCGAGCTTTATAATATCGTCGAAAATCTTTGTATTACCGCAGGGCTTCCCGTTCCGAAAATTTACATTATAGAAGATTCCGCCATGAACGCCTTCGCGACAGGGCGTGACCCGAAGCATGGTGTGATATGTTTCACCACCGGCATTTTGAATCGCCTCAACCGAACGGAGCTCGAAGGCGTGGCAGCGCATGAGCTTTCGCATATCGGAAACCGCGATATTCTCATTTCTACTGTGGTAGTGGTGCTTGCGGGATTTATCACGCTGCTTGCGGACTGGTTTCGAAATGCGGCGTTCTTCGGGGGGCGAGGTGAAGAGGATCGCGGCGGTCAATTTCGAGCGATTTTCTTTATTGCCGCAATCGTCCTGTCGATTCTCGCGCCCATTGCGGCAATGCTTATGCAGTTTGCCATTTCCCGAAAACGAGAATTTTTGGCGGACGCTTCGGGCGCGCTCCTCACTCGCTATCCTGAAGGACTCGCAAGCGCTCTTGAAAAAATTTCTGGCGATACCGAGCCTTTGGAAGCAGCGAATCGTGCGACGGCGCATCTTTTTATCTCGAATCCCTTCAAGGGGAAACGGATTTCCTCGCTCTTTCTCACACATCCGCCGATCGAACAGCGTATCGCGGCCCTTCGCAATATCGATGCCAAAAATGCCATGAAAGAACCTTCGTAAACGCGGTATGATGTTGCGGATTCAGGCGAAGACGAGGGGAGGAATATCGTTTACTCGGCATGCCGAGTATAAAATGCGGGAGTACCGAGTGAGTCGGCAGCGCGCGCTCGCGGTGATGCGTCGTCCAGATCGGGAAGAAGTTGGTATTTTGCCTGGAACCGTTGCTGCCATGCATCGGCTCGGTTCGAGGGCACGCCCTCACGAATTGTGGGTAATGTACCAAAAAGAATCCTCGACCAGACAGCGTGAGCCGCTTGATTTAGTTTCGAAGCGCAGGGTAAACATCATCAGCGTCTGGCGCTATCCCGGAAGAAGTTCCGAGCGTGATCCTGTTCCGGCGCATATTTGGGAAGCGCTTTCACAAGACGGAGAAACTCTTTCCGATTGATTCTCTCCCTCTCTCGTTTCGGACACTTCTTCGGAGCGGAAAGAAGTTTCCCGCACAGGAAAACGCTCCTCTCTTTTCCCAAACAAAATCTCTGGCCTGACTGTCGCGCGGATTTTCGTATGTGATACAATGAATAAAAATATCATCCTTGATAGCCATTGGTATGAATGAAACAACCGGTACGGAAACACCGAATCATGAGAAAGAACGGGAAACCGTGAGTGAAAGCCCGGCACTTCCGCTTTCCAAAGATGTGGAGGATCACCGCTTTGTGGCAGCGCTCAGTTACCTGTGCGTTCTTGTTTTTATTCCGCTTTTTTTGAAGCGAGAAAGTCCGTATTGCCAATTTCATGCGAAACAGGGAGTGGCGCTTTTGGTTGTTTGGATTCTTGGCTCATTCGTTTTCTGGTTCCCGATACTTGGATGGGGACTCGCTGTCTTCGTGTTCGTTCTGAATGTGCTCGGTTTTGTGAAGGCGCTTCAAGGAGAACGCTGGGATATGCCACTGGTTTCGGGTATCGCAAAAAAGCTCAATCTCTAAAAGAGAGGGGCTCCGAGGGAAAGGGGCGCTGATATTCAGTGCCTTGCTGCGCAGCAATTAAAGGGAGCCTCATATCCTCGCTCTCCATCGTCTCTTGAAAGGTTTTTGGAAGAGCTTTTGGAGATTCGGTCAGGCTAGGCAACTCCTTCCTTCTTAAAGAAACGGAACCAGAAAGGCGGAGGCCTTTTTTCTTTGTGTCGCGCATGGTCTTCTGGTACAATAACTCAATTTGAAAGTTTGATTTTTGAAATCTTGTTTTTTTATGAAACACACAAAGATCGTCGCGACTATCGGTCCGGCATCCGAGTCGAAAGAGCGGCTCCGAGAAATGGTGAAAGCGGGAATGAATGTGGTGCGCCTCAATTTTTCGCATGGCGAATATGAATGGCACGAGTCGATCATCAACCGTGTCCGTGAACTCTCCGAAGAACTTCAGATGCCGATCGCGATTCTTGCTGACATTCAGGGTCCGCGCATTCGAACCAGGGTAGCAGAACCGTTCCGTGTTTCGACCGGAGAACATGTATTCGCAAGCGATAGTGCGCACGAAGGAGAGGTTCCTGATCTTCACGGACACCTGTTTTTTCTTGATCAGCCGGAAATCGTGCGTGATATCGAAGTAGATCATGGAGTTCTGGTGGAAGATGGAACACTCCAGTTTCGCGTGATGAAAAAAGAAGGCGCGCTTCTTGAACTCGAAGCGATGAATGACGGCGAAGTAAAGAACAGAAAAGGAGTCAATCTTCCGGATTCAAAGCTTTCGCTCCCCGTCATTACCGAAAAAGACCGGCGCGATATTCGTTTCGTCCTCGACCAAAGAGTGGACTATGTGGGTATGTCTTTTGTGGGAAGTGCCGACGATGTTCGATCCATGCGCGCGCTTTTCGCAGAAGCCGAGATTCCCGAAGAGCTCTTTCCGCGCGTTGTTGTGAAAATCGAGCGCAAGGAGGCGGTCAAAAATCTGAAGGAGATTATCCGCGAAGCGGATGCTGTTATGGTAGCGCGGGGAGATTTGGGTATCGAACTTCCGGAAACGAAAGTGGCAATTCTTCAGAAAGAAATTATCGCGGAAAGTCTTTCGGCGGTGCGCCCTGTTATTGTGGCGACGCAAATGATGAAGTCGATGACGGAGAATCCGCGTCCGACTCGAGCCGAGGTGAGCGATGTAACGAATGCGGTTATCGATCATGCGGATGCAGTTATGCTCTCCGAAGAGTCGGCGATGGGGAAATATCCGGTCGAGACGATTCGCACCATGGCGGAAATTATCGCGCATACGGAAGAATCGCCGTTCGACAACGTGTATAACACCATGGGCATGAATCTTCGCTCCGAATACTCAGTGATGGTGCGGAGTGTTTATGAACTCGCAAAAAGTTATGAGGCCGACATCATTTTGCTCATGAGTGAGAGCGGATTTACAGCACGACTTATGTCGCACTTCCGTCCGAGTTCGCGTCTCTTTGTAGCAACCAACAATCGCCGCGCGTGGAATCGTATGGCTCTCATGTGGGGTGTCGACGCGTTTCTTTTTGAGGAAGATGCAGACCTCGACCAGATTATCGATCGTCTTACCGAGCGACTTCTTGAAGAAGGGAAGGTGCGAAAAGGTGAGCGGGCGGTTCTCTGTCTTGGGCGCCATCGAAAGAGTGATCAGCTTCAACTGGTTGGCGTGCGTGAGATCACTTCATGAGGAAACTGAGCTCGGGTGACCGATGACGAAATTCCTTCTTTGGAACCAGAGCTCTTCTCCTTCGGTCGGGGACCCAAAGTGCGTCCTCGACTTTTGTTTTTGTGTTCCTCACCTCGTACTCGAGGTACGGTTGGACAAAAGTTTGATTTTCCGCACATAATGGAAAAAGTGGAAACGGCAAGATATACAATAGAGATATAGAGGAAAGGTGGCCGAGTGGTTGAAGGCGCCGCTCTCGAAAAGCGGTATCTCCGAAAGGGGATCGAGGGTTCGAATCCCTCCCTTTCCGCCAAAATTGTGGAGAACAGGATGAGGAGAAGTGAACTGCCTACTTTTGGTGAGGGTAGGTGCTTTCGAGCGATGTCAGGCGAGTACACCCGACCGCAGGCAGGGTCATTTGATGGCTGACGACCATTTCGCACCGCCAGAGGAGAACAAGGATGAGGAGAAAGTGATGTTCATTTTGTGAGGGGGAAAGCAGACGTGTCAGGCGAAGAGTACACCTGACCGCGAGGCGGGGTCGGGTGCCGACGAATCAATTATCCCGACCGAATCCCTCCCCTTTCCGCCAATTTTTTTTAGTAAATTCGGAAGGTGTTATTTTTACCGTTCTTGGTATTAAGGTTTCCTAAATTTTAAAAATCTTGTATTGGCAATTGAGAAAACTTTACAATTTCGAAAACAATTTTTGGTAATGGAGAAGTTCGGAAATACCCATTTTTGAAATTTAAAAGAAAGTTGGGAGTCTCTTAATTAAGAAATCAACACGATCTCTTGTGTAACTCACTTAGCACTGTAATTTAACAGGAATGCATTGTGATCTCTTGTAAAATATTTCTTTTTTCTACGGGTGGGGGTTTTTTTTAGAAGTGGACAAATATGAAATTATTCCACATTTTTAACCCGGATACCGTTTTGCCCAGATTCACTATTTGATTTTCCTCAGCTTAAATAAAACAAATAAAGAAGGGTTCCAAAAAATAAATATATCCTCACGTATTGACAAAATCAATGCATCTGCTATACTTATTGGGTAAAGCTTTGAAAAATCAATAGCAGTTATCAAGAGTGAGGTGAGCGAATTGGCGCTATGAACCTCCACCAACCGAGCTAAGCAACGGTGGTTCCAACCCGGGGGGAAAAGAGGAGAGCCTAAAAAACAGTCTTTCCTTGCAGGAAAGACTGTTTTTGTTTCAAGCTTTAAGTTCTTTGTAAATACGACACGCTTCAATATGAGGACTGTGCGCTTCCAGGGGGAGAATACAGTCCTCATATTGAGGAAATGGCACAACGCCGAAACCGCGCCTCAGGTTAGTGAGGCACAGAAAAGGAGAAAGACCATGAGTAAGAAACTGTTCAGCTTCGATGCGGAAACAAACGGGCTGTGGGGGCAAGCGTTCGCTATCGGCGCGCTCGTCTACGACGAGAACGGCGCCGAGATCGGTCGCTTCGTCGGTCGCTTGCCGGACACGGAAGTGACCGACGGGTGGGTTCGGGAGAACGTCCTTCCGAAGATCACCGACATCCCCGTCACGCACCAGTCTTACGACGCACTTCTCGCCGACTTCGCGGCCTTCTACAAGGCCAACAAGGACGGCGCGGATGTGGTCGTGCACATGGGGTACATTGTGGAGGCGCGGATTCTCCGCGACCTGCACGACAAGGGCCTCATCGGTGACTGGGACGGTCCGTATCCGCTCTACGATGTGAGCGGAAACCTGCAGGCCGCCGGCGCGGACCCCACTTCGGTGGACAAGTTCGCGGCCGAGCACAACCTGCTGGTCGACGAGTTCGCGGGCGGGACTCACAATCCCCTCTACGACTCGGCCGTCGCGGCGGCGGTATACCGCCATCTCGTGTCGTAATCGGTTCGGAGTTTGGGAGAACTTCGTTAAAAAAATCTCCCTCCATCGTAGGATGTGTGTCCTACCCGATGAGTCCGAAAGGACGAAATGGATACGCTCTTTGTAAATTGAGATTGGATGGCGAAGCTCGCGGCCAGAACTAGCGGGTAATTCACGCTCATGGGAACGGCAAAGCCGGACCCCCGAGCACGAATAGGAGGATGAGATGAGAAAGATCAGTATCGAAACGACCAAGCGAGGTATTCCGGCGCTCTGGGAGTCGGGTGGTGGCATGACGAGTGGCGGTTCCGCCACGATCATCACCAAGCGCGACGGCACCAAGCCGCGTGCGGTGTACGTTCGTCGCGGTGGACACTTGGCTTGCGGCCAGCACGCGCTGGTTGCGGTGCACGAAGGTTTCTACATCGTGCACGCCGGAGTGTCGAGAGGGGCTCGCTCGTATGGAACGATCGAGCGGATCGTTTCCGTCACCGTCAAAGATATCGATGGCGAGAAATGGGAAGCCACAGCTGAAGTGGAGACGGTGAACAAGTTCTCCCGTGGCGAGTGGGACACTCCACTCGACGAGAAGTTCGTTCCGGCGGTAGAGGCGGCTTTCCAAAAGGCCGGCACCTACCACTGCCGTGGCGCGTACTTCATTGACTACGCGGAGAAGTCCGTGGAGTCAGAAGCCGACAAGTCCCGTCTCGAGGTGGAGATGAAGAGGCAGGATGAGGAGCGCGCGGCACTGCGGAAAGCGAAAGCCGACCGCGAAGCGCGGGCCAAGGAAGAAGTCGAGGGCGCGAGCAAGGCGGCAAAGGAAGCCGGGCTCGGCATTCGTCTCGACGAACTGAACATCCGTTTGACGGCTCTCGGGCGCGAGCTTGTGGAGCAGGGCGAAGTTTCGTTCAAGTGGGGGTGGCAGAGCCATCTTTACAACGAACAGAACGTCGTCAGCTTCGAACGGCATGTCGCGCAACTCGAATCACAGAAGACTGAACATGAGCGTCAGCGCCTCGCGCGTGAAGCGTTCCAGCCGAAATTCGAGGTCCTCAAGCCGCGAGCGGAAGCGATCAGTCTCTCGATCGAGTTCACCGATGACCGCGTCAAGCTCAGCGGTGACTACTACGGCCAAGCGTATTCGGAGGAAGGGCTCGCAGCGTTCTGCGTAAGTCTCGACCAGAAGGAACGCGAAGCCGCGAAAGCGCGGGCGAAAGCCACAGCCGAAGCGGAGTACCAGCGACGGAAGACGGAAGCGGTAGCCCTCGGACTCCCGACCGACATTCGCATCTGGCGACGTCGTGGAGGTCGTACTAATGCCGGAGACGGTTGGGTCATCGGACCCGACGGCGGCGACAGACCGAATACCGGATGGACCGATCTCAACTCTCGTCGACTGCATCGTTACGGCGAATGTGAGATGATCTGGGAGCAGATTCTGCCCAGCGAAGTGGTGCTCAAGTGGAGCAAGTCTTGCTCCGCGGCGGCGCACAACTTCGAGATCGTTCATCTGCCTACCGAGTCTCTCACCGAGGCTCAACTCGAGCGGATCAGGGAAATTCAAGACGAGCTCGAGCGCGAGTGGGAAGGCGCACGCGGTCTCGCTTCCGGCATTCCGAGCCCACCGGTTGGTGATGGTTGGGGGCTTCTCCCGAAGTCCTTACCGAATCCCTCCGACGGGAAATATACACTCGACGATTTGCGACGCAAGTTCAACGGCCGCTGATCGGTTCCGGTCCTAGGTTCAACAATCGGCCTGCATGGTGGAAACACTGTGCGGGCCATTTCTTTGTATATGTATATTTGTATATAAGGGATTATTGTTGTGTGCGCACTGGGAGGGTGGGGCAAGCACAAAGAGCTACCACTAACATCTAACATCGCCGAAGCTACCGAGCGAATACGAAACCAGACCGAGCAGTCATCGCAAACGAATGTGAGTGGCCAGTATGAAATGTTTGCGAGCGGAGACAGGAACACCTCATGTCGACGCAAACCACGGAGAAAATGGCAAGAGTAAAACTGGCAAAATGCTCAGATATACCTATAAATACATTAAATACATTGGAACTTTGTCTATATTACACACCGCAAAACCGGAACGCTCGTATGGTTGGCAAAAAATCAATATGCGAGTGATCAAGAGAGGATTGTAAAAATGCTTCGAATTTTATACTCTGAATGCAGAATACAGAAACGACACTTGCAAACTTTAACGAGGATACTCTTTGTTTGTTTTGTTGTCAGCATACGAATTTCTTCCGTACTCTATGTACTCTATGGAGCTTCTCGCATTTACTCTCGCAGTTTTCCTCCTGAGTTTCCTGCTCGGCGGAAGTCTTCTCCATTTGATTTCGAAATTTTTTGGAGTGAAAGATTCAACGTATACGAAGTCACTTCTCATTATCGGTATTTCGGGAGTGGCGACTCTTTTCGTTAATATCATTCTTGGCGCGGTCGCTTCCGAGACGTTCTCGGCAGTTGTGGCGATCGGCGTTGCCTTCTTTCTCTTCTCGTTCGTATACAAAAAATATTATGGAACTTCTTGGGCAAAGTCTTTGGGAATATACCTTGCTCTCAATATCGTGAGCCTTCTCCTCTTTGTTGTCGTTGTCGTTCCCATTCGTCTTTTTGTGGTTTCTCCATTTTTTATGGTTGGGTCTGAGATGAGTCCGGCGTATGAAGAGGGGGACTATCTCTTGGTGAACAAACTAAAAAAGCAATTTTCTCGCGGCGATGTCGTGGTGTTCCGAGATGAGAATCAACCGAAATCGTTCTTTGTGAAAAGGGTTGTCGGATTACCCTCCGAAAAAATCGACATTCGCGACGGAAGTATTTTTATAAACGACCAATTTTTGCAGAAGTTCTCCGGTGACGGGCAAACAAACTTCAACGTATCGATGACGCTCGGTCCTGATCAATATTTTGTTCTGAGTGATAACCGAAACCAGGCCGATGATTCCCGACACCGTGCTCCTGTCTTTATCTCGTACATCGAAGGCGAGATATTGTATCGACTTTCTGGATTCAAAGGACAGTAATCTCTTGCTTTCTCCGAAAATACTGATAGTAGGAGGAGCACCGGAAAGGCCGGCTCGAATTAATTTTTGTGAAACGGAATTATGATTCGGAAAGAACGAACGCTCGCTATTATGAAGCCGGATGCCGTGCAACGCTCGCTCATAGGAGAAATCCTTCGCCGCTACGAACGAAGTGGTCTCAAGCTTGTTGCGATGAAAATGCTTATTCCGACTCCCGAGATGGCCACGGAACACTATATGGTCGGAGGAGAAGAGTGGCTCGAAAACGTGGGGAAAAAGGCGGCAGCAGCGTACGAGAAAAAGGGACAACAGTCTCCATTCAAAACGTTTCGAGAAAATGGAATGGCGATTCTCCAATCGAATGCAAAGTACCTTTCTTCCGGACCAGTCATTCTCATGGTGTGGGAGGGGAATCAGGCAGTTGGCATTGTCCGAAAAATTACCGGCGGAACGGAGCCTCTTTCGAGCGATGTTGGGACGATTCGTGGCGATTTGACGGTCGACTCATATCAGCTTGCTGATGTGGATAGCCGCTCCATTCGTAATCTTATTCATGCCTCAGGTGACCCGGGAGAAGCGGAGAAAGAAATTCTGATTTGGTTTCGTCCCGAAGAGCTGCTCTCGTACCGCCATATCCAAGAGGCGATTTTGTACGATGTGAATTTGGATGGAATACTTGAGTAGTAAGCTTGGCAGCATTTCCTTGTCTCATCGGGTTTTTCGTCAAGCCGCCTCCGAAAGAGGCGGCTTTTGATCGTGTCCTTTCGTCTTGACAAGACTTTCCCACGTGGCATACTATGCTCGTTCTTGAATTGGAGGAAACTAAAAAAGATCGGGATAATTCCCTCGAATGCCCGATATCGTTCCAAATTTTGTTCGTTAAAAAACCGAAGGAGGACACAAGCGGTGAAAGAGAATCAAGCAAGGAGAGTATCTCCCGTACTCGCTGTTTCAGTACGAGATAGAGTCGGAGGGGAACGTGTGAAAGACTCTGCACGGGTTTTGTCTGTCGAAGACTCTTCCGGAAACACAAGAAAGATTTATTTTGCTTCCAGAAACCAACAGAGGAGTTGAATCATGGCAAGAAGAATTTGTTCAGGGACACTGTTGCGCTATCTCGAAGGGAATTTGGTGAATCCAAATATACAAGGATCTGGATTTGAAGGGAATCACCGCAATTATAAGGAAGCTTCTTGTTTATTGTCTCTATTGGATGAAACTTTTCCGGAGCCTCCTGGAGAAGAGAAGGGTGGAGGAAAAAGTGGAGAAAGTGAAAGGAGCCCTGACTCTTTGTAAATAAGTTTTTATTGTTTATAAAGGCGATGCCGCGACATCGCCTTTTGATTTTTTATGAACGCCGTGATAGGCTTTTCCCGAGAGCGTGATTTCGGGCTGTAGTATACCGGTAGTACGCGTCCATGGGGTGGATGTAGACCGGGTTCAATTCCCGGCAGCCCGACTATAAGAGACAAGTTCTTCTTCTCAAAGCTTTTTCCTCACAATTTTTTGTGGAGCAGTGAATTTTTTCTGTGTTTGCCCTGTAGGGAAGAAAAATTCACAGTGAAAATCACTCAAGATGATTACGAAAGGGAGAACCTCTGTTCTCCCTGGAGAGTGGCGATGCCGAAATAAAAAGTGAAAATGGGATATTCTCAAGTTTTCGGGGCACAAGGAGCGCCGGCAGCAGATCAAATTGTTCGTTTCTCGTATGCAAGCATTCGACTACTCTCTCGACTTCTCTGCTATCGACTTTCGAAAACACCCTGAGTGGTATCGCGTGGGAAAAGGAGAGCAGGGTGTTCTTCTGGTTGAACCTTACAAATCTGAAATTCTTCCTTTTTGGAGATTTCGGACGCCAGAAGTTGCTCGAGCATCTTCTGAAAAAATCTTTGCACTTTTTCTCGAATACAAGGCGGCGCGGGATTTTGTGGGGATGGACATGGCGCGGAAGTTTTTACAGATGGGCTGGACGCGCTCTCGGCGCTACGCCAATCATCCAAGTGGAAAAAAATATCAGGAAAATCCTCAGCGTGCCCCCGACAAAGAAACGGCGGTTGCCCGGCGGAAGCGTGTTCTTCCGCTTCAGGAGGATGCCGTGAAAGCAGAGTCGGCACGAATATTTTTCGAACGTTATCGGGAAGCAAAAAGCGATCCCGAGTATCTTCGCCTTTTGGCGGAACATGGAGCTCGTTTTTCAGAAACTCACTCTCAGCAATGTCCGCGGAGAACGGTTCTGTCGCGAGCGTTTCAGGAGGAACGTCCCTCTCCTCATGTCTCTCGGGAGAAGCACCTCGAAAAGTGAGCCGCACGGATTTCCATATCTCTTAGAGAAACTCAAAGAGAGAAGTGATGAGCGCCGGTATGATTCGGTCCTCTTATTGTCCCTTGACTCATCTCACCAACTTTCGTAATAAAAATAAAAGAGAACGTCTCGTTCTTTGTGGGGCTATCAGTATTTCGCGCGAAATCGGAATAAAGGTTGAAAGAAAAGTTTTCTCCTGTAACCCGTTTGTGTTTGCTTGAAAGATCTTTGGAGAATGATTTTGAAATTCGATCAAGAAAAACTCCCCGAGAGGGGAGTTTTTGGAGAGAGAACGCTGTCAATTTTCGACGTTTAGTATCAAGAATCGCTTATCTTCGGTTTCGGAGTGCGTCGCGAATCTCTGTGAGGAGCATTTCTTGTTTCGATGGCTCCGTCGGTTTCTCCTCTTTTTCTTTCTTCGGACGGAATCGATTGAGCTGCTTTACCACCATAAAGATAGCGAAAGCGGTAATGAGAAACGCGATGACGTTTGTGATGAAAAGTCCGTAATTGATGGTGGGCGCGCCTGCTTTTTGCGCAGCTTCCAAGGTGGGATAGGCCTTTCCGGACAAGTTCCAGTACAGCTCCGAAAAATTAACTTTGTTCAAAATAAGTCCAAGAGGCGGCATGAGCACATCGGATACGAGGGAGCTCACAATTTTTCCGAAAGCTGTTCCGATAATGACACCGACTGCAAGATCAACCACGCTTCCTTTCATGGCAAATTCACGAAACTCTTTGATAAATCCTGTCATAAGCGTACAGAAAGAGGTTAAGATTCGGTAAGATGTTCGTCTTTTTGTGTTTCCGGAAGAATGTGGCAGCAATATATCTCGTATCTCGCTCTCGAAAACGTCTGTACCTAAAAAAACGCGACTCTGCTACAAGTCTTTATTTGTCGGTTTTGGTAAGTGTTCGGATTGCTCGGGTGCTCAATTTCACTCGCACCCCCCCTATCTTTTTGGTTTGAAGGTTGATCTTGAATTTGCGGCGCGTTCCGATATTCGAGTGGCTTCGTGAATTTCCGGAAGTAGTGCCGCGGCCGGAGAAGGCGCAGACTCTGCTCATAAATTGATTCCTTAACGAAACTATGATAGAAAAGGTATCATAGCGCTTCCCACGAGTCAACTCCCGTTTCTTCGGTGTTGCTTTTCCTTTCCGAAGTGCGGGGTGCTCTTTCTCAAGCGGGAGGTATCGCTCATCGTTTTTCCTGGGGCTGCATTCAAAGAAGGGTGTGAATGAAAACAAAAGAGTGATGGCGCTCTTTCCATTCTGTTTCGATATTTATTCGTGATTGATCGTATGTCTCCTCAAGAATTTGTTCTCGTCGAATTTTATCTCGCGCTTCTCTTCTATACAGTGATCGTGCACGAAATTTCTCATGGCGTGGTTGCCTTGTGGCTCGGAGATAGGACGGCGCAGTATGCCGGGCGATTGACCCTTAATCCTGTCTCGCACGTTGATATGGTTGGATCCATCATCGTGCCTCTTGCCATGTTTTTCACGACGGGCCTTGCCTTTGGATGGGCGAAACCGGTCCCGTATAATCCGTACAATCTTTCAAATCAGCGATGGGGACCAGTACTCGTTGCTTTCGCGGGTCCGGGAATAAATTTTTTGATTGCTCTCATTGCTGCTCTTTGCGCGCGATTCTTGCCGCTCAGTCTTGCGGAACGGCAGGATATTCGCGATCGATTTCTCGATATTATGTTTCGGGTGGGAGAATGGTCGGATCGCTGGGGAGGGTTTGCCGACTCAATGGCAGGCTCGCTCCCGGGAATATTTCTTGGGTTTCTTCTCATGCTTATTTTCTGGAATGTGCTTCTTGGAGTTTTCAACATGATTCCCATTCCGCCACTCGATGGTTCCAAGTTGCTCTATCCGATTCTTTCGCTTCGAAATGAGACCATCATGTTTCTTGAGCAGTACGGCTTTCTCTTTCTCCTCATCCTTATCTTTTCGCCCCTCGGAGACGTGGTGATTCATCGTCCATTTCTCTTTCTCCTCGAATTCTTTTTAGGCATTGCGACGTAGGAGGAGTCATTATTGACAAGCGGGGAGACCTCGTTTATGATCGGGAAAGCAAGCGAAGCCCCGCTTTTTTGTTTGGGGAACTTTTGCTTCAGTGCTCACTCTGGAGACACAGAGATATCTCGAATGCGAAGAAGCCAGGAAAAGAGACCCTTTTGTTATTGAAAATTCGCTTTTATCTTTCGTTACCATGCCTACGCTCAATCAGTTGGTCCGAAGACCGCGCACCTCCTCCGCCAAAAAATCCAAGTCTCCTGCTTTTGGATTTGTTTTGAATACGATTAAGAATCACCCGACCAAGACTTTCGGACCGTATAAGCGCGGCGTGTGTCTCAAGGTTTCGACTACCACTCCCAAAAAACCGAACTCCGCACTTCGAAAAATTGCGCGCGTTCGTCTCACAAACGGTATGGAAGTGACCGCCTATATTCCGGGAATCGGACACAATTTGCAGGAACACTCCATTGTTATGATTCGTGGTGGAAGGGTGAAAGATTTGCCTGGGGTGCGCTACCATATTGTGCGAGGCGTTCTCGATGCGTCCGGTGTGAATGAAAGACGCCGTGGTCGCTCCAAGTACGGCGCCAAGCGTCCGAAGAAAGGATAGTCTTTCTCTCTTTCCATACGATGGTCCGGCTCGAGTATCGATCACATTTTTTATTCGAGAGGAGAGTTATATGAATTGGGGAGGAAGGACGGAATGATAAAATTGTTGAGAACAAGAGTGGGGTTGCCTCTATTTTTTCTTTTGTATTCGTGTAAGTTTTGAGTGACGATTTATGCCTCGAAGGAAACGACTGTACGATAAAACGTGGAAAATTGATTCGCGATTCGGAAATCCGCTCGTGGGTCATTTTGTGGGAATGATAATGTGGGACGGAAAAAAAACCGTCGCCGAAGACATTATCTATGATGCCTTCGAAATTATTCGCGAACGTACGAAGAAGGGTGGTCTCAATATCTTCGAGCAGGCGATCAAAAATGTTTCTCCGCTTCTTGAGCTCAAAAGTCGCCGGGTCGGTGGAGCAAACTTCCAGGTTCCGGTTCCGGTTTCCGGAGAGCGCCGCCAAATGCTCGCCATGCGTTGGATTCGCGACGTGTGTCGAAAAAAGAAAGGGAAACCGATGGCGGAGCGTCTTGCTGATGAACTTCTTGACGCCTCGAATAAGATGGGGCTTGCCATGAAGAAGCGAGAAGATGTGCATCGTATGGCGGAAGCTAACAAAGCGTTTGCTCATTTCGCCTAGCATTCGCATGAGCTTTTGATCGGCATCTCATGTGCAGAAATTCTCGTTCTTTTTTTCGGGATTTTCGATTCATTTCTGTCTCCTCTGTCTCCATAAGAATCTTTTTCTTCGAGAGCTCAAAAGCGATCTGTTACGCATAAGCGGAAATTTTGCCGAGAGGGATATTGTGAAATTTTCTCTCATGGACGACTGGGAGAGGCAAAAAAGTATTCGGCACCTCTCCAATTCTGAGGAATTTCTCATGGTAATATTTTGGTGGAGTCTTATTTGATTTGAGAAGAGATGCCGGTGCTTGTTTGTCGATTCACTCCTTTTGTTCCTGCTCTTCTTAAGAGTTAAGAGAACGAACAACGTGATTAATGTGTAGGAAGGAAGAATTCGAACGCCGTTTTGGTTTCCAGATCAAGTGAAAATACTTCTCTCAATTTTGGACAGGGTGGCGGGTGTACATATATTCTTCCGTGCGAGAATGCTCTCCTCATTCCATTGCTGTCCCTTGTTGTTTCAGTAACATTTTTCATTCGGATTTTTCACGATTTGAAGACTTTGTAATTGCGACCCTATGACTCATACGCCTCTCGAAAAACTGCGGAATATCGGCATTATCGCCCACATCGATGCCGGAAAAACTACAACAACCGAACGCGTTTTGTTCTATACCGGCATTACGCATAAAATCGGCGAGGTGCATGAAGGAGAGGCAACCATGGACTGGATGGAGCAAGAACGTGAGCGCGGCATTACGATTACGAGTGCTGCGACAACCTGCTATTGGAAGGATCATCAGATCAACATTATCGATACGCCAGGCCACGTCGATTTTACAGTCGAGGTAGAGAGATCGCTTCGTGTTCTTGATGGTGGAGTAGTCGTTTTCGACGGGAAGGAAGGGGTTGAACCTCAGTCCGAAACCGTGTGGCGCCAGGCGGACAAGTACAGTGTCCCGCGTGTTTGTTTTATCAACAAAATAGATAAGGAAGGTGCTGACTTTGAAGCGGCTCTTTCTTCGATCTGGAATCGTCTTACACCGAATGCTGTTGCGATTCAGTATCCGATCGGCGTTCGGTCTGATTTTTCGGGCATCATCGATCTCATAGAGATGAAGGCGTATACCTTCGAGGGAGATATGGGAGAAAAAATTGTGCCGATCGAGATACCGGAAAATATGCTGGAGACGGCAAAGCGCTGGCGTGATACCATGGTGGAAAAAATTTCCGAAACGGACGACGTGCTTATTGAAAAATTTTGAGCGGAGAAGAAATTTCTTCCGCCGAAATAAAGGCGGCGCTCCGAAAAGCGGTTATCTCCACTCGGCTCATTCCGGTACTTGTTGGAACGGCGCTTCGCAACAAAGGAGTGCAACTTGTTCTTGATGCCGTAATTTCGTACCTCCCGTCGCCTCTTGATATTCCGGCGGCCCGGGGAATTGATCCCAAAACGAATACTGAGGTGGAAGTGAAGGTTGATGAAAACGCTCCGTTTTCGGCCCTTGCTTTCAAAGTGGCGACCGATCCGTTTGTGGGACAGCTCACCTTCTTTCGAGTCTATTCGGGTACAGTGAAAGCGGGCTCTTATGTTCTCAATTCTACGAAAGGAGAAAAAGAGCGTATTGGTCGCATTCTGCAAATTCATGCAAATCATCGTGAAGAAATTTCTGAGCTTTCCGCGGGCGGAATCGGCGCGCTCGTTGGAATGAAGGCGACGACGACTGGAGACACGCTCTGCGATCCCGACCATCCTGTTGTGCTTGAGTCGATCGTCTTTCCGGAACCAGTTATTGATATTGCGGTTGAGCCGAAAACGAAAGCGGATCAGGAAAAAATGGGTATCGCGCTCAAAAAACTCTCCGAAGAAGATCCAACCTTCCGTGTTCATACTGACGAAGAGAGTGGACAGACCATTCTCTCAGGTATGGGTGAACTTCACCTCGACATCATTGTTGATCGTATGCGACGCGAGTTTAAGGTAGACGTCAATGTTGGACGCCCGCAGGTAGCATATCGTGAAACAGTAAAAATGCTTGCCGAAGCCGAAGGGAAATACATCAAACAGTCGGGCGGACGCGGGCAATATGGCCACTGCTGGATTCGCCTCGAACCTCAGGAGGCAGGGAAGGGATACGAATTTATCGATGAAATCAAGGGCGGCGTTATTCCGCAAGAATATATCAAGCCAATCGACAAGGGTATTCAGGAGGCGATGCAAAACGGCGTTCTCGCGGGATATCCGGTCGTCGATGTGAAAGCAACCGTCTACGACGGTTCCTACCATGATGTCGATTCTTCTGAGGCGGCCTTCAAAATAGCGGGTTCAATGGCGTTTAAAGAAGCAATGCGGAAAGCAAAGCCGATCATACTTGAACCGATCATGAAAGTAGTTGTGATTACGCCGGAAGCATTTATGGGAGATGCGGTCGGAGATGTAAACGCCAAGCGAGGTATTATCAAAGAGATGAACGATCGCGGCGAAGGAAATGCGCGCGTAAAAGAGATTCTCGCAGAAGTGCCGCTTGCCGCGATGTTCGGTTATGCGACCGCGCTCCGCTCAATGTCGCAGGGACGGGCGAGCTACTCCATGGAGTTTGGCCACTATGCGGAAGTTCCCTCGAATGTGGCGCAGGAAGTAATGGGCGGCGGTAAGAAGTAGAGATTCTTTTTTACATCTAGTGTATGTTTGGTTGGCTCTTCGGCTTGAAAAACGGCGCACCTCGCTTTCGTGCTTTCATCGAATCGAAACCGATTCTTTTTATCCTCTCTTTTTTTTCTTGGCCGAGAAAAAAAATTCGTGCACTCTATAATTGGGTAGTCGGATGGGCGGAGACCAAATGGGCCGAGCGCGCGCTTGCGGAATTTCTTTTGCGGAAAGTTCCTTCTTTCCGATCCCTCCTGATCCACTGCTCATCGCCATGGTCATGGCGAACCCCAAGAAATTTCTTCGTCATGCGGCGATTTGTACCGCCTCAAGTGTAGCGGGAGGTGTAGCTGGATACGGCATCGGACTTCTCCTCTTTGGGAGTGTCGGGGCGTGGGTCGTCGAGACGTATCATTTGCAGGAGGCGTTTGCTCTTATTGGAACTCGCTACGAAGAAAACGCTTTTTTGACTGTCTTTACCGCTGCTTTTACACCAATCCCATATAAGCTGATTACGATCGCGGCCGGTGTCTTTCACATTCACTTCGCGGCTTTCCTGATCGCCTCCATCTTCGGACGCGGCGCGCGGTTCTTCTTGGTAGCGTTTCTGATGCACCACTTGGGGAAGCGATACAAAGATTCGATTGAAAAATATATTGATGTCTTCTCGCTTCTTTTTGTTGCTCTCCTTATTCTGGGATTTCTCCTCATTCGGTATCTCTAGTGTTTTCCTCTATTCATTCTTCATTTTTCCCAAAGAAAACAAGGGGCGCCTCAATTTTCCGAGGCGCCTTCTTTTGTTCTCTCTGTTCACCTGACGGAGCGATTGCTGGGATCGAGTGAGGGAGAACTATTTTTTTCTTGTCGGATTTTCGAGAGCGCTTGTCACGATGTGTTTGGAGGAGTTGGAGCGATCAAACGAGCATCCGATCAAAATTTTCTTTTCCGATGATATCTTTCTCCCTTTCTTTTTTCATAGGGAATCCTCCAAATATTGCAGGCATCGAACATAATCTTGCTGGAAAGAAAAAATCTTTTTCTTCTTTATCGGCGAATCGTCACCTTTTGGACGTAGGGCAAGACTCGCGTTTGTATTCTCTCGAGCGAGAGGTGTTTTCCGGCGCTTTTTTCTGCGAGACGAGGATTGAGGAGCTTTGTCACTCTGAATTCCTGGAGGGCGTAGGACGGTGCGCCCTTGATCCATTTTCCAATTTCTTCGAAATCTTCCTCGGTATGAATTCCTGGTACGACCGTTGTTCGAAATTCGAACGACACGCCACTTGCGAAGAGGAGCCGAACACTTTCCCGGAAATTTTCGATCGAGAGAGTATCGCTTTCGGAAGCGAGCGAATATTTTTCCGGCGCGTGTTTGATATCCATTGCCCAAAAATCAACAAGATTCGTTTGCAAAATAGCTCGTACTGTTTCGGGGAAGGCGCCGTTTGTGTCGAGCTTCACAAGAAACCCCATTGCCTTTATTGCACGAAGGTAGTCAAGAAGATCCGCATGCAGTGTCGGTTCGCCTCCCGTAATGCAGACGCCGTCGAGCTTTCCGACTCTTTTTGCAAGGAACGCAAGGAATGCTTCGGCCTTGTTGCCGCCCGAGCGATGAAGAAATGACTCATCTCTTTCCACGAGTTCCGGATTGTGACAAAACGGACACCGAAGCACGCACCCGAAAGTAAATCCAACGGCCGCAAGTTTTCCGGGGTAGTCGAGAAGTGTGAGTGGTTGGTACCCGGCGATGTACATGGTATGTTCTTCCATCAAACGAGAGTCAAAAGCAGCATTTCATTGTGTGTCTCCTCTGGTTTCTTGGAAAATTATTTTTTTACTGTTGATTTATCAAAATCTCCTCGAGACGAGGGCAGCTTAGGTCGATCCTCCGTTTCTTTCAAAAACAACGAAAAAATTTCCAAGATGGAGATCGCCATGCCGTATCTTCATGCTTTGGAGTACAGAAGTAATCCGTTCCCTCATTTCTAGAAGTTCATTCTTGAATCTTTGCCCGGATAGGCTGAGCCAATGCTTTAAATCGATATCGAAGACGCCAGCATATACATCAACGGCATTCTCTCTAAATGCAAATGATTGAATCGGTTCAATGGGAACATAATCAAATCCGGAATCAAACCATTTATCATGTTGTTCATATGCACGCATCCATCCGCGAAACGATTTTTCTTTTATGTGCCGAATAATTATTTTTTCTCGATTGTTCCACCACGAAGAATACTCATCCTTGATCCTGTTTTTGGGAGATTTACCCTGAAAATTTAGAGGCACTCTCATGATCTGGGTATAATCGTGAAAAGAGAAGAATATTCAACAACTCCTGATCCGGCTCTATTTTTTCAGAGAAGAGAGTTTCTATTTTTGGGTGATTTATATAGTACATCATTTCAGTCCCCCTCTTCTGACTCGCTCTATTTTCTGAGTTGACAAGTTTGCTGACTAATGCAAACGCCTGATTCATGCACTTGTCTTTTTCTGGTTCCGGGACGTGTCGAGATATAGTGATAGCGACTCTTTGTATGTTTGTATCTTCTGATTGTAGCGCCTGTTCTATAAAGTCTGACATTGCTCTTTTTCCGAAATCAAATCTGGTGTCGATGAAACGTATTGCTGCAATTGCATTCAATTTGACTGTCCTATCATTGGAATTCACTCCCAATCGTACAAGATCTATGAGGTCTTTTGTGTTTGTTACATCTTTCAACATCTCTGATCCGATTCTCTGAATATTTCGATCATCCGATTCAAGAGAAGCGCGGACGGTTTCTGTGATTGCACTCGTGATAAATAGCGGAACTTTGGGTTGTTTGTTATGGGTTCGAAAAAGTCGGGTTGTTGCCTCGGCTCCAATTTTCTTAAGCTGCAAACTTTTTGTATTGAACGTGAGACGCAGAAGGGGAACTGATTTGAGTGGATCAAGTCTCTTTATATATCTTGCTGTAATTTCTTTAGCTTCCTCATTGTCTCCATGCAGTATTTTTTCTCCTAACTCAAAAAGAATTTCGTGGGAAGTAAATCCAAGAAGTCTTGCGGCATTGATTTGTTCCTGACTCTCTTGTGAGAGAATCTTCTGGAGCAACCATTCCCTCAGTTTGGACTCGTAATGCCTTTTATCAGCACTCTCTGGAAGAAGTTCAATAATTTTTACTCCTACTTCTTGTACTGAAATATCTTTGCTCCCGAGGTCTCTCTCGAGAAGAGAGGTTAGTCTATCTTTTATTTTCTCGAGAGGGATATACTCAGAATTGTGTCGAATAATTTCTGCGAGAACCAAATGTTTTTTTGTATCCGATGAGAGAGACATTTCTACCAAAGAATTACTGAGTTTTTCACAAAACTCTCTCCTTGCAGCTTCTTCGAGGGATGAAATAAAACGCGCTCCAGTTCTTTGTAGGGATGTATCTGATGATGAAAGAGCGATTTCAAGGAGTTTTTGTAATTCATTTTGTTCCTTCTGTTCAGAGAGTTTCGTTTCTATGTCGATTCTTTCGAGTGCTTGCCTGTTTCTCACCTTTGATCGAAGAAAGTGTTCGATATTTGGGTACCGTGACTGGGAACTTCTACAAAATCTGACAGAGAGTCGTCTTTCTCATTTGAATTCGAAAGATGTTGTTCCAGGCCCATACTTCTAAAATTTTCGAACGAATTCTGTTGCTCGCTGGCACATACTCCATGCGATCGGCGTATTCTTGCTGCTTCCCTTTATTCCACTGTTCAACCGGGCGGATATATCCGACGACGCGTGTATACACTTCTGCCTTCTGAAATCCGGTGAGGGCGGGACTGACTTCGTGACACGTTCGGCATTTTGCAAGTGTTTCCCCCTGCACTTCATAGGGCATGTACTCCGCTCCTTTTTCGAGCACTTTCTTGCAGTCGTAGCACGTGATGGTACACATACATTATTTCTTACGATTTATTTTTACTTTGTTCTCTTTTAATGCGTTATCACGAGTTTCCAAAAATGCTCTCCCTCCCCGTCTCTTCCTCTGTTCGACGATCCGAGAGCTCTTGGTCTTCTTTCTACTCTGGAAATCTTTGGGTACTTTTTTGCGAAAGTTGCGAGAAGAATTGCTAGGATACTTTTTTGTATTCTGATTGAACAGGGACCACAATACACGAAGGACAATGAGTGTGTTCGCCGGGGAGGTAGCCGTGAGAGGGACAAATACTGAGTGTGGGAGAGAGGGTGAAGTACGGGAGATGATAGGTTTCCGCGATGCGCCGAACGAGAGTGCGAGCCGAAACGGTGTCTGTGATGCGCTCGCCAATGAAGCCATGGAGGACCGTGCCTCCGGTGTACTGCGTTTGGAGATGATCTTGCAGATCAAGCGCTTCGAAAATATCATCCGTAAAGCCGACAGGGAGGTGTGAAGAATTCGTATAGTACGGTTCCGCGTGTTTTTCACGTACGTCTCGCTCATTTGCGACACGGATATCCGGGAATCGTTTCGTGTCGAGGAGGGCGAGGCGATAGGCAGTTCCCTCGGCGGGAGTCGCTTCGAGATTGTAAAGCGTATTCGTTTTCTCTTGGTACGTGCCGATCCGCTCGCGCATGTGAGTAAGTATTTTCTTTGCGAATGCTTGCCCCTTTTCGGTCGTGATATCGGTATCGAGAAGATTTTTGAGCGCTTCGTTTGTGCCGACGAGGCCGATCGTCGAGAAATGATTTTTCCAATACTGGTAAAAGCGTTTCTTGATGTTTCCGAGGTAGAACTTGGTATAGGGATAGAGGCCTTTCTCGGTCAGCTGTTCGACCACTTTTCTTTTTACCTCCAAGCTGTCCTTCGCGAGATCCATGAGGCGGTCGAGTCGTGTGAAAAAATCTTTCTCATTTTTTGCGAGATAGCCGATGCGGGGAGGTTGACCGTGACGACGCCGATTGAACCCGTCAGGGGATTGGCGCCGAAGAGGCCACCACCTCTTTTCCGAAGCTCGCGATTATCAAGCCGGAGTCGGCAGCACATGCTGCGCGCATCGTCGGGACTCATATCGGAGTTTACGAAATTTGCAAAATACGGAATCCCATACTTCGCCGTCATTTCCCAGAGGGGTTCGTACGCCGGATTTTCCCAGTCGAAGTTCTTGGTGATGTTATAGGTCGGGATGGGGAAGGTGAAGATGCGCCCGAGGCATCGCCCTCGCACATCACTTCTGCGAAAGCGCGATTAATCATGGCCATTTCCGTGGCGAACTCTCCATAGGTTTCTTTTTGCGGTTTGCCGCCAATAATAACAGATTCTCCGGCAAGGATTTTGGGAGGAATGAGGTCGAGGGTGATATTAGAAAAGGGAGTTTGAAAGCCGACCCTCGTCGAGACATTCATGTTGAAGACGAACGATTGTATCTCTTGTTTTACCTGTTCGTAGGAAAGGCCGTCTCTTCGAACGAAGGGTGCGAGGAGAGTGTCGAAATTCGAGAAAGCCTGGGCGCCCGCAATTTCCCCTTGCAAGGTATAGATGAAGTTCACCATTTGTCCGAGAGCAGAGCTCAAGTGCTTCGCGGGTTTACAAGATACCTTGCCGGGAACACCGGTGAATCCTTGTCGCAGGAGATCCTCAAGATCCCAGCCGCAACAGTAAGCGGAAATGAGTTGAAGGTCATGAATGTGGAAGTCTCCCGATTCGTGGGCATCGCGAATCTCTTTCGAATAAATTTTGTTCATCCAGTACTTCGTGCTGATCGCCGAAGAAATATAGTTGTTGAGTCCCTGGAGGGAGTAAGCCATGTTTGCATTTTCTTTGACGAGCCAGTCAAGATTGCCGATGTATTTGTCGACCAGGTGCACGGCTTTGACGAGCGACTCTTCAGTTTCCCGAACTTCACGGTGTTGTTCGCGGTAGAGAATGTAGGCCTTCGCAGTTTCGTGAAATCCTTCCGACATGAGGACGGTTTCCACGAGATCTTGAATTTCTTCTATTTTCGGAAGAAATGTTCCCAGTTTTCCTTTGCGGTACTCGCACGCTTTCTTTTCGAGCAGGGAAACTACTTTTTTGCCGAGACGCGTCGCGTCTTTTTCGTCTCCTGCCTGTGTGGCGAGGAGCGCCTTCTCAATCGCTGCCCGAATTTTGTACGGATTGAAAACGACAGTCCGGCCATTTCGCTTTTTGACCGATTGAATGGAAATCGCATTCTTTTTCGCTGCATTTTTCATAGAGCGTGTTTTCTGGTGTTGCGAGAGAGGGAAAAGAAGAGGGAGAGCACACGATCGAACGTTGCTGAGTTTTCTCGGTCGCGGCTCGAACATCAGTTTCCTGAAAAGCGCTGGGAGTTTCTGGGGATACTCGTTTTCCAGGACAGACAATTGTGGTGCTCGTGCTTCCTTGATGTATACGAGAGGGACATGAAAAATTTTTCGAAGAAAATCCTCAACTGTTTTCCTTTCACTTCAGAGTTTCTTTTCGACCGACCTCGAGAAGACGGCGAGAACGAAAGATGATGTCGATGTGAGGAATTTGCAATTGACCGGGAACCAGGGGAACGAATTTCGGTTTTCGAGAAAACAAAAACCGTGGACCATTGACTCCCCCACGGAGTGCGACGAATCTTCGTCGCACTCCCATTATCTCGCAAAGGCACTGTGCCGTAAAGTTTCCTTTACTATGGGCAAGAATGCTATACTGCGGGCATAATGTGAGTCGTCACCACAACGCCTATGAACCTCTCTGCCTTGTTCGAACCGCGATCAATTGCCGTCGTCGGCGCCTCAACCGAAACGGGAAGTGTTGGGAACGATATCCTGAGGAATTTGGTTGAACAAAAATTTCGCGGGAGTATTTTTCCGGTGAATCCGAAAACCGTTTCTCTGTACGGGCTTCCGTGTTTTCGTTCGGTTCTTGATATTCCCGAACCGGTCGACCTCACCATCATTGTCGTGCCCGCCAAAATTGTTCCTCAGGTTCTTCGAGAAGCAGGCGAGCGCGGCACGCTCGCTACCATTGTCATTTCGGCCGGCTTTCGGGAAACGGGGAACGATGCGCTCGAAGCAGAAATTGTTTCGATTGCTCGCCAATTCGATATCGCTCTTTTGGGACCGAATTGTCTCGGGATTGTGAACCCGCATAGCTCGATGAATGCGTCTTTCGCGAAGACGCTTCCGAAAAAAGGGAAGGTGGCATTCTTGTCCCAGAGCGGAGCTTTGGGAACAGCAATTCTCGATACGGTGGGAGAATTTGGGATGGGCATTTCTTTTTTTGCGAGTCTCGGTAACAAAGCAGTGCTCAATGAATCGGCACTTCTTGCGTATTGTGAAGGTGACCGCCGTACGGCTGTTATTGCTCTCTATGCCGAGGAGCTCGAGCATCCAACTGTGATTCGCGAAGCGGCACGGCGCATGGCGCGTCTCAAACGCCCAAAGCCAATTATTGTGCTCAAGTCGGGTACGACGAAAGCGGGGGCGCATGCGTCGTCTTCGCATACGGGTTCGCTTGCGGGCAATGATGCGAGTTACGAAGCGCTTTTTGAGGAAGCGGGCATTCTGCGTGCGCGAAGTGCCGAAGAACTTTTTCTTTTTTCGCGCGCGCTTTCAATTCTGCCACTTCCTGCCGGAAAAAGAGTCGCAGTCGTCACGAATGCCGGAGGACCAGGTGTTCTTGCAGCGGACGCGCTCGTTCGCGACGGCCTTTCGCTCGCGGTCCTTTCAGAAGAAAGAAAGCGACACTTCGTTCCTTCTTGCCTCCTTCTGCGAGCGTCGAAAATCCGATCGATATTCTCGGTGATGCGAAGAAGGATCGTTACGAAGAGACGCTCACAGAAGTGCTCCCCGACAGAGGAGTCGATATGGTGCTTGTGATTCTGACACCGCAGTCGATGACGGATGTTTCGGGAACGGCAGAGGCAATCGCCTCTCGAGCGAAAGCGTTCAAGAAACCCGTCGTCGCCGTTTTTATGGGAGGGAAGCTCATCAAGAAAGGAGAGAAATTCCTCATTCGGAAAAAGATTCCGGTGGTACGTTTTCCCGAAGATGGTGTTCGTATGCTGTCGGCTGTGGCTCGATTTTCGGAAATATCACGGGAGGTCTCTCCTCAGCCATCAGTTCCTCTCACATTTTCATTTCTTTCTCCGGAATCACTGATCGATCGCCCGCGCGCGGAGCGTATTCTTCGCGACGTACGCACCGCTCACAGAAATCTCTTCTCGCCTTTCGAAACACTGGAACTCCTCTGTGCCTACGGCTTCCCCACCCCTCGATTTTCACGGATTACTGAAGGTGAAGAGTCAAAGACAAGCGATATTCTTGCCTCTTTCAGCGATCGGTTGGCCCTCAAAATTCTTTCGAACGATATTTCGCACAAGACGGATGTGGGTGGCGTCCTCCTTGATGTGCCGCGGGAACAAGCGGCAGAAGGGATTCGCACCATGCTGAATCGTGTTCGACAGATGGCGCCCCAGGCGTCTCTTGATGGAGTGCTCGTTATGAATATGGCGCCTCCCGGGGCACGAGAGCTTATTGCAGGGAGCGTTCGTGATCCCCATCTCGGGCACACGGTTCTTGTCGGAAGCGGGGGCATTTACACAGAAATTCTTCAAGACTCTACCTCTTCGCTTCTGCCGGTCTCACGCGCTCGCGCGAAGGGCATGCTCGAAAAGCTTCGCGTGTTTCCGATCCTTCTGGGCGCACGCGGTGGCGAAGCCTTTGCAATTTCTGGAGTGGAAGAATGCCTCATTCGTCTCTCCACACTTCTTTCGGACATTCCCGATATTGTGGAGATTGACCTCAATCCAATCCTCGTGTATCCGGAAAGAGAAAAGTCTCCAGGTGTTTTGGTTGTCGATGGTCGGGTAAAAATTTCTTCGCCTTCGTCGTAACCATGCACGTCAGCGTTCGTTTTCTTGAGACTCATTTTGAGCGCACCTTTTTCTCGGAATGCTTTCGTGGAGCTCTTTGCGGAGAGGGGTTGCCTGTGGCGTGCGAGGAGCGTATTGTTTGTGGCGGCGTGTTCGGAAGTAATCGTCCTTTTGTGTCTTCCTTTTCGAATGACGAGAAAGAGAAGGGCTGAGATTTTTTCCTCTGAGAGAGATTTGCTTTCTTTAGTTTGGAGAGAGATTTTTTAAACCGCACTGCTTTTCTTCTCACTCGAATATATTCACCTGAGAGTCATGCAAAACAATGGGATCGAGAAGGAGCGCAAAGGAAGGCAGCGCGCACTCACGTTCTCCCTTCAGAATGAATTTTTTCTCAGCGAATTTTTTTCGTGAGCATCGTAAGTAATTGGGAAGGCATCTTCTCTCACCACTTTTATGAGAAAAAAATTTCTTCTCTTTTTGATTCTTTTTTGTGGAAGCATGGGAGGCTTTGCGCTTCGATTGGAGGCGGCTGTGGCTGCTTCGCCTTCTTCATCCAACCGCTCTCGAGTGGCGTTTTGGGATTTTCGGTCGATCGATACCATGAAGCACTCACGTGACCTCGCGCGCGAAAAACAGGGAAGCCCGTCGTACGACGCGGTGATAGAGAAAGAGGTAGCGGCGATCGCTGAGAGTGGCGCGACCCATGTCGCGATTGGAACGCCGTATGACGAAGAATTTGTTCCGTATCTTTCGCGATGGGTCGAGGCGGCGCGGCGACACGGGCTCAAGGTGTGGTTCCGGGGAAACTTTTCGGGATGGGAAGGATGGTTTGATGTTCCGCGTATCGACCGCGAAACGCATCTCCAAAACCTCCGACGATTTTTGAATACTCACCCGTCTCTTTTCGAGGACGGCGATGTGTTTACATCGTGTCCCGAATGCGAAAACGGTGGCCCCGGCGATCCGCGGCAAACGGGAGATGTTGAAGGATTTCGTAACTTTCTTCTTGCTGAAAACGATGTTGCGCAGGAATTTTTTCGCACAACAGGAAAAAATGTGCGAACCGCGTGGTTTTCCATGAACGCGGATGTGGCGCGCCTCATTTTTGATCCCGAGACGACTCGGCGCCTCGACAACACGGTGACGATCGATCACTATGTTCGTTCTCCCGAGGCGCTTGCCCGAGATGCAGAAGCGCTTTCCCAAAAAAGCGGAGGAAGTGTTGTCTTGGGAGAATTCGGCGCGCCTATACCTGACATTCATGGAAAGATGACGGAGGCTGCCCAGGCCGAGTGGCTTCGTGCTGCACTCACTGCGCTTCAGAACACGCCTTCCATTGCGGGCCTTAATTATTGGACACACGCGGGGAGTTCGACGGCACTCTGGGACGACTCGGGAAAACCGCGACAGGCGGCATCGGTTCTTCGGGCGTTCTATCGCCCTATTCTTCTTCGGGGTTCGGTGCGGGACGAATGGGGACGAGGCATTCCTTCGGCGCGTGTCTTTTGGCGAACGTCTTTCGAAACGACAACGGATACGGCCGGAAACTTTTCGCTTCTTCTTCCGCGGGAAGAAGGGTCAGAGTCTCGTCTCACCATTTCGGCCGAAAAGTTCGCTCCGAAAACGGTGCCAATAAGTGAAGAGGTGATCCGTGTTTCGCTTCAATCAACCGACAGCTCGTGGTTCACGCCACTTCTCGTTTGGCTTCAATCTCTGGGCAAATAAAGAATCGAGAGCACTCTCAAACAGAATTACTATGCGAAGTGTGCAATCACAAGAGAAGGCGCGCGCCAGGAAAGTCCTTCGACGGCTCAAAGTCGAGTATAAGAAAACGGGTCCGTTCGTCGAGTGGTCGACACCGCTTGAGTTGTTGGTGGGTACGATTCTCTCGGCGCAGTGTACCGATGAACGCGTCAACCGAGTGACGAAGCGTCTTTTTCACAAGTATCGGAGCGCACAGGACTACGCCGATGCTTCTCTCGAAGTATTGGAGCAGGATATTTACCAAACGGGCTTTTATCGATCGAAAGCAAAATACCTCAAAGGAACCGGCGCACTTCTCGTCCAAAAATACGCCGGAGAAGTACCGAATGATTTCGAAGCGCTTCTTGCGTTTCCGGGAGTCGCCCGAAAGACCGCGCACATCATTATGGCGAAAGCATTTCGTGTCTTTACTGGTGTTCCGGTCGACACGCATGTTTTGCGTATCGCGCCGCGCCTTGGACTCACCAAGCATGCGGAGCAAGAAAAGATAGCGAAAGATTTGGAAGCGCTGTTTCCCAAAGAAGACTATCTCTCTGTAAATGAGCACTTTATTACGCACGGGCGCGCGGTGTGCATTCCGCGCACACCGCGATGCGAATCGTGTGTTCTTCTCGACCTTTGCCCCTTCGGCAACCGCTGAAGAAAGCATGGCGCTTGAATGTGTTGGGGAAAAATGCTCGATTCTTCCATAAAGTAGCGATGGACTAGGTTTTTCAACTGTGCTTCCGACTCAATTTTGATTTCTTTTCTATGACACCTTTTTTCGGAATATTCTTGATGTTTTTGATAGCTGGTCCTTTTCTCCTCGTTTTTCTTTTGTGGAAACGCATGTTTTTGCTAGGCGCTCTTTTTGCTCTCGGATACTGGAATTTTTTGTGCGGATGGTTCTTGGGACCCTTTCTTTCTGGCGCGATGCTTTTCTTGGGAACATCTCAATCGTTTGCCGATTCCTCCCCCCAATTTTTCGCGAGCCTTTCGGTTCTTTTGATTATTCCCGTTTTCGCTCTCATGCTTTTCTTTTTCTTTCGCAAAGAGGTGGGATCGGGACTTGCCCTTCTCTTTCTTTTGCCGGCACTCTTTCTTGCGCCAGCGGAGCAGATGTTTGTGTTTGCTCCTCTTCTTGATACCACAAAATCTCCCGAATTCAGTCTCGAAAAATTTGATCGTATTCAAGCGGGGATGACGCGGGCCGAAGTCGAGGCGCTTATCGGAAAGCCGCCCGAAGAGATTGCGAAACAAAACGAGGAAGCGAAAAAAAATAAAACGGCCGAGTGCGAACAGCAGACTGGCGACGGCGCCCTCATGGCGTATTTCCTTGATTTTGCGTGGCTTTTTTCCTCGGTTTGTTATGATGAGGGAGGGAATGTAATCGACACCGAGAGAAGTTTTCATTTTGATTAGAGCGTGTTTCACGAATATTTCCTGATGAGAGAATCAGGGTCTTCAGCTCCCCGGCTCTTGGTCTTTCGGAAGTTTTCGTGTTCTTCACTTTCTTCACGATCCTGGAACACGAACGGGCCTTCTCTCAATTTTCCCGCGCACAACATTTCCGCCATCCTTCTGCTGTCCTTTTGTGAGGGGAATTTCGGACGTATTTCCCTCTTTTTCTGTCCAAGGTTTTGACATTTTTTGGCGACTCCGGTATCATACGGCATGATTCAGGACGGCGATGAGCCGCTCTTTTTGTACGAAATTTTGTATGGACATCCGAAATATCGCGATTACCGCACACGTCGATCACGGGAAAACAACACTAACCGATGCTCTCATGCGCGAGACGGGCATGATCGAAGAAGGCGTCAGCATGGATTCGAATGCGCTTGAACGGGAACGAGGTATTACGATTTATTCGAAGAACGCCGCGCTTTTCTACAAGGATACGAAGATCAATATTGTTGATACCCCAGGACACGCGGACTTTGGGAGCGAGGTAGAGCGCGTGCTGCGCTCGATCGACTCGGTTCTCCTTGTTGTCGATGCCCAAGAAGGGCCCATGCCGCAAACACGATTCGTCCTTAAGAAGTCGCTGGAACTTGGTCTTGTTCCTATTGTAGTTGTCAATAAAATAGACAAGCCCGCTGCGCGTGTCGAGTGGGTGGTAGACCAAGTATTCGAACTGTTTCTCGATTTGGGCGCGACCGATGAACAGCTTGAATTCAAGACCGTCTATGCAATTGCAAAGCAGGGGATCGCGAAACGGTCTCTCGACGAAGAATCGTCGAATCTTTCCCCGCTTCTTGACACCATTCTCGAAGCGGTGCCGTCTGCGGGGAATAATACGGCACTTCCATTTCGGGCGCAGCCGTTTAATTTGGGATACGATAATTTTTTGGGACGCCTCGCGATTTGTCGCGTGTACGAAGGTTCCGTCTCGGTTGGAGATGCACTCGTTTCAAAAAAGCCATCCGGAGAAATTGCTTCGGGACGCGTCACCAAAATGTATACGTTCCGTGGCATGGGTCGTGAAGAGGTAACCCAAGTGCATGCCGGGGATATTGCAATGATTGCGGGTATCGCCGATGTGTATATTGGTGATACGCTTGCCCATTCGAAAGACGTGGAAAACTTGCCGTCGATCGCCATCGATGAACCGACGATCACGCTTCACTTTCTCGTAAATGATTCGCCTTTTGCTGGGCGGGAAGGAAAATTTGTCACGCGCGAGCAACTGCGCGAGCGACTTCGGCGGGAACTCGAAATAAACGTCGGTCTCAAAGTCGATTTCGATTCGGGGGAACATTTCCTGGTCTCGGGTCGCGGGGAACTTCACATTGCAATTCTCCTCGAAACGATGCGCCGCGAAGGGTACGAGTGCCAAGTGTCGCAACCGAAAGTTATTCTGAAGGATATTGACGGAACGAAGTGTGAGCCGTTTGAAGAGGTGATTATTGATGTGCCCACGGAATATTCCGGCGCCGTCATTGAACGCATGGGAAAACGAAAGGGAATTCTCACCAATATGAAGCAGGGCCAGGGGAACGACTCGCGACTCATTTTCGAAATTCCGACCCGCGGACTCTTAGGATACCGAGGACAGTTTACGGTTGATACGAAGGGCGAGGGTATTCTTTCGTCGCGGTTCTTGGAATTTCGTCCTTTTGCGGGCACCATAGAACACCGGAGTGTCGGCTCCATGATTTCGATGGCGACTGGGAAAGCGCTTGGATTTTCCCTCTTTAATTTGCAGGATCGCGGGATGCTTTATATCGCCGCGGCGACCGATGTGTATGAGGGACAAGTGATCGGGAACGCCTCGAAGGGCGATGATATGAGTGTGAACCCAACGAAGGGGAAGCAACTGACCAATATGCGCGCATCTGGCTCGGATGACGCGATCCAGCTCACGCCGCCGTGGACTCTTTCTATTGAGCGCGGTCTTGAAGTGATGTCTGATGACGAGTACCTCGAAATTACACCGGAATCGGTCCGGCTGCGGAAACAGTATCTTACCGAAAATGAACGCGTCAAAATGAGCCGAAAGAAGTAAATATCACCACCAATTTCCGCTTTCCCCTGCGCCACTCCAAACCTCCTCCTTTCGAGTGTCGGTTATCCTTGACAAATTTTAGGAGTTTTGCTAGTATTTTTTGTCGTTGCATCTGAGAAATACTTTTCTCTCCCCAACGATGAGAAAAGATCATTAAAAACTAATTCTCAAAGGAGAAAAACAGTGGCTTCTTCTCAAAAAATTTCTCAAGAAATTAAAGCACTGGAAACTTTGAAGAGAGAGTTGGAAAGACTGATGACCTCTCCGAAGGGAAGTGGAAAGAATCGAAAGCTTGATAGTCGAGATGATTGCAAAATTGAATTTTCTGGATAGAAAAGAGAGTTCAGAAAAAGAAATCAATGGAATCGATGCTGTGGAGTCAAAGAATAGAATTATGCCGCCGGAAACGGTGAGTAGAAAAAAGATAGTTTGCGATACAATCACAGCGCAAAGCTTTGAGAAAGGGAAGGGGTCTTTTCCTGCAGTGCGAGCGAGTCAACGCATCGTGGTAACTAAGGAGCTAGTGCAGGCATTGATTGATTTCCTGGATGGACATCCGAGTGAAGAAAATCGAGAGGATAGAGATCTTTGAAAGAAATCCTTACTGATAAGGAAGGGATTGATAATAAGGCCAACTCAGCTGCCATTTTTTTCATGCTGGAGCAGCGGCGATTGTTTGGAAAGTTTTCTGATCTCATAAGTTACACCACAGGAGAGGAAAATGAAACAAGTTCTCGTTATAGTTAAAAACTCACTTAAAAAAGAAGAAGGGGCTGATGGATCGATTCATCGGTCTCCCCCAAAAGCCTACCTATTGACGATTGGTGATGATCGTCAAGGAGCGACGCGAGACCGGAATCGAGTGGGAAATTTTCAGCGTGCGGGTGTTTCCCGGCGTCCCCTTGCGAACAAAATTGTCCGTCACGGAGGGATGAGTCCTGCTCATTAATCTGAGGAAGGGCGAAATGGAAATCCATTTCGCCCTTGAATTTTTTTCGGGAGAGTCAAGCGAAGTATTCGGCCCGTGCTACCGAATGGTTCGACTTTCAGTATTGGGAGAATTGAGAAACAGTTTTCTGACGGAACTTTTTCGAACCGCTCCCAATAAAAAAATCAGCTTCCAGGGTGGAGCTGTTTTTGTTTTTCGCGATCATGGTACATCGAGCACAACACACTCTTGTCTCTTGGGATTCTGGTCTTCCGAATCGAAACAGACCTTCTCCCTCTTTGGCTTTTCGTATTTTCAGTTGAAAAGTTCTTCTCATTTTCTGAAAATTATTGTGAGCCACGGCATCGTTCCCTTGCGATTTATTCGGTGATTTCGGGATGGGATTCGAGATACCGATCGCGCAGGAAAATGCTTCCGACTTTCGCGAACGATTGGATCGATTCGTTCGGGTGTTCGTAGTAGAATTTTTTCACCGGATTGAAGAAGGGTTGTTCGAGGAGTGCAAAGATCGTTTTGTAGGCGCTTGTCTCGACATCGTATTTTGAGCTCGGCTTGTCGGCGGAAATGGAGGCGAAGAAGACGTCTTTGTTGTCGCGGAAGATGTGATCGAACGCTTTCGCTTCCAAAAATTCTTCGCCTTTCTCGGTCAGTTGGAGTGGGCTGTATTCTTTGAGAAGCGAGTGATCAAATTCGATATTCGGGGATTTGGCGAGAGAATTCGCAATCGCGCGAACGTTGTTTTTGAGGATTCGGATATCAGCAATCGCGCGGCGGATATCAGCGTAAAAACCGCCGAAACGAAAAATGAGCGCCACCACTACCAAGATGATGCCGTTTCCGATCAGGATTTCGACAATGGCGCGGACAGTTTCGTTCAGAGGGGCGGGTCATTTTTCTTTTTTTATTGTAGCACAATTGTCAAGAGGTTGGAGTGCTTTCGTGATGCTTCTTTGAGAGCATGGAAGAGAGAATTGGAATAATGAGGAGCGTAAAGAACGAAGAAACGGCGAGTCCGAAAATGATGGCGGTGCCGAGGGCGCGCCACAGAGCATCGGAAAGGGTGATCGGAATGAGACCGAGGATGGTGGAGAACGAGGTAATGAAGATCGCCTCGATTCGGGACTTTCCCGCATCCACAATTCCTTCCGTAAATTCGAGGCCGCTCTTCCAATTCAGATTCATTTTGTCGATCAAGATGATCGCATTTTTTACGACAATGCCGAAGAGAGCAAGAATGCCGATCAGTCCTGGGAAAGAAAGAGCGATGCCGAATATCGCCATGCCGATAAAGACCCCGATCATTGCAAGTGGAAGTGTCGCAAGCACGATCACTGCTTGGCGTACGGAGTTGAACTGAATGATGAGGGTTGCGACGATCAGCGCAATCGCAATCACTAGGGCGCGAAGAATCGAAGCGACGGATTCCTCGTTTTGTTCGTTCTCGCCGCCGTAGGAAAGTGTATATCCCTCGGGAAGCGAGTACGTCTCACGCACATTTTTTTGGAAGGTAGCGAGCACTTCGTTGGGTCGTGTTCCCGTGGTGACACCTGCCGAGAGGCGAGCCGTTCGCTTTTGGTCGATTCGTGTGATGGAGTCGAGCGAGGGTTTGAGCTCAATCGTCGCGATATCTCCCAGGCGAATACGTTTTCCCGACGCATTTGTGAGTTCAATATTTTTGAGATCCGCAAGGGTGGGGACTGCGACGTCACTGAGGGTCGCATTCACATTGATTTCGGTATTGTTGCGGAGAATGGTGGTAACCGTCGTCCCGGAAATCGCCATCCTGAGTGTCGAGCCGACGCTTGTTGCATCGAGTCCGTATGCGGCGAGCTTTGCTCGGTCAAGGGAGAAGGTATAATCGGCGGGAGCGTTTTTGAGGGATGTCGAAATATTCGTTGTTCCGGGAATATCCGCGAGGATTTTCTTGAGGTCATTTGAAATTTTTTCAAGTTCGCGGAGGTCATCACCGGAGATACGTGCTTCAAACGAAGCTCCTGATGGCGGACCGCCTGCGAGACTCGCAACCGTGATCGTGCCTCCCGAGAGCGTCGCAAAATCATCACGCATCGTATCGGCGAGTTCGACCGATGTGCGATTGCGATCGTGTTTGTCGGACAACTTGATTACAATGCCTGCGAGATGCGTGCCGCTTCCTCCCGATCCGCCCGTGCCGTCTTGGGAAACGCCTGCGTTTCCGACGACGGTCGAAAAGTCGATCACTTCCGGATAGAGGAGAAGCTTGTCTTCTATTTTCTTGACGATTTTGTCAGTTTCCTCGAGCTTCAAGCCGACGGGCGCTTCGAGATTGACGAAAATGAGCTCTTCATCCGACGGAGGGAAAAACTCAGTGGGCACGATCCCGAAAACGGGGAGGAGCACAGAGCCGACGAAGAGCGCGCCTGTTCCCAGTAAGACGAGCCACTTTCTTTTGGTACTGACGAGAATGCTTCGCAAAAGCCGCTCATACGGAGGAATGATGCGATCAAAATGAATCATGCCGTGAATCAGACGATCCTTCCAGGTTTTGTCCTCATGGTTTCCGGCTGCTTTGAGTCTCGCTTTTATTCGTTCGTCGCTTGCCCATTCGGCTTCGACGAGCGCTTTGTTTTGGGCGAGCGCTTCGCGACCCCGTGAAATGAAGAACCAGAAAACGAGTCGCACGATAAGAAGAGCGGCAACACCAGAAAGCGCGTACCCTGCAAATGTTTTGAGAAAGATACCGAGAATTCCGAGTGCGCCGAGCGACACGATTGAGAGAAAGAACCAAGTTCGTGTAAAGCGAATGCGCTCGAGTGCCGCGGCAAGCGGGTGATTGATCATGAGCGCGATGAGGAGCGAAGCGATGAGTGTCACGGAAACAGTGATCGGAATCGATTTGATGAATTCGCCAATGATGCCTGTTGCAAGGAGGAGCGGAAGAAATGCAAAAACGGTCGAGAGTGGTTGTGGTGAGGACAACCTTGAAATCGCGAAGGACAAGAAGAACCGCTTCTTCGGGGGTGAATTTTCCGGTTCGCAAATACTGCTTCGTCGCCGAAACGACGACGATCGCGTCGTCGACCAAAAGTCCCATCGAGAGGAGGAGTGAAAAGAGCGATAAGAAGTTAAGCGAAATCCCTGAGAGGAGCATCGTGCCGAATGTGATGAAGAAAACGAGTGGGATCGTCATGCCGGCAATGATTGCTTCTTTGAGTCCGACAATGAGCAGAAGAGTGCCCATTACGAGCCCCACGGTTATGAAAAAGTCGCGCGTGAGCTCGTCGAAATTTTTTCGAATTTCTTTCGCGAAGTCGACAGTGACGGTCCAGGTGGGTGCCTGTGGGGAAAGTTTTTTCGAGACGACTCATGGTAGCGTTTGCTTCGTCGACGGTCTCGATAATGGAACCGCCGGTTCGTTTCACGACATCGAGCGTAATTGATTCTTGCGGGGTCGAACCGTTTGCCGAGAGGCGCGAAAGAACGGTGCGCTTGATCGCGTGTTCGCGTACGTCGGCGATGTCTTTGAGGAGAATCGTGCCGCCATTTTCAAAGAATCGAACGGGAAGATTCCCGAGTTCCTCGGCCGTAAAGAAGCGAGCGTCCGTACGGATCGGGTAAGAGAATCGTTCACCGTCTTTCGCGCCTCCCGGGATAGCGCGGTTCGTCGCGGCAATGACACGGTTTGCCTCGTCGGCGGAAATGTTGAGGGCGGAAAGTTTCGCAGGATCATAGGCGACCTCTATTTCCCGTTCGTCGCCGCCCGAAATGTTCACTTCGCGAATACCGGGAATTTTTTCGAGCTCGTCTTGTATGGTGTCGGCGAGATCACGGAGGGAGAGTCCCGAAACTGTTCCGGAGAGGGCGATCGTCAGGATTGGCTGGTCATCGAATGAAATCTCTTTGACGGAAGGATCTTCCGCGTTGTCGGGAAGTTCGTTTTTTACTTCCGAGACGGCGTCGCGAAGGCGGCGAATGGCATCATCGAGCGGCTCGTTCGCTTCGTATTCGACGGTGACTGCGGAAAGGGAAGTGGCAGACGTCGATGTTATTTTTTTGATACCCGAAAGGCCGCTTATTTTCGTTTCAATTTTTTTGGTAACGAGCTCTTCGACGTCTGCGGGCGACGCGCCCGGGAAGGGTGTCGCGACGACGGCAATGGGAATTTTCACTTCCGGATTCGATTCGCGCGGGAGTCGAAGAAAAGACCATATTCCCCACATCGAAATCGCAGCGATAAGAAGGAGAATGACCCGAGGGCGCGTTACGAAAAAATTGAAAGCGCTTTTTCGAAGCGTGGGATCAAACTCGAGGTGTTCGAGGTATTCGGAATCGGAGGAACGCGGCGGTGTGGTGTTGTTGGAAGTCATGGCGAATGTTGTCAGGAATTGTGCGGACGTTTTGTTCTCGGAAAAGTGCAGCATTTTCTGTCCTGGGAATTTTGATGACGTGATATCGTCTTCTTGTAAAATTCGACTTTTGTCTTTCTTGCGAGCGTGTTCGGGAGGATCTCAGTTCTTCGCGATATCGCACTCTTCCTTCTGTGAGCACTTCTTTTTCAGACTCTTCTTTTGTACGCAATGAGTGGCAGTCGCACAAATTTTTCGGAAAAATACGGAATTGTTTCTTATCCCCACATTCTCATTCAATCGAATACATTCTCATTCAATCGAATACACTCTCAGTCAATTGAAATTACTCTTTGTGTCGTACGGGGAGGGCCTCTTCAAGAGTTGCGCCGCTCTCAACGATCACATTTGCATCGTCTGAAATATCGGCAGAGACGAGGGCGGATTCGCCGGAAACGGAAATATTCTTTACCGGAACTTTTGTGGCCTTTCCGTTTTCTTCGATGAAGAAGAACGAGCCTTCCTGAGAGGTAGTGACGGCGGAGAGCGGGAGTGCAAGCGAAAACCCTTCTGCCTCTGCGACCAAGCGAATCGGAAGAACAACGCTCACCACGGTACCGGGTGAAAATGTTGCACCCGAAAGTGTCGCCTCAACGGGGAATTTCCCCGTCAAAGGATCAGCGTTTCGGCTTATTGCAGTAATGGAGGCGCGTTTTCCATTTACTCCGCCTGTCCCTTTTTGTACAGAAATTTCTTGTCCGAGTTCAAGCGAAGCAAGCGTGTCGCTTGAAACATGGAAACGAACGACGGGCTCGCTTTTCGAGGCGACTTTTGCGAGGACGGTTCCTGGAGCGACGGAGCTCCCAACTCCCACCGATTTTTCGATCACCGTTCCCGAAGCGGGAGAGCGGACGATTGAGCTTTCGAGTGCATTTGTAAGTGCGACTTCGGCGCTTTCGAGACGGAGCTTTGCCACATCTCGGGCGGAGTAGCTCTCTTTATTCGTGTATTTCTCAGCGAGGCGCTTCGCTTCTTTGTAGGATTTCCGAGCGAGTGAAGCATCTATTTCGGCTTGGCGAATCGTGTCGGAACGTATTCCGCTTTTGGAGGCAACAGAACTTGCGGGGTCGGCGATTCGAACAAGGGGCGTTCCGATCGAAACCGCTTTGCCGAGAGAGAATGAGACCGAAGTGACGGTGCCGCTCGTTTGAGCGACGATCGCTGTTTCATTCTCCGCGGCGACGATCGCGGGGATACGCTCTTCGGTTACGCGCGCCGCGAGATCCTTCGCTTTTGCGGTGACGATTTCTGGAGTCGCATGATTGGAATCTTTTACGGAAGATTCCTCAGGAGTTTTGGAAGGGCGTTTCGCGAACCAGAATACCGATGTGCCCAGGGCAATCACTACGAGTACGGTGATGATGAGTCGAGTGCGAGTCATAACGAAAACGGGAAAATGATGAAGAAATTTGAGCGATGAATCTACGAGTTTTGGCAGAGAACCGAGGAGGGAGAGTTCGCAGGAAAGTATTTTTCGGAATCGTGTAGTTAGTTGGCCCTCATTTAATATGATAAAGAGGCTGGTTCACAAGAGAGGATCACAGAAACCCAAAAGCCTTTGATTACTCGTTTTTTTGGAGCGTGTTTTGAATATTTTCAGGGGTTGAAGAATCGGCACGGTTGGTCTATTTTGATAGAAGCGCGAATTCCTGTCAAGGGAAAGCGCTCAACGATCGTCGCGCGAGCACGAGGGAGTGATGGCTGGAAATATCCCTCAGTCCCCATCTTATGCTATGCGGCTCTGGGAGAGAATGGAGGAGAAGCGCGGGAGTGAAGGGAAGACAAAAAAAGAGCCGCGAGCGAACACCGCTTTCACTCCTCCTGGAAGTTGATCTTATTTTTACTTCGTTCAACACTTTCTTTCTGACGCTATTTCCATTCTTGTTTCTCCTTTTTTTCTTCTATTTTTTCTTTTCTCTTTTTACCCATGTCACCCCTTTTTAAACGCTTCCGAGAAAATTTTACCTGTCTTCACTGCGGTGTCGACGTTTTCGGAAACGGCTACACGAATCATTGCCCGGCGTGTCTGTGGAGTCGGCACGTGGATATTTTTCCTGGGGATCGCGCCGCCGAATGTCTCGGTATGATGGAACCTGCCTCACTGTTTCTCGACCATGGAATATGGGGCGTTCTTCACCGTTGTCTTGTTTGCGGACACGAGAAACGGAATCGTCTCGACGACCAGGATAGTCGAAGAGCGCTTGCGGATATTGTTCGCCGGTAAAGAGCTGAGAAAAATTCGTCTTAAAAGGTCCTTCTTTAAGTCTTAGCTTTTCTGAAAGTTGTGAAACTACTCCGCGCAAGGGGTTTTCTTCCTTTGGGGTGTTCTTCTCTGCGCATTCTCTTTTATCCTTCCATGTGAGTACTGTTTTTTTTGGAATAAGCGCTCTAGTAGGAAGGCGTCAAGCGAAAAAAGTTCTTCTGCGGGGGCAGCGCTTCCCTTGAATGTGGTACGAAAAATGAGCATGGTACAAAGACGGAAATAAAAAAACTTCCGAAAACGCCACCAATCGTTTTCGGAAGTAAAGAGGGGGAGGGTTGGCCCCCTAGCGAAAATTATTCTAAGCTCAATATTCTATTCTGTGTCCGGATTCTCCGGACTTTTTTTTCATTCTTTCTTTTCTTGAAATTGGTCGGGCGGACGGAAAACTTTTTTGGTGAGGGTTCCTCACCCTGGTTTTTCCGCCGCCCGGAGGTAAAAAGTTGTTCCGCCGAAAGGTTGGGATCCTTTCGGGAAGGTGGCAGATTTTGACCCATAGGGAGTCTGCCACTCCTTAGCCCCTTAGCCCCTTAGCCTTTTGGGGGAGGGGCGTCTCAGGGGTCAGCTTGTGCTACTAAAAAAAATTGGTACTTTCATTTTCCTTCTCCGATTCTCCGAATTTATCGGCGAATGTTCCCAAAAGAAAAACGCGGCTCCTCGAAGGAAGCCTACAATGTCCCTTTGGGGGCGTCGCTCCTTTCAACTATCAATCAATCGAGAATCGAGATGAGTTGTGAAGGAACGTGATTCCTTTGTAGCCGTTTTCAGAATCGTCGTCAAGATGCGCTCGACCATGTCCAGGGTCTCCCTGGTGTTTTGGTGTAGACAGCATCATCGGGAGCGCTCTTTTCGAGTTTATAGCGAATGCTCTGCAGCGTCTTTTTTCGGGGATCGCGAAGCTCAATATATTGGCGGGTGTTTCCGAGCGTGAAGGCTGCATGTTTCTTGGTGAGACGCTTTTTTTCTCCTGGCTTTATCGTCAGGGATTTTGTGATAAGGTGATTCGTGAAATTTTTTGTCTGTGTTTTTGATTTTGTGGCGATACTCCATCCCTTCAGATCAACGGACTTCTTGGAGCGGTTTTCGATGGTGATCCACTCCACTTTCGTGTCCTTTCCCGCGGGATTCGGCATGAGAGCGACAATGCGAATTGTGGGGGTTTCATATTTTTTCACTGAAAGTGTTTTCGTTTTCACAAGATCCGAAACACCATCTGTTCCTGTCACGGTTATTGTGTAGCGGCCTTTCTTGGCAAACGTGTGTGTCGTTGTTCCTTTGTAGCTCTTCTTGCCGTCGCCAAAATTCCAGGCAACTTTCGTCTTTTTCGATTCGCCGTTTCTCAGGGAGGCGGAGAATTCGAGTGGGACGCCAACCACAGCTTTTTTTGGGAAAGTGGTGGCGAGGGTGGGGTCACTTCCGAATTGATTCGCTTTGTCTCGAGTGAGAAATGATGTTGAGCGCCACCTTTTTTGGTCGCGCGCAAGCGCGATATTTTCTTTGGATGTTTTCCATGAGACGGTGTCGGCTGTTTCGCCGCGGGGGTCTTCGAGGGTGAGCGTTTCGTTGGTGTTATTGAGGGAAAAGGAGAAATCGGATCGTGCGAGGACGAGGAACGCGTGCGCTGGTATGCTCAATCCGTTGGGGAATGTGTATTTCCCGGTTTTCGACGCGTCGCGGAGTTTCCATTCCGAGAGATCAACCAAACGGTCGCTCGTGTTTTCGAGCTCGATATATTCTTCGGCATCTTCATCGCCTTTCGGATTCGAAAGGATTTCTGAAAAAACCACACCTGCTTTCGCTGTGTCTTTCGAAGCGCCGCAGCGGTCGTATTTTTTGGTCTCCGTGTGTGTGATGGAAGGAAACTCGGCAGTTTCTTTCTCTGCGGAATTTTTGTCTTTCCGCACAATTATCTCCCCTTTGTGGGGGTTGTCGGTATGGGGCTCGTCTTCGCGAAAGGGTTTGGAAACCGATCCCCACGAAAGCGAATCGATAAGGTGATCGTCTTGATCGAAGAGGGCAACCGCGTTGTCGTTTGCGAGGGTCGCCGTGCTTTTCTCGTTGGCGAGGAGCGTGTCGCTCAGTCCTTGGTCGCTGTTTGCCCAGAAGATCGATGCGCCGCCCGAAACGATTGTCCCATCGGAGATTGTCTTGATTGATGACTCACTTCCACTCGCTGTTCGTTTCCGGGTTTCCAGTCGGAAAGATCAAGCGCGCAGTCGTTTTCGTTTCGAATTTCAATTCTATCTTCGTTTGCCGTTTTTCCGGCTGTTTGAATGCGGACAAGAAAAACGTTGTCTTTGAACATCTCGGAGGCGAATGTGGGAGTCGCTCCGATCCAAAGGAAGGAGAGAGCGGCGAAAGCGAAGGAGAGAGACTTTGCAGAACGAACATTTCGCGTGAGGGAACGAGTATCAGAAAGAGTGCGGAGGAGAATCATAGCGTTTCATTCAATTCATAATAATATAGAATAGAGTCGAGTATTTCATCCAAGGAAAACGTCGTGCGGGAAGCGATACAGACACAGAAAGATACAGGAAGAACCGAGAATTTTCGGTTGCCATGAGCGTAGTCACTCGAAAGTCGATTGTCAAGTGGGGAGCGCACTTCTTCTTTTTTTGATGCTCTTCTCGAGTTTGATGAATTATGAAAGATATTCGAACTAGCATTTCTTTTCTTCTTCATTTCCAAAAAGCCGTTTCGGAAAGTTAGGGAGAGGGAAGTCTCTCTCCGTCAGAGGTACATAATATCTATGCAGGTGAATGTATTTTTTGAGAAATTTTTGTCGCGTGAACGTTGTTTGAAAGTTTGAAAGAGAGAATGCTTCAGAGAGCGTTTTGGGATTTTCACTTTCAAAATTTTTACTTTAGAGAGTGTGCCGTGATATATTGTTCACTCACTCTTTCTGGTCGGGCGTTTTAGTGTGCGGGGAAAGGGAAGGACATGTCACTTTTTTGTTCTTACGGATACTTTCTCTACGATAGCAACCGGTACAAGATTTTGCTTCTCACTTTGCCTTGAATCCGATAGAAAATACTGAGAATAAGGGAAGGTTGCACAGAAGAATGAGTATGCTATAGTCGAGAGGCAGTGTTTCTTTTCTCACCATTCTTCATGCGTATGTTTGACTCTCCCAGAAAACCGCTTGCGCGCCGATCACTTTTTTCTCTTGCTCTCGATGTGGCGACGGGGCATGCGTGGAAAGCAGTTGGAAATGCGCTCTCCGTAGTCGAAGAGGTGGAGACGAGCGTCAAGATATCGGTAATGAAGTTTGTGCGCGAAATGATTATTATCGCTGTCCTCCTCTTTGCGGGCATTGGATTTATGGTGTTCGGTATCGGCATGGCAATAGTACAAGCCTTGGGAATGGGCCCTGTCTTGGGATCGATTCTGGTTGGCGCGCTCTTTGCTGTGCTTGGTGTCGTGGTGTTTGTCTTTGTTCGGCGGCGCTGATATTGTGTACGAGGTTGAATGCGAGAAAGTGGACCCTTTGTTGCGTGTATTCAAAATGCGCGTTCAAAAATTTTCTACTTTCGTAAGGAAATGTTTCCGCGTTTGATTTGAATAGAGCGTGAATATCATTGTGAAAATTTTCTGTATCGGTCTGTTTTCAAGAAAATAATTTTTTGAAGTACGTTTATGAGCGATTTTGTAAACAAAGCAAAGCGCGAAGCGGATCACATGACTTCGCGTATGCAGGATGCCAAAGAGGAACTCGTTTCTCGCGCCGAAGAAGCGCGCGATATGATCGTCGATCAGGCGGATCGAGTTCGAAAGAATGTGTATGATAAAGCGCGTGAAGCGCAAAAGTACACCCAAGAAAATCCTGAAAAAGCAGCCGGTATGGCGCTCGGAATCGGAGCGATTGTCGGCTTGATTCTGGGACTTTTGATGGGTGGAGGTCGACGTCGGTAGTTGACCGGTTCACAGCGAGTTTAGTATCATGAACACATTCCCAATTGGGAATGTGTTCATTTTATTTATAGTCGAGAAGAGAAAGAAAATCCTCCGACTTTCTTGTTTGCTCGCACCCGTTGTTCTTTCATAGCGAAAAACTTTGCTCCATTTCCTCCATATTTTTGGAGAAGAGAACAGGAGGTTTCCATGGTATCTTGTCCACCGTATTTTCCAGACTCGTTGAGGGAGGAGCTCGTTACAGTTTTTCGGGAGAATATACCGCCCCCAGAGGTTCGTACTCTGCGGGAGTGTATTCAAAAACAGATGAAGAAATGCGATAGATGTCATCCTGAGATGGATGGGGAACGCCTTTGGTATATTGAGCTTGAAGAACTTACTGCCTTGCAATGGAAATTGTTTGAGGCTTACATCGTGTGGTTTTCTGGGAAAGATCTGGCGAGTTTTTTCACATCTCGCTGAATCGTCCGATTGTCTCGGAGGAGAGAGATTTCAGAATAAAGTTCTTTGTCTTTTTGGTTGGTTCTCTAGCCGTTAGAATATGCCCCACACCTTCTCTTTGGAGAAGGTTTTTGCTATCGTTCTCTCATGAATGATTTTTTTCGAAATCCGCGGATAATTGTTTTTTTCATTTTTTCACTTCTCTGTATTGGAGGAACCGTGTTCTTTGCGGGCAAGCCGAAAACTTCCGTACTCATGAATACGAGTGAAGAGAATTCTTTGTTGTTGGAGACGCCTTCTTCTCAAGAGTCAGCGACGATTGTGCGGGAACTCGAGAAACGAAGCGATGTGCCCGAAGAGCCTGAGGAAGAGCGTTCTCCAGAAAACTCTGTTTCAAATCATGCTGAGGACTCTCGATCGGTGATCGAATCGACGCCAGCACCCAATGAATCAAGCGCGCCTCCTCGGAAAGACGAGACGCACGTCTTGAGTGGGAAGCCAACAGAAACAGAGAATCGTGTGGAGAAAGCGCCTGATCAGTTTTCCGTCACGAATCGCTTGGTGTCGTTTGGATTTGCGGAAGGGCGTTCGCGTCCTGTTGATACGATCGTGATTCATTCGACCTATAATGCGCTTCGTGGTGATCCGTTTTCGGTCTCGAGTGTGCTCGATATTTATAAGAGCTACGGAGTTTCGGCTCACTATCTGGTTGCTCGCGACGGAAAAGTGTACCGACTCGTCGATGAAAAAAATACGTCCTATCACGCGGGCGCCTCTCGGATGCCTGACGGACGAAAGAATGTAAACGATTTCTCGATTGGGATAGAAGTCCTAGGGAAAGACGATGGCTCGCCGACTTCGGCACAGTATTCGGCGCTCACAAAACTTATTGCCGATATCGAAACGCGTCACGCCATTCGGTATAGGGTGGGGCACTCCGACATTGCGCCTGATCGCAAGACCGATCCGTGGGGATTCGATTGGGACAAGATTGGCGGGAAGCGACTTCGATAAAAAAATTTGATCTTTTTGCAAAGCGCCGAGTGTTGTACAAAGGTGTTCCCATTTTTTTTTATTTTCCTCGAGGGTTTGAATGAGATACGTGTACTCGATGCTTCATTCCATTTTTTTGCACGAGGGATCTGAAGAGTGGTAGGCATGAAATCGATCTCCTCTTTGTTGCTTCTCAAAAACGATGATTTTGTGATGATATTCTCTTGAGACATCCACTATGGACGCGACAAACAACGCTTCGTTTCCCGGTAAGACTTCGGAGGAAATCGCCCCCACAGTGTTGTCCCGGAAGAGCGAGCACTTTTGCCTTCTTTTTCATATCGAACTTAATTCAACAAAAGTTATTCTTAAAAAAAAAAAGGGTGAGCGTGATCGTATCTTGATTGAAAACAGTCGCGAAGTATTGGAGCGACTTCTTCTCTCAGCGGACGAAATGCTGCGTCGCCACGATCTCTCACGGCGAGACATCGCAGACGTTCGCGTGGAGTCGAATGTGCCGGAAGGGTATTCTTCTCGGAATATTGCAGAAACGGCGGCACGAACCTGGAATGCCTTCGCACCTTTGTAAGAAAGTTTTCTTACACACATCCATGCACCAGAGTGCTTTCAAAAGTGCTTTGCACCTCTCTCAGTTCACAGTGCTGGTGAGTTCAAGAATTTAATGCCCCTTTTCCAGTACCCTGGCAAAAACTTCATTCGGCGTCAAATAGTTAAGCGCTTTCCTCGGTCGATTGTTGAGTTTGTCCTGAACTGACCGAACTTCTTTTTGGGAAATTTTATCAAACGGGCATTTCTTCGGAAAATACTCTCGTAACAATCCATTCAAGTTTTCCACACCTCCTTTCTGCCAACTTTTGTAGGTATCGCAGAAGTAGGAAGGAAGAGAAAGTTTTTGTTTCGTTTCTCCGTGCAAAACATTCTCCGTTCCATTATCTCTCGTAATACTTCTCCTCAATTGCTGCGGAAGCCGAGAGAAATGTCCCTGTATCGCTCGTTCGCTTTCGACCGCTGTTTTGTTTGGAACTTTCTTTAATCGGCATAGCTTCATTTTTCGCTCGTACTGTACCGAGAGTACTGACTTCTGTTTTGCGAATATCACGGAATCGGTTTCCCAGTCTCCAAAGTGTACGCTTGGTAATGACCGCGGGTCTTTCGTGAATGGGTATTCTATCCGGAATCGTCTCTTTTCGCGGTTTTCGAGAGAACTTTGGTCGTCTCCGCTTCTGTTTTCGTCGCAGATGTTTGTACCATCCGCCGACCCTTCCTTCTCCGCGGTAAATGTAATCATAGATGGATTCGTAACTTATCGAGGTATCCGTACACGAGGAAAGATTTTTCGGAGGAGATGTTTTCAACCGGCCGGCTATCTGCTCCGGTGAATGTCCCTTCAGGAGTTCGCTTTCGACAAACTTTTTCAGTTTCTCGTTTTGCCATTTTTCCAGTTTTCTTTTGTTGGTATTTTCTTTCGTCTTTCCGCATACGCTTCAGCTCGGATGGCAACATAGGGAAGGTGCGGACTCGAATTTCTTCGTATCTCTCGCTTGATGACGGAGTAATCTCTTCCAAGTTTCTCCGCGATCCATGTTTTCTTTTTCTTCATGCGGAGAAAGCTTTCGATTCGCTCTCGTTCAAAGAAGGTTATGGACGTTCCTTTTGGCATATTCATAGCGTTTTTGGAAGTTAACGCCGGAGTATACCAGAAAAGGGGCTTCGGGGTTTGAATTCACCGCTCGCCGTTTGGTCTTGACGGAAGTGTGTGATTTGCTACAATTTCACATTGTTTTTTTAAAAACTGAGCGAAGTGTGGATTACATCCTCCTCGCTTTTTTCTTTTTTCTCTCAATCTGTAAAGTAAATATGTCGGCTACAGAAAATGAGGAGTAAGCGCATTATGAAAGAAAAGAAGAGGGTATGCCCAGCTGCTTCGTCTTCTTCCGAAAACAAAGGAGAAAGAGACAAGAGGTATTATTATGACATATGTTTTTTCCCTCACTGGAAGGGCGGGTACTGGAAGGGTGGGTATACGAGGAACTCTCTTTTGCTTTCTAGTTTTTTTGCAGCGAAAGAAACTGCTCGGAAGCTTCATGAGGGCGAGAGCGGTTTTGTCATTATTGTTCTGCGTGAGGAGGAGGTGAGTTTCCTGGAAAGTTTCCGCACGGGTATTTGCATTTCTTTTTCTCTCCAACGAGAAGGAGGCATAACAGATGTCGATGCACTCTAAAAGAAAGTCAGGCAAAGGTGCGTCACCCATTATTCCAGAAAATAAATCACAACAGCGCGGTAATAATAAAGGTGGACCTTCGCGCAATAATTCCTTTAAGAATCGTTACCAAGACTGTCCTCTGGAATGCCGCTTTACGTATGCTGCGGCGACGGCGCCCGAGGATTAATACTCACAGTGTGAAAACGCTTGAACAGAACCTTGTTCAAGCGTTTTTCTTTTGAAAGGGAAGCGTTGGGAATTTTTTACAGGTTTTCTCTCACTTCTCTATATTATTTGTAAGAACTTTTTGGAAGGACGTTTTGAAATATGTGAGACACTGGTCTTTCAGCTTTTCCTCTTGAACCAAATTTTTTGAGAATGGGCAAGGCGCTGTGGGAATACCTACACACCTTCTCCGTTCAAGGCAGGCTTATAACATTCGAATTTAACTTGTGCCATTTGGAGGAAGGGAAGTCATACGAAGAAGAGGGTGGGAAAGACGCGAGAGAAAGATATTTTGAATTTCAGTGCTCGGCGGAGTGGAGAAAATCCTTCTTGTTCCTTCTTTCTAAAAAAACAGAGGAATTAGGTAGCAAGAAACAATGAACGAATTTTTAAAGATTTTGCCGCGCTTTCTTTCGTGCGCTGAGATTTTGGGACGAGTATTTTTGACTCTTGACGCCCTCTCATTTTTCATCATTTATTTTCCAATGTGGTATAATCATTTTGTTTCCATTTGAGAGTCGAGCGATCCCGTTTTTCTCTCTCGACTACGAAATGTTTTTCTTTGTTTATGAAACTAATAGCTAAACTGTATAAAAGAAAAAGTATGAAGTGTCTCTTCCAAAGTTTTCGAAGAAAGAATTTTCTTCGAGGAACTTTTTTTTCGTTCCTCCTTCTTCTTGGAGCGATATCTTTTTCGTCTCCCGCGGCGGCAGCGCTCGAATACAACTGGACGCAGGTTCCGCAGATGGGTGGTACCACGAGTGCTTCGAACTTCATGGCGGTTGACGCAAGCGGAAATGTCTATACGACGGGGTACTTTTTTGGAACAGCTGACTTTAATCCGGGAACCCCTATAGATTCAAGGACTTCAGTTGGTCAAGCGGATATCTTTATTACTTCTTTTGATGCTTCTGGCGCGTATCGCTGGACTCGAACTTTCGGTGGCACTGGAACCGATGAAGCGCGGCATATATTGTTGCTCCTTCGGGTGATGTGTATGTTTCTGGTCTCTATACATCGACGACTGACTTTGATGCTGGTACTGGCATTGATTCGCGAACGAATGCGGGCGGTTTTGATGCCTTTCTCGTTTCGTACGATTCGAACGGAAATTACCGCTGGGCGTGGAATGCTGGCGGAACGGGTAGCGATATATCATTTGGAATAACAAGTGATACAAATGGAAACGTTTTTGTTTCGGGACAGTTTGCGAGTGCAACGCCAATCGATTTCAACCCCGATCCGGCTGGAGTTGACGAGAAAACGAGTGCCGGCTCAGGGGACATGTTTCTGACATCGCTTTCGTCGGCCGGAGTATACAATTGGACTTTTACGCTGGGATCGACAGGTAGTGATGTAATGAATGGAATCACTATTGGAGCCGATGGGAATATTTACGCGACGGGAAATTTCGCGAGTTCCTCCATTGATCTTGACCCTACTGCTGGCACTGATATCAAAACGAATGGCGGTTCAAGTGTCCACGACGTCTTCCTCGCCTCTTACACCACGTCGGGAGGATATCTATGGGGCCGATCGTTCGGAGGGACAAGTAATGACTACGGAACAAATGTAAAAGTGAGTCCGTCTGGGAACGAAATCTATGTAACAGGGTACTCGACAAGTGGAACAATTGATTTCGACCCGGGTACGGGGACTGATACTCGTACGGGCGCAGGAGGAGCTGATGGTTTTCTTGTCTCCTTTGATTCGACCGGTGCATATCGATGGGTTCAGACTATTGGGGGCACTGGCGATGACCGCGTGAATATTGTCTCTGTGAGTCCGACGGGAAATGTCATAGCAGGAGGATTTTTTAATGCAACAATGGATTCAGATCCAGGTGCCGGGATTAATAACCTTGTAAGTGCCGGTGGGAACGATATGTTCTTTGTTCGGTACGCTTCGAATGGATCCTATCAAAACGCCTGGAGTATCGGTGGAACGGGAGCGGATTCGGTAGTGGGTCTTGCCTATGTTTCTGACACGCTTTTATATGCTTCTGGATCTTACGGTGCCACGGTTGACTTCAATCCTGGCCCTGGTACGGATTCCAAAACGAGTTCTGCGACAACCAATTCTTTTGTCACATCCTATAATGAGGCAGCTCCCACCATCACGCTCACCGCACTCACTCCTGACCCAAATAACGACTCAACCCCCGCACTTACTGGATCTGTTACCGATGTCGGAAGCGCTCTTGTGTCTGTTGAGTACCAAATCGACAGTACCGCAGGAACTTGGAATGCCTGTACTCCCAATGACGGTACCTTCGACGGGGCGACGGAAGCCTTCACCTGTACAGTAAGTGCTGCTCTCTCTAATGGATCCCACACCATGTATGTCCGCGCAACAGACTCAAATTCCAAAACGACCCCTCCCGGCAGCGAATCCTCCGATACTTTTAGCATAGACACTACCGCTCCTTCGCTCTCCGTGACGGCACCAACAACAGGATCGACGGTAAACGGTTCGCAAGTTGTGACCTTCACCAACTCTGAACCGACTGCTCCGCAGTGCTCCGTAAACAATACCGACTGGGTCTCCTGCACCAGTGGCTCCACTACCCTTTCCCAAATGACCGGGTGGAGCGCGCTTCCCGAAGGATTCTCCTTCACCCTCTACCTCAGAGACACTGACCCCTCAGGGAACACGGGAACAGCACAAGTTGCAAATCTCACAAAAGCAGTGACCGACACCACCCCTCCCGTTCGCTCCAACCCCGCTCCCTCAGGAAGCCTCACCGCTGGAACCACAAGTACCACGATGACGCTTACTACCAATGAAACCGCAACCTGTAAGTACGGCACCACCGATCAAGCCTACGCGTCTCTCCCGAACACCTTCACAACCACAAACAGCACCAGCCACTCACAAACCATTTCGGGTCTCAGTAATGGACAAAGCTACACCTATCACATCCGCTGTCAGGATACGGCAGGCAATGCAAACACCACTGACTTCACGGTTTCTTTTTCAGTAGCGAACCCGGCAGATACGACGGCTCCTGTCCTCACCCTGACCGCACTCTCTCCTGATCCCAACACAGACAACACCCCGGCGCTCACAGGCTCCGCAACGGACGCGGGGAGTACCATCTCTTCTGTCCAGTACCAGATGGACAGCACCGCAGGCACCTGGAATGCCTGTACTCCCAATGACGGCACCTTTAATGCAGGAACGGAAGCCTTTACCTGTACCGTGAGTGCCGCCCTCACTGACGGCTCCCATACCATGTATGTCCGAGCAACAGATAGCTCCGGCAATGTCGTCACAAATGCCAATGCAGCAACAGACACGTTTACCATTGACGCAACAGTGCCGACTCGCTCCAACCCCGCTCCCTCAGGAAGCCTCACCGCTGGAACCACAAGTACCACGATGACGCTTACCACCAATGAAACCGCAACCTGTAAGTACGGCACCACCGATCAAGCCTACGCGTCTCTCCCGAACACCTTCACAACCACAAACAGCACCAGCCACTCACAAACCATTTCGGGTCTCAGTAATGGACAAAGCTACACCTATCACATCCGCTGTCAGGATACGGCAGGCAATGCAAACACCACTGACTTCACGGTTTCTTTTTCGGTAGCGAACCCGGCAGATACGACGGCTCCTGTCCTCACCATCTCTGCTCCTGCTTCCGGCGCCACGGTCTCTTCCTCCGACACGGTGACCTTCACCAACTCTGAACCGACTGCTCCGCAGTGCTCCGTAAACAATACCGACTGGGTCTCCTGCACCAGTGGCTCCACTACCCTTTCCCAAATGACCGGGTGGGGCAGTATTGCGGAAGGGGCAACCTTCACCCTCTACCTCAGAGACACTGACCCCTCAGGGAACACGGGAACAGCACAGCGCTCCTTCTCGAAAGCCGTGACCGCAGGAGCCGCGCCTGTTCGCTCCAACTTGCTTCCATCGGGCACCCTCGCTGCTGGGACAACTCAGGCGACCCTCTCTCTTTCGACCAATATGAACGCGACCTGTAAGTATGGTACGACTTCACAGGCCTATGCCTCTCTCCCCAACACCTTCACAACCACCGGCACCACGAGTCATTCGCAGGTGGTAACGGGTCTCATGAACGGACAGAGCTACACCTATTACGTTCGTTGCACCGATACAGGCGGGAACGTCAACACAACCGATTCTTTCATTAGCTTTGCGATTGCCACACCCGGACAAACCCCCGCTCCTGCTCCGGCCGTCTCTCCCACAAAGAGTAATGACGATGATGACGAAGACGAGAGTCGAAATCTGAACGTTCATCATGTGAAGTCGAATGCCACCAAAGACACCATCACGATTACGTGGGACACGGATTATCCCACAACAGGTGTGGTACGCTACGGAACCACGAAGATGCTCCTCGAGAAGCGAGAGGAAAACCAAAAAGACAAAGATCACCGAGTCATCTTGACGGGCCTCAAGCCAAACACCCTCTACTACTTCCGCGTCAAGGCAAAAGATGGGAATGACAACACCGATTCAAGCCGTATTCATTTCGTAAAGACGCTCGCTGCGCCGAGCATGAAGACCCTTCCTTCCGAGAAAACCTCGTCTCCAACAAAGCCTGCCTCTTCTCTTACTTCTTCGCCCTCTGTCTCTCAGACACTTCCTTCAAAAACCGATATGTCTTCGACAGCGGATCGTGAAGCCGAAGAACGACTCCGTCGTGCGGCCGAAAGTGTGAGCACACCACCAAATGAGTCGAAACAAGAAATGGAGAAAGCTCCCGAGCGTATGACCGAGACCGAAACAACTCCTCCTGTTCCTGTTTCTTCCGAAACCGCTCCCATAGAAGAAGCGGCTCCCTGGTGGAATCCTTTCAAGAGCTTTACCTCATTCACCCTTCTCATTCTGCTTCCCGTTTCCGTTCTTTCCCTCTTCTTCTTCTGGTGGAAACAACGGGGAGTGTAGAACCCCGAAGAGATTCTGAAAAACGGAGCGATTCTTGAGAGAGTCGCTCCGAAGATAGAAAGAAAATTGAAATAGTGATCGGAAGTTTCCTTGTTTTTTCTTTCATACAGAAGCTTCCGATCCTCTCTTCCTGAAGAGGAGGTATTGTGAAGAGTAGATGGTTTTTCTTGCTCAACTTCCTTGTTTTGAAATTGGCACTCTTTTGAGAGGCTAAGTCCTTGAGCGAGCGTCTTCTCAGAAATTTGACAAATTATCTATCGCTGATATACTCGATCGACAGATAGAGAGGCTTGTCTGGCTTGGAGTTTCATGATTTTGGACTCTTTTTCCAATGCTGGGCCATGTGATTTTCTCGGATTTGGTTTGATAGGCCCCGGTTTTCCAAGCGCATGTCGACGCTTTTGCCGAAAGAATCCTTCAATTCACGTTAAGCGAGTCGTAATTCTCATCAACTCCAACTTCTTCGGAGGGCTTTTTTGTTCTCGAGGAAGCGTGAGTCACGGTGGCGTTTTTCTATGTCCAAAAGTCATGAGAAAGTGCTCAAGGTGCGCGGTTCGTTTCGTTCCGGTTCGTCTCTTTCGAAGAGAAAGTTTTTCAAGCGACGCATTATGGTGTCGCTGCCGAACTTGATTGATGTCCTCACGAGTTCATATACGTGGTTTTGGAAAAAAGGCTTTCGGGAGCTTCTCGACGAGGTGAATCCAATTCGAGATTTTACGAATAAGGATATGGAACTCACCCTCGGCGAGTATTATCTCGACGAGCCGAAGTACGATGAAGCGACTGCAAAAGCAAAAAATATTTCTTATGAAGCGCCGCTTCGCGCGAAGGCAACTCTGACATTTAAAAAGACAGGGGAGGTAAAAGAACAAGAAATCTACCTCGGTGAATTCCCGATCATGACCGATCGCGGAACGTTCATTATAAATGGCGTGGAACGTGTCGTTGTGAGTCAGCTTATTCGTTCTCCGGGCGTGTTTTTCACCATGAATTACCAGAAGGGAAAGCGACTCTTCGGTGCGAAAATCATCCCGAATCGTGGTGCTTGGCTCGAGCTCGAGACGGATCTTGATGGCGTTATTTCGGCAAAAATTGATCGAAAGCGCAAAGTTCCGGTCACGTCGCTCCTCAAAGCGTTCGGTTGTGGAAACGACGAAGCGCTTCGTACCTTGTTTGCAGAAACAGATACTGGCGAGACCCGATATATAGAAGAAACCCTCTCAAAAGATCCAACCCGTACACAGGGAGAAGGGTACAAAGAAGTCTACAAACGACTTCGTCCGGGCGATCTCGCGACCGAAGAAAACGCGAAGCAGATGATTGACTCGATGTTTTTTAACTACGAGCGTTACGATTTTGGAAGCGTCGGTCGCTATCGCCTGAATCAGCGTCTCGAAATTAATCGAGAAGATTTGGAAGCGAACCGCGTACTCAATATCGATGATCTTGTACTTATCATTCGCGAGATCATTCGTCTCAATAATGATCCGGAAGCGCGTCCCGACGATATCGATCACCTCGGCAATCGTCGCGTTCGGGCGGTTGGCGAGCTCATTCAGAATAAACTTCGCGTGGGTCTCTACCGCATGGTGCGCAACATCAAAGATCGCATGAGCACCTGTGATGTTGAAACAGTCGTGCCCGGACAGCTCATCAATCCGCGGCCGGTTGCCGCTGCCGTCAAAGAATTTTTCTCAAGCTCTCAGCTCTCGCAATTCATGGATCAGGTGAATCCGCTTGCTGAGCTCGAACACAAGCGGCGTCTCTCGGCGATGGGCCCGGGAGGACTCACGCGCGAGCGCGCGAGTTTCGAAGTGCGCGATGTTCACTCTTCGCACTACGGACGAATTTGCCCCGTGGAAACACCAGAAGGTCCGAATATCGGACTTGTCGGTCACATGGCGACTTATGCCCGCGTGAATGAGTATGGATTTTTGGAAACCCCGTATCTTCGTGTGCTGAAGGATGTTCCTGCTGATCCGAAAGAGTTAGTGCATCGTATTCTGAACGAATCGGTTGCCGGGCTCGCAGAAGGAACGCTTCTTGATGAGACGCAGGCTGAAAAGGTGTCGTCTGCCAAAAAAGGTGAATCAGTTCGTGTCAAACCATTCGTCACCCTTACGATCGATTACTTAAATGCGATTGTTGAGGACCGAAAGATTATCGCGCATGCAGGAATTGAAACCGATGAACACAATAATATTCTTGAGCCACTCGTCGAAGCGCGCGTGAACGGTCATCCGGAAATGATTGAGGCGGAACGACTCGATTACGTCGACGTTTCGGTAAAGCAGTGTATTTCGGTTGCGACTTCCCTTATCCCATTTCTCGAGCACGACGATGCAAAACGCGCCCTCATGGGTTCCAACATGCAGCGCCAGGCTGTTTCGTGCATTGTTCCTGACGCCCCTCTTGTCGGAACAGGTATCGAAGATAAAGCCGCGGCCGATTCCGGCCAGGTTATTCTCGCTTCCGAAAAGGGGGAAGTGACAGAAGTAGATGCGAATCATGTGACGGTGCGAGAATTAGCGCCAGTGGGTTCCAAAAAGGCATATCGCGATCGGGTTTATACATTGAAGAGTTTTGCGAAGTCGAACAACTTTACGAGCATGAACCAGGTTCCGCGGGTCATGAAGGGGCAACAGCTGGAGAAAGGAGATCTTATTGACGACGGCGCCTCGACGGATCATGGAGAACTTGCGCTCGGACAACATGCGGTTGTCGCATTTGTTCCGTGGCAGGGCTACAATTTCGAAGATGCCATTATCATGTCAGAGCGCCTTCTTCATGAGGATCGCTATAGCTCAATTCACATTGAAGATTTCTCGCTCGATGTTCGCGACACCAAGCTTGGACCAGAAGTTGTGACACGCGACATTCCGAATATCGGCGAGGACCGTCTCAAGAACTTGGATGAAGATGGTATCGTCCGTATCGGCGGCGAAGTTTCTGCGGGGGACATTTTGGTTGGAAAGATTTCTCCGAAAGGGGAAGGGGATCTGACAGCCGAAGAGCGACTGCTCCGTGTTATCTTCGGAGAAAAATCGCGTGATGTGAAAGATTCTTCCCTCTATCTCCCGCACGGCGAACGAGGCAAAGTGGTTGATGTCAAAATATTTTCGCGCGAGCAAGGAGATAAGTTGCCGATGGGAGTGTTCCAACAGGTGCAGGTTTCTGTTGCGCAGCTTCGCAAGGTTTCCGTGGGTGATAAATTTGCGGGTCGCCATGGAAACAAAGGTGTTGTTTCGCGGATTGCTCCTCTCGAAGATATGCCCTACCTCGAAGACGGCACGCCCGTTGACATTATTCTCAATCCTTTAGGAGTTGCGAGTCGTATGAATATTGGGCAGATTCTCGAGACTCACCTTGGATGGGCAGCGAGGAAGTTGGGTTATAGTGTGGCAACACCAGCCCTTGACGGTGCGACTGAAGCTGATATCAAACAAGAACTTCGTGCCGCTGGATTGCCCGAGAATGGAAAAGTCCGTCTTCGCGATGGAAAATCAGGCGAATATTTCGACAATGAGTCCACCGTGGGAGTGATGTATGTCATGAAACTCAATCACTTGATTGACGATAAACTGCACATGCGTTCTATCGGACCCTATTCGCTTATCACGCAGCAGCCTCTTGGGGGAAAGGCGCAGTTCGGTGGACAGCGTTTTGGAGAAATGGAAGTGTGGGCGCTCGAAGGATACGGAGCGGCACACACGCTTCAGGAAATGCTCACGATTAAGTCGGACGATGTACTCGGTCGATCGAAGGCCTACGAATCTATCATCAAGGGCGAGGCGATCAAGAGTCCGAATATTCCCGCCTCATTCCATGTCTTGGTGAATGAACTGAAGGGGCTCTGTCTCAATGTCGATTTGGTCGGCGCACGTCCGATCTCGGATGAGGAGAGCGACCGTTCATAAGTACATTTCCTTGTTCTTCATTCTCAACTCAATGCAACTTTATGATAGAAGAAACCGGTACTACCAAAGTGAGCGATTTCGAGAGCGTTCGTTTGACGCTCGCGAGTCCCGAGCATGTGCTCGAATGGTCGAGCGGGGAAGTGACGAAGCCGGAAACCATCAACTATCGCACACAGCGATACGAGCTTGACGGTCTCTTTTGTGAAAAAATATTCGGCCCGTCCAAAGACTGGGAATGTTACTGCGGAAAGTACAAGCGAGTCCGGTATAAGGGTATCGTTTGCGACAAGTGCGGCGTTGAAGTGACGCGGTCAGTGGTGCGCCGAGAGCGAATGGGGCACATAAAACTGGCGGCTCCGGTTTCGCATATTTGGTTTTGCGCGGCGTTCCGTCGAAGATCGGTCTTGCCCTCGGACTTTCTCCGCAAGAAGCGGAACGCATCGTGTACTTTTCTTCCTACATCATCACGTCCGTAAACGAAGAAGCGCGGGAGCAGGCAATTGCTCAACTCGAACGCGAATACAAGTCAAAGCAGAGTGATATCAAAGATGAATCCGGTTCAACTGAACATCTCGAAAAAGGACTCGATTCACTTCGCGATCAATACCGATCGGCAAAAGAAGAAATCAAAAGCATCGAACTCCATCGTATTTTGACAGAGGTGGAATATTTCAACCTCTCGACGAGATTCGGCCAAATTTTCACCGCGGGAATCGGCGCCGAAGCTATTCGAAAAGTTTTGGAGCGCCTCGATATCGATACGATGATTGAGAAACTCAAAGAAGAATTGGAAATGAGTCCCACAACGGATGACAAAAAGACGCTCCAGCGCCTCAAACTCTTCCAGGGATTCAAGAAAGCGGGACTGAAACTTGAGTGGATGCTTCCCACTATGATTCCCGTCATTCCGCCCGATCTTCGGCCGATGGTAGCGCTCGACGGAGGACGATTTGCAACTTCCGACCTCAATGACCTCTACCGGCGCATCATTAACCGAAACAATCGTCTTCGAAAATTGCTCTCCATCAATGCGCCCGAAGTGATCACACGAAACGAGAAGCGCATGCTGCAAGAAGCGGTTGACGCGCTCTTTGACAACAGCGCGCGCCGCGGACAAGCCTCAACAGCTGCGTCAACGGGACAGCGCCGCCCGCTCCGCTCGCTCGCCGATGCCCTCAAGGGAAAGCAGGGGAGATTTCGTCAGAACTTGTTGGGGAAACGCGTCGACTACTCGGGGCGTTCGGTGATCGTTGTTGGTCCGCAGCTCAAGCTCTTTCAGGCCGGACTTCCGAAAAAGATGGCGCTTGAACTCTTCAAGCCATTCATCATTCATAAGATGATTGAGAAGGAGTACGCGCACAACGTTCGAACTGCAGGACGGATGGTTGATGCCGAAGCCGAAGAAGCCTACGAAATTCTCGACGAAATCATTGAGCGGCACTATGTTCTTTTGAATCGGGCACCGACTCTCCACCGACTCTCCATTCAGGCGTTCCAGCCAGTTCTTATTGAGGGAAAGGCGATTCAGCTTCACCCGCTCGTGTGTTCGGCCTTCAATGCTGACTTTGACGGAGATCAAATGGCGGTTCATGTGCCCTTAACCGATGAGGCGCGCTTCGAAAGCGCAAATCTCATGCTCTCTTCGAAAAACCTTTTGAAGCCCGCTTCTGGCGAACCGGTTGTGAGTCCGTCGCTCGACATGGTGCTTGGTATTTATTATCTGACGCACATAAAGCGTGGTGCGAAAGGCGAGGGACGCATTGTCGGCTCGATGAATGAGGCTATTTATCTTCATGACGCGGGACTCGTTGATGCAAATGCTGCTGTGAAGCTCCGCTACCGTGACGAAATTCTCGAAACGTCGATCGGGCGCATTCTCTTGAACGATATCCTTCCGGAGTCGCTCCGGTTCGTCAATGCCGAAATGACCAAGAAAGATCTCAAGGTTCTCATGTCACACATTCTCGGTACTGAAGGGACCGATGAAGCTGCTTTATTTGCAGATCGCATCAAAGATCTCGGGTTCAAGGCGGTTTCGCGATCGGGTATTAGTTGGGGTATGGATGATTTGATTGTGCCTCCCAAAAAGAAGTCAGTTATGGAAGAAGCGGAACGTCAAGTTGCTGAAGTGAAGGAGCAATTTCTCATGGGACTCTTGACCAACGAAGAGCGGCGCAACCGCGTGATCGAAATTTGGAACACGACCAAAAATAAAATTACGGAGCTTGTTCGTGCGACGATTGATAAAGAAGGGCCGGTCTACTCCATGATCTATTCGAAAGCGCGCGGTAGCGAATCCGTGGTGGTGCAGATGACGGGAATGAAAGGACTTATGGCGGGTCCAACGGGAGAAACGATCGAACTTCCTGTGAAGAGTTCGTTTAAAGAAGGATTCAATGTGCTCGAGTATTTTATTTCGACACACGGCGCCCGAAAGGGTATGGCGGATACGGCGCTTCGCACGGCGACGGCTGGTTACCTCACCCGTCGTTTGGTAGATGTTTCCCAGGACGTTATCGTTCGCGAGCCGAGTTGTGGAGATACCGAAGGGGCATATCTCTATCGCGAAGACAGCGATGCGATCGGACTTTCGTTTGCCTCGCGCGTCGAGGGTCGAGTCTCTCTGGAACAAATCAAATCAGAAGATGGGAAGATTCTTGTGAAGAAAGGGACGCTCATCGACAAAAAAGCGGCCCAAGAAATTGAACGTCGCGGTATTCCCAAGGTTCACATCCGCAGTGTGCTTACCTGTCGTACGCGTCGCGGTGTGTGCCAAGAGTGCTATGGAGTTGATCTTGGTCGGGCATCCCTGGTGCAAGAAGGGCAGGCAGTCGGTATCGTCGCCGCACAGGCGATCGGAGAGCCGGGAACGCAGCTCACGATGCGAACGTTCCATATCGGTGGTGTTGCGGGTTCCGATATTACCCAAGGACTCCCGCGCGTACAGGAAATTTTCGAGGCGCGTCAGCCGAAAGGAGAATCAGTTATGTCTGAAGTCGATGGAAAAATCGTTTCCATTCTGAGTGAAAATTCCAAAACGACGAGCATCAAGATAGAGACAGCCGAAGGAGAGATGAAAGAATATTTGGTGCCGACAGGGAGTTCGCTTCGTGTGCAAAAAGGCGACTTGGTTGCCAAGGGGACGCCGCTTATTGAGGGAAATCTTGATCTTCGGAAGCTCTACGAGGTTATGGGCCAAGAAGCACTCCACCGCTATATTATTCGTGAGATTCAAGAAATTTATGCCTCTCAAGGAGAAGGCATTAACGACAAACATATCGAAGTTATCACCCGGCAAATGCTCTCTCGTGTACGCGTGCTCGACTCGGGAGATGCCGATGTGCTTCCGGGGGACATTATCGAGAAGGATCAATTTGAAGAGGCGAATGAAGAAGCGAAAGCCTCAGGAGGGAAGCCTGCTATTGGTGAATCGCTCCTCCTTGGTATTACCAAAGTGGCGCTTTCGACAGAGTCGTTCCTTTCGTCCGCGTCCTTCCAGGAGACCGCTCGCGTTCTCATCAATGCGGCGGTTACCGGTCGTGGCGACAAGCTTCGCGGTCTCAAGGAAAACGTGATTATTGGGCGCCTTATTCCAGCGGGAACGGGCTTCTTGGAACGCCGAAACATTTCGACTCCCAGGGAATAAGAGAATTAAGAGAAGGGTTCACGGCTTTCCCGACGATGCTTTCTGAAAACGCTTCCCCCAGGGAAGCGTTTTCCCTTTCGGATATACTTGGTCCTCTGTGATATAATAAACCCGCTCTCTGAGGAGCTTTCTTTCATCGTCTCCTTTCCTCGTCTCAGGGGAGTTTCACCTCCAAAAAATGCAAGAAAGTTCTTCGAAAGACTTCACTTTTTTGTGACGAGGCGAATTCTCTCTTTCTGTTACACTGCCTCTTGATTCTCCGAGGTCAGCGGAACGTATATCGAATGCCGTGCTCTGATTTTCTTTCGGAAACTTTCCGCTGTTCTTTCGACTGTTCTTCGAAGAGGAGGGGCTTTATCGGAATACGTCGAGAGGAGAGAAGAATCAAGAGTTTTCGAAAGGACGACGAGAAGAGATTTTTTGAAAGGCGCTCATTTTTGAGAAGGTGAGTCACTATTGATTGTATGGCAAGAAAAAAGAAGGGGGAAGCGGAAACGTTTCCCGAAAAAAAAGAGGAAAAAGAGTCATCACGCTCAGGCGTTTTGGATCACGATGTGAAGCGGAGTATCGCGGCGATTTTTCTTTTTTCTCTTGGTGCGCTTTTTACGCTTGGGTTTTTTGAAAATGCGGGGATGCTCGGAAATTTTTTCGATACGCTTTCAAGACGAATGCTTGGTTAGGGCAAGTGGATATTCCCCTTCGTTTTGTTTCTCTCCGGAATTTTTCTCTTCCGTCGTCGAACGAGCTCGTGGTCCGATGCGGTAAAGCTTGGTGGACTTTCGACGTCATTTCTGTCCTTACTTGGACTCATCCATTTCTTTCAGGGCGGAAACCTCAAGAAGGTTGCAGATGTGGGTGAAGGCGGCGGCTATGTTGGGTATGCGCTCGCAACTCTCTTTGGAACGCTCGCGGGTGACATAGGAGGAACGATTCTTTTTCTTACGTTCTTTTTGGTAGGAACTATTGCGGCCCTCAATGTTTCTCTCCTTCGGTTTTCGGATGGAATCGGGGCGCGTCTCTCGGCCAAAGGGAAGACTGAAGAAGAGTCGAACGAAGAAGCGCAAGAAGAACCGGTGCCGAATGTTGTCCCTGTGGAAGAAGCAGAAGCCAATGCTTCTCCCGAAGAATCTCGGGAATCACCTGTGTCTGACCCACTCCTCCATCGAGAAAACATTAAGCGCATTCACTTTCCTGATGAATCGGCTCCGGAGGCGTCGCCCTCGGAGAAAACGGAGGGTCTTACTTCTGTTCCCGCCTATTTTCTTTCAAGTGAACCGAGTGTGGCACCGGCGCTTCCTCGGCGCGCGCCCATGAAACGACATCGCTTTTGGCAACTTCCACCCCTTGATCTTCTTGACGCTTCCGATGAGCAAGGGTTTGGTGGAGATACGGCGGCGCGTGCCGAAGTGATTCGACAGACCCTCATGAACTTTGGCATCGAAGTGATTCCCAAAGAAATTAAGGAGGGACCGAGCGTGACTCAATATACGTTTAGTCCGGCAAGCGGTGTCAAAATTTCTCGTATCACAACACTTCACAATGATCTCGCTCTTGCGCTCGCTGCCCCCTCTATTCGCATCGAGGCGCCGATTCCCGGAAGAGCACTCCTTGGAATAGAAGTGCCCAATACCGCTCAGGCAATCGTTCGACTGCGGAGTATTTTGGAGAGCCCGTCTTTTGTGAAGCGACCTGCTTCGTCGTCTCTCACGATTGCGCTCGGAAAGGATGTTTACGGTGAGTACGCGGTTTCTGATTTGGCGCGCATGCCACACTTGTTGGTTGCGGGTGCAACAAACTCAGGGAAAAGTATTTTTATCAACTCGCTTCTTCTTTCGCTCTTGTACCATCATGCGCCCGAAAATTTGCAGTTGGTCTTGATTGACCCGAAGCGCGTCGAACTCTCTCTCTATAATGGCATCCCACATCTCATTACCGACGTCATTGTCGATTCAAAAAAAGTAGTGAATGCGCTCCGCTCGATGGTGGGCGAGATGGAGCGTCGCTATAAATTGTTGCAGGAAGTGGGATCGCGGGATATTGCCTCGTATCATGCCCGATCTTTGCGCGGCGAGAAGCGAGAAATTTCGCTCCCTGGCGGCGGGAGTCGTGAAGAAGAATTGCCCAAACTCCCGTACATTGTGATCGTCATTGATGAAATGGCGGATCTCATGATGGCCCATGGTCGCGAGGTGGAGGCGGCAATTGTGCGGCTTGCGCAAATGGCGCGTGCTGTTGGAATTCATTTGGTGCTGGCGACACAGCGCCCCAGTGTCGAAGTCATTACCGGGCTCATCAAAGCCAATATCGTGAGTCGGGTCGCGTTTCAGGTTGCTACACAAATCGATTCGCGTACCATTCTCGACCAAAGCGGTGCCGAAAAACTTTTGGGACGCGGCGATATGCTCTTTACGACCGCGGGACTTGCGCAGCCGAGACGCCTCCAAGGCGCGCTTGTTACGGAAGAAGAAATTGCAAACGTGGTGGAATTTTTGCGGGAACAAAAAGTTCGGTCGGGATATGAAGAGCCGATCGGAGAAACGGTGACAAAGACGAACTTTCCTGAACGGGAATTCGCGATTCCGACGCGCGCGGATTCTCAAGATGGTACTCATATAGCTTCGGTAGTTCCCGAGTCCAACCGTGACGAGCCGCTCTCTGATGAGATGGTGTTCTCGCTCGACGATACGGAAGAGAGTGGGGACGGCGAACGGGATCCGCGTTATGAAGATGCGAAGCGGGTGGTTCTGGAATTCGGTCGCGCCTCCACTTCTTTTTTGCAACGACGCATGGGGCTTGGCTACTCGCGTGCCGCCAAACTTATTGATCTTCTGGAGCAGGAAGGGGTAATCGGTCCGGCTGATGGCTCGAAGCCGAGAGAGGTTTTTGCTGCAAAAAACGGGAGTCCCTCATCCGTGTCGTCGCGGCCAACTGCGCCCGAAGTCGAAAGTGAATCGTCTCTTCCGGAGAAGCGATTTTCGTCCGATGATCAGTGGCAAGTCTAGGAAACGATCACTCTTCTTGACAGTATCAGTACGTGTGATACGGTAAAAGCATATTTCGAAAGGCCGAACTGGTTCCGCCTCACGCAAAGAACGATAGACGAGAACGTGTGGGGATAGAATCGGACAGGAAACCATTCATCAGGTTCCGCGGCTTTTGGCCGCGGTTTTTTTGAAAGCAGGGAGAGGCGGAAATGGGAGGAGTTTTTCTTCTTTCGATAATTTTTCTTGGTACATGTGTCTATGGAATACGAATTGTTTTATCTGATTGCAGAGTCAAAGCGGGCCGATCTCGATCGGATTCAGAAAGAGCTCGAAACGCTTGTCGTCGGAGAAGGAGGAGAAATGCAGCCCGGAGAATTTATCGACGAGCGGCGCATGGAATATCCTATTAAGAAAGAGCGTCGTGGCATTTATGTTGCAAAGCGATTTACGACGAAGGAGGCGGCGGGCGATGTTCCCGGGAATCTTTCGAAGAAGCTCTTGTTGAACGGCGATATTCTCCGTTTTCTCGTGGTTCGATCGGAAGGACTCCCAGCGCTTGAGGAATCGCAGGAGCGAGTGAAGCGCGTCGCGGATACGCGTCGCCGTGCTCCCGGGCGGCCCTCTTCTTTTCGTCCGACGAGGCCGCTTCCTTCTCCTTCGGTGACTCCTGCGGCCGTCGCTCCGGAAAAACAAAAGCCCGGACTTTCCGATACGGAAATTGACAAAAAGTTGGGTGAGGTACTTGATATCTGAAAAACTTGAGATTACAGGCATTTCCAGAAACTTTTTGTGGAAAGATTTCAAGCTATTTTCTTTCGAAGAAAGTAAAATATCGAGGCGTTTCGTTTGTGCGAGAGTTCCTTCCTGCACTTGACTGAATTGAATAACGCATGAAGCGTTTCTCATGAATTGTTAATTTCGTGGATCGGTAAGCGCAGGTGGAAGGGGAGCTCCGATTTCTTCTCTCGAATGCGCCCTCTTAATTCTGAAAGAGTATTTTCATTCTCTCGGAGTAACGTTACAGAGCTCCTTTTTGAGGGTCATGAGTCTGATAGAAAAGTGCTCTGTGTATAAATTGGTAGTATATTTCCTATGAATATCAACAAAGCGATTCTTGTAGGGAGACTCACGCGCGATCCCGAAACACGATCGACACAAGGGGGGCAGACTGTGACGACTATCGGCCTCGCAACGAGTCACCGCTGGAGTGACAAAAGCGGACAAAAACAAGAGAAGACGGAGTTTCATACCATCATTCTCTGGGGGAAGCTTGGGGAAATCGCGGGACAGTATCTCACAAAAGGACAGGAGGCGTATTTTGAGGGGCGCCTTCAAACGCGCGCCTATACCGGAAAAGACGGTGTGGAACGCCGGGTGACGGAAATCGTTGCTGAAAATATGCAAATGGGGAGCCGTCCCATGGGACAAGGCGGGGGGTCGGCCTCAAATGGCGGATATCGCGAGGGAAATTCGGGAGGTGCCCCGTCCCGATCAGGTTCGGTCAGTCGCGCCGGTGCCCCAGTCTCCCCCTTAGAAGAGGATATTCCAACCATTAACCTCGATGATGACAAAGAAGAAATCAAAATAGAAGACGTTCCGTTTTAGAAATTTTAGATTCGCAGGTGGAGAGGTACTAATTTAATTTTCAGAATGGTTTTTCTTGTATCGCTTTGAACGAAGGAAGAACTTTCTGAAGAAAAATGTTTGCTTCGTTTCTCCCTTTTTCTTTATTATTCTTTTTATGCAAACGAGCGATCAAGAACAAGCAATGCGAAAGAAACTCGAGAGTCTTGACTATAAAGACGCGTATTTTCTTCGGCGTTTTCTCAATTCCCAGGGAAAAATCTATCCTCCAAAGAAGTTCGGATTGACAACCAAGGAACAGCGTCGTCTTTCTGTTACGATAAAGCGAGCGCGGTACATGGGACTTATCCCGTATGTCATTCAGTAGGGGAAGGAAGGAGCAGAGAGAAAAGACAACGTAAGCTCGCTTCAAAAACTTCGGACATCGAGGTCCGCAGTTTTCCGCTCCAAATATTTCACAGTGAAGCAAAGGAGATTCTTCTCCCTTTTCGATTTTTTCTTCGCTCGAATAATTCTTGCAATTCTTCCACATTTTTTTCGAGAAGTCTTTCAGTTTTTGTTTGAATATTTTTTTGAATGCTTTTGTATGATGGGAATAAGTGATATCAAAACCGGAAAGCGAGTAGTAATCGACGGGGATCCGTACGCCGTTCTCTCGCATGAGCACTCCAAAATGGGTCGCGCCGGCGCCGTGCTGCGAACGAAGCTCAAAAATCTTCGAACGGGCGCGGTCCTTGATCGGACGTTTCAGGGAGGGGACAAGGTCGAAGAAGCAGATGTTGTAAAGACAAAAGCTCAATACTTGTACCGAGAAGGGGATTCGTATGCATTTATGGAAATGGAATCCTATGATCAGATCTCGCTTCCAACGTCCGTTTTAAATGGAGCTGAACGTTTTCTGACGGAAGGAATCGAAGTTATTCTTCTCCAATTTGGCGGCACGCCGCTTACCATTGAACTTCCTCCTAAGGTGACGCTTCGCGTCGTCGATGCGCCTCCTGGCATTCGTGGCGATAGTGTTTCCTCGGGTGACAAAGTGGTCAAACTCGAAACGGGTCTTGAAATCACTGCTCCGCTTTTTGTGAAAGAAGGAGAGAGGGTCATTGTGAATACTGAAAGGGGAACCTATGTCTCTCGTGTGTGAGGGTGATCATGAAGGCATCTCAGAGAGAAAAGAGAGTGCGCCTCAGGCGACTCTTTTTTGTTTCTGGCCTTGCTTGGGGAAAGGATTTTGGCTATACTCAAAAGCACGGAGAAGGACTCTCTTTCTTTGTTTGTCGCTTTTTCTATGAAGTGGTCGCTGACTCTGGGCGCACTTTTTTTGGCGGTGGGGGTTGCCTTTTTTTCTGGAGCCGCTCTTCTTTGGTACATTGATCCCGAGACGGCCGGCTTCTCTGAGTGGGCGCTCGTCGGGACAACGTTCTTTCTCCTCTCTGGGGGAATTGGGTCCGGCATTCTCCTTCTGGTACGAAAAGCGCTCTTCGGGGAAGAAGAGGCACTCTTTCTTCTGGGAAAAAGCTTTCGACAAGGAGCACTGTTGTCGCTCTTTGCGATGTCACTTCTCGTTTTTTTTCAGAGGGGATGGCTCGTGTGGTGGGGAGCTGTTTTTCTTTTTCTTCCCTTTCTTCTCATAGAAATATTTTTTCTCCGATTGTCTCAGTCTCGAACACAGAAGAAGACGACATCTGGTGGAATTTCCCGTCTCAATCCTTGATTTCTCCCCGCTATGGCATCACGCGAATCACAGTCGAAGAATGGTTACGGTGCGGAATCTATCCAGGTCCTTGAAGGACTTGATCCTGTTCGGAAGCGTCCGGGAATGTATATTGGCGGCACGTCGCTTGAAGGACTGCATCACCTCGTCTGGGAAGTGGTGAACAATTCGATCGACGAAGCGATGGCAGGCTTTGAAAGCACATTGAAGTTCGACTTTTGCCTGGTGAGATCGTGGAGGTCTCCGATGAAGGCCGTGGTATTCCGGTTGATATTCATCCACAGACGAAGAAATCCGCTCTCGAGACAGTCCTCACCGTCCTTCATGCCGGAGGAAAATTCGGCGGCGGCGGATACAAAATTTCCGGCGGACTTCATGGAGTGGGAGTTTCCGTTGTAAATGCGCTTTCGGAATGGACGCGCGTTGAGGTGCATCGCGAAGGAAAGGTGTGGCTCCAGGAATATAAGCGCGGAAAGCCACTTCAAGATGTTCGGCCGATCGGAAAGACCGAGCGAACTGGAACCACGATTTCTTTTCGGGCGGATCCCGAAATATTTCCCGAAATTCGTTACAGTTGGTCGAAAATCCTTGACTATCTTCGGTACCAATCGTATTTGACGAAAGGAATTCGCATTAGTATCCGTGACGAGCGAGAAGCGTCGGGGAGGGGGGAAGAACACAAAGTGACGCGTCACTCCTTTCTGTTTGATTCGGGTATTATTGCTTTCGTGAAATTCTTGAATCGCGGCAAGGAGATAAAAAACGCAACCCCCGTTTTTGTGGAAAAAACGGTGGGAGACATGTATCTCGAAGTTGCTGTTCAGTATGTCGACACCTTTAAAGAGCATCTCTTTGCGTTTGCGAATAATATTGTGAATCCGGAGGGAGGTACGCATGTCACGGGTTTTAAGGCGGCGCTCACGAGGATTCTGAATGATTACGCCAAGAAAAAAAATATTCTCAAAGAAAAAGACGGAACACTTTCTTCCGAAGATGTGCTTGAGGGACTGACCGCTGTCGTTTCGGTAAAACTTCCTAACCCGCAGTTCGAAGGGCAGACCAAGGCGAAGCTCGGCAATGCCGAAGTGCGCGGCGCGGTTTCGAGTGCGTTTGCGGAAGGGTTCGCGGAATTTCTTGAAACACATCCTGATGACGCAAAAGCGATTCTCGAAAAATGTCTGCTTACCGCGCGGGCACGTATTGCAGCGCGGGCAGCGAAAGATGCCGTTTTGCGCAAGGGCGCGCTCGATGGTATGACGCTTCCTGGAAAGCTTGCCGACTGCACCAGTCGGGATAGCTCCAAATCTGAACTCTACATCGTCGAGGGAGACTCTGCTGGCGGAAGCGCCAAACAGGGACGCGATCGTATGTTTCAGGCGATTCTTCCGCTTCGAGGAAAACTCGTGAACGTGGAGAAGACGAGTCTCGACAAAGTGGTGAAGTCCGATACGCTAAAGCCGATTATTATCGCGCTTGGCGCTGGAATCGGAGAGAGTCTCACGCTTTCGAAGCTTCGGTATCACAAAATTATTATAATGGCGGACGCTGACGTTGATGGGTCTCATATTCGAACCCTCCTTCTCACGTTTTTCTATCGATACTTTGAGGGGCTTGTGCGCGGAGGATATGTGTATATTGCGCAGCCCCCCCTCTACCGCCTCCAAAAAGGAAAACGGATCGAGTATGTATATACCGATGAAGAAAAGGAGCGAGCACTTGCTCTCCTTACGAAAGAGGCAGCCGCAAAGGGGGGCGCTTCTTCGGAGAAACCTGAATTGGAAGGAGTCGCCACGACGACTACTCATGAGGGATCGGAAACAGTGGCTGGCGTTAATATCCAGCGCTATAAAGGTCTTGGAGAAATGAATCCCGAGCAGCTCTGGGAGACCACTATGAACCCATTAAACCGTCAAATGTTGCAGGTGTCTCTTGAAGACGCCGAAGAGGCAGATCGAATTTTTGACATTTTGATGGGAAACGAGGTCGAGCCTCGCCGTCGCTTTATTCAAACGCATGCGAAAAGCGTGCAAAATCTCGACGTGTAGATTCCGTTTGAGGCAATATTTCCCTCTTGTCTGTCCAAGACACCAATAGCGAAATCTTGACGGGAAATCTTTTCTTGTGGTACGCTCCTTTCGAACAGTTTGTTCCTTTCCGATTCTTCGAACGTTTCTATGAATGTGCCTCTTGGTCATGTTACGCCCCTTGCCAAATGCCCGGTGTGCCAAAAGAAGTACGCCTCGGCGATGGGGGTCCCTCTCTCCGATGACGACACTCACTCGACGCTCCACCTCTCGTGTCCATCATGTGGCGTATCGAGTATTCTCTCCGTCTCCGCAAGTCAGTGGGGGGTGGCGAGTATCGGCGTTCTCACGGATCTTTCCGGAGAAGAAGCGCGTGCCTCTGTCGGAAAAGAAGCAGTGCCCGTGGAAGACGCGCTTGACGCCTACATTTTTCTGAACCAATCGGCGGATCAATTGGCAGAAATTCTCGATTGAACGGGAAGGGACGGGAGTGTAAAGTCTCCCGAGGAAGCGGATACGTATTTCGGTAATTCCAGTCTTTGAGAAGATTTTATTATGACGACTCCACTTACATTATCGGCCGAAGAGCGAAAAAAAGGAAAAGGAAAAAATCATCTTCTGCGGAAGGACGGAAGAATACCGGCTGTTTTGTACGGACGAGGCCTCGACTCCGAAGCGCTCTCGGTTTCTTTTTTGGAATTTTCCAGAATTTATTCCCAGGCGGGAGAAAATACTATCATCGAACTCGCCCTCTCTTCCGGGAAAAAGAGCTCTGTTCTTATTTATGATGTGGCGATCGATCCTCTTTCGGGTCGGTATATTCACGCCGATTTCTACCAAGTGAGAATGGATGAGGAGATAGAAGCTAATATTCCGCTCATGTTTATTGGAGAAGCGCCTGCTGTGAAAGCGCTCGGCGGGGTGCTTGTAAAAGCGCTCGACGAAGTGGGGGTTTCCTGTTTGCCGGCTGCTCTCCCGCACGAGCTCTCCGTTGATATTTCCGCACTTACTACTTTTGACGATCAGATACGTGTTTCGGATGTGGTAGTTCCCGAAGGAGTACGCGTTACTGATGATCCGCAAACGGTTGTAGCGCTTGTGGAACGTCCGCGAAGTGACGAAGAAATGGCGGCGCTTGACTCCAAAATTGAAGCCGATGTTACCAAAATTGAGGGAGTAGTCAAAGAGACGCCTGCTTCCGAAGAAAAGTCTGCCTAGACTTTCGCTTCTTTCTCTTTCCAGATTCGATCCCCCGTCTTTTCTCTCGCTCTTTCAAACCGAAGAAGAGAAACTCGGATTCCTCTTTGGTTTTCCTTTCCTTAAAAATTTCTCGCTATCATTGTCTCTCGATTTTTTTAAGTTTGAAGACGAGTTACAGGCACGTGCGAGGATTTGACGTCCGGCGGTTTCCCTGTGGAGGCTGGGGCGAAAACACGATGTCGGTCATTCGCTCTTTTGAGATCACGGCGACAATGAGGGTTCTTCTCTAGACAATTTTTTCTTCTTGTGTTAGGAAACACTGACAAGAAAGGGGAAAACACCTTGACACCCTGTTCTTTTCCTGCTAGACTCCGATTTCCTCGATAAGGTATGAGCTCCTGCTACGGCACATCCGGCTCCGTCCGCAGAACGTTCGAGGACTATCCCTCCTTAAGTCCCCGAAGGGTACGCGATAACGGTTTTTCCGATGTCGTGACTGCGGATGGAACCCGATGTGCCAGCAAAAAAAGCGTCCCGCTTTTTCGGGACGTTTCTTTTTGTGGAATTTTGAAAGTTATTTAAGTGGAGGCTTTGAGAGGATTGATTGAGGTGAAGAACTCTTCGAGAGCGGATTCGAAGGCAGGAAACAGGATTCAACGAGCGCGCGTTCTTCAGAGAGGAAAGAATTGAGTACGAGTTCGGAAGCGTCCGGTTTTGTTTGGCCCTCGACTGTTTTAGGACCAATTCCGATACGATATCGAAGAAATGCTTTGCTGCCGAGAGCGTCAATGATGCTTTCGACACCGTGATGACCGGCTGATCGGGAATCGAATGAGGCGCGAAAGGTTCCGAGCGGGAGATCGAGTTCGTCGTGTACGATAATGAGATCTTTGAGCGAACCACGATAGAAACGGAGTATGGCTCGGACGCAATCGCCGGAAAGATTCATAAATGTGGTAGGGAGCGCCATCAGAATTTTCTCTCTGTGTTTTTCACCGATTGACACATCTGCGAGGAATCGCGAAGAATCCCGGAATTCAGGAAATCCCCATTGAGCTCTAAGGCGTTTTGTGAAAGCCGCACCGATATTATGGCGAGTGTTTTGGTAGCGCTCTCCCGGATTGCCGAGGCCGATAATGTATTTCATAGGTTGGATGGCGCAAGAAGATCATGTATCTTTTTCTGATACTCTACATCATTTTCGGAACGACGGATATCGTCCGGAGAATTCTCTTCGAAGGAAAGGCGTTGTGCAAGATCTTTCCCAATGGTGATCACAATATCTGTATCGCCGTCTTCGGTACGCGTGAAATCTTTTCGCTCAATATTTCTGATGGAGAATTTTTGAGCCAGCTCGTCGAGCGTTGTAATACTCTCGGTTCCCGTGGATGCTCGCAGCTGCGTGTCCATAATGACGTTTTTCGGTGTGTCGTCGGAGAGCTTCACTTTCTTCATCCCGAGGTCTTCGAGGAGCAGTGTCTGTAGTCGCTTCCCGGCAGAAGGGATACCGGATTGATTTCGCAGGACGATCGTCGCGGATTCTTCTACGATAAGGCGCTTTCGCTCTTCTATTTTTTCGATATCGAAAATATTTTCGGCGAGCTCTCGCGTTTCGCTCCAGTTTCCTGTTCTTGGAAGAAGGATGAACATGGCGATCGGGCCTACCGGTATGTGTGATACTCTGAGAAGGCTCGTTTTCTTCCAGGCATCGAGAACAGCTGTGGAAATATTTTTTGTATCAAATTCTTCGGCTCGCGCGACAAGGCTGCGCATTTCCTTGGGGGAGAGATCAGTTCGAATATGCTCACTCAAACTCTCGATGACGTTCCCAATGGCAAGTGGATTGAGAAGTATTTTGAGAGAAAACGCTTTGTTGCGGAGCGCGAGAAGCACATCATGCTGACGCTTGGCTCTTCCGAAATCGCCCTCGGGATCGGCATGTCGCTCGCGGACGTACTTGAGAGCGGTTTTTCCATCAAGGGTGTGCCACCCTCGCTTTATGTCGAATGTCTCATAACTATAGTTCGGTCCGGGAAATCGCGGATCGAAAAGGTCTCGCTCGACATAGACACTCACGCCACCGAGTGCATCGACCACTCCGGAAAATCCGTCGTAGTCGACGACTGCGAAGTAATGAATAGGGAGATTTGTAATTTCAGAAACCGCCACTTTGATAGTGTCGGCGCCGGTATTATTTTTAACATCATATTGGTAGAGGGAATTTATTTTGGCGGAGAGGTTGAGTTCTGGCAGGGTTACATAGAGATCCCGCGGGAGAGAGAGAAGTGCGATTTTTTTTCGCTCGAAGTCAAGACTTGCCACCATAATCGTGTCGGTCAAATGTTGTCCCGCGGTGTGCTCGTTCGATTTTCCAAGAAGGAGGATATTGGTTCTGCCTTCGGATTCGCCGAGGAGGGGAAATTGTTCCCTCTCTGTGAGGGGCGAAATAAGCGAACCAGCTCCGGAAAGCGTGTCAGCGAAGGGGGTGGACGCGGAAGGAGTGGGGTCGAGAAGGCGTGTTGCTTGCCCGACTTTCCAGGAAAAGTATCCAAAGAGACACAAAAGGAGGAGTCCAATCGTGAGGATGACTCTTGCTAGTTTTCGGGAGAGTGTTCGTTTGCTTTGCGATATTCTTGCAGGAGGAAAGGCAAAGATTTGTTCTCGGGGACCGAGGAAGGGAGGTGTTGCCTGCGCGGAAGAAACAGGAATATATCTTCCGGCTGCAAGGGGTTTGTGGCGCGGTTTTTTTCGGAGGCTGTCCATGGAATCGAGAAGGAAAAGACTTATCTTGCCAATCAAGGAGTGAGCGTGATATTCTGCCGATGTTATGTCGAGTATTTCTCGGATTTCCTGCTCCTGATTTCGAGCGTTATTTTTCTTTTTGAGGAACCAAAAAACAGTGGAATGCATGCGGAAGGTTTTGTCTCTTTATTGATTGAGAAGACTCTCTCGGCTTTTTTTGATTTCGTCCTTCGAGAAAAGAAAGAGAAGACTTGGAAAAGTAGAGCATTGCACAAAAGACGAAAGAGTACTCGGCGTTTGAGTGGCAACTCAGGTATCGAACGATTCTCGTATGGAAACACGAAAATTCCGGGACTCTCCTCTCCCTGCCTCTGAAGAAGAGATGGTGGGTGTAAAGGGATTCTTGTGGGAGCTTCTCAAGATCGCGCTCTTAGCGTTCGTTATCATTATACCTGTCCGGGTTTTCTTGTTCCAGCCGTTCTTTGTCCAGGGCTCGAGTATGGAGCCCAACTTTCATGACGGAGAATATCTCCTTATTCGAGAGTTTGGGTACAAAGAGACATCGCTTGCTCTTGGCGCAAAAGAAATTTTTCGTGTCCGGCCTTCTCGAGAACTTGAGCGCGGAGATCCGGTGGTGTTTCGTCCTCCCGGTATCACCGGACAATACTTTATCAAGCGTGTGATCGGACTTCCTGGAGAAACCGTCGAGGTGGTGGGGTCGCGAGTTCGAGTCCGAAACAAAGAAAACCCGGATGGATTTTTTGTCGATGAGCGACAGTATTTACTTCCTTCTGTCAAAACGCTTGGCGAGAAATCGTTTACACTTACCGAGAATGAATATTTTGTGCTTGGGGACAATCGAACGGCAAGTCGAGACTCTCGATCTTTTGGACCGGTCTCGAAGGATCGAGTGACGGGAAAAGTGTTGCTTCGTGCGTGGCCGCTTGATCGATGGAAGATTTTTTAAAGGAAAACGGAGCTCTCCACAGAGAAGGGAATCGAAATGCTCTCTGGTTTTTTTGGAGCCTCTTCGCGCATCCTCCACATCGTCTCTTCGTGAAAACTCTGTGTTTTGCAGAGACCATGTGGATGATACAATAATACAATAATTGATACTGATGGGAGAGCGTGAAGCGTTGTGCAGCGCTTCGGAAAAAATTGAGTTTCTCTATGACATGATCTTATGATGTCGGTCGCTTCAAAAAAAGAGTCTCCCCGAAAAAAAGATCTCGAGGGAGGCAAGAAAGCAGGAAGTTCGAAAGAATCGCTCGTCGTCCAGACGCTTCGCGGGATGCGAGATATATTGCCCGACGAACAACCGTACTGGGAACGTGTTCGTCGGCTTCTCTCGAGCGCGTGTCAGGAGTTTGCGTTTCACCGTATCGACACTCCGATTGCTGAATACGCCCACCTCTTTACTCGGTCGATTGGAACGGGAACGGATATTATCGACAAAGAAATATACCTCTTCGAAACGCGCGGAGGAGATCGGGCGGCGCTTCGCCCTGAGTTGACGGCCAGTTTGGCGCGCGCTTATATCGAACATGGCATGCAGGTGCTTCCGAAGCCGATCAAGTTGTTTTCGACGGGTCCCGTGTACCGATATGATCGACCACAAGAAGGACGATACCGCGAGCACTGGCAGGCGAATTTTGATATTTTCGGAGAAGAAGACTCGATTCTCGACGCGCAGATTTTTCAGATTGCGTCTCGCATTCTTTCGCAGCTTGGACTCAAAGATATCGAATTCCAAGTAAACAGCATAGGAACGCCGGAAGGGCGAAAGGAATATCGGAAAATTCTGGTTCGTTATCTCGAATCTCAGAAGCACAAGTTGTGTCAAAACTGCAAAGACCGTCTCGTGAAAAATCCACTTCGGGTGCTTGACTGCAAAGAAGACAAGTGTTTTCAGGTAACCGTGAACGCCCCGAAGTCGGCGGAATATCTTGACCCCGAATCGAAAGCACATTTTAAATCGCTCCTCGAATACCTTGATGAGCTGGCGATCCCCTATGTAGTGAATCCGCGACTGGTGCGCGGCCTCGATTACTATACGAAAACCGTTTTTGAAATTTACTCGGTTGGTACTCTTGGCGAAGGCAAAAAAGCGTCTTTGGGTGGAGGTGGGCGCTATGATGGACTTATAAAATCACTGGGCGGGGAGAACACTCCCGCGATCGGATTTGGCCTCGGCATGGATCGGCTCGTGCTCGAAATGATTCGCCTCGGCGGGAAGCCGTACCGCGAACTGCGTCCCAAAGTGTTTCTTGCGCAGCTTGGAGATCTTGCGAAGAGGAAGAGTCTCCGTGTCTTTTCGGAGCTCCAAAAAAACGATGTCTTGGTGGCGGAAAGTTTTGGTCGTGGGAATTTGAAATCGCAACTGCGCTCGGCCAATAAAGCGAATGCCGAAGTGACGCTCATCATCGGACAGAAGGAGGCGCTCGACGGAACCGTTATTCTCAAAGACATGGTGACAGGTGCGCAGGAAACGGTTCGGCAGGATAAACTTGTTTGTGCGCTCAAAAAAATTCTGAAGAGTAATGCGCAGTCCCATCACCCCGTGAAATCTTGAACTTATTCAAAGCTTCGGTCGCTCATTTCACAGACTGAATATTTGGAGGGTTGCTCGTATCATCTCTCCGAAAAATGATATGGCTATTCCCGGAAATTTTGTTACTGGATCCGTCTCTTCGTCTGCGATGCGCCAAACGGGAAATCAGTCGGCGGTCTCGCGCGCGAGTGCCTCACAACCAAATTCTTCTCCGGCATTCGGAAAAAGGGAGAAGCCTTTTGACTTGAGTGTCCCATCGAAAGCTCCCGAGAAGCGGCTTGGTATTGCGTACGGTGATCGGAAAATTTTTTTCGAGAGAGATATTCGGTACGAAAATCCGAAGCACAATCGTGCTATGCAGGAATTCATGAGGAATCCCGCTATTGCCGAGGTGCTGGACAAACCGGAAGAGGTGCGGGAATTTAACCGCCTTCTTCGGGAGAAATCCCGGGAAACGAGGGGGGGAGGAGTGACAGTGTGGGGGCTGCAGGAAGTACTTCAGGAATTTCGAAGTGGAGCGGGAAAAACAATTGACGCCAAAGAAGCTCGGAAGCTTGCCTGGACACTTTTTCCGAAACGATTCCAGACGCGGTACCGAACTCGTCCTCACGTGGGGATGCAAAGCCCAAGTGCCGGGTTCCGGGCTCGTGATGCTCGATCCTCGCTGTTTGATGTTCCTCCCGGAAAGGGGAATCTCAGTTCCACTCCTTCGGCTGAAAATACTCCTACGAGACCAGGCTCCGGATTTGGTCGCTTCTCTTCGGCGCGAGGTATCTCGTCGGGCCCGATTCCTTCTGCTCCTCCACGACTTCGTTTTTGAAAGATCTTCAGAGAGGAGTTAGACATCAGAGAATTCTTCCAGAATTTTTGGGAGAAAACGTTTCCTTTCTTTTTCGCATTCCTCCTATGTCGACGGTTTTTACTCAAATTATCAATCGGGAAATTCCTGCGGATATTGTGTACGAGGATGAACAAATACTCGCGTTTCGCGATATTCATCCGCTCGCTCCCGTTCATATCCTTCTCATTCCAAAGCGGCACATTCCTTCCATCAATGACCTCAAGCCCGAAGATGAGGAGCTTATGGGACACCTGATTCTCGTGGCAAGCCGCCTCGCCGCTCGCTTGAATATTTCCGAGAAAGGGTATAAACTTCTCTTTCGAGTGGGGAAAGACGGCGGACAGGAAATTCCGCACATTCACCTCCACTTGATAGGTGGCGCGAAGCTTCGCGAAGATATTCGTCCTGCCTAGTTTGTTCTCACTCCCCACTATTTTGTGCGAGAGTGGTATTCGGAAAGGAGGTTTTTGATATGATTCATATTCGTAAAAAAGATCGCGAAACGCCGGAAAGCATGATCCGGAGATTTTCGCGTCGTGTTCAGCAGAGCGGTGTTTTGCAGCGAGTCCGAAAGGGTCGCTTCAGGCTCGAAGAAAAGAGTCGTGTGAAACGTCGGGAAGAAGCGCTGTACAAAGTGAAGATTCGAAAAGAAATCGACCGGCTGAAAAAACTCGGACGCTTTGACGAAGAGTCTCTTCGTGAAGTTCGTCGAAAACTTAACCGCTAAAGGATGATAAGAACATACGTACGCTTCACTCTTTTCGGAAAGCATTTCTTCACGCGTTTTTTGGAAGTCTGTTTCGGATTCGATTCTTTTTGTGTTTCTGAAGTTGTTTGAAGGAAGAGTGAAAGATCGCGAAAACGAGAGAGAAGTGTGGGATCGATATCTGCGTGGCAGCATCCCCTTCTTCTTTCCTCGGCATCTCTAAAAAATGCGCACGTAAGAGAATGATCCTGTATCGTCTTTGAGGGGAAATTCGAAAAACTCATTTTCGAATAGTATGAGTCTCCTCTCATGATTTCGCCTATGCCACCGCTCATCGAAACGATTCATGAAGATATGAAACGCGCCATGCGCTCCGGAGAGACGTTTCGGCGCGACACGCTTCGTTTTTTGGAGAGCGCACTTAAAAGCGTGGCGATTGAAAAGCGCCTGGCGCTTTCGCAGCTTTCCGAATCCGATATTCATGCGGTTATTCGCCGGAGCATAAAGCAGCGCGAAGACAGCGCAAAACAATATCGTGCGGGCTCTCGCGAAGAATTGGCTGAAAAGGAAGATCGTGAGCGAGAAATATTGAGTGCCTATATGCCGAGCGCTCCCGATTCGCAGGCGACGCGTCTTGCAGTCGAACAAGCAATCGAAGAAACTCAGGCCGACTCTTCGAAAGAACTTGGAAAAGTGATCGGTGTTGTTATGAAATCTTTGCCACACGCCGATGGATCCGAGGTACGACGAATCGCTCTGGAAATTCTTTCGTAGATTTTCTTGAGAAGTATCGATTCTCTTTTCACAAAAGCGGCCCCCTCTTTGTGTGGGGCCGTTTTTTGGTGTCGAATTTCTGTGATATGATACGAGTTGACTTCGTATCTCTCTTGTCAACATCTCTCTTTCCGTTTTTTGCGTATGAATCGAACCGTACGAAGTTTTTCTTTTGCGGCACGTGGGTTCCGCTATGTGCTTCGCGGCGAACGGAATTTTCAAATCGAACTTTTGGTTGCATCGATGGTAGTGTTGGGAATGATTCTCTTCGATGTTTCGGTTATGGAGCGGGTAGTGCTGGTTCTCTCGATCGCATGGGTGCTCACGCTTGAGCTCGTCAATACCGCAGTCGAACGAATCATGGATGTGCTTCAGCCACGCATTCACCCATACGCAAGAATCATTAAGGATGTCATGGCGGCCGCGGTACTCGTTTCCGCCTCCGGCGCTTTTTTAGTGGGTATCATTATTTTCGCTCCTCACGTCTTTCACCTCTTTCGTTAATATGAAGCGTGGAAATTTCATTACCGGTCTCGATATCGGATCGGGGTCCATTCGAACCGTTGTCGTTTCTCCCGGAAAGGAGCGGGAAGCGCCGCGTATCGTCGGGGTGGGAGTAGTTCCCACGTTGGGCGTGAGGCGCGGCTCTATCGTCGATATCGAAGCCGCTGTGTCTTCCATAGTGGAATCGATCTCGCGGGCTGAAAGTATGGCGGGAGCTCAAATTGAGCGAGTCTCTGTTGCGCTTGGCGGTCACGAAGTTTTTTTTCGGGAAGCGACGGGCGTGATTGCGGTTGGGAAGGCCGACGGGGAAGTGCTCGATGACGATATCAATCGAGTCCTCGAGCAAGCGCGGCACACCGCACCTCTTTCGCCGAATCAGGAGATCCTCCACATTATTCCGAAACACTACCGCCTTGATGACGAAAAAAATATCAAGGACCCCCTCGGCATGAATGGCGTTCGGCTCGAAGTCTCGGCGCTTCTTATTGGTGATTCCGCGCAACATACGAAAAATATTTCCCGAGCGCTCGAACAAGCGGGCATCGGACTCGAACAGTTTGTCGTTTCGCCTCTTGCCGCTTCGGAAGCGGTCCTTGGATCGAGAGAGCGGGAGCTCGGAGCGGTGCTTGTCGATATCGGCGCTGACACGACGTCGCTTGCTGTTTTTGAGGAAGGAGATCTCCTCCATGTGAAAATTTTGCCGATTGGAGCGGGGCATATCACGAATGATATCGCGATCGGACTGAGAACGTCGATTGATGTTGCGGAAGCAGTGAAGGTTCGTTTCGGAAGCGCTCTGTCGCGTGATATTGATAAGAAAGAAGATATCGATCTCGCTGCAATCAGCAGCAAAGAAGAAGGAGAAGTGTCGCGTCGGCATATTGCCGAGATTATCGAAGCGCGCCTCGAAGAACTCTTCCAATTTGTCGATGCGGAGCTGAAACAAATCGGTCGTTCGGGCCTTCTTCCGGGTGGCGTGGTCCTCTCAGGCGGAGGCGCTCGTCTTCCGGGCGTCGTTGAGCTTGCCAAGGAAACGCTTCGTCTCCCCGCTCATATTGGCTATCCGAAACCGTTGGGAGGAGTTCTGGATCAGGTGGATGATCCGGAATTCGCAACTGTTCTTGGTCTCGTTTTGTGGGCTGAAGCAAACAGAGGAAATGAGCGGTCGGGTGCTTCTTGGTTTGCGACCACAGGAATTTCACAAACCCTCGATCGAGCAAAGCGCCTCTTCGGAAAATTTTTGCCGTAAGGGAAGAATGAATCAGAGTGCGTGAGGAAAAATTTTTCTCGAAAAATGTTCTCTTTGTGATATACTAAAAAAAGATATCTGAAATTTATATCGTGATTATTTACTCGTTCAAAAATCGTAACGATGTTCCTCTTGAGGAAGTACGCCTATGAATACACAAAGAAACTCTGTCCGTTTGTTTTTACTGGGGTCTTTGCTTGCGATCTCGATCGGAATTTTCTTGGTTTCAGATCATGCGCTTGCGAATGTGGAGGGAGGGTGCTCCATTCAGATGTTGAGAAATCCCAAAAATGTCGGGAATTGGGGGGTTGGCTGTGGCAATGATGCTTATCCCAAGCCTCCTTCGGGGTATGTTTGTGGTCGAGTGAGTTCTGTTCCTCAAACAGAAAACGTTAAGAATGCAAATTATTGGTGTGTGCGATCCGATGCCGCAAGCGGTGTGACCGGAGGCTATACAAAGACATCCAAATATCGCATCATGCAGCTTTCTTCTAGTTGGGGAAAGGGGTTTGAAGGGAGCGGACCCGATGTTCGCGCGGCAGCAGGATATGCATGCGGAATAGTGGGAACCGATACTACTGATGGTCTGACGCAATATTATATCTGTTCCAAATCGAACTCGTCGGGAGATATAGCAGGTGGATGCCGCATCGAATCTACGACGAGCGCCGTCCGCCGGACCTATGACGAATGGGGAGTGGGGTGTGGTGGTGGAAAAGAGGGGTATCCGACGCCTCCATCGGGCTACCAATGCGGAAAAGTCTCTACCTATGAAAATAACGCTTACTACGTGTGTTCTAAAGTTGGTTCTTCTGACGGCATCACGGGAGGTTGTAATGCCAGTTGGCGCTACGGAATGCTTCAAATGGATGGTCAATGGGGCTCTGGATGCGAGTCGGGAAGAGGACCCATGCGACCCCTTTCAGGATATACGTGCAATTCTGTAACGAGTGGGAACTATGTGTGCATACGGAACGCTTCCGGAAATCCTACGCCAACAAGTGGTGTCTGTGGTTCCAATAATGGAAAGACATTTCCGAAAAACGGTCCTGACCAACGATACAGCTGCACTTCAGGGGCAGTTTCAGGAATTCCGGGAACCGAACCTTCGGGGACAAATACGTATGCTTTATTCGTAAATGGAGAATTTGCTGGATGGGATTGGACGTGTGGGGGACAAGGAAAGTGTTTCGCTTGTAAAGAAGGTTTTACGGCTCAGTCGGATACGTGTGTGAAAAATGGTACGAATTCCCCAACGAACCCCTCTCCCCCAGAGGGAGGTTGTTCCGGAATCGGTTGTAATCCTTCTCAGGTAACAAGCTGCTCCCAAGTGGGCGGACAATGTATCAATGAAACCGCGACATGTCGATACGGAGCTCAGCAGTTTGTCAAAGCGGACTGCACCATGGGAAAGAAGTGCTGTGTTCCCACTGACCCACCTTCTCCTGGATCTCAGTGTGGAACCTCTCATGGGAAGGACTTTACCTCCCAACCTACTCAAAACCTCTGTTCGGGACAAACGATTACTACGGGAATTGGCATGACGCATAGCACTGATTGTTCAGGTCTCACTGGTTCAGGAGGACGATGTGCTCACTGGACGTGGCCATGTGGCACGAATACCTGTATGGCGTGGGATGTTTCTGGAAATACTGGCCCTTCAAACCCTATTGCCGAAGGAGAAGTCATTAAAGTGAGTGGATCCTGCGGGAATGCCGCGAGGAACTATTCTGATGGAGAGACGACTTTTTCGGGGTCGTTCTGTTACACGGGATTGCCGGACCCCGTCAATCCTTCATTCCCAAGCATAAATGCTGCTTCAGAGTGGCGCTGTGCCGGTATTACGGGAGGCAAAGATTCGGAAAGTTGCACTGCTACTCGTGGAACGGTTGAAGGACAAAATCCTACTTTCCCGAATTCGAATGGAGAAAATCCTTCTTCCTGCGCTCGATACACTTCTTTGCAGAGCTCAATTCCGGAAGGATATGGGAGTCCTTTCAATATGCTTTCCTCTCAGAATGAAGAAACGCTGACCGTCCGTTGCTCTGATCAAGGGGGAATGGCAGTTGCCGGTTCGCAAGCAACCTTTGTGTACAAAACTGGTTTTGTTTCGCAAAACGGCGAATGGAGCAAGATAGACTTTTCGGGAAGAGCGGATTCGGGAAATGCTGGCTGGTTCCGTGGTTCGGCAGTTGCAGAACTTCCCGCCGCACCTTCATCCGGGCAAAACTATGTTCTTGCCTTTATCTGTCAATATGAGGGAAGCGAATGGAAGTGTGGATGTCGAGATCGCGACTGCTCCCAAAATTATTGGACTATTCAGGCGTACGGAAAAAAGTAGTGCGAAACAGTATACAGGATATTTTTTGATGATTTTTTTGAGTGAATTGATTTAGTTCGTAAAAATAAAACATATGAATATTACTGAACTGACGGCGCGCCGCAAAGCGGTACTTGTTGTGCTGGGAATCGCGATTGTGGTGGTGATTGCCTTTCTTCTTGCGAGCTTTTCTTCGAAATCGCGAACATCTCAAATGCCTGTAACTCCTCCTCCGCTTCCGCCTCTTCCAACGAACCCTCCTTTCATGGAAGGGGAAGCAACTCCTTCGAATGACGTGCCTCCTGCTCCCCTCCTTCCGTCGCGCTAGTTTATTTGGCAATTTTTCTCTTTCTTTTGTTGCCTTCACTTATGCCTTTTCTCTTGAAGCGTTTTCGTTTTTACTCGGTTGGTGTGGTTGCGGTGCTTCTTTCTTTCATTTGGCCTCCTTTTTCTGTTTCTGCCCAGTCGATCGGAGAGAAGACAGCTCTCAAGTCCGCGCATATTGCGCTTGATGCGCTCTCTGCCGAAGTTCGTCGGAAACGAGGAACGATCCGCTCACTTACCTCGGCTTCCGGAGGATCTTGTGTCGACAAAGAAATTCGAGGAAAAAATTCTTCAGGACGCTTTATTGCTATCTTTCGAGACGCTTCGGAAAGACGCCTTTCTTGTAGCGACGCGACTTCCAAGGTTGCGCTGATCGAGGTGACTGGCCAGTTTGAAGGGGAAGAGGAAACGGTAGGGGTTCGTATGGCGAGTGAACGAGTTCCGTCTCTTGTTGTTTTGCCAGCGTGCGGACCCGCGGATGGAACTTCGATTGCTTCTCGCCCTTCCTCGAATCTGTGTGCGAGAGGGACGGCAAGTCCGGTCTCCGCGTCTGGAAACGAATGGGTTTGGCTTTGTCTCGGAGAAAGTGGAAAAAATGTTTCTTGTTCGGCTCCCGTTCTTGGGTCGCCGGATCCCATGGGAGTGTGTGGCAGCGCCGCTCGCATCTATTCGGAAACGGAAAATGCTTTTCTTGGCGATCTCTGTGCAACAGGATCTCCGCAACCTGCTTCTCCAGCTTTCCCGTTGGGAGGGAGTTCGAGCTCTTGGACATGCACTCCTTCCGAAGGTGTGCGATCAGACCCATGTATTGCGAAGCGACTGGGCGGAGCGTCGACGGATTGTTCGCTTATTACGAGTTTTGCAGATGTTCCCGAAGGATATGGGGCGCCACTTAATCCTTTTTCGGAAAATCAGGAGCCGCTTCTTCGCGTAGAGTGCCGTCCTGAAGGAAAGAGAGCGGTCGCGGGAAATTCCACTCTCAATACGTCGGTTTACAACACGGGATTTGTTTTCTCGAACGGGAGCTGGCAGACAATTTCTTTTTCGGGAGAAGAGGCTGTAAATAATCCAGGATGGTATTCTGGAGAGGCTTTCTCCGAGGGTCTTCCGCCTATTTCCGGCGGAACTTCGGGATTTGTGCTTGCCTTCGTCTGTCGTTTTGAGGGAAATGAATGGAAGTGCGGATGTCGAGACAGCAGTTGCGATCAGAATTATTGGACGCTTCAAAAATACGGATCATAGATCGATCAGGGAAAAGGATTGGACAAAGAAGCGATCTTTCTCTGAGTGATTTTTTTGCTCTCTTGATTGGAGAAATCGATCCTTCGAAAAAATTTGGTACCGGGAAAAAGAGGAATCAAAAAGGCAGTTAAACGGTTTATTTGGTGTTCCGCGTGAATTCTGGTAAACTGAAAAAAGTTTTGATGCAGCTCGCGCAATTCGAAGGTATCAAATCTCAGAAAAGAAAATACAAACCGGTTTCCGCTCGCTCTTTCAGAGATCCGTTCTCGTGAGGCGTTCGGGCCGGTTTTTCTTGGTACTGCTTTCGCGAGTTCTCATACAGTATCTAAAGTATCGCGTTATCTCTCTTCTGTTATGGCTGAAATAAAACCGGCAATAGAAACATTTGCGAAGATAAAAGTGGTAGGAGTGGGAGGATCAGGAGGGAATGCTATCTCGCGCATGATCGAAGCGAAGATTAAAGGAGTGGAGTTTGTCGTCGTCAATACCGATGCTCAAGCGCTCCATCATTCTCGCGCCAGTGAGAAAATTCATATTGGCAAGAATCTCACGAAAGGACTCGGCGCGGGAATGAATCCGGAGATTGGGCGTCAGGCTTCCGAAGAAAACCGCGATGAGATTCAGGAAGTTTTGAAAGGGGCTGACATGGTTTTTGTGACGTGCGGGTTGGGGGGTGGAACCGGAACGGGCGCTGCTCCTATCGTAGCGGAAACTGCCAAAGAAATTGGCGCACTGACGATTGGCGTTGTTACGAAACCGTTTGCCTTTGAGGGTGCGCAGCGACGCGCGATTGCCGAGGAAGGTCTGAAGAATATGCAGGAACGAGTGGATTCTCTCATCACGATCCCAAATGACAAGCTTCTTTCCATCATTGACCGAAAAACCACACTCATTAATGCGTTTCGCATCGTCGACGATGTGCTTCGCCAGGGCGTACAAGGAATTTCCGATCTTATCACCAAGCCAGGAATCGTGAATGTCGACTTCGCCGATGTGCGGGCCATTATGGAAGACAGTGGGAGTGCGCTTATGGGGATTGGGGTTGCCTCGGGAGAGAACCGTGCTGTCGAAGCGGCAAAGGCTGCTATCAATAGTCCGCTTCTCGATCTCTCGATCGATGGTGCTCGTGGGGTGCTCTTTAATATTTCGGGTTCGAGCGATGTCACGATGCTCGAGATCAACGAGGCGGCAAATATTATTACCGAGAATATCGATCCCAATGCCAAAGTGATCTTTGGGGCGGTGTCGGATGATCAAGTAAGAAAAGGAGAAGTGCAAATTACCGTGGTGGCGACGGGATTTGATGGGGGTCGAATAGTAGAAGATCCATTCCGAAAGTTGACGAGACTTGCTTCCTCGCGCCCAGGCACACTTCCCGAGAAAACGGTCGATGACCGCGATGTCCGGGAAGTGCGGAATGTGACTTCGCGGGACACTTCTCCCGTTTCGCCGCGCGAAGAATACTTGGAGCGCTCCGAAACCTCTTCGTTTCAGCCACCGGCTCACCAAGAATTGTCCCCATCTCTCACGAACCAGGATGCGGGAGCGATGCGAGAAGAAATCACGTTTCCCACTCGAAAACTTGAAACGAAAATGATTATCGAGGAAAAGATTGCGCCTCGACCTCTCTCGCTTCGAGGTGAAACGAAAGAGGCGAGCTCGGAAGAGGAGGATCTTGAAATCCCCGCCTTTATTCGCAGAAAGATGAAGAAATCCTAAAGAGGCGCTTCGAATAAGAAACTCCTCTTTCATGGCTTGCGCCAAGAATGCATCTTGAGGTATTGATTTCTGGTACGTTCTTGAAGTAGTCTTTCGTTGTTCCAGTATTGATTCCTGAATGCAGTAATCAAGGAGGTCGTAGTTGTGGGAACTTTTTTTCGAGCTCGCCTCGTACTCTCCTCATTCATTAATCCAGCGAGAACTCCTCGGGTGTCAACCTGGGGAACCTATGGCTCAAACGTTTCTGTCTTTTCTCGCCCCGAATATTCTCCGTAATATCGGGGTGTTATCATTTTCTCTCTTTTCTCTTTTGTTCTCGCCCAAAATATTCTGACCGTCGACATTTTCTTAAGCCATTCTTCGAGTCCATCCATTCTTGCGAAGAATCTTTTTGAAGTTCTCAGTTTCTTGCCGAAAAAGTTTTCGAGCGATTTTCTTTCTTTTTCTTTCTTGGTAGAAAAATGTCCGAAAAATTTTTGAGATTCCTGTGTTTTTCCGAGGATTGGTTAAATCTCACGAGAAGAGTTTGAGAGGGAATACAGGGGAAGGAGAATTGTGAGGGGAGAGAGCAAGCGGTTGCGGAGCTTTTTCTTTTGGGGTAGAGTCTCTCAAGGTGAAAAAGGAATTCCTATGTCACGTTCGCAGTGGCTTTTTCTCGGAATGGCAGTCTTTGTGGTAGGGACCGGGCTCGGTCTCTTTTTTGCATGGGCCTGGTGGATAGGGGTGACGCTCGGCGCATTCGTCCTTGCGATGGGAATGGTCTGGAGTTGGAGGCATCTTTTTGCACTCTTTTTTCTCCTTGGCTTTTTTCTGATTGGATGGTGGCGCGCGGATCATGCTATTCGTTTTTGGAATGCGCTCCCTGAATCGGGAGGGAAGCTTTATGAAGGGGAGGTAGTGCGAGCAGTGGAACGAACGGAGGCATCGCGAGAAGTGACCCTTCGTCCTTTACGATGCGAAGGAGCGTGCCCTGATACTCTCATTCTGGGAACTTTCCCGCTTTTTGCCGATCTGCGGAGTGGGGATCGGATACTTCTTTCGTGCAACCTGAATCGTCCCCGCTCGTTTTCGGACGACTTCGATTACCCCTTCTTTCTCGCTGCGAAAAATATCGGCTACGGGTGTCGGTTTCCGAAAGGGTGGCAGGTCGAGCGCGATGGGCCAAAGAGTGCGGGACTCACCTTCCTTGGCTCGACCAGACGCTCCTTCGAGCAAAGTATTGAACGCGCGCTTCCGAGTCCGGAGTCCGGCCTTGTCGCGGGACTCCTTCTTGGGGGAGACGATCGATTACCGCCGGGGATACAGGAGCATTTTTCTCGTGCGGGAGTTTCTCACATCGTTGCGGTATCTGGATACAATGTTTCTCTGATTGCCTTCTTTCTCCTCTCGTTCCTTATTTTTTTCGGACTTTACCGACAGCGTGCTGTTTGGGGAGCGCTTTTTGGTGTGTGGATGTTTACTGCCTTGGTTGGCATGCCGACTTCGGCAGTCCGGGCGGCGATCATGGTTTCCGTCATGCTCTGTGCGATGGGATTTTCTCGCATGGGAAACCCTACTCGAGCGCTCGTTGGCGCCGGTGCTCTCATGCTCTTTGTGAATCCGCTTCTCCTTCGCTATGATATCGGATTTCAACTTTCCTTCGCGGCGACGATAGGATTGGTATTGCTCACACCGTATGTTTTTGTGTCCCTTCGGGCGGGCGAGCTTCTCGCGAGTACGATTGCCGCGCAGTGGTTCGTGACGCCGCTTCTCTTATTTCATTTCAAGGTTTTTTCAGTTTTTTCTCTCGCGGCGAATATGGTGATTCTGCCGCTCGTTCCGCTCGCAATGCTTTTCGGGTTTGTGGCGTCAATTCTTGGCATGGTCGTTCCATCGCTCGCGCCTCTTTTTGGTCTCCCTGCATTTCTGGTTGCACGAGCTATTCTTGCTTTTTCGGAATATTTTTCGGAAAGGAAATTTTCGACGATTCCCGTGGAGCATTTTGGGATAGGATTCCTCGTTTTGTGGTACGCAGCGAGTTTTCTTTTTGTTGAGTTTCTTCGTCGGAGATACTCTCATCGTCGCGGCGCTTCTTTTCTCTCACTTCTATGAACCGAGTTCCTCGTGCTGCACTGTGGGGAGGAATAGTGCTTCTGGTGTTTCTGGGAATTTTTTGCGGATACCGCATATTCACAACGTCCTCTGCTTTCGTGGAAGTGGCGTTTCTCAATGTGGGACAAGGAGATGCTTTCCTTTTGTCGCATGGTTCCCATCAGATTCTCATTGATACAGGAAAAGATGGTCGCGCACTTCTTACCGAATTGGGAAAGAGAATGGCGCCCTGGGATCGGACGATTGATGCTGTGCTTTTGACACATTCCGATGAAGATCATGTGGGAGCACTTCCTGATTTGCTTGATCGGTACCGGGTTTCGCTCATTCTTTCCGAAGAATTTTCCGAAAACACTCCACTTCAAGAGATGCTTCGAGCAGCGCTCACTCGGCACTCGGTGCGCCGCGCAGCCCCTCGAGCGGGACTTTCTCTCAAATTCGGAACTGTTGCCCAGCTTGAGGTCGTGTTTCCGGAAGAAAAATTCGTTGCGGAAAACGAGGGGAGAAAAGAAACAAATGAAACCAGTGTCGTCGCACGATTCCGCGTCCATGAAGACACGTTCTTATTTACGGGCGACCTGCCAAAAGAAGAGCTGTACCTTCCCGAAAAAGCGAAAGAAGATATTCGCGTGTTGAAAGTAGCACATCACGGTTCGAGATTTTCGACGAGCGCTCTGTTTCTCGATCGTATAAAACCCGAGGAGGCAATACTGTCGGTCGGAAAGAATTCCTATGGGCACCCGTCGGAAGAAGTGGTGGGCCGTCTTCATGAACGCGGAATTCGCATTCTGAGGACAGATCAGCAAGGGACGATTGTCTATCGGTGTCCGCTTCTTGGGGAGCGCGGGTGTGAGTACATTGATTCATATCTTTGACGTCGTCTTTCCTTCTCGCTATGCTACAGAAAAAGAGGCGGCAAGCGATTTTCATTTCCAAAGCGAAATTGTCTTGATTCGTTCCGAAGAAAATTCTATGAAATTCAAAATAAAAAAGAATGTGAGAGATGAATTTTTTTGGACGCTCGTTGCGCGAAACGGCGAACCGATTTGTGTCAGTGAGGGGTATTCGACTCGCGAAAATGCAGTGAAGGCGATCAATCTTCTCAAGCTCAATGTGCGGGAAGCAGAAATTGTCGATACGACCGTGATCTTCGGTGTGTCTTCACAAAAACGGCGAGACTAACTTGTCTCAAACATTTTCACTCGCGTTTCCGTCTTTCGTTTTCGCATTCTCCTCCTCGCAAAGTGAAGTCGTTTTCCTTTTTGATTTTTCAAGAATTTCTTCAAAATTTCTCAGAATTGCCTCAGTGTGACTCTTGAGATGAACGTTCATTTTCTCTCCTATGGGAACACTTATTTTTGACATCGAAACGATCGGAGAAGACTTTGAAACTTTCGATGAAACAACGAAAAAAGCACTGACTCGGTGGATTCGTGAAGATTCGTTGAGCGAGGAAGAATACCGTACTGCGATAGATGATGTGAAAAACAGCTTGGGGTTTTCTCCGCTCACGGGATCGATTGTTGCGATTGGTATGCTCGATGTGGAGCGGGGAAAATCCGCAGTTTACTTTCAGGCGCCCGGAGTGGCGGAAGAATCGTTTGAGGAGGGGAGCATTACTTATAAGCCAATGGATGAAGCGTCAATGCTGCGCGAATTTTGGCGTGTCGCCGAGCAATATGAGACATTTGTGACTTTTAATGGACGCGGATTCGATGTTCCGTTTCTTTCGATTCGCTCGGCGGTTCACCGAGTCCGGGGAACGCGCGATCTTCTCTCGAACCGATATCTTTCGCTTCAGCGGGGAGTGAAGCATGTAGATCTTCTTGACCAACTCACGTTTTACGGAGCCACTCGTCGGCGTCCCAGCCTTCACCTGTGTTGTCGGGCGTTTCATATCGAGACGCCCAAAAGCCATGGCATCGACGGCGATCATGTCGCTCAATTTTTCCAGGAAAAACGTTTTCGCGATATTGCCCGGTATAATGCGCGCGATATTGTGGCGACGGCGGAACTCTATCGACTCTGGAGTGACTATATTCGCTTTTAAAATCGAAGCGCTCCCTCGTGCTATAATGAGGAAAACGCGTGAGTTTCTCCTTTCTATCTAAACGTATGGCGCAATCGCATGGACTTGGAAAGGGTCTTTCCTCGCTTATTCCTCGAAAGCCAGGACCGTTTTCCGAACCGCCCTCTTCCGAGAAGGCGGTGCGGGTCCCGGTTTTTTCAGCGGTGTCTTTGGAAACGGAAGCACCCGCATCTCCCACTCCTCAGGAGACGCATCCGCTGAAAAAAATTGTTCAAGAAGAAAAGGAGCAGGTGTTGCCCATGCCTGGAGGATCGTCACTGGGCGGTTCGGAACCATCCTCTTCCAATCAGGCAGTTGAATCGCTTTCGACCACGACAGACGAATTGGGATCGGGACACGCACTCATGGTTCCTACCGAGAAAGTGGCGCCGAATCCGCATCAACCCCGTACTCAGTTTAGTGAAGAAAAACTTTTCGAGTTGGCGCAATCCATTCGGGAGCACGGCATTTTGCAGCCGCTCATCGTGACTCGTCGGGGTGACGCCTTCGAGCTTATCGCTGGCGAGCGACGTCTTGAAGCGGCAAAAATGGTCGGACTCGCGGAAGTTCCTGTTCTCGTTCGAGAGGCAGAGGAGGAACAAAAGTTCGAGCTTGCGATCATCGAAAATATTCAACGCCATGATCTCAATCCTATCGAAGAATCGCGTGCATATGATCGTCTTTCGAAGGAATTTCACCTCTCTCAAGAAGAGATTGCCAAAAAAATGGGTCGGAGCCGCAGTGCGATAGCAAATACCATGCGTCTTTTGCAACTGCCCATCGATATTCAGCGTGCGGTTTCCATCGGAAAGATTTCCGAAGGACATGCCAAAGCACTCCTTTCGATTGAAAATTCCGAAAAGCAGCGCGCACTTTTTGAGCTCATTGTGGGGCAGGGACTCACGGTGCGCGAAGCAGAAATAAAATCGCGGGCGATTTCCACGCGCCGCCCGCGGACCCTCCACAGTTTCGATCCAGATACCAAGGCAAGGGAAGCTTCGCTTTCCGAACGCTTCGGCACAAAAGTTCATATCGCGAAAACCGCGACCGGTGGCTCTATTCGGATCGACTATTTTTCGGATGAAGAATTTAAAGCCATCTTCTCCAAACTTTCAGGGAACGAAGCATCCGAGCAGTGACGACGTTCTTCTTCTTGAGAAGCTCATATTTTCGAATTTTCGAGGGTTTACGAGATACTTCTTTTGATGCATCACTCTTCAGAACAAACGGAGCGAAAAGCATTCGAAGAAGAGCTTTATTCGTTTTTCGTCGACCACCAAACGCCTCACTCTAGACCGTGAACGTGCGCAGAGACTACCAGGGCGCCACCGGTGGCTTCTCCCTCCCTTGAATCGAGCATCGTTTCTCTGATTCTCTTCTTTGGGCTTATTTCAAAGAAGAGCAGAGAGACGATTGTGAGCGTTTTTCATGAGACGAAAAATTACGGAGAAGCGATGCCGTTTCGCTCCTCTCAAGAAGAATGAAAACCCCCGCGTTCTGCGGGGGTTTTCATTGGAGAGGTCGTGAAAAATTTGGAACCTCACAGGATCGAAGGTTGTGTTCGTGAAAAATTTTTGAGACGCGCGCTAGAGATACTGATCGCCTTTTTCTTCACGGAGTTTCTCGAGCAGTTTTTTGATATCGTCCACCCGATTTTTGTTGGCAACAAGGAGTGCGTCTTGTGTTTCCACAATGATCGTATCCTGAAGGCCGATTGTTGCAATCAGTTTGTCGTTTGAGAGAACGAAACAATGTTCGCTTCCCACATCGATATGGTTTCCCTGTGCAATCGTGTGCGTGTCGTGGCGATTCTTCAGGAGGTCAAAAAGTGCGGACCAATTTCCAATGTCATTCCACTCAAGGGGAGAGGGAATGACAGCTCGCTCCGCAGGAGAGAGTTTTTCGATGATGGCGGGCTCGACGGGTTCAGTTGGTAATGGTTCAAATGCCGATCGCAGACGTTCGAGGGCGAGCGTTTCGTTGTGCGGAAAATCGTGTTCGTGAGCAATCGAATCAATCGCTTTCGCGAGAAGCGGTGTATAGCGCTTCACCCAAGAGAGAAATGTTTTTCCGGAAAAAATAAAATATCCGGCGTTCCACAGGTATTCCCAATTCTTCAGATATTCTTCCGCGGTTTCTCGATCGGGCTTTTCGGCAAACATCGCGATCGAAAACACGCGATGATTGCCGATAGTTGCAATTTCTTCTCCCATTTGTATGTAGCCGAGCCCGGTATCGGGGGCGGTGGGATTGATTCCGATCGTCACCATTTTTTCCGGAAATTTTTCCGCAGTGTCAAAGGCGGAGAGGAGCGTTGCGGCAAATTCTTCGGGATTTCCAATGACGTGATCCGAGGGAATGGTAGCAATGATTGCCTCAGGATCTTCGTGAGTGATGATGGCAGAAATGAGCGCGAGTGCGGCCGCCGTACCGCGTGCAACCGGTTCGAGGATGAGGCGATTCTCAGGAAGATCAGGAAAAATTTCTCGTATCCGATCGCGATACGCTTCTCCTGTCGAGACGAAGAGATGGCTTTTGTCTGATACTACTTGTCGGAGACGACTCGCGGTTTCTTCGATCAGTGTTTCTCCGGATTCGGAGACGAAATTATGAAATTGTTTCGGCGACGACTTTCGAGAAAGTGGCCAGAGGCGTGTGCCGCTCCCGCCTGCCATAATGACGGCATATGAGTGAGGTCGGGTGTTCGGAAGAGAGAAAGACATAGGACGAAAAGATAAAGCGAGAACGAATACCAATTATGAATAATGCGCGATCAGATGTGGGAGCGAAGAACGACTTCATTGTTCCCAGAAGTCGTTCCTCAACTTTTTTGCAGGAAATCCGTGAAAAGTTTTCTCGAAGAAAAGAGCGTTCTGCGAAGCGATCATATCCAAGAAAGGATATTTTGTCAACTCGAATTTTTGGGCTCACTCTTTTTTGAACTGTCGAAGTTTGAGTGCTTTTCTCCATCACATTTCTTCCTCTGCTATAATACCTGCGAAGGATCATCCCAAAATTCTCCCTGACCAAAAATTTCGATCTTTTGAATTTTCAAATAGGTCACACTGATATGGGATATATCTCTCAGTCTTCTTTCGTACCCTCTTCTCCTCAAAAATTTTCACGATCGTCTTCCTCTTACTTTTGAGACGACATTCACATATTCCATGTCCGTACGTCATACTTTTCAATTAGAGTCCCAACGTCGATCGTGGTGTGAGGGTCGTCCGTTTTTGCGTTGGGTACTTCACTTCGGACAACTTCTCCTGGCGGCTTTGATTGTGGGAGCGCTCAGTTTTTTCGGAAGGGAATGGCTCATTGCTCGGTCTCAGACCACTGATATTTTTCCTCAAGACACGGTTGTTGTGCCCGGAACGCTTCAGGATATCTCGAAAGCCTCTCCCGGAACACTCTCGAGTGAGCATTATCGTGTGGGAGCGCTTTCGGTCGGAAGCGATATTGCGCTTCGCACTCGCGACGAGGAATTTTTCCCGCTTTCCGTTGACGATATTCGTGCTGAGACGCTCGGAAATACCAGTCGGAATGAAGGACGAGTACTCATTACGTGGCAAACGAATAAAGCAGCGAATTCCACGGTGCGATTCGGAAAATCGCTCGGCGCGGAAAACACGGTCGAGGAAACAGGATTCGGAATGACACACAGCGCGGTTCTCTCACGACTCGATCTTGCTTCCACCTATCTTTATACGATTACGGTTCGCGATCGATACGGTCGCGAAGTGACGAGCGAAGCGTACGCTGTTTCGACCGGTCGAAAAAATGTTTCTCTTTTCGAACTTATCGTCGGTGCACTTCAAGAGGTATTTGGATGGGCAATCAAAAAATAATCAGGATCTCTAGAGAACGAAATTCAAAAAGAAACACATTGTTTTTTTGTGATTTTGGAGGTACTATGAGGAAGGAACGCCCTCGCGTTTCTTTATTCGGATGCTCTCGACGGAGACGAGGAGAAGTTCGATTTGGTACTTCTTTTTCGTGTCAATCTCGATGCATTGTTTTCAAAACAAAGAAAGGAAATATTTTTTCATTTCGCTTCTTTCGGTAGTCGTACTGACAGGATTTCTTGCCTGCGGACTTGCTCCCCGGGCTGTTTTTGCGCAAGAAGTTTCTGGAGGAAGTGCATCTTCTTCGGATACCGGCAGTATTTCAGTTTCGGCGGTGCTTCTCCAGGGAGACGGAGAGATGGTTCCGAACGCTTCCTACTCGGTGCGCTTTAGTCTCTACCGATCCGACCGCACACAAGTGGATCCATACCCTTCCGATGCCGATCGTGCGAGTCGGGTCTGGGAAGAAACACAGATTGTAGAAGTAAAAAACGGTGTGCTCGAGACTTTTTTGGGAAAGAGCACACCACTTCCGAATAATTTTACTTTCGAAGGAGGAAACTATTTTCTGGGCATTCGCGTGGAATCGGATGCGGAAATGGTGCCGCGGAAAAAATTGGGAAAGTTTCCGAATGCGGTGAATTCGCAGTTCTTAAGGGGGAGAGCGATCGGGAACAATGCGGGAGATATTGTGACGTATGGCGTCGCAGGGAAACTTGGGATCGAGCAACTCCCAACCGGTACCAAAGGGAAAACGCTTCTTCTTGCTGACAACAAAGACTTTACGTCGTCGGTCAAAGAGGTTTCTGCACTCTCGAAGAATGTCGATACACTCTCGGGCGATCTCTCGAATCTTTCCGATGACTTTCAGTCTCTCCTTGATCGTGTGGCACCAATTTCAGGAAATGGACACACGCAGAATACCGATACGGCGACGAACTCAACGGTTTTTACCATTGGTTCCGGGATTGCAATAAACTCGAATCAGTTTCGCTTGTCAATCTCAAGTGCTTCGAATGCCCCCGCGCTTCGCTATGACGGAGGAATTGGTGAGTGGCAATTCTCGGACGATGGGACGACGTTCTCTTCTTTCACTTCGGCATTTGCGGGAATGGTGAACGGTTCCGGATCGCCGGGCCAGGTTTCGTATTGGATAAACGGCACCACACTTTCCGGAGAAAATTATCTTTCCGCGGTTCGAGGTGGAACAGGAATCGATACCTCCTCATTCACTGGCGTACCATTTCTGTCATCCGGAGTTTGGTCAGTTGATAGTCCTGCACTTTCAGTTTCGCATGGTGGAACAGGAATCGATACCTCCTCATTCACTGGCGTACCATTTCTGTCATCCGGAGTTTGGTCAGTTGATAGTCCCGCACTTTCAGTTTCGCATGGTGGAACAGGAATCGATACCTCCTCATTCACTGGCGTACCATTTCTGTCATCCGGAGTTTGGTCAGTTGATAGTCCCGCACTTTCAGTTTCGCATGGTGGAACAGGAATCGATACCTCCTCATTCACTGGCGTACCATTTCTGTCATCCGGAGTTTGGTCAGTTGATAGTCCCGCACTTTCAGTTTCGCATGGTGGAACAGGAATCGATACCTCCTCATTCACCGGCGTACCATTTCTGTCATCCGGAGTTTGGTCAGTTGATAGTCCTGCACTTTCAGTTTCGCATGGTGGAACAGGAAATGCTTCGTTTCCGTCGGGTGGCATACTCTATGGGAACGCAGCAGGTGCGATCCAGTCGCTTGGCATTCTGGGAAACGGGCAGCTTCTTATAGGGATAGCTTCCGGCGCGCCTACTCTCGGAACCCTTACCTCTTTGGCGGGGAGCGTCACGATCGCAAATGGCGTGGGAACTATTAATCTCGAATCCTCCCTTGGCGTGAGTATTGATTCCGCGGAAATTGAAAATGGAAGCGTGCTTGGTATTGATCTTGGGGCATCAGGCGCTCCGCTTGATGGGCAGATTCTCACATTTAATTCGGGGACGGGCGGATTCTCATGGGTCTCGTCAGGCGGGGGAGGAATTGGAGACATAACCGCGATCGGCGATGTTTCGGCAGGAGAGGCGTTTACATCGACTTCGACACAGGGAACCTCGCTCTATTGGTATGATCCAGATGGACGTGGACAACTTACTCGTGCGAATCTGACTGCTTCGCGCACCTGGACGCTCCCCAATGAGAGCGGGACAATTTGTACATCAGGAAGTCTGTGTGCCGGATATGAAACACCGCTCCAAAGAGCCTATGATTTTGATGCTGACGGTTCGAATGCGACGCTCCGACTTTCCTCGCTCGACGATTCTGTAGTGTTTGAAAATCCTGCTTCTGGGGGAACGGATTCCGGATTTTTGTTCGGGCTGAATCAGCTCAATGCGACTGCACCAGTTTCGGCGCTTGATATTGTTCAAGCGTCGAATGCAGCGAACGCCGTCAATATTACTGCCAACGTAATCGATACGGAAACCGCACTTGCCATGAGCGTGAATGGACTCACGAGTGGCTCGGGACTCTCAATCCTCTCTTCTTCGACGGGACTTTCAGGAAGTCTTGCAACCCTCTCGCTTTCGGGAAGCGCTGCCGCCAATACAGGCTCTCTTCTTGCACTCAAAAATACCGGAGTACAAAACGCGAACACCTCGCTCCTTATCGAGCATGCGGCAACAGGCACGAACAATCTTGCTTTTCGCATCGATGATGTGATTGGCGACACGACCCCCTTTGTGGTAAATGGGGCAGGGGCGGTCGGAATTGGTACCGCGAGTCCTGTATCGCCGCTTGAACTCTACGGAGCCTCCGCAAACGATGAAGTGCTTACCATTACTTCGGCGACGACGACGCATGATCCTCTCCTTCAGTTTCGCACGAGCGCGACGACACTGGGCGTGAAATTTTCTCTCGGTGTCGATACGAGTGATGCGGATACGTTTAAGATTGATGCCGGAAATACACTTGGATCCTCGGCTGATTTTGCGATCACTTCGACGGGGACCACAACAATCGCGGACGCTCGTCTGGGCGCGCAGTACTTTCCCGAAGACGGGGGTATCCTTTCATGGATTGATATGGCCGTGACACCCGCCGTGCCTTCGAATACCGTTCTCAGTTACTCGGCGCAACTCGACACCAATCCCGTGCTTACAGTGTATGGAGTGGCTGATGGGTCGGGCGGCGTCGGTTCGCTTGGTGTTGGTATTGGAACGACGACGCCGAGCTCTCGTCTCGATGTGAGCGACGACCGAGCAAGCGGGTACGCAATGCGTGTTGGAAACGATGGCAACAACGCCAATCGATACGGCATGGTAGTGCAGGCCGGAGCGGATGACGGAAGTGGAACGACGTACTATTTAAATGCGCTCGATGGTGACGGCACCCAAATCGGATACATTGCGAATACGGCGGGAACATTTGCGATTACCGATCCGTCCGATATTCGCACCAAAACGAATATCGAGAATACCCTGACTGAGGGACTCGGTGTGATCAATCGTTTACGCGTTGTTGATTTTAATCGCGTAAGCCATGCGGACGGTCCGCGTCTCACCGGTTTTATTGCGCAAGAAGTGCAAGAGGTGTATCCCAATGTTATTTCGACCGGCGAGAACGGTTACCTGGGAATTTCGAAGGCGGAATTTATCCCGGTTCTCGTGAAGGCTGTTCAAGAAGAGGATCGTCGTGTGTCGGATCTGGCCTCGACGCTCGAAAGCGTGACGCTCTCGACCGACGGGCACGCGACCACACTTGCCGATCTGGAGACGTCGGTCGAGGAGCGCTTCTCGCTCGTTGCTCAATCGGATGCCGAAACGAAGATGCGGCTTGCGACATTCGAACAACACACTGCCGATATGTCGGGAGTCACCAAAAAGTTGGAAACGCTTGAATCGGCCGTGTCACTTCTGCAGAGTTCGAATGAGACTCTCCTTGATTTTTACAATACGCTTTCTTTGGGGAGTGTCCTCGTGAAAGACGCCGATGGAAATCTCGATCTCTCGAAAGGCGTTCTGCGTGTGAAGGAACTGCGAGCGGAATCGCTTGTGGTTACCGTGAGTGATGACGAGGCGCCATCGATTGGTGCGGCAACTTTGTTTGCGAAAGCCATTGATGTCAAAGGGAAAACCGATGAATCCGGAAACGACATTCCTGACGGGAAGGATGATCGGACGGGAGATGCCATGGACGATCCGGAGGTTGCCGCTCGGGACGGAAAGAAAGTGGTTGTTTCCACGAAAGCGGTTTCGAATGGAGCGAGAATTTTTGTGACGCCAAAAAAAGCGACGAGCGCGCCGCTTGCGGTTACCAAAGTTGATGAGGGAAAAAGCTTTACAGTAGAAGTGCGTACCGAAACTTCTGAAGAAATTCCCTTCGATTGGGTGCTGGTGGAAGAGCGGTAGCGTATTTCGTTTCTGAAGCATGCTCTTCTTCGGAAATTCGGGAAGAGCGACGCACAAATTCCATCAGAAATTTTTCGACGGGCACTTTGGTTTTGGAAATCTCCGACTTCGAGGTCGGAGATTTTTCTTTTGCTGTTCACGTGGACGAGTTTGAAGACGCGCTCATGACCTCTGTCGCTTCTCTTTCTCTTTTTTCACACCGAGCGCTTCTTTTCTGATCGCGTTCACTCGTTTTCATCGGAAACGAGAGTGATGCCAAACTCTTTTTTTGAAAGAGATGAAAAAGAAACTGAGAAAATTTTTCTTCTTGGAAAAATTTTTCTCTGGCATGCTTGCTTGAGAGTTTCAGGCTTGTCTCAACAATCCTTCCGGAATCAAACTTTCTTTTCTCACACTTCAAACCTTGGGGCACTGGTTTGAGATGCCGTGACTCGCCATTTTTCTCTCCCTGCCCTTCACTTCAGAAATTCTTAAAAGAGTTTCATGGACTTCTCCTTTCTGGTTGAGAGGAGGAATCAGGAGGGGGAGTCGGATTAATTCCGGGAAAGAGTGCCAGAGTGGAAAAGAGTGTGTATTTCTTCTGCCGTAAGAAGCCGATCGTACAGGCGTATATCGTCGAGACTTCCCTCAAATCCCTGGCTCGGGAGAGTCCCGTTGTTCCCGAGCGCGGTGACTGTTGGGTTGATGCTCCCCGGGGAGCAGTGTGAGGCATTCGTATTTTTCGAGCGGTCGACACTATTTACCCAGATGGAAAAGCGCGCACCCGCAGGGAGGGTTCCCTCATACTGAAGCACGATGTGTGTCCACGCGTTTTTCTCCAACACAGAATCGGTTGTCGCTTCGCCAGAACAAATGGATCCGGCATTGGTCCACGTTACAAAGAGTCCATCGGTGACCGATCCAAAATCTGGATGTCCCGAAATGGAACGCGCCGAAACCAAGAGCGCGTTATTTGTATCCTGCACTTGAGACCACAGAATATTTTGGAAAGTTCCAGAGTAATCGGATCCTCGTATCCACATGGACCAGGTATAATTTTTCGACGGATCAAGCGTGAAAAGAGGCGTGTCTCCGAGAGAGACGAAATCATCGACGCCGTCGAATCGCAGCGCTTGGCCGAGTCTTCCGATTGCGGGTTGAGGACCGTTCGTGAGTGTTCCTTGAAGCGAATTTTTTGATCGGTCGAGAGCTCTTGTTCCTTGAATGTCCGGCCCGTCGAATGTCCAGTGACCGATAACCTGGGTATCGACGGGTTCCGCGGGAGCGCCAGTTCGAAAAAGTGTCCCGATTTCTTCTGTGGACAGTGGGTATCCGTAAACGCGAATGTCATCGAGGCTCCCGTCGAAAGGATTTCCACCGTCGCTTTCCGCGCCGATAGTAAAGGCGAGTGCGTTTGAGAGGTTCCCGATGCTCGAGAGGGTTCCGGTTTTTGACGCCGCTTCTTTTTGGCCATTTGTGTACATTGTCGTTTCGAGTGGACTGTCGTCGTCCCAGACAATGGCGAAGTGATTCCATCCGGGAACGTTGAAAAGAGAAGCGCTGGCGATCTGATACTCATCCGTATCGGCATTATCGGATGCTTCGAAAATGAGTTGGTCGGTCGCTCCATTTATGGAGAGTATATAGCCGTCGTCGGTATTTGCAGTGCCGTTTCGTTTGGCGAGAATGGTATGGGTCGCCGATAGGCTATTTCGATAAAACCATCCCGTGAGGGTGAAGCTTTTTGAGGCATCGAAATCAAGAATCGGAGGGTCACTTGCAGCAAGTCGTTTCGACACTCCATCAAAATTGAGCGAGAAGGGGCCAACTTTTCCTGTGGTCCAATCGGTATTCGCGAAAGAATACATGGTAAGCGCCGTGGCGTTCCCGCTTGCGTCGGAGACACTTCCTGTACCTGCTCCTTCATCGAATTTCCAGTAGCCGAGGATTCCTTGGGAAAGGGAATTCTCGGGAGCAGCTTGAATGAGGTGTTTTCCTCTCTGGGAGAGAGTGAAGATGTCTTCGGGGGGGAGCGCGCGATTATAGATACGCACATCATCAATGCTTCCGGAAAAAAATCCCTTGGCAGCGTCAAAGGATCCGATAAAAATATTGTCGGGAGAAGTGCCGTAAAAAATATCTCGAGTTTCAGGTGTTCCGCTTCCCACTTCTCCCCCGTTTACATAGATCCGGAGGAAAGATTTGTCATACGTTCCGACGACGTGGACCCAACTATCGTTCCAGAATCCCAATGATTCGCTTGCGACCCCGGAGCAAGTATACTCGTTTCCCATGGCGCCCCACTTGATGCAAAAACCGATATTGGTTCCGACATCTGTAAAGTCGCTCAGTCCATAAGATTCGAAGTCAGTGTCGTATTTTTTGCTCACGATAAACGGGTACAAATTTTTTGGAAGAGTTTTGATCCACGCCGAAACGGTGATGGCAGTAGTTGGTCTGAGGGAAGGAGTATTGGGTATCGAAACGAAATTGCTTGTTCCATTGAATCGAAGCGCCTGCCCGAAACGGCCTTCAGTGTTTTGTGGAGCGCCGACTCTGGTTCCGTTGTTTCCATTTCCCGATCGGTCGACGACGACGGTGCCTTGGGTTTCATTTCCGTCGAATGTCCAGTGGCCAACGAGGCCTTCGGTGAGCGTGTCATTTGTCACGGTCGGCGCGTTTATCATGGTGTCAGCGTTTCCTCGATAGTGCAAAAAAGTGCCAGAGAGGATGATCAGGAGAAAAACAACCCCCGCCCATTGGAAGGAACGAGAAAGAACGAGGTGGCGAAAAAATGTTTTTGACAAGTGCTTCATAGAAGCGAATGATACTATTGTACCACGCGGCTCCGTTGGTTTCTCTTGAAATCAGTTGGAGAGGTGAGAGGGTTACTCTTCATAATGGATTCTCTCTCACCATGTGGGAGCGTGACAGTAATTCTTGAAAAAAGAACCCTGTGAAATGTATGAAGAAAATAAAGAAGGTCAGTCTTCTTGATATTCCGGGAGTGGGAAAAAGTATTGCAGAGGATCTGTGTGATCTCGGCATAAGGGAGCCCACGGATCTTCGAGGACAGGATCCGGAAGTTTTGTACGAATCACTGTGCCGAATACGCGGCGCCCGTATTGATCGGTGCGTGTTGTATGTTTTTCGTACAGCCGTTTTCTTTGCAAGTCATACGAGGCACGACCCCGAGAAACTCAAATGGTGGAATTGGAAAGATTGACGGGAACCCGTTTTTCGGGAATACTGAAGAAGGAAAGGAAATGTGAGACTCTGCCTTTGGGCGGAATGTTTTTGTTTGTAAAGAGCGCTTGTTGTTGATGTCGATTCCACTTGTCGCGCTATGAATATTTCCATTGCGGCGGAAGAGCTCTTTCGGTGGGGAGGGTTCCCGATCACGAATACCATTCTTCTGACCCTGGCCATCAGTTCTCTGCTGATTCTGTTCTCGACGACGTTCTTTCGAAAACTCAAAAAAGTTCCGGGGCCGTTTCAGGCGGCTGTCGAAGTGATTTTTGAATCGCTCTGGAATCTGGTCGGGGAAGTGGCGGGAGATGAACGGCTTGCGCGGAAGTTTTTCCCCATTATCGCAACAGTCTTTTTTTTCGTCTTGTTCTCGAATTGGGTGGAACTCATGCCGGGTCTTGGCACCGTTGGCATTCGGCACGGAGAGGAAATTACTCCCTTTCTGAGAAGCGCCTCGGCGGATCTCAATATGACGCTTGCGCTTTCTCTCACGGTCGTGTTTCTGGTTCAGGGTATCGGTATTGCTACGATCGGTGTTCTTCCATATGCCAGAAAATTCTTGGTGAGCCCGTTTCGGAAGCCCTACGGCGTCGGAACTTTTATGGGTCTCCTCGAACTTCTTGGTGAGGCGACGCGCGTCCTGTCGTTTTCCTTTCGGCTCTTCGGCAATATCTTCGCAGGAGAAGTGCTCCTCATTGTTATTCTTCACCTCGTACCGTTTTTGCTGCCGATTCCGTTTCTCTTTCTGGAGCTGTTCGTGGGCGTGGTGCAGGCGGCCGTTTTTTCAATTCTGACGCTTGTTTTCCTCAAAATGGCAACTCTCGAAGCGGAACACGGGCATTGATGGATATTGAGCTCAAAATCGTTTATGGTTAGAGTTCTAGTCTTTTCGGGTTTTGGAAACATTATATCTTGATATCTTATCGAAATTTCATCACTATTCCCCTCGATTTTGCTTCTCACATTCTCATGTCGAAAAATACTTATCGTCGTTTCTGAATTATTTTTTGAAATAAGAGTGAAAGAAGACTTAAAAGTAGAGATAAAAACTTTGAAGGATTTTTTTCTTAACATTCATTTTATGAGTATTGAAAATTCTCAAGAGTTCCCTTCTTTTGAAAAGCATAAAAGAGAGGAAGTGAACCAAGAAGCCTTGGAGGCTGTTTGCGAAAAGATTGTTGAAAAATTTTGAGTCGAAGGGAAAGGAATGGAATAATGACTGATTCCAGAGAGGAAGCGCTTGAATATTATCAGCAGCATATATGGAAAAATCAGAAGGGTTCTTGACGATTGATGAAATTTATATTTCATTGCTTTGATTCATAATTATCCATTGCATTTATCAGTAATATATATCGTCTATGGAAGAGACAAATGTGGTAGAAGCAGTTACGGGAAATGTTGAGGGGATGAAGTATATCGGAGCGGCGCTCGCGATCGGGCTCGGCGCGCTCGGGACGGGACTCGGTATGGGACTTTTTTTCAGCAAAGTTATGGAGGCGCTGGGTCGAAATCCTGAAGCGAGTTCGAAGATTCAGATCCCGATGTTTTTGGGGGTTGCGTTTACGGAGGCGATCGCGATTTATTCGCTCGTGGTGGCGCTCATCATTCTCTTTAGCTAAAGCCAGTAGTTTTCGCATACTCTCTTTTCTTGGAAGTGCTCGCAGAGAGTGCGGGCCGATCAACTGAAAGGAGAGATGTGATTTTGAATTTTCGAATCTTTCACTTGTATGGAAGTCTTGTTGAAACTCGGTATCGATTGGAAGTTGCTTCTCGCGCAAATCGTGAACTTTTTGGTGCTTCTCTTTGTTTTGCGGAAGTTTGCTTATCGTCCGATGCTTGATTTTCTCGAGCATCGTTCGAAAAAAATCGAAGTGGGACTTCGCGACGCAAAGAAAGCAAGCGAGAAGCTCACTGAACTCGAAGCGAAGGAAAAGGAGGTGCTTTCGAACGCGCGTCGTGAAGCAGCGGAACTCTTGCGTGCCGCGAAAGAATCAGCTGCGAAAACCGGAGATCTCCTTGTTGCCGAATCGCACCGCGAAGCCGAGTGGATTCTTGATGAGGCGCGTCGGAAGATTGAAGCCGAAGGAGAGCGTTTTCGCTCCGACATGAAAGGCGAGCTTACCGACCTCGTCCTTCGTGCGACCGAAAAAGTGCTCGGTGAAAAAATGGCGTCGGAGAAGGATGAAGCGTTGGTTCGTGAAGCAGTGCGGAGAGCGGAAGGAAGAGAAGAAAGCGCAGAAGGCGCTCAACGTTCGTGAGTGGAAGGGGGAGAGAAAGTCACAAAAAATGACGAGGTCAGACGCAATAGTTTTCAGTGCTTCTGTTGAATCAAGAATCTTCCTGAAGAACGGATTCTTAAAAGATGAGAGAATGGTGGCGATTGGTTTTGTAAGAAGGAGAAGGGGGTGAGAGAAGTCGGAGTTTTTCGAAAAAAATTGAGACGAAGCGAATTTGAAAGAGAGGGTGAAAGGTGAGGGCATTCTCGTTGCGACACAGTGTTGAAGGCGTGGCCGTGTCGGAAGCGAGGGAAAAAAGTACTCCCTTTCCTCGAATGTTCAAGAGTTCGAGAGATACATGATTTTCTATGCGCATGACGCCAAGACAATATGCGGAAGGAGTATACGCCGCTCTCGTTGACGCGAGTCCTTCGGAGCGCCGTATTCGAATTGATCGATTTCTTTTTTGCTTCGGAAGGATGGTCGAAGGCGCGATGTGGACACTATTCTTCGGGCCCTCGAGCGATTGGAAAAAGAGCGATCGGGCGTGCGATCGGTGGAAGTGCTCTCTTCGAAAAAACTTTCGGAGACGGAGCTCGAAGCGGTTCTTGATGAAGGGAAGCGTATTTTCGGCGAGAATCAAATCGCGCTCAAAGCGCGACTCCGGCCGGACATTCTTGGCGGAGCTGTCTTTCAAACAGAAAACGAAACGTTCGACGCAAGTATGGGCGGGAGGCTTCGCCAGCTTTCGCGATTTTTGAAAAAGAATCGTAATTGTTTCTTTTCCGGAATTTTTTGGCGACTTTACTTTGGTATCGGTGGGCAGAGATTCATTCAGAGTTTTATTTTCGATGTTTCTATGACACAGAACGTACATTCAATGGCGGAAGAAATTCGGCGGCGAATCGAGCAATTCGAGATGACCGAAAAGCGCGAGCAAACGGGAGTGGTACTCGAAATTGGCGATGGTGTTGCGCGGGTATCGGGACTGTCCGAAGTGGCGGCGGGCGAAATGGTCGAATTTGACAACGGCACTTTCGGAGTTGCCTTGAATCTCGAGGAAGATCTTGCGGGTATCATTCTTCTCGGCGAAGCAGGATCAATCGCTGAAGGCGGAATTGTTCGGCCGACAGGAAAAATTCTCTCGGTTCCGGTTGGCAAAGCAGTCATTGGCCGCGTTGTGAACGTGCTCGGGGAACCGATTGACGGCAAGGGAGGGATCGAGAGCGAAGGCTCCCGATCGGTCGAGCGTGTGGCGCCCGGTGTGATGCTCCGGGAGTCTCCGAAGGAGCCGCTTCAGACGGGTATCAAAGCAATCGACGCCCTTATTCCGATCGGCCGCGGTCAGCGAGAGCTCATTATCGGGGACCGGCAGACCGGGAAGACCGCGGTTGCGATCGACACCATTCTCAATCAGAAAGGTCAGAATGTTCTTTGTTTCTACGTGGCGATTGGTCAAAAAGAATCGAAGGTGGCGCGCATCGTCTCCGAGTTGGAAAAAGGCGGGGCCATGGAGTACACGACGGTTGTTGTGGCGGGCGCTTCCGAGCCGGCGGCTCTCTCGTTTCTTGCGCCCTACGCCGGGTGCGCGATGGCGGAGCACTTCCTGGAAGCAGGGAAACACGCGCTCGTCGTCTATGACGATCTCTCGAAACACGCGGCATCGTATCGGCAGATTTCACTCATCTTGCGTCGCCCGCCGGGACGCGAGGCATATCCGGGAGACGTCTTTTATCTTCACTCGCGTCTTCTTGAGCGGAGCGCAAAACTTTCGAAAGAAGCGGGTGGCGGCTCCATTACCGCGCTTCCCATTATCGAAACCCAAGCGGGCGATGTCTCGGCCTACATTCCCACCAATGTAATCTCGATTACCGACGGGCAAATTTATTTGGAGTCAGATCTTTTCTACAAAGGAATTCGTCCCGCACTCAATGTGGGACTTTCGGTGTCGCGTGTTGGAAGTTCTGCGCAGATCAAAGCGATGAAGCAAGTAGCTGGGACGCTTCGCCTCGATCTCGCGCAGTTTCGAGAGCTCGAAGCTTTCGCGCAATTCGGTTCCGATCTCGACGAGAAAACGCGCGAGCAGATAAACCGCGGAAAGCGTGGCGTTGAGATTTTGAAACAGAAACAGTACGCGCCGCTCTCTGTCGAAAAAGAAGTGGCAGTGCTCTATGCGCTCACCCGCGGGTTCCTCGATGAAATCATCATCGAAAAAATTGCTCGTTGGGAGGAAGGATTTCTCGAATATTTGGAGCGGGATGGCGATGATATCCTCTCTCTCATTCGTGAACGAAAAGCGCTCGACGAAGAAGGCGAGGCGCTTCTCAAAAAACATATTGAGCATTTTAATGAACTCTTCTTGGAGTAATGCATAATCGTGGAAGAAATTATTTTTCGTTTCCCCCTTTTGATTGTTGAATCTTTGATATGCCTGGAACTCGTGAAATTCGTCGGCGGATCAAGAGCGTGAAGAACACGGGAAAAATCACCCGTGCCATGGAAATGATCTCGTCGGTTAAAATGCGAAAAGCAGTAGAAGGCGTGTACGCGATGCGTCCGTATGCGTTTCATGCGCTCGAAGTGCTCCGGGCGCTTCGGGCGGCACCCGAGATTGTGAGTACCCTCCCTCTTCTTTCGGAGCGTCCAAGGAAAACGGTGCTCTTTGTTGTTGTGACCTCGAGTCGCGGCCTCTGTGGATCCTTTAACGCGCAAATTTTTCGGCGGATCAAATCGGAAGTGGTCTCGATGACTTTACTTTCGCCAGATGTCCGATTCGAATACCTCTCGCTTGGAAAGAAGGGCGATACGGGCCTGCGCTTCTTGCCGGGAGACATTATGGCGTCGTTTCCGGAAGTTGCGCTTTCGCCGACATCCAAAAGCGTTCGATCGGTCGCGTCCCTTCTCTTTTCGGGATTTGAAGACTCGCGGTGGAGCGACGTATTTTTGGTGTATACCGATTTTGTTTCGGCGCTCCTCCAGAAGCCGCGGGTTCGGCGGATTCTTCCGTTTTCACGAGTCGATACCGAAGAAGAATTGGGTGAAATGGGCGAGCCGCTCCCTATTGAGACGGTATCGAGCGCGCGCAGCGAATATGTCATCGAGCCTTCCGCCGAAAGGGTTCTTTCGACTCTTCTCTTTCGACTCACGGAAATGCAAATACTTCATGCGCTTTTTGAGTCGAAGGCATCCGAAGAAGCGGCGCGAATGGTTGCAATGCGAAACGCAACCGATGCGTCGAAAGAAATGACCGAGAGCTTTACACTTTTGTACAACCAGCTTCGACAGGCGAAGGTGACGCAGGAAATCGCCGAGCTCTCGGCTGGCATGGCGGCGGTTGCTTAAAAAGAGGAAGGACTAGTTTTTTTCTGGAGAAAAGCACTTGAAGCGATATTCCGGAAATTCACGAAAGACGTCTCGCTCGTGGAATTTCGAAATTGTCGATTTGAAAATTTTGAGAAAGTAAAAACCCCACCGGTGGTAGGGTTTTGTTGAAGGTCAGTTAGTCGAAGGCTGGTAATTCGTCAGGCTGATACTCATCACTTAGCAGGTATACGAGAGAGTCTTCATTTTCGAAGTATACTTGCCAATTACGTTCCCGTAGAACAGTACACATTCCGGCGGGTAACTCTGATCCAGAGTTCTGCCCAAGAAACTCGCATTTTTGGAAGTAGTCGCTCATTTGACGATCAGTAGTCTCGATACCATCAATGCGGTATTTGTTTTTTCTACTTTTTACAACAAACAAAAACCTTGTGCCGTAGGGAATTTCTCCCAGAGCGTAGACTGTAATAGAAATTTTTTGAGACATGACAGCTTCCTTCAGATTGGTTGGGTTGGTAAAGATCGGAAACTATATTTAAGCAAATTTTCTTCTTAATGTCAAGAATTTATTTCAAGAAGCGCTTATGAATGGAACACTTTTACAAGTTATCGGGCCGGTGATTGACGTGGAATTCTCGGACAGAACACTGCCAAAAATTTTGGATGCACTGCGGGTTGTTTTGCCGGAAGGCGAGCTTGTCGCCGAAGTGCGCCAGCACCTGGGAGGTGGGCGCGTGCGCGCGGTCGCAATGGGTCCGACCGAAGGGCTTCGGCGCGGCATGACAGTTCTGATGACGGGCGAGCCGATTCGTGTGCCTGTCGGACCCGAAGTTCTGGGGCGCATGTTTGATGTCCTTGGAAACCCGATTGATAAGAAGCCTCTCCTCAAAGACACGAAAACGCGATCGATTCATCGAGCGGCGCCGAAGTTTTCGGAGCAAGAAACAGAAGCGAAAGTTTTCGAGACGGGCATTAAATCAATCGATCTCGTCTGTCCTTTTATGAAGGGCGGAAAAGTGGGATTGTTCGGCGGCGCGGGCGTCGGGAAGACCGTGGTGATTCAAGAGCTGATTCGCAACATTGCGCAGGAGCATGGCGGTTACTCGGTCTTCGCGGGCGTCGGCGAACGAACGCGCGAGGGGAACGACCTCTATCATGAGATGGAAGATTCGGGCGTTCTCGCGAAGACGGCGCTTGTTTTCGGTCAGATGAACGAGCCGCCGGGCGCCAGGCAAAGAGTGGCGCTTTCGGCGCTTACCATGGCGGAATATTTTCGTGATGACGAGCGAAAAGACATTCTCCTTTTTATCGATAATATCTTCCGCTTTACGCAAGCAGGTTCCGAGGTTTCGGCGCTCCTTGGGCGGATTCCGTCGGCGGTGGGATATCAGCCGACGCTTGCCGAAGAAATGGGCGCTCTTCAGGAACGAATCACTTCGACGCGAAACGGTTCGATTACCTCGGTGCAGGCAGTCTACGTCCCTGCCGACGACCTCACTGATCCCGCGCCCGCGACGACGTTCGGCCACCTCGACTCGACCGTCGTTCTTTCCCGTGCATTGTCGGAGCTTGGTATTTATCCGGCGGTCGATCCTTTGGACTCGAGTTCGACTATTCTTGATCCGAACATTGTAGGCGAGCGCCACTACAGCGTTGCGCGCGGCGTGCAGCGCGTTCTCCAGCGATACAAAGATTTGCAAGATATCATCGCCATTCTCGGTATGGAAGAGTTGACCGAAGAAGACAAGCTCATCGTTACCCGTGCGCGAAAAATTCAGAAGTTTCTTTCCCAGCCGTTTTTCGTCGCCGAACAGTTTACCGGAAAGCCCGGAAAGTATGTGAAGCGTGAAGAGACCGTACTCGGCTTCGAAAAAATTCTCTCCGGAGAACTCGACACGATTCCTGAACAACGTTTCTATATGAAAGGAAGTATCGAGGAAGTGCTGGCCGAAGAAGAAAAATCATCTCGCTGATTTGTGATTCTATGTCCATGAAGTCTCTCACTCTTTCTCTTGTTACCCCGGAGCGCACGCTCTTCTCGGGATCGGTTCTCGAGGCGACGCTGTCGACCGAGGCCGGCGAAGTCACCATTCTTCCGGACCATGTTCCGTATATCGCGACGCTGAAGCCCGGAGAAATTTTTGTGCGCAAGGAAGATGGCTCGGAAGAAAGCTTCGTTGTCTTCGGCGGTTTTGTGGAATTTCACGCAAACGCGCTCACCGTTCTTGCCGACGCTGCGGAGCGTGCCGACGAAATCGATGTCGAAAATGCCGAGAAGGCAATTGCGCGCGCGAGAGAAATACGCGAGCAAAAAGTTGATCCTCAAAGCGAAGAATATCTTGCGGCGATAGCGCTTCTCGAACGTTCGTGGGCGCGTCTTTCGGTTGCAAAGAAGCGACGCTCCCATACCGCTTCCGCACCAGAATCGATTTCGTAATAACGGGCGCGATCGATGTGACGGGCATCTCTTTGCATGTTTGTCGGAATGAAAAAACGTATGGATTCTCCCGAAGCAATCGAAGAAACCCGAGAAAGACGATATCCCTCGCTTTGTTTCGACCGCCCTCTTTCGTGGAAAGAGGTCTTCGAGATCTGGCGGAAGAACGAAGAGTCAACAGGCCAGTGGGAAGAGCACTGGAAGCGTCGCGGCTTTTCGGATTGGGAGTCGTGGAGAAGTGATTACGCGTTTCCTCTTGAGCCAGAAGAACGTGAGTGGAAACTCTTTACCATAGGAGAGCCCTTCCGTGACGTGCCGAAATTTTTGGGCGCTCCTTCGGTCGCGTGGATCGCGAACGTTTATCGGGACAGCGGAACGCTCCCTCTTGCCGACATCGTCACTCTCCCGCAATTTTCCGCAGTGAATCAGGAAAAAGTTTCTGCTCTTCGTGCCCAGTTTCCGTCGGAAACTATACTCACGGGAATTGTGTGGTGCGAAAATGTGGTTATTATTGAAGGAATGCATCGCGCCTGCGCACTTTCGCTCGGGTGTTCTGATTCTCAGAGCGTGTATCCTAAAGGAGTGAGTATTGCACTTTCACAGTGGCCGTATCGATCTCTCCCGCTCCTCGGCGGAAAGTCTCTTTCGAACAGGGGAGATGCTCTTCGCTTCGAGGGAAAAGAATTTGGTGCTATACTTTGAGCGGAAAGAAAATGATTTTTTAATATCGATTCGTATGAATCAGGAGTTTTTCGTCAAAATGACGAAGTGGATACTCTCGGCGTCGATCGGTGTTTTGGTGGTCGCCGTGTTTTTTGTCTTTTTTGGTCCGCGAGTGGAGCGAGAAGGAATGAATGCGCGGATGAAAAACAAAATGGTCGACATGGCTCCGCTCGGTTCGGAAGCAGGTGTTTCGTCGCGCCCGATGATGGCAAAAGGCAATGACGCGGGTGTGGCTGCGGAGCCTTCCATGGCAGTAGCCGCTTTTCCCTCGCAAAAAAACATGTCTTCTCTCGATCAGCAACAGGAGCAGCGTGTTATTCGAGTCGGCAATCTTTCTCTTCGTGTCGAAGATGCGGAGTGGGCTGCTGGCGAAATCGATCGTATCGCCGCTCGGCTCGGAGGATTTACCTCGTCTCGCGCTTTGAACGGCCCAGGTGCCATTCCTCCCATGGTTTCGTCGAATATTATGAGGGAGAAAGCCGAAGGAGTGGTAGGGACGGACACGGTGCAAAGCGGAACAGTGGTGATCAAGGTTCCTTCGGTAAAATTTAACGAAGCGATTGCTGCCATGAAAAGTATCGCGACGGTTGTCGTAAACGAAACGTCTTCGGCAAGCGATGTCACGGCCCAGTTTTCTGATCTTGAGGTGCGCCTCAAAAATAAGTATGCCGAAGAAGAAGCCTTTACAAAAATTCTCCGGGAAAATACCGGCAAAGTTTCCGATATTCTTGAAGTGACGCGCGAATTGTCTCGCGTTCGAAGCGAGATAGAGCAAATGGAAACTGAGAAGAAATACCTGGAGTCGCAAACTGATATGGCGGAAATCTCCATTTTTCTCACCGAAGATGTGAAAGTGGGAGGGGCGACTGATACGTGGCGCCCGAAAGAAACCATGAAAGAAGCGATCAATCGTCTCATGATGCACTTTCGTAATTTTGTGGACGGCAGTATTTACTTCTTGGTATCAGTGCTCCCGTTTTTCCTGCTCTACCTTCTTGGTCTTTTTATTGCCTATCGCGCGATACGCGCTCTCCTTCGGAAGCTGCGGAAGGATGCATGATGCCTTCTTGAATTTCGGGAATCCGTTTGTTTGAAAAAGTCTCCTGGTTTGGAGACTTTTTTCCTTTCACGCTTTACTTTTTGGAATTTCTCAGGGAGAATCAGAACAGTACTTTACACTTTATTGGTCGAAAAAGGCAAAGGCAGGTATATTATGACGAGAGAATCTATACGACCTCAGCCCCATCAGGATCGGGCGCAAGTGATAGTGCTTTGCTATCCTCCCGAAGTTGTACTCAGAAAGAATGGGAAACATTATGAAAAGCTCTGGAGGATCATCATTGATCTCCAAGGAGGAGGCGCGTGTGCAGAAGAACGGCTTCGTTCGTTGGGAGGCGAAACGATAGAAGATCGGTTTCAAATTATAGCGGCATGTCTTGATTCCATAGAGGAAGACTGGAAAAACGATGTCTATGCCAAGAACATGCGTGCCTCTTGCTCTGAACTAGGAAGAGGGGTGGAGCAAGATATCCAAAAAGCAAGGCTTGGGTATCTGGATGCGGGAAATCTTGGTCTCCCCGGTCGCTTTCTTTAATTTGGGGACGCTCTATGCTTCGGGTCGTCTCGGATCGCGGGATTTCCAGAAAGCTCTTATGGCTTTCCAAAAAGGTGAATATTTGGGGTGTACTTTGTGCTTGAGGAGACTTCAGAGATTGGAGTCATAGAGAAGACGAAAAAATATCGGCGCGAGCTTTTCAGAAAGCTCGCGCCTTTTCCTATTTCTCACATCGCTCCCCCACATTGAAAACTTTGTGCGGAGGAGATAGGATGGCAGGAGAAGCTCCTGTGATTTTTGGTATTTTTTTGCACTTATGAAAGACGCAACAAGACAGGGGGATCGGTACGAACCCGAGTCGATAGAGAGAAAATGGCAGGATCGGTGGGAATCGGAAGGCCTCTTTCATGCGAAGACGGGTTCCGCAAAGCCCAAATTTTATCCGCTTGTCGAATTTCCGTACCCCTCGGGAGACGGACTTCACACGGGACATGTGCGCGGATATACGGCGATGGATGTTTTGGCGCGGAAACGTCGCATGCAGGGATTCGAAGTCATGTATCCGATTGGTTGGGATGCGTTTGGCCTCCCGACCGAGAACTACGCTCTTAAAACTGGTATCCATCCTGCGGTCGTGACAAAAAAGAATACCGACAACTTCCGACGCCAGATGCGCTCTCTCGGGTTCTCATTCGATTGGTCGAGGGAAATTAACACGACCGATCCCGAATACTACCGGTTTACGCAGTGGATTTTTTTGCAGCTGTTTGACAAAGGTCTTGCATACAAGACAACGATGGATATTAACTGGTGTCCGTCGTGCAAGATTGGACTCGCGAACGAAGAAGCACAGGGCGGAGTGTGCGAGCGCTGCGGAGGTGTGGTCGAAAAGCGTGAGAAGGAACAGTGGATGCTTGCAATTACCAAGTATGCGGATCGACTTGATGCCGACTTGGACACGGTTGATTATCTCGAGAAGATAAAAGTGGCACAGCGAAACTGGATCGGCCGAAGCGAGGGCACGATTGTGAAGTTTGAAATTGAAAGTCAAAAGGAGCAGTCAGTTCCCGCTCCCGAAGACGCGAGAAAAACACAAAAAAGTGACGCGCTCTTTCTTGATATCTTCACGACGCGTGTGGATACGATCTTCGGCGCTCGTGCCGTTGTTCTTGCGCCCGAACACCCGATTCTCGCCGTGCTTCGCAACTCGATTCGCAATTGGGAGGCGGTCAAGGAATACTGTATCGGTGTCCGGCGGAAAACCGAAGAAGAACGAACCGATCTCACGAAAGAAAAAACAGGGGTGAGGCTCGAAGGAATCGAGGCGGTACACCCCTGTACTAAAGAACGGGTGCCACTCTTTGTTGCGGAATATGTGCTCGCGCACTACGGGACGGGTGCCGTGATGTCTGTTCCCGCCCATGATGAACGGGACAATGCGTTTGCGAAGCAACACGGCATTTCGATACGACAGTCGATTGCTCCGTTTTTTTCGGATTCGAGCGGAAAAGATGCAGTTCGTTCAGACAAGCCGACCGTTCGACGAAAAACAGTTTTCGTATTTTTGAAGCGGAGCAATGAAGATCGATACTTGTGCCTCGATTGGAAAAAATTCGGCTGGCATTCCGGAATTATTGGAGGAGTAGAAGAGGGTGAAGATCCGGGAGAAGCGGCGACCAGAGAAATTATCGAGGAGACTGGATATCGAAATCCGAAATTTGTTCGAATGATTGGCGGGGAAGTTCACACGAATTTTTTTGCCGCTCATAAAGATGTGAATCGATATGCGGAAGGAGTCGGCATGCTTTTTGAGTTGGAGAATGAAGAATGGGAAAAACCCAAGGAAGAGCACTCGCTTCATCACGACCCAATATGGGTTCATGCAAACGACATGGATTCATTTTTGAATCTTTCCAACTTTCGTTATCTGTGGAATATACTTTGTAAAAAAGAGGAATGTTTTACGGGGGACGGTATCGTTATTCATTCCGGCGAATTTTCCGGTCTCTCTTCAGAGGAAGCGCGGGAGAAAATCACGGCGTGGCTCCAAAAACGAGGCCGTGGAGAAAAAACGGTGCGGTATAAATTGCGCGACTGGGTATTTTCTCGGCAGCGATACTGGGGCGAACCGATCCCTCTTATTTTTTGTGAAGCGTGTCGGGCAAACGCCAAGATGCACGATTCTGAGACTCCTCTCTCTCACGCGCCGGGAGCGTCAACAACTTCGCCTGTCGATCGCCCTCAGTTGGAAGTTTCGAAGGATGAGAGCCGGGAAAGGGACTGGGCGAATGCTGGCTGGATTCCCGTTCCGGAAGAGCAATTGCCAGTTACGCTTCCGAACGTTTCGTCGTATCAGCCGACCGATACGGGAGAATCGCCACTTGCCGAAATCGAATCGTGGGTACGCGTGCCCTGCCCGGTTTGTGGTGCTCCCGCGCGCCGCGAGACCGACACCATGCCCAATTGGGCAGGTTCGAGTTGGTATTTTTTGCGCTATGCTGATCCGAAAAATCGCGAGTGCCTTGCGGGAGACGCCGCGCTTCGTTTCTGGACCCCGGTTGATTGGTACAATGGCGGTATGGAGCACACGACTCTTCACCTTTTGTATTCGCGTTTCTGGCATAAGTTTCTCTTCGACATTGGAGTAGTTCCGACATCCGAACCCTACAGGAAGCGCACGAGCCATGGACTCATTCTGGCCGAAGGCGGTGTCAAAATGAGTAAGTCGAAAGGGAATGTTGTCAGTCCCGACGACATTGTGCGACGATTTGGCGCGGATACGCTTCGGGTGTACGAAATGTTCATGGGGCCGTTTGAGCGGAATGTTGCTTGGAGCACGGAGAGTATTGCTGGGGCGCGTCGTTTCCTGGAAAAAATATGGAAGATTGCAAGAAAGAGAGAGGAGAGAAGTGATGAAATGGATATGGAGAGCCCGAAGAGGGGAGGAAGCGCGATGAATGAGGAGAAGACGAACGTGAAGGACGGAAAGGAGAACGCCGACGAACAGTTGCTTCCGCTTCTCCACAAAACGATTCGCAAAGTTTCGGAAGACATCGAAGCAATGCGATTCAATACCGCGATATCCGCCCTCATGATTCTTGTAAACGAGTTTGAACGTCGAGAGACAGTATCACGAAATACACTCGAAATTCTCTTGCGACTGCTCTCACCTTTCGCGCCACATATTGCGGAAGAGTTGTGGGAACGTCTCGGGAATCCCTCATCCATTGTGTTTTCCGAATGGCCTTCTTTTGATGAGTCGTTGCTCCAGGAAGAACGGGTGGAATGTGCGGTTCAGGTAAATGGTAAGTTGCGCGCGCGGCTTTCGATTGTGCCTGGTCTCTCGGAACAAGACGCGGTCGAAAAAGTACTCGAGCACAAAGACGTGCAGAAGTTTCTCTCGGGCAAAGAACGAGTGAAAACGATTTTTGTGCCCGACCGGTTGATAAATTTTGTGGTACGCGATCGGGATGAAGCTCTCTCTCTTTCGCGATCGAACGAACATTGACAGGTGCCCTGCCATTCGTCTACGCTCTTAACGAGCTTTCGGCAATGTCCGAAGCGAGTTTGTTTAAAAATTTTTCCAAGAGGAGAAGTTCTCATGCAAGAACACCCAAGACCTGTTATTCTCGCGGCTGACAATATGAAGGCTCTGGACGCATTAAGATCTATACGCCATCTTTTTGATCGCCACCCTCAAATCATTCCTTTTGTGAGTGAAATAAAAGTGAATCACCTTCTTTGGGGAGAAGATGCGCTCTGGTTTCTCCAAGAAATAAGAAGATTTCTGGAGTCCTCCGATCTTTGGCCACGTATAGGTTTTTTTCTTGATCTCAAACTGGCGGATATTGGTGATACCAATGTTAATGTGCTCAGTCGATATAGAGACTTTTGTCCGTTACGAGTTACTTTCGCCGGCATTATCTCTTTTCGCGCTGTTCTCCAGCTTCATGAACTGAACCCTTGCACGTCTCTCTCTCTTTTTATCGTGCCAACCGATATGGATGTGCTAGAGGTGATGAGGGTATGGAAGACATCTCCCGAAAATGTGATTACGCGTTTTCTTCAACAATTTGAAGATCTATTGGAAATGGAAAATCCCATCAATTCGTGTATTTGTAGTGGTCAAGAACTTACGGCGCTCCGTGATCGTTTCGGAAAGCGTTACCAGTTAGTGGTGCCTGGAATACGGAGCAGCTGGATGGGGAATCAGAATCAGCGTCGAGTGATGACGCCAAGAAAGGCGCTCAGGCTGGGCGCAGATCGCATTGTATTGGGCTCGCAACTTTTTTTGGAAATCCAGGTGCCAGCTATCTCTAAATGAATCATGCCGAAGAACAGTTGAGGAGCTCCGCTTGCATTACCAAGGATAAGAAATATTTCTTGGTATGTAGATCATTGGTTATATTCTCACTGGAGGGCGCTGTTGTCGCCCTCTCTTACCCCTCTTCGAAGAGAAGAAAAGGAGGAAATGATGATTATTTCCGATATTCAATATAAAGACATTCCCAAGCTTCATTACTCGGATGTAGGCACGCTTTCATGGGAAGATATAGCGCATCTCGGAAGAGTGCTGGGAGCTTTGTGGATATACGACTATGAATCGCCGTTATCTGGTTTTCATGCGGAGCTCAAATCGGGTCTTCATAGTGATGGATTCTTTAACATGCGGGCTCTTCTTAAACAAGAAAATATACGGATGATTTTCGCGACGCAGCTCTTACAAAGAGTATTGAAGGAATGTGAGTCGAGGATAGATGGAATTGTTGGGGTTCCAAACGGAGCTACTGCTCTTGCTGAGAGTATGGCGACTTTTTTAGGAATCCAATATGGGAAACTCAACAAAGATTGGAACGGGGAGAACGTCTTCTCTCTCATGAATGGCATGGGCTGTGATCCTTATATCCTTATTGTGGAGGATGTTTGTACCAGAGGGACAGGTTTTTCGCAAGCAGTTACCACTCTCAAGGAAGCGTATAATGGAGCAATTCGTTTTGTTCCTCTTTGTCCTGTCATTCTCAACCGGGGAGGTATTCACCAGATCTTCGTTGAAGGTATCTAATTTCAAGTAGTCGCTCTTTGTGAATATCGTCTACACGAATGGGAACCTCAAGAATGTCGATTATGTAACAAAGGCTCCCAACCTATAGCTCCCAAAGCGAGCGAGGAAAACTGGGAAAAATTAACGAAATCTCAGTTGCTTTAAATCCTCATACCTTTATTATTATCCCTTTCATGGTCACGGACCATGGAAGGGATTTTTTTCTGACGATAGTTTTGGTCTCACGAACATGTGGAAACCTGTACTTTTCGACGAAAGTTATTCTGAGGAATGAAGGAGATCGGAAAAGATACTTTTTCTCGCACGTGTTTTTGCTATGAAGGGAGCATCTCGATCACTTCAACTGCGTGGAAGGAAGCAGCTCTCGTGTCTTCTTCTTTGCTTCACACGCGAGAAGGGAGAATTGATTTCGGGGAGGGTTCATGGTATTTTCGGTCCATGTCTTCCGACACATCGCCATTCGTTTTTCCTGATCCCAAAACTACCGATCCCAGAGAACGCCGTCTTCAGCGGATTCTCGAAATGGTGCCGGGAACACTTGCGTGGGGAACGCTGTTTGGCATGTTTTTCCTGTCTTTTTTTCTTCCGGTGTGGGCGGCGGTTTTCATTATTCTCTTTGATCTCTACTGGCTCTATCGGATTGTATTTATCTCTTTTTATTCGACGCGCGCGCAACTTCGCCTAGCGGAAGGAAAAAAAATTGACTGGTGGGAGCGCTGTCAGATGACGCTTCGTCCCACAGAATATCGGGACTCGCTTGAGGCACGCCGAAAGGACATGCGTGAAGCACGATCGAGACTCTCGATATTTGCTCTTTCAAAACGACTCGCCTGGCGGCGCGAGTATGATCGGCTGCGATCGTCACTTCGAGAGGCGGATCGTCTTTTGGCTCTTTCTGAACCTCCGGAAGATTGGCGGAGTATTCTTCATGTCATTCTTCTGCCGACCGCCGGGGAGGGCGCCGAAATCATCGAGCCCGCCATTCGATCACTCGCCGAAGCGAACTTTCCGAAAGAGCAAATGATAGTGCTTCTCGCGACCGAGGAGCGGGAAGACCGTGAATATCGTGAGGCGAAAGTCCGATACCTCACAGAAAAATTTTCCGGTGTTTTTCGGGACTTTCTCGTGACAACGCACGTGGTCTCGGCAGGAGAAATGAAATGCAAAGCCTCGAATGCAAAGTTCGCCGCGAAGGAGCTTCAGCGCTTTCTTGATGAACGAGGCATTGATTATCGCCGCGTCATTTTTTCGAATTTCGATTGCGATTCGGTTGCGCATCCAGAATATTTCGCTGCGCTCACATATGCATTCGTTACGGATCCCAATCGATTGAGAAGAGCCTATCAGCCGATCCCGATGTATCACAATAATATCTGGGATACGAACGCATTCGTGCGCCTTGTTGTTACCGGATCTTCGTTTTGGCACTTGTTTCAGAGTACGCGTCGCGAGATGGTAACGTTCTCGTCGCACTCTGAATCGTTTGATACGCTCGTCAAGGTCGACTTTTGGCCGGTCAACATGATTAGTGAAGACTCGGTGATTTACTGGAAGTGCATCTCGTACTTTCACGGCGATTACGAAGTGAAACCGATTCCGCTCCCCATTTCTCTTAATACCGTCCTCGCCGAAACATACTAAAAAACCATTAAAAATCAATACAAACAGAAACATCACTGGGCCTATGGTATCGAAAACTTTCCGGTGACGATGCGTGCGATTTGGCCCGATCCCAAAATCTCGCTTCGCACAAAACTTCCTATCTCGTTCGAAATGCTCGAAGGCCACTACTCCTGGGCGACCACGTCCTTTATTCTCGCATTTCTTGGATGGCTCCCCCTTCTCCTCGGCGGAGCGGCGTTTCGCGAAAGTGTTCTGGCGCACAATCTTCCCCTCGTCACCGAACAGCTGATGACACTCGCGATGTTCGGGATGGTGATTTCGATTCCTCTCTCACTCCTTTCTCTTCCCCCACGGCCTTCCCACTACCACTGGTCTCGATACTTCCTCATGCTTTTTCAGTGGGTGCTGTCCCCAGTTGTTGCATTCCTTTCGGCGATTCCTGCGCTCGATTCGCAAACGCGCCTTCTTTTTGGAAAATATTTCGGTGAATTTTGGGTGACCGAAAAAATTCGAAAAGAACCGAAGAAAGGAAACTAAAGTGGCGTCTGCATCAATGTCTTCTTTTTTGAGGAGAAAATTTTTCTCTCACGCATTCTTTCTGGAAACAAACGTACCCACTTCTCTTCCTTTTTCAAATGAGTGTGATTCATCATTTTGGGATAGGGGAAGTTTGACGAGCATTGTTTGTTTTCGAGTCCGAGGAAAACTCTTCGACTTTTGAGGCAATGCTTTGGCGAATCTTCTAAAATAACGTTTCTCTTTCTTTTTCTCTTTTTCCCTTAATTTTTCAACACGGCCCATGCGACTTCCTCGAACATTTTATGAGCGTGAGACGACGATCATTGCGCGCGAATTGCTTGGCGCGACACTGACGAGCCGGATCGATGGACGATTGATTCGCGGACGCATCGTCGAGACGGAAGCCTATCACGGAGAAGACGATCTTGCCTGTCACGCAAGTCGCGGTCGAACGAAGCGAACGGAAACGATGTATGGCGCGCCCGGACATGCCTACGTGTATCTCATTTATGGTATGTATCATTGTCTCAATGTGGTGACAATGTCTCGGGAATTTCCTGCAGCCGTTCTTATCCGCGCCGTTTCTGTTCCTCACGTTTCTTTTTCGGAGGTGAATGGTCCGGGAAAACTTTGCCGATTTTTCGGTATTACGAAGGAGGAAAACGGAATTGATATGGTGAAGGGAGACCGTCTCTCGATTGAACGCGGCGCTCTCGTTTCCGATCGGTGTATTTTGGTCACGCCGCGAATTGGGATCGAGTATGCCAAAAATTCCCGCGACTTTCCGTGGCGGTTTGTGCTGAAAGAAGAATCGCTTCCTCATTCGAGGTGAACGTTGTCGGAAAGTTCCTGCAGAGCGGCTTTGAGGAGAGGAAATTCGACAAGCTCGGGATCGCGCTCGAGAATCGACTCAGCTTCTTTTTTGGCGATCGCGATGAGCCGAGCGTTTCCGAGGTGACTCATCGCGATATCGGGAATGCCGGACTGCCTCAGCCCGAAAAACGACCCAGGCCCGCGAAGTTCCAAATCTTTTTCGGCGAGAAAAAATCCGTTCCCACTCTCCACGAGCGCATTGAGGCGATCGTGATCCCCGTTTTTTCCAGGGAGGAGGAAACAGTACGACGACTCGGTGCCACGACCGACGCGGCCGCGGAATTGGTGGAGTTGAGAAAGCCCAAATCGCTCTGCATTTTCGATAATCATGACGGTCGCGTTTGGAATATCGATGCCCACTTCGACGACCGAGGTGGAAACTAAGACATTGATCTCTCCTTCTTTGAATTTTCGAAGGACGCTTTCTTTGTCGCTTGATTTCATCTTTCCATGCAGGAGGCCGACGTGGAATTCTGGAAAAATTTTCGTGGAGAGTTTTTCGTGTTTGGTTTTCGCAGTCTTCATTTCCGAGAGAGTGGACGACGTTTCGACGAGTGGGAGTATGACAAACACTTGTCGACCTCGTTTCAATTCTTGTCGAGAAAATTTAAAAACAGTCTCGCGAGCTTCGCGGGTCGCGGCAATTTTTGTGACGACGGGCGGACGATTTTTCGGCACTTCGTCGAGTACCGAGAGATCGAGATTGCCGAGGAAGGAAAGCGCGAGCGTACGAGGAATGGGTGTTGCGGTGAGTGTGAGGAAATGTGGAATGGCAGACGGCAGTCCGTCTGCCGCCACCTTCGTTTTTTCCTGAAGCTTCCCACGCTCTGCGACACCGAAACGATGCTGTTCGTCCACAATGACGAGTGCAAGTTTTTCAAACCGAACGTCGTCTTGGAGGAGGGCGTGTGTTCCGATAATAATGCTCGGCAGTCCGGCTCGGATCGCATTCTTGAGTGTTTCTTTCGTGCTCTTTTCCGCGTCGAGAAAATGATAGGAGCGGGTAAGTAAAGCGATCTGGAACGGGGTGTGTGAGAAGAAATTTCGGAAAGTCGTAAAGTGTTGAAAGGCGAGTACTTCAGTCGGTGCGAGGAGCGCGGTTTGGAATCCGTCTTCTGCAACACGTCGCGCCGAGAGTGCGGCGACGGCGGTTTTTCCGGAGCCGACATCGCCATTTATGAGACGGTTCATGGGAACGTCTTTCCTGAGGTCGGCGAGAATATCTCTTGCTGCGTTTTGTTGTGCGCCTGTCAGTGCAAACGGCAGTGTCTTTTCGAATGTCTCCAAAAATTCCGGAATATCGGGAAACGAGACGGCCTGTTCTTTTTTCCAGAGGGACTTGAGCTCGAGGCTTTTGAGTTGGGAGAGAAACATGGCATCGAAAGCGAGACGCTTTTTCGCGACTTCAACTTCCGTGAGTGAAGCGGGGAAGTGCATCATGCGAAGCGCGCGGGGAGTGGGTGGGAGATGGAGTCGGGCGAGTATTGTCTCGGGAACAGGATCGGGAACCGCTATCTTTTTTCCGAAGAGAAATTCGATTTGCCAGCGGAGAAATTTGGAAGTGAGTCCGTAAGTTTCGGGATAGATTGGCACAAGACGCGCTGTGTGGGTGGGGCGACGACTCGCGTGTTCGAAGAAGGGAGAGCGAAAAACGAGCCCGTCCCGATCGCTTTCTACTTTTCCTGAAACGCGAATGCGGACACCGGACTTCAGTTGATCCGTCACCAGTTTTTGGTTGAACCAGACGAGACGAATTCGCCCCGAGTCGTCGGAGAGTTCGGCTTCGAAGATCCGCATACTGCGTTTCCAGGTTTTCTTTTCAACAATGGCAGAGAGGGTTCCTTCCACTGTTGTCTTTTCATTCTCAACTACCTCCGCGAGAGGCTTGATTGTCGAAAAGTCTTCGTATCGGACGGGGAAATGAAACAGGAGATCGCGGACAGACACAAGGCCGAGCGTCTCGAGCTTCGGCAAAAAGTTTTTTTTCATGGAGGAAAGTTCGGCAAGGGGAGTCTGGAGGGAGATCATATCAAGAAAAGGAAAAAAGCTGTACTCTCATCCTCTCTCTTTTCTGGGTTTTGTAAAGGGAAGTACCTTCTGAATTCTCTCGAGAGTAGCGTATGTAAGAGGCTGGTCGGAAGTTATTCGGGAACCTCGCTCGTAAACTTGGAAGGGTAGTGTATACTAAGAATACTGCGCGCGAGGAGAGAGCAAGTGTGGTTTTTCTCTTGTTCACTCTGCGGGCATTTTTTGGAGTATTCCAAAAGATATTTCCTCAAAATTCTGTGGGTATGGACGAACCGATCGTGAAAGACATTATGACTTCGGAAGTGCTTTCCGTTACTCCCGATACGCCGCTTCAGGAAGTAGCGCGCATTTTGACGGAAAATCGGATCCACGGAGTCCCGGTTGTTTCTGAAGGAGTATTGGCAGGTGTGATTACGGAAACCGATTTTTTTACCAAAGATTCGTCCAAGATTTATCTCCCTTCCTATATTCAGTTTCTCAAGAAAACCGGGATTTCGAAGGGAATACGTGGCACAAATCGTAAGGCGGTGGATCGATTGCTTGAAGCGCGCGCCCGTGACATTATGAGCGCTCCGTGTAAAACAGTGCGTGAGTCGCTCTCGGTGAGAGCGCTTATACGTCTTTTCAAAGAAAGTGAGCTTACCTTCTTTCCGGTAACGAACGATTCTGGCTCTCTTTCGGGAGTTGTGACCGTAGTTGATGTTTTTCGATCATTCGATGTATAATAATTTTGTGAAGCCACAGTCTTTTTCATCTGACTGCTGCACAGAGTGATGTTTGTGCCCACGCTCTTGACGGCGCGTTTTTAAAATTATTTCTTTGATGTATAATAATTTTATTGCTCGTGGAGTCTCGTAGTCATCATATTTTTCCATAAGCCACGTAAACTCTTTTTGCGGCGCTATGAATACAGAAGAAAAACAAAAATATCGACCGAGCGCTTTCCTCTCGTCGAAACATCGAACTATCGATAGAGCGGCACAGACGTCGTACTCAGTGCTTGAAAAACCGTGGGCTTTTGTAAGAGGCATCCGTCGAAAAACGTGGCAGGGGCTTTTTTTATAACGTTCTTGTCAGGAGCGTTTTTGTCTTTTTGTGGAGCGCCTCTTTGAAATTTCAGAGTAAGTCGGATGCGAGCGGTTCCGCAACGCTCACGATGACTTCTCCTCAGGCATCCGGTGGTGTTGTAAATATTACGCAGAACACCACGTTTGACGTTGACCTCGTCGTGAATACGGCCGGAGCGACGGCGGTTGCTGTTCGAGCGATCGTAACCTACAATCCTGCAGACTTTCAGCTTACCGCCTGGAATACCAGTAACTCGATTTTTGCAGTTTCAAATACTTGCGTCTACCAAGGGAAAGCGTGTGAAATTGTCGAAAACGATACAGCGAACGGGAGAATCGTTCTTACGCTTGCCAAACCGCTTCCAGGCGTTCAAACAAATTCGGGAGTTTTGGGAACGCTTACCTTCCGTGGTTTGAGAACAGTTTCTTCGTCTACCAATAATATTGTCTATACCTTCGTGGGCGCGGATAACGCTACCGATTCAGATGTCATAGAAAGTGGTGGATCGAACGACTTGCTTTCAAGTGCAACTGGTATCCGTGCTTTGGTAGGAGCGCCACTTTGTACAAGTTATACCTATTCCGCGTGGGGTACGTGCGCGCAGAATGGAACACAAACGAGAACGGTCGTTTCTGGAACTCCCCTCAGGATGTGCGGGGGCGTGACGCCAGATCTTACACAGCCGTGTACCTATGTTCCGCCGACCTGTACGAGTTTTACCGTGGGAACATGGGGCGCATGTCAGCTAGACAACCAAAGGTTCCGAAGCGTGGTTGGTGTGCCAGCGGGTTGTACTGGGGGCACAAGGCCGAGCGACGTTGAGGACTGCACTTATGCCGGAGGAGGAACAACGTGTACCAGCTTTACGGTGGGCGCATGGGGCGCATGCCAGCCGAGCAATCGACAATTCCGAAGTGTCGCCGGAGTCCCAGCAAACTGTACGCCTGCATCGGGGACTACCGTACCTTCATCTACACAGGCGTGTACCTATACGGGTCAAGAAACGACTTGTACCAGCTTCGAGTATTCGGAATGGGGAACGTGCGGTGAGAATGGGAAGCGAACACGTTCTATCACAAACATGATGCCTGCTGGGTGTGCTGGGGGAAGTCCAGTTGTGGAAGAAGTGTGCGGGAAGAGAAAAGTGGAGATACAAGATGAAAAAGTAAGCTTTTCAAGCTCCGAAAGAATTCTGACTGACAGTAATCGAATTTCTTTCTCCGGAAAGGAAGAGACTTTGAAGGGTGGAAGGGTAGAAGTTTACTCTGGAAAAGACAATGTTCGAAAAAGCGAAACGGTGGCAGACGATGGATCATGGTCTCTCAAAGTTCGAGAAAAAAATAGTGGCACGTATGATTATCGGGTTCGCTATATTGATCGAGATGGAAACGTAATTGCCACGTCGGATAAATATGAGGTGCGTGTGGATACAAGAGAACCTGTTATTACCGATCTCCCACTCTTCTTCAATATTCGTCGCGGAGAGAAGCTCTGGTGGGATGCCGAAGACAACCAAGAAATTGATTATTACCGCTATACGTTCCTTGGGAAGTCGAAAGAGACAAAGAGCAAGTCGTTTAATGTTCCGATTGATGCGCCTGTTGGTATGCACTCGTTCCAGCTCACAGTGTATGATGAAGCGGGAAATAGAACGGTGAAGAGAATTTTGATCCGGGTACTGTAGAACTGAACAGGTTTCGACGCTCGAACTATATCTCTTCTTCTCTCAAAAATATGTCTCGGCTCTCTCATACAAAAAGTCTTTTTCTGGGTTTTTCCGCGATTGTACTCGGTATCAGTTTCTCTTTCTCGGCGTCGGCTCAGATCGCACCCCCTCCTGGAATAGTAGTGGAGCCGCCAACAAGTATAAGCGTTACTGCCGCCTCTTCTTCACAGGTTAATGTTTCTTGGGGCGCCTCACCTGCTTTCGCGCTCGGTGGGTACCGGGTCTATCGTTGTTCGGGGACAGGGTGTACTCCTACGGTGCAAATCGGCACAGTTCCTTCCACTACAACGAATTATTCCGATTCTGGACTCTCCTCGGGAACATATGTCTATGCTGTGACGGCGTATAGCGGGTTCGGAGAATCGGTCAAGGTAACTTCGAATGCAGTGAGCACTCAGCCACGCCTCTACAACATCAACGACTTCACTACTTTGGTTGGGCAATGGAATCAGTCCGGCTCGGGTATCACCTCCGATGTTAACAGTGATTCAGTTGTAAATACGAAAGATATCGGGGTTATGATGAGTTCGTGGGAAACTCTTTAGTTCTTTTTTGGATCAATCGCTTATGTCCAATCGTATACGAGAAAGGAACAGACGAAGAGCCCTTATATTCGTTTTCTTGGCTTTTCTGTTCATGGTTCCTGTGTCTAGCTTTGCCCAGACCACTCCGGAGCCCCCGAGTCCTTATCAAGCACTTCCGCCGCAAAATCTTACTGCAACCGTTGTTTCGGGATCGGCAATTACCCTCTCGTGGAATGCACCGACGGGTGGATGGTTGGTAATGGGATACAGAGTGTACCGTTGTCAGGGAGCCTCTTGCACTCCTACGGTAGAAGTTGGCACAACCAATGCTTCCACGAGAACCTATGCGGATACGGGACTCACTCCTGGTGCGTCCTATACTTACGTAGTGACGACCTATGGCGCCTTTCCAAACGACGAATCGGAAAAAACAGCGACTGTTTCTGCAACAAGTCAGACCCGCCTCTACAACATCAACGACTTCACTACTTTGGTTGGGCAATGGAATCAGTCCGGCTCGGGTATCACCTCCGATGTTAACAGTGATTCAGTTGTAAATACGAAAGATATCGGGGTTATGATGAGTTCGTGGGAATAGCGTTTCTCTTGGAAGAATTATAGACGTTTGTACACAGAGGTTCCTCTTCGGAACCTCTTTTCGTTTCCCGCACTTTGTCGTAGGCTAAGTAAAAGAGAGAAGATAAAGTGAAAATTTTCCTCTCCGCCATACTCGAAAGCCCAGCTTCTCTTCGAAAACTCCCCGTACCCCACTCCCTCGTATTCGCTCTCGAAGTTTTTCAAGACAGAGCGATTTATCTTTTCTTTATTTTCCTTATGAATGTTCCTGGCTCGGAAAATACTGGTCGAAAGAATTACCGAGACGAATGCTCCGCACGGGAATATCTTTCCTACCGCCTCTCTCTGGATGGGCGCCTTGAAACCGAAATTCTTTTTTCGTCGATTGCCCCGGTTCTTCCGCTCGATCTTTCTTCGCGAATTTTGGATATGGGGTGCGGCGATGGGTGGCTCACTCGCAAGATACGCGAAACACATCCCCATACTCTCGGTTGTGATATTTCCCCACTCCTTCTCTCGGAAGCTCTTCGGCGCGATCCTCTCGGTGACTATCGTGCCGTTGATGTCGAAGGGGAACTTCCGTATGAGAGAGAATCGTTTCATATGGTGCTCTCTGTCATGATGCTCCACGACGTGTCGAATATCGAGCGGGTGGCGCAGAATGCATTCGATGTCTTACAAGAAGAGGGAATGCTTGTTGTCTTCGTTGCCAACCCGTACTATTCCTATCCGGTTGGCGTCTGGAAGCGCGGTTTGTGGGGAAGGATGCTCTTTCGAAAGCCGATGCTTTTCCTTCGATCGTACGGCGCACTTTTCCGAAAGGAGTCTCGAAAGTTCTTGTGGCATGGCGAGGTCCCTTCTTTCTTTCGGACCATGCCGGAATATATCGAGAGTGCGCTTCGTGCGGATTTCTTCTCGAAAAGATGTGCGACGTTCTCGCTTCTTCGGACAGCGCCTCGTTTGATCGACGATTTCAACTGTACCGATTTCCCCTGATAGTTCAGTTTGTGTTTCGGAAACCGAAAAACACCGTGTGATCGGTGTTTCGATATTCTGGAAGAGAAGAAGTTTGGGATGTGCGCTCGGCAGGAATCGAACCTGCGACCTTCTGGACCGCAACCAGACGCTCTATCCACTGAGCTACGAGCGCGAACCGATTAAATATGGAGGAAATTTGAGAGTATGTCAACAAGGGTCGGCTCGTAGGGGACTTCGCGAATCCCGAGCGATCGGAGGGTGCTTCGTACTGTTTCGGGAGAGGTCTTTCCGAGCGGCACGCGTACCGAAGAGAGCAGTGATCCCGATGTCACCAGAAAGAGGTTGTGTTCGCCTGGCTCGTATATGATCCAGAAAGAGCGAATGTTTTCGAAGACATAGAGCTCTTTGCCGAGAAGAACACCGTCTTTGCGAATGGCGCAGGGAACTTCCTTTGCGGGTCGTGTGCCATGGAGCATGGTTACCATGCCGAGTAAAACGAAGGTGATTGCCATGATGGCGCTATTTTTGAAAAGCGCATAAATGACCACCCCGGAAAAAATTGCTCCGAGCGCTAGAAGAATGCGAGCATTTGCCGGAGATGGTTCAAATTCGGGAGCAGTCCATGCGAGAATGGTATCGGGATTCACCTCGCTCGGAAGAGTTGACGCCGATGAAGTTTGGAAGTGGAGAAATCGATCTTTTGTGCGAGCATACAAGATATTTCTGGTGGATTTTTTCAGTATAGCATGATTTACAAGGAGCGTATTTCCTGGTACCGTTTTAAAAAAGAGTGATAAACGGGAGAATTTCGGAGAGGTGGCCGAGTGGTTGAAGGCAACGGTCTTGAAAACCGTCATACCGCATAACGGTATCGTGGGTTCGAATCCCACTCTCTCCGCCAAAATTGAACACGGAAGAGAAGAACGCTAGCTGCTGGGCGCCCAGTGGGATTCGAAGAGCGAAATGTCTCGCGAGCCCGGCCCCGAAGGGGAATCCCATTCTCTCTCCGAAAAATTGAAACTTATGTTATTAAAGAGACATCAGTGTTCATTGTGAGCAAAATTGCGAAAACCCTTGATGTCAAACCGAGGATTTAATCCCATAGATATGAAAAAAGAATTTTCTGGAGACAAATTTTTCGATATCAACAAAGTTCCTACGAGTGAAGGGATACTCTTGTTCGGTATTCGAATAAGCCGTATAGGGAATGCTCAAAGTCCAAAGAAATGTTTTGAGTATCTAAAACATCTTGCTTCAGAAATACAGCATACAGGTGGTATTGAACGGTCATTTTGTGGTGATTATCTCTATTTTAATTCCGATAGCCAGTTTATAAATTGCGGAATAAATTTAAATTGTTAATGATTTCGCATAAAACCCTTTTCTGAATCTTTTGAGAAAGATCGAAAATGGATACTTAAAGCATTTTCCTTTACTACTTTTGGGCAACTCCTTTTAGACAATTCTGATGCCTACCAACACACCTATAAAGCTGTACTGGATTTATACAAGAATGACCCCGTTTTTAGAAAATATGTCGAGGAGGATGGTAAAGATACTGGACACGGGTTGGTGAACGAGAAGTAATTTTATTTTGGAAGAGATCACACTATTTTATCTTTCGCAAAAGGTATATTTCGATTTTGTAACAAATTTGTAACTGACAAGAAAAGAAGTGGACGCTCCAAGCGTGCCCAGGAAGCTACTTAAAAAGCGAAATCTATTTATTTAGGAAAAACCCACTCGGTTTGTCGAATCTGAAAAACCAATATGAAAACACTTTTTATGACCTTGAAAGGAAATTACTCTATGATTACAACAGAGTAAATTTAGATGAGTAAGTATGAACAAGCGTCAAAAACTGAGAAAAGAGAATCCATAAAGTGGCTAATGCGCTTAAGATATCGGCTAACCAATTCTTAGAGTATATTATTTTCGTATGGAAAGAATTACATTGATAAGTTGGCGTGGATTTTGTAAAGGTGAAAATTAGTCGCAAATCGCCGAAAAGTTTTAGAGGCGGGAGCAAGCGGAAATGACGACAAAGAAGAGGTTGGAGGAGAATTTTGCTCTATACAGCTTCCGTTCCCGTTCCGTTTGAAGAAGAAAAAGCGGAAGGGGAGTTTGGGGGGAATTCCGCCACGCCCGAGCGAATACAAAAGCGGACAGCCCCCGCCGTCCTGCTCATTACAGAGCAGAATACTACAAAGTTTTTCTTTTTTCCTTTAGAAGAAAAAAGTCTTGCTATAAATCAAATTGTAGCTTTTAAAAATTGGCGAGGTTTCCAAGCAGCAACAATTTAGCTTCCTTATTGGGGGTTTGCTCAAAAAATGTTCAGAACTTCGTCCAAAAACACCTTGGAAATTGAACACGGAAGAGAAGAACGCTAGCTGCTGGGCGCCCAGGATTCGAAGAGCGAAATGTCTCATGAGCCCGGCCCCGAAGGAATCCATTCTCTCTCCCGAAAAATTGAAACTTATGTTATTAAAGAGACATCAGTGTTCATTGTGAGCAAAATTGCGAAAACCCTTGATGTCACAATCGAGGATTTAATCCCCTAGATATGAAAAAAATTTTCTGGAGACAAATTTTTCGATATCAACAAAGTTCCTACGGAGTGAAGGGATACTCTTGTTCGGTATTCCAATAAAGCCGTATAGGGAATGCTCAAAAGTCCAAAGAAATGTTTTGAGTATCTAAAACATCTTGCTTCAGAAATATAGCATACAGGTGGTATTGGAACGGTCATTTTTTGTGGTGATTATCTCTATTTTAATTCCGATAACCCAGTTTATAAATTGCGGAATAAATTTAAATTGTTAATGATTTCGCATAAAAACGCTTTTTCTGAATCTTTGAAGAAAGATCAAAAATGGATACTTAAAGCATTTTCCTTTACTACTTTTGGGCAACTCCTTTTAGACAATTCCTGAATGCCTTCCCAACACACCTATAAAGCTGTACTGGATTTATACAAGAATGACCCCGTTTTTAGAAAATATGTCAGAGGAGGATGGTAAAGATACTGGACACGGAGTTGGTGAACGAGAAGTAATTTTTATTTTGGAAGAGATCACACTATTTTATCTTTCGCAAAAAGGTATATTTCGATTTGGTAACAAATTTGTAACTGACAAGAAAGACGTGGACGCCCCAAGCGTGCCCAGGAAGCTACTTAAAAAGCGAAATCTATTTATTTAGGAAAAACCCACTCGGTTTGTCGAATCTGGAAAACCAATATGAAAACGCTTTTATGACCTTGAAAAAATCTCTATGAGTACAACAGAGTAAATTTAGATGAGTAAGTATGAACAAGCGTCAAAAACTGAGAAAAGAGAATCCATAAAGTGGCTAATGCGCTTAAGAATATCGGCTAACCAATTCTTAGAGTATATTATATTCGTATGGAAAAAATTACATTGATAAGTTGGCGTGGATTTATATAAAGGATAAGAAGATTCTTGGAACATGCTCGCGCGGAAAGGACACTTAATACATCCGGGCGGAAAGCGAGACGGACAGGAATCTGACCAAGAAGCATTGACACGGGAAATCAAGGAGGAGTTGACTATTGATTTAATTCCCAAAACTATACAGTATGTCGGTACTTTTGAAGCGCAAGCGCACGGCAAGTCAGAAGGGACGATGGTTCGAGATGACGTGCTATTCTTCCGATTTCCATGGTGAGATCAGGCCAGCGGCAGAAGTGAGGAAGTTGTCTGGTTTAGCTATAAAGATAAAGAGAAAAGCTCGCCCGTGGACAAAATTATTTTTTGATGACCTTGTGAAAGGGACTTATCGGTGGTGAAATACGACACTCTCATTTTTGATATGGATGGCGTTGTCATAGACAGTGAAGTTCTATTTGACAACGCCGATGTGGAATTTTCAGGAAACATGAAGCGGTCTATAACCGCGAAGAAGTCGCCCTGCTTTGATGGGTATGCATTTGCGTGAGGTACAGTGTTACTCAAAGAAAGATATAATTTTCAAGGCGACGTGGATTCATTGACTGCCGAGCGTCAATCTTTGCTTGAACAAGAATATTTAACAGTCTGCCTACATTACGGGTTTTGAGAATTTCCATGCCGCATTGTTCTGCTGGACTGAAAACGTGTATCGCCACTTCTTCTAACGACCATTTGCTTGGACTTGCGAGAAAAATATTGAGCTGGAGAAGAAGTTTGGAAAACATATTTATAAAGCGTCCGATGTTGGCAATGTATCGAAACCTTAATCCCGCCATCTATCTTTACGCTGCCGAAGAAATGGGAACCGATCCGAGCAATTGTTTCGTCGTTGAGGATTCTCCAAAAAAGGCATTCAAGCAGCGAAAATGCAGGCATGTTTTTGTATCGGGATCACGACTACTTTACCAAGATCAATTGAACCATGCTGATATGATAATTGACTCGTATGATGGAATTGATTTAAGGAAGTTATGAGGGTAGTAGTATTTCAGGAGGTCATTCTCGGCGTTTTATGTTGTTCTTCAAAAACAGCAGTCATGATGCGTGTGCACGGGAGGGAAAAGTGAACAGATGCAAAAATATATTGTGCCGCGCCTTTTCTTTTCGCGACGGGGAGTGTTAGAGGAAATTCACATAAAAAATGATGGGGAAATTTTTTGGTTTTGCTCCGTCCAAGCTTGTCGAGTGTGATTGAGATACAAGTGTTCTTCGTCACAAAAACCTACGGATTTTTTCCTAAAATAGGTTCTCCTTTGAAATTGAAAATCAGAAACAGAACGAGAAGATATATCACCAGAAATATCAAGTGCCCTGGGCTAAAAGTAATAAGGCGGCCTTTTGAGTGTATTCCAGTATTCGTGTGAGAGAAAAATGTAGAAGAGATTTCAAATCGTAGTAATTTCAGATTCGGTCGCATGATATCGGTTAGTGTTTGTTTATTCAAGCCTATGGGAAAAAGAGTGGAACTTCATGATATCAATAAGTTTCCCTCGACGTGGGGGAATGCTTCTTTTCCTCTGTCAATGAGTCGCCTTGATAACGCCTGCTCCTCAAGAATACCGGAACTATCTGAGATTCTTTACCTCGAAGATCCTTACACCAAAAGTGGGTGTCCATTTTTTACACTGAAGGTCTGTATATGAACTTTGAAGAAAGAGCATGTCAGACAAAAATTCCTTTATCCAGAAAATGGTGAATCATAAAAACGGCTATTCTTTTTAATTAATTATGATAAAAAAATCTTTTGAGAGATTGCACGTGGTCCCAAAGGATTTGAAAGAGACTCTCAAATCTGTGCCGAATGTAAAGACTATCTGGGACAAACTCACGCCGCTCGCCCGAAACGAGTGGATTTGCTGGATCACTCTCGTGAAGAAACTGGAAACAAGGAGAGAGCATATCAGACGAGCATGCATTGAACTCGCCGAAGGAAAGACGCGTCCTTGTTGTTGGCCTGGCTGCCCACCCGCAGACCCGGGGCGCAGGAGAGGGATGGAAAATAACTTATGCAGGGAATATTGCGCAGAATACAGAAAATCTCTTGTAAAGATATGGTTGGCTATAGAGGGAATACTTCTCTACAAATGATATTAATATCGAGAGCCGTGAGTGCAGAAGGAGAAAAATCTTTTATCAAGATGAAACATGCACAGTTTTCAAGTTTCATGGAAGCGCTCTACGCTGAAAAGGTGTATGATAAAGGTGGTTCATTATTCACAATCGAACTATGGAAAATTCCTACAAATGGTACGCCGAGCTCGAGAAACCGTCATGGGCTCCACCGAGCTGGCTCTTTGGACCCGTGTGGACAGCATTGTATATTATTATTGCCGTTTCCTTCGGAGCGGTCTTTTACAAGGTCCTTGTGAAGCATATCCCTGCGTCTGTCGCGGTGCCGTTTGCGCTCAATCTCCTCTTTAATTTCGCTTTTACTCCACTTCAATTTGGTCTCAGAAACAACTTTCTGGCATCTATTGATATTCTCCTGGTCGTCGCTACGCTTGTATGGGCCTTCTTTGCCGTGTGGCCTCACATGAAGTGGGTCGTCTACGTGAATATTCCCTATTTATTGTGGGGGCTCTTTGCTACGGTTCTACAGCTCAGTGTCACCTCTCTTAACAAGTAAGATACAGTATTATGTTTTGGAAACTCTACGCGATCGCTCTCCCGATTTTTTTTGCGATTGACATGGTATGGTTAGGTTTCATAGCACGTGCATTTACAAGCAACAATTGGGATTCTTGATGGCGCTAAACATCAATTGGACCGCTGCGATCATTTTCTATCTTCTGTTTATCGCTGCGCTTATCATTTTTGTGATAGTTCCGGCTACAGAAAAAACTCTTTGACCCATGCTCTTGTCTTGGGAGCCTTCTTCGGACTCGTGACGTACGCTACCTATGACCTTACCAACCTTGCAACACTCAAGGACTGGCCTCTCACGGTAACGATTGTGGATATGATTTGGGGTATGGTGCTTGCAGGATCTGTTTCGTCTCTCACCTTTTTGATCGCCAAAATTGGTCGTATGAACTTCTACGCAACAGTCGCTGTTGCCGTGTTCGTGTATATGACCATATGGTTTTTTGTTTCGCTTCTTCAGAAACGAAACGACGTAGCTGATACGGCATGGGGACTCGGATTCATTCTGGCGGCGTGGACCTCTTTCTTCATTTCTCCGCATGGAGTTCACTGGGTCGCTCTCACGGTAACTGTTGCCGTAACGCTCTGGGGATTGCGTCTTTCCTTTCATATTCATGAGAGGAATCATTCCAAGCCGGAAGATGCTCGTTATGCGCTTTGGAGAAAAACGTGGGGAAAGTGGTTTGTGCTTCGTTCCTACGTACAGGTTTTTCTTCTTCAAGGGATGCTTCTTTTTTTGGTCGCTCTTCCTGTTATTTCCCTCAATCTTGCTCCGTTGCCACGCTGGTCTCCCTGGTATGGTGTTGGGCTTCTCGTGTGGGTGACAGGATTTCTCTTTGAAACATTCGCGGACAGACAACTTGCAACTTTTCTCTCCGATACCGCCAACCGGGGAAAAATCATGGACCGTGGCTTGTGGCGATACAGCCGACACCCCAACTATTTCGGCGAAGTAATGCTCTGGTGGGGAATCTATGGTATCGCTGCGGCGGGTGGGCAATGGTGGACCATTCTCGGCCCTCTCACCATCACGATACTCATTCTGTTCGTATCCGGCGTTCCGCTCCTCGAGAAGCAATTTTCGGGAAACCCTGATTTTGAATCGTACAAAAAAGAACAAGCATTTTCTTTCCATTTCCACCCAAGAAGAGCGAAGGGGAAGGGGAACTCGATTTTTTTGTTTCTCCTTTCGGGGTTTTTGTACGGAGTTCGATCGTACGCGAGAATTGTCGAGGTGCGCCCCGCACTTGAGTCCGGGCTCACCGATGTTCGTCCGGATGCTGCGCTTCGCGTGCATTTCACTTCGCCGGTCAAAACGACGGAGTATACGGAACGGATTCGAATCAGTCCTCAGGTTCCCGTCCTCTTCGAATGGGAAGAAAAGAATGCGACGCTTCGTATTCTTCCAGAGAAACAATGGGAATCGGGGAATGAATATACCCTGTCTTTGCCTCCCGGACAAACGGTATGGATGGGCGAAATCCCGGAGACAATTTTTCATTTTCGTGTGTGGGAGCCGCCCATGGTTACCTCGGTTTCGCCGCGAGATGGAGAAAAAGATGTGCTCATGGGTGCCGAGGATCCAATTGTGGTGACCCTCAGTCGCCCCGCTTCCGATACGTTTTTTGAATTTTCTGTAAACGGGGAACGCGCGCTTCTCTATGAGACCGATCCCGAGCGGGCTGAATTTCGTCTCTTGCCGAAAAATCTCGAGTCAGGGAAGCGTTACCAGCTCAGCGTTCGTGCGCGGCATCGGGAAGCAAGTGCGCGGACATTTACTACGCTCTATCGGGGAAGTTTCGAGACGATGCCGCCCGCTCCTTCGGAATGGGCCAAAGATTTTCCGACGCGTCTCACGCAGGCGAAGCGATATACGACCCCTCTTTTCTCAACTGGAAAATATATCGATATTAATCTTTCGAGCCAGGTGATGGTGCTGTTCGAAGAAGGGCAGGCTCTCGATTCTTTTCTGGTTTCTTCGGGGAAGCGGGGAATGGATACGCCGAAAGGAGAATTTTCTATTCACAATAAAGCGCTCCGGCCGTGGTCGAAAGCCTACAGTCTCTATATGCCATACTGGATGGCGATTACTTCTGACGGAAAATTCGGCCTCCATGAACTCCCCGAATGGCCTGGCGGCTACAAAGAAGGTGCGAATCACCTTGGCACCCCGGTCTCTCACGGCTGCGTTCGGCTCGGAGTGGGGAATGCGAAGCGCGTGTATGAATGGGCGGATGTCGGAACCCGCGTCGTAATTCGCTGAATTTTTTTCTCAAACTCAAAGGAACGAGAAGGATGGGGCGCGGCTTCTCTGATCCCTACTTTTCCCTAGTTTTTCGTGGGAGCTGTTCTTGGCAGAGTAATGTTGTCCTGACCCTCTCAGAGCAAAGAATGTTTACTTCTCCATAAAAAACAAAAACTCCCCCGAAAGGGAGTTTTTTGGTGACAAGAAGGGTGAATTACCACTCTCGCTTGTTGCCGCCGGCGTATCCGCCGCCGTTTCCGCCTTGGCGCGGGCGGGGCTCAAATGGGCGAGCCTCGTTTACAACGAGGGTGCGACCATCGAGATCCTTTCCGTTCCACATGGCGATTGCCTTTTCGGCATCGGCATCCGAAGACATTTCGACAAAGCCGAAACCTTTCGAACGTCCGGTTGCGCGGTCGGTGATGACCGTCGCCGAGGCAACAGAACCCGCTTCTGCGAATGCATCGCGAAGAGAGTCATCCGTTGTTCCGTACGAGAGGTTTCCGACGTAGAGCTTCTGTGCCATAGCAAGTGAAGTTCTCAAAGAAAATAACGCGAGTAAGACGACCTTCTCCGTAGACTGCTCCCGCTTTCCCTAAAAGCTTGAAACCTTGCCCTTAGAATGCCTCGCTCTGCTAAAAGCATCACGAGGTTCCGCCAGAAACCTACCTGAGAGAAACTTACTACTGCCGCGAGTGTAGCATGTTTCTTTCCTTTGCGCAAGCAGGCTTCTTGCCACACGCCTTTCCTCGGTGATACACTGGCGGGAGGAAAAGTCCCTGACGAAGAAAACTGACGAAGAAAAGTGAAGAAAAAGTGCCAAAAGGTCTCTCAGGAAGGCTGCAACTTTTTGTGAGCATCCTGCGAGCCTTTCTTTTCTTGGAGAGTCTGGGGAAGGCTGATGCCTTGCCTTATGGCAGAGCGCTCTTTTCAAATTCCAGGCTCCTTTGGTTGCTTTCCCAAAGAAAGGGAAAAGTGGGGAGCAATACAGGAAACGGAGAGGTGGCTGAGTGGCTGAAAGCAGCACACTGCTAATGTGTTAAGGGGGAAACCCCTTCCAGGGTTCGAATCCCTGCCTCTCCGCAAATTGAAACTTCCGAATCCGAAAGGGAAAAGGATCGGTGCGCCGAAGGCGCGGAAGAAGACAGAAGGTGGCGTCGCTCCGCGACGAATCTGAATGGGGTGGACAGGCTGAAGCGGGCGGATTTGTCACGAACAATGGGGTTCGTTCCGATTTTTTGGACGAGCCTTTTTGTTTGGTGCAAATCCTCATGCTCGACCAAAAAATCGGCTTGTTTCGTATCCAAAATCCATTCTCGCAGGGGTTCGACCCACTGATTTCTCCCGCTTTCCAAATCTTTCAGCTTTTCCCGCAAAGCGAGAGTGGCGCGCATACTTTCATCTTTTTTGCGAAGGTAGATTTCTTTGGTAACATCACCATCTAAATACATCGAAACCAACTTCTCCAGGCGCGCCTCACTCGCTTTGATAGTTGCTGAAAGATTTTGTATTTCGCTGTGTGATGCCGATACTTCTTCATGCTCCCATTCCTTCACCTTACCCAACATCCAGTCAGTGTAGTGATCACACAGCGAAATGGTTTGAAGCCGTGCTCGTAATTGTTTGGCGAGGGTTTTCTCCTGAATGTACGACTGCGAACAGCGACCGCGCTTTTTCGAGCACCGATAGTAGCGATACTTCGTGCCATGCCGATTCGTCGTCCATTGGGCGGAAATCATACTACCACACTCGCCACATCGAAAAAGTCCAGTAAACGGAAAATCATGCTTCATTTTCCGCTTGCGCGGTCGCTCTCTCGCCAAAAGTATCTTCTGCACGGCTTCAAACAAAGCGGGAGAAATCAGGGGCTCAAAGTTTCCATCAAACCATTCCTTACCGTGCTTCACAAAACCGAGATAGGCACGGTTGGTGATGAGCCGTTTGATGGAAGCTTTGGCAAGTGGCGTTCCATTCCGACTGACCACGCCAAGTTCCGCCAAAAATGCGCCAAGAGACAAGAAAGTGTGCGTTCCTTTTGCGTACTCATCAAACGCGAGCTGCACAATCCGCGCTTCCGTGGGATGTGGCGCAATATTTCGCTTCACAGGATCGTTCATATAACCAAAGGGAGCGAGGTTGAGCCACTCGCCACGGCGCAATTTTTGGCGGATTCCTCGCTTGATATTCTCGGCGAGGTTGTCGGAATAGTATTTGGATTGTCCGAACGCCACTTGCAACATAAAGAGCCCCTGCGGGGTCGGTTCAAACCAAAAAGTCGGAAAGCGCAAAGACACGATTTTCTTTTGATCGACGGCGTACACCACGCGCCCGCCATCCATCGAATTACGCGCCAAGCGATCAGGATGCCACGCGAGAATACCGACTCCATCACGTTTTCAATTCGTTCCATCAACTTTCCGAATACCTCTCGCCCTGGCGTCTTTGCGCTTTTCGACTCTTGAAATTCCTTCAGGATTTCAAGATTTTCTTTACGCGCATATTCTCGCAATTCAAAAAGCTGCGCCTCAATACTCATTACCTGGCGATCATCGTCTTCAGTACTCTTGCGCGCGTAGAGAAAATATTTTGGTTTGATCATAATTGCTTTTGGATACGAAACAAGGACAAATCCGCCCGCTTCAGCCTGTCCACCCCATTCAGATTCGTCGCGGAGCGACGCCACCTTCTGTCTTCTTCCGCGCCTTCGGCGCACCGATCCTTTTCCCTTTCGGATTCGGAAGTTTCAATTTGCGGTGAGATTTTGCGCTTTGCGCGAACTTTTTTCGAGCAAAGCACCAAATAAGGAAGCCGTCCCCGCCGTTGCGCTCCGCCCACTGGCGGATCGCTGTATCCAGAGAGAAGTTTCTTTACGATTTCGGATTTTGCGCGCGGTTTTTTTCTCAAAAATGGAAAAGAAAACTTCTCTCTGGATACTCTGCTTTTTTCCTTTGTGTATTGTAATATATCACATTATTGTTATACAACACAACAATCGGTATAATAAAATCTATAGATATGACTACCCCTTCAATCAAGCTTGGGAAAAACATCAAACGCATACGAGAGCAGAAGAAAATGTCGCAAGGCGACATTTGTCGTAAGCTCGGTTTTGATCGTGCTCAAGTGAGCAATATTGAAGCAGGGAAAGGAAACCCCACCCTTGCAACAATCGAAAAGATCGCACAGGCGTTAGATGTCGCGAGTGATGAGCTTTTGAAATAGATATGACAAAAATAAAAGATATTCCAAAAGTGGATAGACCAAGAGAGAGGTTCCTTAAGAAAGGACCGGATGCACTTTCCAAAAGTGATCTTTTGGCTATTCTACTTGGGAGCGGAATCAAAGGGAAAAATGTTCAAAAATTATCCCAACAAGTGATCCAAAAATTTGGAAAAGGATTTTTAGATATATCCGTGGATGATTTGCAAAAAATATCAGGAATTGGGCAGGCAAAGGCTCTTCAGGTTGTTTCTGCTGTTTCTCTCGTGAAGAGGTTTTATCAAGAAGAAAAATCCAATGAGCTTATCATAAAAAACTCACAGGATGTACTGTCTTTGATTTATGATCTACGAGATAAGAAAAAAGAACATCTCGTCTGCCTATATCTCAATGCAAGGAATGGCTTGCTTAAGAAAGAAGTAGTGAGTGTTGGGCTTCTTGATAAAACACTCTTACATCCACGAGAAATTTTTCATCCAGCAACGGAGTTAAATGCCGCTAGCGTCATATTGGTACATAATCATCCATCAGGAGATACTACTCCGAGTGAAAAAGATACTCAAGTTGTTGAGAAAATAGCACAAGCTGGCGAAATAATGGGGATACCCGTTATTGATTTTATTATTGTTTCCGAAAATGAACATTATAGTTTTTGTGAAAAGTTAAAAAAGACTGGTACTGATTTTGATTATGTTGCTGATGGAACACAGGCGACACTTTTTGACTTATTAGAGATTGAAAGACCTGTTTATGAAATGAGCGTTCGAAAAGTCGAGAAACATTATTTTCAGCCAATACAACAAAAAGCCGGGTATTTTCAATTGCAAAATAGAAGGTACTTAGGAAACAAGCATAAACTTCTCGGGTTTATAGAGGACATTATTTCTGAGAAATGCGGGAAAATAGATTCTCTTTGTGATATTTTTTCTGGAACGGGCGTTGTTGGTGAAAGGTTTAATACCCCAGAAGTCAAAATCATTTCGAATGATTTTCTTTATGCAAACTATGTTTGTTTAAATGCTTTTCTTGGTGTTAGTAAGGATATTCTTGCCAGTGTAGCAAATAAAATAAGCCATTTAAACAATCTACAAAGCAAAGACGATAATTATTTCTCTAAGCATTTTGGAGGAACATATTTTTCGTTAGAAAATGCAAGGAAAATTGGAGCAATACGAGAAGAAATTGACCGTATTGCAGAAAATGAAGACGAAAGAAGTCTGCTTATTTGTTCATTGCTTTACGCAGTAGACAAGGTTGCTAATACCGTTGGGCATTATGATGCGTTCCGAAAAAAATTAGATACTGTACAGCCATTGAAGCTGCTAGTGCCAGATTTTGATTATTCCCGGAATAAAAACAACAAAGTTTATAGGGAAGATGCAAACGCTCTTATTCGAAAAATTACTTGTGATGTTTTATATATTGATCCCCCTTACAATTCAAGACAGTATTCTGACGCATACCATCTTTTAGAAAACTTGGTGGAATGGAAAAAGCCAGCAGTCGTTGGAATTGGAAAGAAAATGGATCGATCGCACATTAAAAGTTCTTATTGTTTAAAGAACGCGACGCAGGCATTTGAAGACTTGATTATGAATGCAAAATGCAATCATATTTTGCTTTCGTATAATAATACTGGCGACTCAAAAGATGGGCGATCAAATGCGAGAATGAAAGATAAGGACATACTGAGAATTTTGAACAGCAAAGGAGAAGTGGAAATTTTCGAAAAAGAGTATAAAGCATTTACAACTGGAAAAAGTAATGGCGATGATAATGCCGAGAGAATCTTTTATTGTAAAGTTACAAAATAATTATGAAAAAGCCCTGGTCAATTACAACAACATTACGTAATCCTGAAAGACTAAGAAATTTCCTAGTCGTTTTGCAGGAGATTGAAAATTTTGAGTGGAATTTAGAAAATCAGAAAAAATATCAGATTTTGCTTATTAAAAATAGAGTTTACGGGTATGGAAGCCGCCAGTTTTATAATGGTCTTTCAGAAGATCAGATAAGCCTGATTGACGATCAATCAAAAGAAATTTCTTTCAAAGAAGCTGAGGCAATTTTCAATGCCAAGAACTATGAGGATCCTTCGATGCGAGGCAGACAATCATTGAATCCTCTAAAAAAATTCGGATTTGTTTCCATTAAAGATGGGAAAATTTTTATCACAGATTTAGGAAGATTGTTTTTGAAGGAAAATTTCGATCTTGGAGAAATTTTCTTGAGAAGTTTCTTGAAATGGCAAGTTCCGAACTTGGATAATGACGATTATTCGCAGGATAGTGGATATGATATTAAACCATTTATTGGTGCGCTTCACTTGATAGATGCTGTAAACAGAAAAGAAATTGCGCGAGGCAAAGAGGCGAAAGGAATTAGTAAGAAAGAATTTTCGCTTTTCGTACCAACATTGGTAAATTACAAGGATATTGATGGTTATGCGACAAACCTCATAGGATTGCGCGATAAGCTTTCTGGAAAAAATAGAAATGAACAGAAAGCAATTTTTGATTCCTATGAAAAAGAATTTGTAAGTAAATTTCTCGGGACAAAAAAGACAAGTGCAGTTTCAGGACTTCTGAAAAATCTACGCGATTACGGAGATAATGCAATACGATATTCTCGTCTAACACGCTACATATTTATTCGTGGTGGTGGTTATTATATTGATTTGGAATCGAGAAGATCAGTTGAGATAAAATCTTTGCTTGATTTTGATAATGCGCAATCAAGGGTTTTTGCAACAAAAGATGAGTATCTAAACTATATTTCTGATATCTCGCAACCACAACTACCTTGGGAAACTAAGGAAAAATATGTGGAAATCATCAAAAACCTCGTTCAAGATATTGAGCAATACGAGAGTGACTTACAGAGGAGAGGTATTGCTATAAGGGATTATCAGACTTTTCAAGAAACGGAACTCAAGGCATACATTGAGGAGTTGCGGGTTTTGAGGCGGACATTACAAGAAGAGGGTAACCACAAAAAATCACAAGCGGTAGAACAAGTTGAATCTTACATCAAAGACCTCGAAAATATTTTTGACTTTGAGGATCGACCGATACTGCTTGAAAAATTGTCCTCTCTTGGTCTCCACGCACTAAATGACGCACTCAAAATACAACCAAACTATCCTGTCGGAGACGATAATGAGCCCACTTTTACTGCTCCTGCCAACACACCAGACATCGAATGTTTCTATGGAAACTTTAATGCTATCTGCGAAGTTACAATGCTTACAGGTAGGGATCAATGGTACAATGAGGGGCAGCCAGTTATGAGACATTTGCGGGATTTTGAGAATAAATACACTGATAAGAAAACATATTGTCTCTTTATAGCTCCAAAAATTCATCGTGATACGGTCAATACTTTTTGGACAGCTATCAAATATGAATATGAGGGGAAAACTCAAAAAATAGTACCATTATCAATTACTGATTTTGTTTCAGTCTTGAAAACTCTCGTCAAGATAAAATCTGAGAATAAATTTTTGAAGCACGATGAAATCTCTCGTTTGTACGAAGAAATTATTGGTTCATCAAAATCGTATACGGACTCGGGAGAGTGGTTAAAGAATATTCCAAACGCCATATCAACATGGCAGGCAAGCCTTGTATAAAAATATGAAGAAAAACCAACTATACCTAGGAGCTTGTGTAGAGATAATGACTAAGCAGATTGAGAAAGAATCTGTTGATCTTATCTTTGCTGATCCTCCCTATAACCTTTCTGGCAATGGCTTGCATTGGAAGGGAAATAAAACAGGTGGCGATTGGTACATGGTAAACGAAGAGTGGGACAGGATGTCCGCTCCTGAATACTTGCAGTTTACACGCAAATGGATTGGTGGAGCGTATCGTGTTTTGAGAGAAGGTGGCTCAATCTATATTTCCTGCACATATCACAATATTTCAGAGGTAATGATTGTCTTGAAACAACTTGATTTCAAGATCAATAATATTATTACTTGGCAAAAAACAAATGCGATGCCAAATATGACGAGGCGCGTATTTACACACTCTACAGAATTTGTTGTATGGGCGGTAAAAGGCAAGGGATGGGTGTTCAACTATGAGGAATTAAAAAAACTGAATCCTGAAAAACAAAAAGATGGCTCCTTGAAGCAAATGCGGGATGTTTGGCAGTTGCCATTGGTACAAGGAAAAGAAAGAATACGCGGAAAGGATAATCGAGCAGTTCATCCAACGCAGAAACCAGAGGAAATGTTGAGAAGAATCATTCTTGCTTCGTCTAATAAAGGCGACGTTGTTCTTGACCCGTTTCTCGGGAGTGGCACAACAACATTTGTTGCAAAAAAACTTGGCAGAACTTGGGTTGGCATAGAGAAGGATAAAAAATACTTTAAGGTTGCAGAAAATAGAATGAAGTGACCATTATGAAGTTGAATATCTTCAAAATTCCAAAAGACAGTGTTTTAGATTTGAAATTGAAGCTTGAGTCTGTGGGACTCGAAGTTATTCACTCTTCTGTGCACGGAAAATGGAAAACTATATCCCCCGCAAAACAAAATCTTAGATTCGATACTCAAACGCTCGTCCATTCACATACGTGAAAAACACCATCTTCATTTTTTCAAAACTTTCATATTGGGTGTTTGCCATCATCCCTTTCGCCGTATTCCACACTGCTCAATCGGATTATGATCGGGGGCATGGCGGCAAGTTGATGAGATGCACTCTCTCGAGAAGTCCTCCTTTACGGAGGGCTTTTCGTATTCCCCTTCCCTGGAAATCGCGCATTGTCCCATACGATACAGATTTTTATCAGGATACTCTTTCAGAAATTGTTCCAACGCTTTGAGTATTTCTTCTTGGTTTTGCCAGGGAACTTCATAAAGATGGCATCGAAAGTTTTTTGATTGAGCAATCGAGATAACTTGCGCTTCTCGCTTTCGATTCACGTGCACGATCGTCCGTTCTCCTTTCTTGAGCCACGCTTTTCTGGTGAGAGCTTCCAATTCCATTCGCACTTCATCGGAAGCAAACACTTCCCACGAATCATCCTTGAGAAGGGGCTGATTTCTGTCTGTATTTCAACCATTCTTTCGACAATATGAGTTTCATTCCGGTGAAGATCGAAGGTATCGGGATACTTGAAACTCAGATTGCAAAAAGAAAGGAGGAAGTGATATGAACGAACGGATTCAAATACGACTCCAAATATCGCTTGAACATATGTTTTGAGGGCGGGGACATCCCAAAAGGTTTTTGGAAGAGTGTATTCACTTGGTGGTTTTCGAGGGCTTCTCTGATTTCTTCTTTTGTTCTTCTGTGAGTTTACTTGCGTTCTGATTCCCTCATGTCCGGTGAAGATACTCGCCATGCGTTGTTTTTCCCAGTTCTTCATCCATACACCGATAGTATTTTCGTGTCTCGAAACAATATCGGCGATGTCTTTCAGAGGCATTCCTTTTTCTCTCGTAAGAATCGCATGGCATTTCAGGCGAACGAGAATGAGCGGGGATGTTTTGAGATACGCTTTGAGCAAATCTTTCTCTTCGGGGGAGAGTTCAGTTTTTGTTTTTGCGGGCATGAATCCAATATACCAGATCCCCTATTTTGTTTTGCGGGGGATATAGCTTCTATTTTTCAAAAGATATTAACTCAAAACAAATCCCGTGGGTGGAAGAATATGAGGAATTTTTTTCTGGTAATAAGCCAAAGAATTTAATTTATTTTGCAGCTTATCTTTGGGAAAATGACAAATATTGCTTCGTTATTAGTTACGGGAAGAGTCATTTTTATCTTCGGCAACACTGCGATCATGATTTTGGAACAGAAATTGCAAAACGTGCTGTTGATAAACAGGATGTTCGTCAAAAATCTACAAAAAAGTTTGCTGGCAAGAAGAAAAAAGAAATAAGAAGCTATACAAAACATACAAAGCTTGATATAGAAAGTGGGGAATCCGTTGACTATTTGCAAGCATCTATATTGGAAGAGCAAAAAGCTGACTTCGGCAAAACTGGTAAATTCGGATCATCCGTAAATCTTAATCCAGAAATTGAGAAAGAGGACCTTGAGGATTTTCTTGATAAATTGACTAGATTAGCTGAATCAAAAGAACTTTTCGCGCTCCCCAGAACGATGATTATAGATGGACTTCCCGAAGTCATTTCTTATGAAGAAAAGCTTCTCAAAGAAATAAAAGGAATCAAAGACGGTGCAGACTTTACCGCAAATAGCCACGACCTTGTCGGTGTAGATTTCATATTTTCTGGACAAGAAAAGTATGTATTTCATTGGGGAGGAAATTTTTCAAATGAGCTAGATGAGCTTTCGATTGAGCAGCTTAATGGATTTATATCAGAACATTCGATTCCTGATGATCAAATACTTAGTATTAAGATTAAAGTAAAAAAAGAAGATGCAAATGAGTTCTCGCGGACGCTCAAGGAATCAATTGATTATATCGTTGATGGTCAAAATGTTATTTTGTCACAAGGTAAATGGATGAGATTTAACGAAGATTATTTGGATCAACTCAATGAGTATATTGATACCATAGAACTAGAGAAAGTAGAGGATGATTTGATTGAAATTATGGGAATAGAAAGTGATTTTAATATAGAGTTGAAGAAACACGGGTACAGTATCGCGGATAAAGATTTTTCAAAAATTAAGGTTAAATCGGGCACGCCTATTGAGGCATGGGATGTAAAGAAGGAGGATACCGTGTATGCTGTAAAATTTGGCACTGCACAAAAGCTAGGATATGTTTGTGACCAGGCAAATAATACACTTGAACTTATAAGTAAGAAAGCGAATACTAAAAAGCTGGATCAGTCTTTCCGGGTTTACTGTCTTTGGATTGGCATAGAAAACAAAAAATTGCCAACTAAAATCTCTGAAATAAATTCTATAATCTTGAAACAAAAAATTGAATCCTGGGCAAGAAAATGCTCGGAATTAGGTATTACTCCCCAAATAAAGATTAGCAAGCATAGTAAGGCTTCAGTATAGGGAATGAAAAGGGAGTCTTGCTCGCAACCCTTTTATCCTTTGCGAGCAGATGTGCGCGCACGGGTGGGTGGGGCAAGCACAATTAAATTTGATTGTGCTCTAGCACAATCCATATTATGGGTTGGCACCAGCTTAACCGGAGTCACAAACAAATGAACTACCGAAAACTGTAGATATGGCTCCGCCGCAAAGATGGAGAAATGAGTGAACAAAATATTTCCTGATGTGATAGAATATAACCACAAGCTCATTTATTTCTATCTCTGCGGCGTACCAACAGCAGCCGTTCCCGCCGTTCTGCTTGCCAAAGCAGAGTATCCAGAGAGAAGATTTCTTTTCCATTTTTGAGAGAAAAAAACCGCGCGCAAAATCCGAAATCGTAAAGAAACTTCTCTCTGGATACAGCGATCCGCCAGTGGGCGGAGCGCAACGGCGGGGACGGCTTCCTTATTTGGTGCTTTGCTCGAAAAAAGTTCGCGCAAAGCGCAAAATCTCACCGCCAACAGCAGGTAGCACGACACGCTTACCTGCAACATTGGTCGGTTACAAAGTAAAAAGCACGGAAAATCCGTGCTTTTTACTTTTATGATTGTCTATTTATTTATCCAAAGTTATTTTCTTCTCTGCAAGATAGATCCTGCTTTTGAGACAACCCAGTATTTCTCACTTCTCTTCGTTCGCACCTTCTTCGAGGATATATTTGGCATATCCTCGAATATCAACACTGGGAATACTGATTTTTTCTTTTGTTCCGAGAAAGAACTTTTGCATTTTGGAAAACTGATCAATATCTGCTTTTATTTTTCCTTTACCTCGATCTCATTGAGACTTATCTTGTCTATCAGTTCTTCAAAATGTTTTAGGATTTCTTTTTTTTCGGTATAGCCACACTTACAATCGGTCCCTCTAGCTTTGGTACAGCCGTAGGAGACCTATCGGTGAACTCCGCCACTTCTTTTCTTTTTGAACTTTTCGTCGGCACTTATACCTGATCCGCAGAGTCTGCAAGTCATTATTTTCGTGAAAGCGAACTCTTTCCCTTCAACCCGTAGAATTTGGCTTTTTATCTGACTTTGTACGAGATCAAAAAGCTCTTTGGTAATGCTCGGTTTGTGTTTCCCTGTGTACCAGTTTCCTGATTTTCTTGGATATTAGAATACTCCATAGTAGAAGGTATTATCGAGGAGCCTGTAGATATTGCCGAGGCTTAAGTTTCTCTTTCTGGTGCCACTTTTGAAGTTCAGATCAAATTTGAGCCAGTTGTAGATTTTTCTCCCGCTCCAATGTTCATAGGCTACTGTTTCACACATCTTTTTTATCATTGGTGCTCGTTCTGGATCAATAAGAGTTTCGCATTTTCGATCCATTCGCTTCTCTTTCATATATCTATTCAGTTGGGGGCGGACCTGGCCACAATCCCATTTCAACTCTCGTTCGTAGCCCTCGTTTTACATTAATACTTGTTGTCATTTTCCAGTTTTGCCTGACTACAGAGAATCATCTTCATCGCTGATTCTGGCTGTGGTATAGGGTTCCATATATTAATTGATGACGCAGATAGCTGTTTTTGCTAAGTCTATGTAAAACTAGTAATTTATTGCATAACAGTGAGCCGGTTTTTAGTCATTCTGTATGCTTTGGTTACATTTGTTAAGCATTGTCTTGTTGTAGTAAAATACAACAAATGTGATATACTCTTTTTATGGAAGACTACTCGAAAAAGCTTGGGGAAAATCTCAAGAAGATCAGAACAAAGAAAGGTGTTACCCAAATTGAGATTGCTAAGAAATTAGCAGTCAACAGGTCTTTTGTTAGCAACATCGAGAACGGGAAAACAAATCCAACTCTTTCGACTATTACTAACCTTGCCAATGCGTTGGACGTTCCAGTTAACGAACTCTTGAAATAGCTATGAATCAAATTGTTTACCTGCTGATGAACGAATCATTTGGATAAGTCCAGTTTTTCAGAAAGAATGGAAAGGTCGAGATGACTCTGGTACAATTCAAGCAGTGAGTAAAATTATTTCAATGCATGACTTGACAATTGGTGGAGTTGAAGATGCAATAAAAGATTTGATGAAGAAATAAATTGTATCGTTGATTTATTGAGAAATCTTATTTTACTCTCGGTGTAAAAAATTTTTTGTTATTATGAATTTCGAAAGAAAACCACATGCAGTCAAAATCCCGGAAACCGTTGTCTCTGGAAGTTTTCGTAAGCACATGGAGAAAATTGGAGAGGCCATTGAAAATTTTGAAAAGGCTGGCATAAAAGTTCTTTCCCCAACAACCAAAGAAATTCTTGACCCAAATGAAGAATTTGTTCTTCTTGCGACGGATGACCCGAGTACGCCCCCCCCACAGGCTCGAAATGAATTTCATGCGAGAGATACGCAGGGCTGATTTTTTGTATGTGGCTAACGTTGACGGATATGTGGGACACAGTGCAGGAACGGAGATGGCATACGCCTGCCTGAAAGGGTTGCCAATTATTGTTGCGGAAGGAGTAAAGAGTTTTTCTGATGATATTCCTCTAGAAGCGCAGCAGATTTTAAGAAAGAGTATCTCTGATATCCTGTCTGCTTCCGATATATCTCAAGAGAGATTCAAGGATTTAAAGGAGGAACTTGTAAAATCAGAAAGAATAAATTTGAATGAGGAGGAAAAAAGGATTTTGCAGTCTCTTGTTAAAAGTCTTTTGAAAGATTTAAAGTCACTTTCTCTCTAAATGAGTAAGATGCAAAATAAATTAAATTGTATTCAATTCAATTTAAGTGTATGTATTTTATATCATCAGCTCCTGTAAAGCCGTAGAGAGTGAGGTTGCGCTCGAGAGCGACACGGAAAGAAGTGAGAAGATAAACATGAATCAATATGACCAGAGAAGAACGAATTGAAATTCCATTGAGTAGGACGAAACTGATCTTGGCCTTTCTCGGCTCTCTTGTATTTGTGGCGCTGGGACTTTGGTTTCTCGTACATCCACCGACAACGAATCACTGGCTTTTTGGAAACCGGACAGTGATTTTTGTGGCGGGACTGGTATCAGTGATATTTTTTGGACTGGTTGCAGGAATACTCTTTCGCAAATTTTCAGATAAGAAACCAGGGCTCGTGCTCAGCAGGCAGGGCATTACAGACAACTCAAGCGGTATATCAGTCGGGCTCATTCCCTGGACAGATATTCAAGAAATTAGAATATCGAAGGTTATGAATCAGGATCTTTTAATGATCATCGTGAGAAACCCACAAGACTACTTGGACAAAGTAGCAAACCCGTTCAAAAGAAATGTCATGAAAATGAATTACAAAAACTATGGTTCACCCCTGTGTATTTCTTCTCACACATTACAGATGGGATTTGACGATTTACAGAAGTTACTCATGGAAAAAATGAATGAATACGCATCGTGAAGAAATAACGAAACCGTACATGGCCTCTCCCCAACAGGAAATATTGAATCTGTGCTTTGGAGCTTCAGTTCAAAACACATCGTGCGCTGAAAGGAGCTTTGAGAAAGTGTTTCATGATTGATTTCATACTTGAGAACCCGTGACAATGAACGCCACAGGCGAAGCATGCCCCATCAGTTAAATGCTCAGTCTCAGTGGCCCCTTTTTCTCTCTCCCTTGATAAGGAAAGTTTGTTTGAGTTATTTCTGTTGACACAGAAAACCATTCAAGCAATAATAGGAATCAATGAGATCAAAGAACAAAAAAATTTCTCATATTTTGAAAGCGTGAAATCCGCCTCTGTGGCGGATTTTTTGTATCTTAACAACATATATTTGTGGGGAAACCCAAGGTGAGTGTATGACTGATTTTCATGAACTGCTCCTCGTTTTGTCTGGTGGTGAAAAACATGTCCCACTTGAATTCCCGGAATTTAAGCCGCATATTTTGTGGCAGGAGGGAATGGATACTCTCAGTTATAAAACCCGAGATTGCCCTTGTGTACACGAGTCTTTTGGGTGGTACTTCTCAGCGCTTTTGGCGGAAAGCGATGAGATTGTTGGCATTACCATAGAGCCTTTCAGCAAATGGGTGAATTGGATACGAAAGACATACCCGGGGCTTGGGATCGATGGAAAGGATTTTTCTCTCTGGGAATTTATCAAACTTTCAACAACTGAGGAGTGTCTCTTTCCTCAGATTTCGCGTGAGAGAGTGTGGAGTATGCTTCCGAGAATTCGCGAGTTTGTGGGTATTGTGACTATTCCATTTCATATGTTTGAGGAGGCACGTTTATGGGAACTTCAATACAAATCCTAACTTCTCATTCGCAACAGATCCTTTCTCCTTTAGGAGATTTTTGTCCTGCCGATAGGAGGGAAGGGCGTTGCTGTCAGTTTCCAGAACTGCGGAGTATTGCAGGTGAATATGGAATGACCTGCTGTTCTGCAGGGATTTGCAATATTCAGGCACACTTTTCGAGAGCCTTTCAAAATCCTCCGAGCGTTGAGGAGGTCCGGCAAATTTTTGGAAGGTTACAAGAGCTTCAGGGAAATTTTGTAAGGAGATCTTGTTTGATGAAGAGGCAGGAGCTTTGAGTAATTTGCATTTTGAATATTGTATTTTCTGCCCGGAACAGCGGTTCCGGGCTTTTTACTTTTTGGGGGCGCCATGAAGAAAGAGGTGTGCTTCTTCGATTGCCGCTTCTATCGTTTCGTGGAAACTTTCTCCGAGTTTGGAAACAAGATTCTGTACGGAAACACCCAATGATGCCTTGGAAAAGGGAGAACCGGAAATGCACAATTCCGATCAGGGAGTGCAGTATACGAGCGAGGAATATGTCGGGACTCTCCAAGAAAACAACATTCTGATCAGCATGGACGGACGGGGACGATGCATGGACAATATCTTTACCGAACGGCTCTGACGAACGGTGAAGTTACGAGGATGTATATCTTCATGAATACGGAACTCTTAAGGAAGCGAAAGAAGGACTCGATCAGTATTTTCCGTTTTACAACGAGCGGAGATTGCATCAATCGATCGAGTATCGGACACCGGCGGAAGTGTATTTCTCAAAGAGAAAGTAGCGTGATATTCTTTCAGTGAAGTTTGACGGTTTTAATCTACCTTTAAAAACGAATAGCGTTGTCTAGGAAAGCAAGACCAGTTTACTCGGATCGGTCGTCTTGGGATTGGGAAACACAAAATTCCCCCGCGCTGTTTCGTCGATATTCATAGACGAATAGCACCCTATTTGAAGGAAGAAGGCAAGATTCACACGCATTTCCAATACAACGCGTAATATTGTATTATTTCCCCAAAGACTCCTCTTATGCGTTTAGCTTCGGAGAACACTGCGCGAAGAGCGCCTTCGGGCATCGGTATGAACGAATGCAGACAAACAGGTGGTAGTGTCGTTCCTCCCGTTCTTTTGTGGTCTATCCTTTGCATAACAAGCCTCCTTCCTTCTGCATCAGCGAATGCGCAGGCGATCCCCGCGTTTCCCGGAGCCGAGGGTGGCGGAGCGGAATCGGTCGGCGGGCGCGGAGGCATTGTTTATGAGGTGACCAACCTCAATGACTCGGGACCGGGGAGTCTGCGGGCAGGGGTAGAGATGACCGGACCGCGAACAATTGTATTTAGGGTGGCGGGTATTATCAATTGCAATATATCGGGTGGTCAAAAAGGTTTGGAAATTAGGAATCCGTATCTCACGATTGCTGGACAAACCGCTCCCGGCGGCGGCATTACCATCTCGGGGAAAAATTTTGTTCAAGGAAATTGCATCACCAACTATACCCACGATGTTATACTCCGGTATATCCGTATACGCCATGGCTATACGGGTTATTCGGAAGGAGACAATATTGCTTCAAGTACCGCTGCATCCAGTTCGATTTACGATCATGTATCTCTGTCGTGGGGAACGGATGAAAACGCGAGCTCGTGGGGAGCGCCACAAAACAATCTTACCTATTCATGGTTAATGATGTACGAACCGCTGATGTTGGTCAATGAAAGCAATTTTTCGAAGGGATTTTTAACGGGTTCCGGCAACAATGCTTCCGAAAATATGACTAATATTGATATTCATCATAGTTTCATGGCCAACACTACCCATCGCAATCCGTTGATAAAAAACAAGAGTTTCCGGCTGGTAAATAACATTATCTACAATTGGAAATTTTCAGCCACCGCACTCATCGGCGGCGTTAATCTGGACGTTATTGGAAATTACTATAAGGCTGGTCCGCTGAGGCAGGGACGTATCCCCTACGAAATTTACGTATGTCCGACACCGGGGCCCGATACGCCTCTTGGTCCGCCGTCCATATTCTCATCTGGCAATATCGGCTATCACAACCCGACTCCCGCCAACGACGACTGGGGAATGATCTGGGAAGTGACCAGTGAAGGCATAGTTGACGAGTGGGAAACACCCGCCAAACTGATAGGGGTACTTCCCGCCCAATATCGCCGCGCCACACCACTTCCCACGCTTCCATATCCGATTACAGCCCAATCCGCTGCCGAGCTCGACAACAAGGTATTGCCTACGGTAGGCGCTTCACATAGGCTCGACTGTATGGGTAACTGGGTAGAAAACCGCGATACGGTAGATAGAAGAGTTATTAGTGAATACCATAACTTACAGGGCAATTATTATGTCAATGAAGATAGCGTCGGCGGCTTTCCCGTTATCGACCCCGGCACTGCCTGCACCGACACCGACCACGACGGTATGCCCGATCAGTGGGAGACAGTCAAAGGTCTGAACCCGAACAATGCCTCCGATGGACCGACAATTCATACGAGTGGCTACTCCAATCTTGAACGATACTTGAACGGGGAATCCGCAACGACTACTTCCTGCAACACCGTCACCACCACCAACTTCTCCCAAGCCACCTACAACTCTTACGGCGCTCCATTCGACGCGTTTCAAACGAGCACGAACCTGATGAATGTCCGGTGCAATAGCGCCGACACCGACACGGTGAATCTCACGACCGGCATAACGGGAGACACCACGAGAATCGTCTACACCAAAGGCTATTGGTACGATGCCGTCACGGCGGGATGGCGACAATATACCGGTACGTGTACCGGAGTGTTGAATGGCGAGTGGTGCCAAGGACCCGTCTCCGCGACGATCACCGATCCGAATGTTTCAACCGCAAGTGCTGCGTCTCCCACCTATCTTGTCGGGATGACCTGCAGTGTGCAGGGCGGCTCTTGGCGCTGTGGTTGCAGGGACACAAGCTGCACAAACTTTTACTGGCAAATTCAAGGCGCCGGACAATAGTTAGGTGGAAACCCGCCCGCCCGCTCCCCGATACATCGGGGTGCGAGTGTTGGGATGCGAGTTGTGCGAACTTTTCGTGGTTTTCTTTTTTCCTTTTATCGGAGAAGAGTTGTTCTGCGGATTCTTCCAATATCCTTCTCCATTTGCCAATTTGGTTCGGATGAATCTGGTGGAGACTGCCAAGTGTGGAGAGCGGTTCTCCTCGGAGGGCGGAAAGCGCCATCCATGCTTTCTGCTGGGGGTGTAGATTTTTTCATACGACAACAACAAATGGGGGTGTCGAATTTGTCAGACCATTATACGGAACAGCGGTTCCGGGCTTTTTACTTTTTGGGGGCGCCATGAAGAAAGAGGTGCACTTCTTCGATTGCCGCTTCTGTCGTTTCGACGAAGTGGAGAATGGGATGTCGGCGGTGCCATCTTTGTAGCCACGTCCGTTGACGCTTCGCATAATGAAGAATGTCGAAGGTGAGACGCATTTTCATTTCTTCGAAAGAGTGCTTCCCTTCGAGAAATTCTGCAATGCGACGATACTCGAGTCCGAACGACTCGAATCGTTCCCAGGAAATGCCGTGTTCGTGGAGCGTCTGCACTTCCTCGACCATGCCGCACGACAAGCGTTCGTCGAGACGTGCCCTTATTTTTTTCGTCGAGATTTTCTTTGGGCGGGCAAAGTGCGATGATGCAGATGTCGAAGGTGTGTGATATGTTCGCCGCGTTTGTTGGGGGTTCGGCCGTGTGGGGCCCAGCCGTTTTGGCACGAGCGATTTCGATTGCTCGAATGAGGCGATGCGGATTGTGCCGATCTATTTGTTTTGCCCGATTTGGATCGAGAGTGGTGAGAAGCGTGAACAGATCTTCGGCCGGTGTTTTCGAAAGTTCGGCTCGAAGGGTAGGATCGGGTGGAACCGAAGAAATGGGCGCCTCGTCGAGAAACGTCTCCATCCAGAAACCGGTTCCGCCACAGAGGAGGGGTAGCACTCCTCTCTTCTCGATTTCCATCGTGATTTCTGTCGCATCTTTCAAAAAATGCGAGATGTTGTACTCCTCTTCGGGATTCACGATATCGATAAGATGGTGGCGAATGCCCTCGGAAAAAAGACGTCGTGTGGTGACTCGTCTTGCTCTACTTTGCCGGTACCAATGTCCATGCCGCGGTAGACTTGTCGACTGTCGACTGAGATGATTTCGCCGTGTTCTTCTCGGGCGATACGTATCGCAAGCGACGATTTTCCGGACGCGGTCGGCCCTGCTATCGCGAGGAGCTTGGTTTTCTCCGTGGAAATGGGGAGAGCATTTTTTTCCATCAAAATTTTTTTATCGTATTTCTCTCATTGGGCTTGAGGCGCGGAGACGATCGAGCGTTTCTCTATCGGAGGCAATCGTGAATGCTGTTCGAATGACGTGGCTGCGAAGCTCAATGAAAACGCGTGTGTCTCCCGGAGAGAGCGAACGAAGTAAAGTTGCGAGCATTTCGATATCTGTTTCGGTTGCTGTGTCGGGAAGGCTGACCGTAATCGAAGAAGCGGATGGTTTCGAGTCTTCTGTTTGAGGAGGTACTGCTTTGGAAATTCCCTCATGTTTTTTTCGGGTGAGAGCAACTCGTTTCCAGGTCTCGACTGATGCTGGAGAGAGGCGTTCGGCGCGCTCCACCATGATTTTGGGCGAGCCGTCGCGCAGGGAAATTTTTCCGCCGGCGATTACCATGGCTTCTTCGACCCAGAGCGACTCCGTTTGTTCGGCGACGCGCGGAAAGACGACCGCTTCGATGCGGCCAGTAGTGTCTTCGATCGTAGCAAAGTACATCGTTTTTTGATCTTTGGTGTAGGCCTTGCGAAGCGCGGAGATGACACCGCCTACCTGAGTCGAGGCGCCTTCGGGGTGTTTTTCGACTTCATGAATAGGGAGTGCCACGTGGGCGAGGTATGCTTCATAGTCGCTTGCTGGATGATCGCTCACATAGAGGCCGAGCAATTCCTTTTCCCACTGAAGTTTCTCGCGCTTGGTAGCTTCCGGGACCGGAGCAATCCGAATCTCGCTCGTTTCGATCGGCATGTCTCGAAAAAGACTGACGGAATGGGTCGATTTGGCCTTTTCGCTGTTTTTGGCGTAGAGGAGAATGGTATCGATACTCGAAAGAAGACTCTTTCGTTCGCCGAACGAGTCGAGCGCGCCCACCTTGGAGAGCGCTTCGATCGATTTTTTGTTTAGGTCTTTTCCGCGAACGCGTTCGATAAAGTCGGTGAGGTTTTGAAATGGACCGTTGGCTTTTCGTTCGCGGACGATTTCTTCGGCGACGGTCGTTCCTACATTTTTGACGGCATTGAGACCGAAGCGAATGCGCTCGATCCCATCTTCTCCGCGAATCACGGCGAACGCTTCGAAACTTTCGTTGACGGAAGGTGGCAAAACTTCGATGCCGATGTCACGCGCTTCGGCGACCTCGATCGAGACACGATCGGAATTGCTTTGATCACTCGTGAGAAGGGCTGCCATAAATTCGGCAGGGTAGTGGGCTTTGAGGTAAGCGGTTTGATAGCCGATCAGGGCATAGCAGGCGGCGTGCGAGCGATTGAATCCGTATCCCGCGAACGGCTCGATGAACGCGAATACTTTTTCACCGATTGATTTGGAAATGCCTTGTTTCTCACAGCCCTCTACGAATTTTATTTTTTGCTCCCGAATGAGTTCGAAAATTTTCTTTCCCACCGCTTTTCGCAGAATATCCGCCTCGCCCAAGGTAAAGCCCGCGAGGTCGCGAACGATCTGCATCACTTGTTCTTGGTAGATTGCGACGCCGTAGGTCGTTCCCAAAATGGGTTCGAGTTTCGGGTGGAGATACTCGACTGTTTTTTGACCGTGTTTTCCGGCGATGAAGTCGGGAATATATTCCATGGGACCAGGTCGGTAGAGGGCGACCATGGCGATGATATCTTCGAGCGCGCTCGGGCGAAGTTGTTTGAGGTATCGCTTCATGCCGTTTGATTCGAGCTGGAAGACACCGGTCGTTCTTGCTTTCTGAAGGAGCGCAAAGGTATCGGCGTCGTCGAGGGGGAGGTGATCGATAATTTCGGCGGTCGTTGCAGAATTGGGATCGAGTCCGATTTTCTGTCCGAGCTCATCGAATTTTCCGAGCGCTTTGAGAATCTTGATGGTGTCTTGGATAATCGTGAGGTTTTTGAGTCCGAGAAAATCCATTTTGAGGAGGCCGATTTTTTCGATGTAACTCGACTTGGTAGACGACGAGTACTGTGTCACGATACCTTCTTTGGAACCAGAAATATTCTGGATGGGTGTGTATTCGGTGACGGGATCTTTGGTGATAACGACGCCGCAGGCATGCATTGATGCGTGTCGCGCGAGCCCTTCGATCTTTTTGGCGACATCGACGAGGCGTTTTGCATCGGGATTTTTCTCGGTGAATGCCTTGAAGTCCGGCGCTTCGGCGAGTGCCTTCTCTATTGTGTGGAACTGCGGAATGAGTTTCGCGACCGAGTCGCAGAGACCATAGGAAAATCCGAGCGCTCGACCCGCATCGCGAATCGCGGCGCGCGCTGCCATGGTTCCGAAAGTGATGATTTGGGCGACATGGTCGTGACCGTATTTTTCTCGAACGTAGTTGAGTACGTCGTCGCGACGGTCGTCGGAAAAATCCATATCGACATCGGGCATTGAGATGCGTTCCGGATTAAGAAATCGCTCGAAGAGCAAGCGATACTCGATTGGATCCATGTTCGTAATGCCCGTGAGGTACGCAACGAAGCTGCCGGCGGCGCTTCCGCGACCCGGGCCGACCACGATGCCTTTATTTTTCGCCCAGTTTACGAAGTCCTGCACGATCAAGAAGTACGAAGCGAAACCAGTTTTTTCGATGACGCCCAATTCGTATTCCATGCGCGCTCGGTGCGTCTCTCCCGCGCGGTCGCCAAAGCGCTTCACGAGGCCTTGTTCACAGAGTTCGCGCAGATATACTTCTGCGGTTTTTCCCTCAGGCACATCGAAGTGGGGAAGTTGTGTTTCCCCGAGTTTGATATGCACGTCGCAGCGATCGGCAATACGAGCTGCATTCTCGAACGCGTCCGGCACGTCTTCAAAAAACGCGCGCATCTCTTCTGGACTTCGAAGGGAGAGGTCGAGGTGCCGAAGGGAGAGACGATTTTCGTCCGAAACTTTCCAGTTGTTTTGAATACACAGCAGAATATCCTGAAGCTCGGCTTCTTCAGGGTGCACATAATGGACATCGTTTGCAGCAACGAGCGGAATGCCGGTTTCCTGTGATATTCGCACGAGTCCCGCGTTCGCGAGGAGCTGGTTTTCGTAGTCGCGGTGCGGCTGAAGTTCCAAGAAAAAGTTTCCTGCTCCGAAAATTGATTCGTATTCCCGGGCCGCTTTCGTCGCGCGCTCGTCACTTCCTGCAATGATGAGCGAAGGCACTTCGCCCGTTACGGATCCTGAAAGGGCAATGAGTCCTTCGCGATACGTTCGCAAGAGCGCTTTGTCGGCGCGGGGTTTGTAGTAGAAGCCTTCGAGATGCGAGGCGGAAATAATCTTCATGAGATTCTTATAGCCGACTTCATTTTCGGCCAAGAGTACGAGGTTGTAGCGCCGACGGTCTTCGTTCGAAGTGCGACTCCTCATGTCTTTCGCGACATATATTTCGGCACCGATAATTGCTTTCATGCCGCGCTCTTTCGCTTTAACCGAAAGCTCGACCGCACCATAGAGCGCGCTGTAATCTGTGAGCGCGAGCGCCTCCATACCGAGTGCCTTCGCGCGATCAAGAAGTGCATCAATTTTCGCGGGAGCGGTCAGAAGACTGTAGTGCGAGTGAACGTGAAGGTGAGCGAAGGGCATAGGAGGATCAATCGGAATTGCATGAAGTCTTACAGAGAGTCAAAAACGAAAAAACGGAACTCGAAAGAGATGGGAATCTTCATATTCAGCCACATTTTTCTTTTTTAGAGAAAGACGAGCCGTATTTCGATTCTACCCTCCTCGCTCGGGAGAGGGAAGTCTTGACAAGAGCGCGCTCGTTTTAAAGCGTGTATGGTATACTGAGACCAAAAGTCTCTTTTTTTGTGCTCCTCAGCTCTAAAACAAAAACGCTATGTCGCAACCTCTCCCTTCCCGTTCAAGCAGCCCGCTTCTTTTTTGGGCGCTCTTCCTCCTCATTATCGTCATGGTGGCGATGGTTTTTTTGGCGCTCCGTTCGTTTTGTGGGCGAGAACAATCCCGAAGGAAAAGATATGATCTCGAACGCTCCTGGACCAAAGAGCGAGAAAAGTATCCCGGAGAATCTTTCGAAGGAGGTAGAGAAAAACATGCAATCAACTTCCGGCTTCGTTCGAGAAATGATAACCAAAGACGATGCCGATGGAGTCTGGGTGAAACTCGTCTCGGCTCCCGAGAGTAATGCTGAGAAGGCATCCTCTTCAGTTGAGTCTCTTTTTTACGTACAGGAATCCACAGAAGGATTCGACGAGCTTCGTAGTGGAGTGTTTGTCACGATCCTTCACTTCGAGAATGCTTCTTCAAAAGAATATGTCTACGGCGATGCAGTGATCCCCTCTGGTGAAAAGAAGGAAACTGTGTCGCAGTAAGGGGTTTGGATCTTTACTTTTTCTCAGTATCGAAATTCCTCATTTTTCTTTTTTGAATTTTAAGTGTCGATCTCGAATCGTATGAATATATCTTTCATTTCTCGGAAAGCATGGAAGCAAAATATTTTCCTTGGGGCTCTCGCACTTGTTTTTGGAGTGGGTTTTGCATTGCTCTCTCCAGAATCAGCGCAAGCCGCAACCGGAAAATGGCGAGTGTCTGCTCCCGGAGGCTCGTGCTCAGCGAGTGCCAACCCTCTCCTCACCTGCCCAAGCACGGGAACGTATTGTAAGAATTCTGGTCGCGAGCGACAATGTGGTGCATGCCAGCAGGATGGAAGGTTCCGAGGCGTTGCACATTGCGAGCCCTGCGCGGAGTGTGGAGAATGGGTGAGGCAGGGTAATCGCGAGTGTGGCCCGGGAACACCGTATGACCCGAACTATCGGCAGAATTGCCCGGCCCCGGGAAGCGTTTGTTCTGAAGGATTGACGGTTACCTGTAATTGTGAGCGAAAAGGACAAAATGAGTGGCGAAAAATGTTTATCGATGCATGGAGCGCAGCGTGGAAGATCCACCGTCTGGTCCGGGTACACCTCCACCAGGCGGCTGCACGCCAAGTAATAATTGCGCGAGCAATACTTGTATCGGACAACAGTGTTGGAACGGATGCAATAATGTGGAAGGTGCCAAAAATTGTGGAGGAGGACCGACAAATGGAGCCTGTGGCACGGCTCACGGTCAAGTGATGCCAACGCAGCGAGGTCCGGAAGTAGATGGGTTTACACTGTGTTCCAGTGGAACGGCGAGCGGTCATGCTGGGACAGAGCCGGGAGGAAATCCTTTCGCATTGTTTACTGGAGGAGAATGGTCGGGATGGGACTGGGATTGTAGTGGGGGGAGCGGAAGTTATTGCATCGCCTGTCGTGCCGGCTTTACTTTTAGTGGAAACTCTTGTGTGCGCGGAACTCCTCCACCACCACCGGTACAAAATGGAAGCGTCGCCTTTCTTGCAGAGAGTCCCCAAGGGAGACCGACAAGAGGATACTCCATTACGATACCTGCTTATTCGTCAGCCAATCTTGTGTGGACTTCTACAAACGTTTCGGGTTGCTATGCCATAGATGGCATGGGATACGCGTCTTGGACAAGCGGCGGCTTAGCTCAGAACAGAGCGGGAGTCCCCACGGGGAACCTTGCTCCCGGGACATATACCTATGGAATTCGATGTGCCCAGTCGAATGGCGCGGGTTTCATCATGAGCTCTGTTCAGATAATCGCAGAAACACCAAAGTGTAGCGGATCCGTCCCACCGTCCGCCGTTTCCTTCGAAGGAGACAATACTGGTTTGTCAGGGCCCCTTGTCCTGGCAGTACTCAGAAACGAATACTCCTCGAAAATGCGAATTTCATTGCGGCGTCGGTGAGTGGAACGGCTCTCGGTGTGAAGTCTGTACATGTACCGGAGAAAATCACTGCCCCAATGAAAAGTGGACCGATACCTGCGGACGTGCGAATGCCTGCTTTGGAGGGACCAAAGAGTGTGCTGATAACTGGACCGAGGTTGCTCCGTAGTAAGTGAGCCCTGCCTCGTGAGAATCGTCTCTGGAAGAGGGGAGTGGTGGGGAGGACTATCAGAAGCCGAGTTTCTTCTTTTGGGGAGGCTCGGCTTTTTCTCTGTGATTTGAAAATGGAGAGGAATCAAATTATTTTGTGAGAAATGTCAGGTTGACAGCTTGTGTCGTTTCGCGTATGGTGGAAGCAGAAAGAGCCCCAAGGGCTCTTTAAAAAAGCCGAAATTTATGAAATCCCTCTTTTCATTTCTCCTCCTTGCAAAAGGGGAGGCGCTCAAAATCACGTGGCCCTCGCGAGAACAGGTGGTGCGATATACACTCATTGTACTCAGTGTTTCGGCGGCGGTTGCTGTTCTCTTGGGAACGCTCGATTCGTTTTTCGGCATGCTTTTCAAGAAGATTATTCTTGGGGAATAGTGACAAAAATTGCCAGCGCTTGTTTTGGGAAAGAGCGATTGAGAGTGGAAAACAACCTTCCGTTTTTCTCAGGCTCGCGATTCTTTCTGATCACAAGATTTTTTTTCGACATCCGTTTCTCTTTTTTTATGGCAAAGCAAACGCAACATCATGGCCGATCATGGTATGTGCTTCACACCTACTCTGGCTATGAAGACAATGTTTCTCGAAATCTCACACAGCGTATCGAATCGATGGGAATGCAGGACTTCATCTTCGACGTCATGGTTCCCAAAGAGAAAAAAATCAACATGAAAAACGGGAAGCGCGTGATGGTGGAAGAGCGCATTTATCCCGGATATATTTTGGTTGATATGATCGTCACCGACGCGTCCTGGTATGTGGTTCGTAATACGCCCAATGTGACGGGATTTATTGGTCTTGGTACCACACCAACTCCAGTTGACCCTAAAGAGATAGAGATGCTCAAAAAGCGCATGGGAGTCGAAGAGCCGAAGTTCAAAATCGATGTTCGAAAAGGAGATCCAGTCAAAATCGTTGACGGCCCATTCAAGAATTTCGATGGCCGTGTAGACGAACTTGACGAAGCGAAAGGAAAGGTAAAAGTTTTGGTTTCGCTTTTTGGTCGCGAGACGCCCGTCGAACTCGACTTTTTGCAGATTAAGAAGGTATAGATATGTCCGCAAGAATGGGAGGAGGCGCCGAAAGAGTGGCGAGCTTTCCATTCAGTAATCTCTAGAGACACTTATGGCAAAGATTAAAACCGTTATCAAGTTGCAAATTCCTGGAGGAAAAGCCAATCCGGCACCGCCTGTTGGTCCCGCACTGGGGCAACACGGTCTCAATATTCAGGACTTCTGCGTAAAGTTCAATGAGGCGACCAAGGAGAAAATGGGCGATATCATTCCGGCCGAAATCACTGTGTTTGAAGATCGTACTTTCACCTTTGTATTAAAGACGCCACCCGCTGCGGAACTCCTCAAAAAGGCTGCAAAAGCTGCGAAGGGGGCTGCGAATCCCCTCAAAGACAAGGTAGGATCACTCAGTTCTGCACAGCTTCGTGAAATTGCGGAAATGAAAATGGTGGACTTGAATGCCAACGACGTCGATGCGGCTATGAATATTGTCGCGGGTACCGCTCGCTCCATGGGTATTAAAGTTGAAGGGTAGATTCTGAGGGGTTGTGTCCAAAGTATTTTCTTTTTTTACTTTGTGGGAGTCTTGGTTTCTTTTTTCAGGAAACCGGACGTTGGTACCACGACAACGCTATGAAGTACGGAAAAAATTATCGAGCGATTGCTGAAAAACGAGAAGCAGGAAAGCTTTACGATATCAAAGAGGCCGTCTCAATTCTCAAAGAGAACCGAGCAGCTCAGTTCGATGAGACCGTTGAGATACATTTTCACTTAGGGATTGATCCCAAGAAGACGGATCAACTTGTCCGCGGCACGACTATCTTTCCGAATAGTCTCGGAAGAGCAAAGCGTATCGCGGTTGTTACGGGATCAAAGTCATCCGAGGCGAAAGAGGCGGGTGCCGATTTAGTTGGCGGAGAAGAGTTGATTGCAGAAATAAAAGAAGGGAAGTGTTCTCCGGGGGTTCATTTTGATATTCTTCTTGCAACACCAGACATAATGCCGAAGCTTGCGACGGTGGCGAAAATTTTGGGTCCCAAAGGTATGATGCCGAACCCGAAGAACGAAACCGTGACCTCCAAAGTGAAAGACACTGTTCTTGCGCTCAAGAAAGGAAGTAAAGCAAGCTTCAAAACTGATGATTCCGGAAATATTCACCAGTCAGTGGGCAAAATATCGATGCCTGAGAAGGAATTAACGGAGAATATTCACTCCTTCATAGACACTGTGCAGCGCCTGAAGCCCGAAAGTATGAAGGGCAGACTTATCGTCTCGGCGACTCTCGCGACAACCATGGGTCCCGGATTTCGGCTTTCGCTTTAACCGAAAGCTCGACCGCACCATAGAGCGCGCTGTAATCTGTGAGCGCGAGCGCCTCCATACCGAGTGCCTTCGCGCGATCAAGAAGTGCATCAATTTTCGCGGGAGCGGTCAGAAGACTGTAGTGCGAGTGAACGTGAAGGTGAGCGAAGGGCATAGGAGGATCAATCGGAATTGCATGAAGTCTTACAGAGAGTCAAAAACGAAAAAACGGAACTCGAAAGAGATGGGAATCTTCATATTCAGCCACATTTTTCTTTTTTAGAGAAAGACGAGCCGTATTTCGATTCTACCCTCCTCGCTCGGGAGAGGGAAGTCTTGACAAGAGCGCGCTCGTTTTAAAGCGTGTATGGTATACTGAGACCAAAAGTCTTTTTTTGTGCTCCTCAGCTCTAAAACAAAAACGCTATGTCGCAACCTCTCCCTTCCCGTTCAAGCAGCCCGCTTCTTTTTTGGGCGCTCTTCCTCCTCATTATCGTCATGGTGGCGATGGTTTTTTTGGCGCTCCGTTCGTTTGTGGGCGAGAACAATCCCGAAGGAAAAGATATGATCTCGAACGCTCCTGGACCAAAGAGCGAGAAAAGTATCCCGGAGAATCTTTCGAAGGAGGTAGAGAAAAACATGCAATCAACTTCCGGCTTCGTTCGAGAAATGATAACCAAAGACGATGCCGATGGAGTCTGGGTGAAACTCGTCTCGGCTCCCGAGAGTAATGCTGAGAAGGCATCCTCTTCAGTTGAGTCTCTTTTTACGTACAGGAATCCACAGAAGGATTCGACGAGCTTCGTAGTGGAGTGTTTGTCACGATCCTTCACTTCGAGAATGCTTCTTCAAAAGAATATGTCTACGGCGATGCAGTGATCCCCTCTGGTGAAAAGAAGGAAACTGTGTCGCAGTAAGGGGTTTGGATCTTTACTTTTTCTCAGTATCGAAATTCCTCATTTTTCTTTTTGAATTTTAAGTGTCGATCTCGAATCGTATGAATATATCCTTCATTTCTCGGAAAGCATGGAAGCAAAATATTTTCCTTGGGGCTCTCGCACTTGTTTTTGGAGTGGGTTTTGCATTGCTCTCTCCAGAATCAGCGCAAGCCGCAACCGGAAAATGGCGAGTGTCTGCTCCCGGAGGCTCGTGCTCAGCGAGTGCCAACCCTCTCCTCACCTGCCCAAGCACGGGAACGTATTGTAAGAATTCTGGTCGCGAGCGACAATGTGGTGCATGCCAGCAGGATGGAAGGTTCCGAGGCGTTGCACATTGCGAGCCCTGCGCGGAGTGTGGAGAATGGGTGAGGCAGGGTAATCGCGAGTGTGGCCCGGGAACACCGTATGACCCGAACTATCGGCAGAATTGCCCGGCCCCGGGAAGCGTTTGTTCTGAAGGATTGACGGTTACCTGTAATTGTGAGCGAAAAGGACAAAATGAGTGGCGAAAAAATGTTTATCGATGCATGGAGCGCAGCGTGGAAGATCCACCGTCTGGTCCGGGTACACCTCCACCAGGCGGCTGCACGCCAAGTAATAATTGCGCGAGCAATACTTGTATCGGACAACAGTGTTGGAACGGATGCAATAATGTGGAAGGTGCCAAAAATTGTGGAGGAGGACCGACAAATGGAGCCTGTGGCACGGCTCACGGTCAAGTGATGCCAACGCAGCGAGGTCCGGAAGTAGATGGGTTTACACTGTGTTCCAGTGGAACGGCGAGCGGTCATGCTGGGACAGAGCCGGGAGGAAATCCTTTCGCATTGTTTACTGGAGGAGAATGGTCGGGATGGGACTGGGATTGTAGTGGGGGAGCGGAAGTTATTGCATCGCCTGTCGTGCCGGCTTTACTTTTAGTGGAAACTCTTGTGTGCGCGGAACTCCTCCACCACCACCGGTACAAAATGGAAGCGTCGCCTTTCTTGCAGAGAGTCCCCAAGGGAGACCGACAAGAGGATACTCCATTACGATACCTGCTTATTCGTCAGCCAATCTTGTGTGGACTTCTACAAACGTTTCGGGTTGCTATGCCATAGATGGCATGGGATACGCGTCTTGGACAAGCGGCGGCTTAGCTCAGAACAGAGCGGGAGTCCCCACGGGAACCTTGCTCCCGGGACATATACCTATGGAATTCGATGTGCCCAGTCGAATGGCGCGGGTTTCATCATGAGCTCTGTTCAGATAATCGCAGAAACACCAAAGTGTAGCGGATCCGTCCCACCGTCCGCCGTTTCCTTCGAAGGAGACAATACTGGTTTGTCAGGACCCTTGTCCTGGCAGTACTCAGAAACGAATACTCCTCGAAAATGCGAATTTCATTGCGGCGTCGGTGAGTGGAACGGCTCTCGGTGTGAAGTCTGTACATGTACCGGAGTAGAAAATCACTGCCCCAATGAAAAGTGGACCGATACCTGCGGACGTGCGAATGCCTGCTTTGGAGGGACCAAAGAGTGTGCTGATAACTGGACCGAGGTTGCTCCGTAGTAAGTGAGCCCTGCCTCGTGAGAATCGTCTCTGGAAGAGGGGAGTGGTGGGGAGGGACGAGAGGTTCCCTATGTTAGTTCTCGAAAAGCGCTCCCTTTGAGGAGCGCTTTTTTTATAGTTTTGACTTTCAAGAAAAGAGCGATATGATGGAGAGCAAAGAAGCGTACAAGTCTCATCGAAATTCTATGATGTATTCTGCTCCACCCGAATTTGAGACAGAAACTCTTGAAGAGAAACTTCGTGAATTCATGAAAAACCCGTGGGTTCGGATGTTCCCGGTCATTCTCCTCTTTCTTTCCATTATCAATTTTGTAGGTGCGCCCCTGTTCTTTCGTTTTATTGGTAACATTTTTTCTATGGATATCTTTTTCTTGCTCCCTATCATAATCATCATTGTCCTAGTTCTTTCCATTCGTCAGATCAATCAGTACGAGCGAGGCGTAAAATTCACAATTGGGAAATACACAGGAACAATGGAGCCCGGCTGGCGTCTCGTGATTCCCGTGTTTCAGTCTTACCAGAAGGTCGATATGCGTATCCGCGCCGTCGATGTGCCGGATCAGGAAGCGATTACGAAGGACAATATTTCTGTGACTGTGAATGCCGTCATCTACTACAAGATTTCCCATGCTGAGAAAGCGATTATCGAGGTAGAAAACTTTTTCTATGCGGTGTCACAACTTGCGCAGACTACTATACGAAACGTGGTAGGCGAAGTCGATCTCGATGAGCTCCTTTCGAATAGAGACGCGATTGCCGAAAAGATCCGCGGCATTGTGGATCAGGCGACCGATGCCTGGGGCGTCAAGGTGAGTTCCGTGGAACTCAAAGATGTGACGCTCCCGGAAGAAATGAAGCGCGTCATCGGGAAACAAGCGGAAGCGGAACGTGAACGCCGTGCCGTCATTATTAAGGCCGAAGGGGAAGTGATCGCAGCGGAAAATATTTCTCGTGCGGCGGGTATTCTTGCGCAGCACGACGGCTCCCTCCACCTTCGCACCCTTCATTCGATTAACGATATCTCTTCCGATCAATCGAATACTGTGGTTTTTGCTGTACCGCTTGAAGTGCTTCGCGCTTTTGAGCGTCTCGGCGCAAAAAATCGTTCGGAATAGAACCAAGACTCGCAGTCGAAGAGAAAAAATGCAAGGAAAGAACAGAAGAGTATTTTCTGCAATCCCGATATGAATGTTGACGTCCGAAAGACGAGAATTTTTACGGAGGGTGAGTCACTCCTCCCATTTCTTCGGGAATTTCTCCCATCGCTTCCGGAGCGATCCGTTCTCGTGGTGACTTCGAAGATCGTGGCGCTTGCGGAAGGTCGCGTCGAACCATTTTCTTCCGATGCTCGCAAAGAAGAGTTGATACGTGAAGAAAGTGAGTTTGCAATTCATACCAAATACTGTTGGCTCACCGTTCGGCAGGGAATCCCGATGCCTTCCTCGGGAATTGATGAGTCGAATGGAGATGGAAAGCTTATCCTGTTGCCGAAAGATTCGTTTCGCTCCGCGGCGCTTCTCCGCGAGGAACTGAAGGAGTCGTACGGAGTTCGATCGCTCGGCGTTATTATTTCTGATAGTCGGACGCTCCCATTTCGTGCGGGAGTGGTTGGGGTTGCTCTCGGATATGCGGGGTTCCGAGGGGTACGTGATTACCGAGGGAAACCGGACATTTTCGGCCGACTTCTTCGTCTCTCGAGAACTGATGTGGCCGACAGCCTTGCCGCTAGTGCGGTCTTGGGAATGGGGGAAGGAAACGAGCAATGTCCCCTTGCCGTTATTACCGATCCGCCAGTGGAATTCTGTGAGGTAATTGATCCTTCGGAGCTTTCCATTTCAGTGGAAGATGATATGTATGGGCCGCTTTTTTCGGGAATGAAAGGGAAGGGGGAATGAACCATTTTTCTATAACACACGAATATGGGAAATTTTGAGATAGAAATAAAGAGTCTTCTTGGAGAAAAAGAAAAAGCAGACCAACTCCGCAACAAGCTGTTTTCTCTTCCAGTACCGGCGCGCCTCATTCAAACTGGGGCACAGCTCAATCATTATTTTCTGGTGGGCGATTGGAACATTCTTCTTCCGCGTATCGAAAAATATCTCAAATCCGCTTCTTTTGAGGAGTTACGAAAAGTGGTGAAACAAGGATCGAAACACTCAGTGCGCACTCGGGAAGTGAATGGAAGGGTATTCTTTGTGGTCAAGGCTTCCGTGGACGAAACCTCGAGCTCTAACGGAATATCACGAATGGAATTTGAGGATGAAGTAGGGAATCTCTCTCTCGATGAGCTCGATTCACTTCTTGTTTCTTCGGGTTTTTCCTTCCAGGCAAAATGGTCCCGTGAACGTGAAGAATATGATGCGGGTGACGTTACGATTTGTATAGATCGAAATGCAGGATACGGCTATGTGGCTGAATTTGAAAAAGTTATCCAAAATGAAACAGAGATTGAAGCAACGAGAGCGAAACTTCTTGAGTTTATGAGTGACTTGGGAGTCGAGGAGTTGCCTCAAGAAAGATTAGAGCGCATGTTTGCTTTTTTATAATGAACACTGGCCAGAATATTACGGAACAGACAGAATTTTTGTCCTTGAATGAAACGACTATGTATCTCTCTGATCAGGATATTCTTTTGGCGGTAAAGAAAAAAGATATTGTTCTTCGCGGTTTCGACAAGAATCGACTCCAACCCGCAAGTTATGATGTGATTCTTGATAATAATTTCATTGTGACTGACGCCTACACGACCTTGGTCATTGATCCGGAAAAGAAGGTGTTTCCGAAGACGAAAGAGCATCGTGTGAAGGATGGGGAACCCTTCTTGCTGTATCCAGGTGAAACAGTCCTGGGAAGAATTCGTGATTTTGTAGGAAGTAAGAAGTATCTCATTCAAATTTCTGGCAAATCGAGCCTCGCTCGCGTTGGTCTTGTGGTGCATAATACGGCGGGACTTATTAATCCCGGCCATTTTTTGAACATTACGCTGGAGCTCTCAAATATAAATCGAATGCCGATCATACTGCGTCCCGGAATGGAAATCGCTCAGCTTGTCTTTTCGCCGCTCTCGGCACCAGTTTCGCAAGACTATAGTGAAACAGGTCGGTTTCATGAAAGAAACTGGGAAAATTTTCAGGCTCCGAAAAAGAGTCGTCCCTCACGGAAATAAGACTCTTACTTCTCCATTTATAAAACGAATATGGAACAAAAGATACAGCATCCGGAATACCAATATATCGATCTTTTGAAAAAGATTCTCAAAGAGGGAACGGATAAGAAGCTCTTTTTTGCTCCTGAAATATTAGAATGGTACAAAAAGAAGGGGGAGGATCCTCCAACTATCCGTTCAATATTTGGGTATTCAATGCGATTTAATGTTGGACAATATTTTCCTCTTCTTACTACCAAGAAAGTTTTTTTTCGCGGTATTCTTGAAGAACTGCTTTGGTTTTTGCGCGGCTATACAAATATTAAGTATCTCGTGGACAGAAATGTGCATATTTGGGATGAGTGGGCTTGGAAGCGGTACCGCAGAATGTGCGGAGAACGCGGACTTCCTGATATGGAGCAGAAAGAGTTTATAGAAAAAATCGCGTCACTTCCGGAAAATGACCCTTTTGTTGTGGAATGGGGAGATCTTATTGTGGCGTACGGAAAGATGTGGAGGCGATGGCCTGCGAGTGACGGGAGAGCAATTGATCAACTCGGATGGGTTATTGAGGGGCTGCGGAAAATGCCCTATCGAAAATCCTATGTCGTTTCTGCTTGGAATCCCGACTTTATTTATGAAATGGCCTCGAAAGGGAATGACAACGACGTCCCGCCATTTTGTCACACTACCTTTCAGTTTGCGGTTACAGGGGATGGCATTTTAAATCTCGGACTTTATCAAAGGAGTGCGGATGTCTTTTTGGGTCTTCCTTTTAATATAGCAAGTTACGCCTTACTTCTGCGGATGGTGGCGCATATTACGGGACTTAAGCCGGGTGATTTTTTTCATACTCTTGGTGATGCCCACATTTATAGCAATCACTTTGAGCAGGTTCGAGAACAGCTTTCCCGAGAACCGAAACCATTTCCTCAACTTTCCCTTTCTCTTTCTAGAAAAAATATCGATGATTTTGTCTTTGAAGATTTTTCTCTTGATGGCTATGATCCTCATCCGGCAATTCGTGCAGAGATAGCAAATATTGGAGGATTTGAGAGAAAGAAATAAAAGAACAGACTTTTTCTATGCTCAGTCTCATCGCGGCAGTGGGAGAAGGAAATCGTGTGATTGGAAATAAAGGGAAATTGCCGTGGCATATTCCTGACGATCTCGCGTATTTTCGGGAGAAAACAAAGGGCCACCCCGTTATTCTGGGGATGAAGACGTTTTCTTCGATTGGGAAGCCGCTTCCCGAACGAACCAATATCGTGCTTTCGGATATTCCATGGGAATCACCTCCTGGTATTCTTATTGCTTCTTCTTTGGAGGAGGCGCTTACTGTGGCAGAGAGTGCTCCCGGGAGCGAAGAAGTATTTGTGATCGGCGGCGGAGTCGTGTACAAGGAGGCGATCGCTCGGGCGGATCGCTTGTATATCACCCTCGTCTTCGGACACTTTTCGGGGGATGTTTTTTTTCCAGAATATGAAACGCTCTTTCCGAAAACGGTGAGTCGGGAGGATCGAATGGCGGGGGATCTTCGGTACTCGTTCTTGGTTTTGGAGCGGGAGAATTCTCGTCGCTCTTATTCCTGTTCTCGAGAGAACCCTCAAACTTTTTAACGCGCCACAACGACCCCAAACACTTTTTTGGCGCCGCTTTTTTTGAGAACATCGGCGCAGGCGCGAAGGGTTGCTCCTGATGCTGCGACATCGTCGATGAGCCACACGTATTTTCCGAGAATGCGCGCATCAACAAATGCGTTTTTTTCGGGCTCGTTTTTATTTTCTGGAGGGGGAGAGAGTGCGAACGCTCCTTCGATGTTTTGTGCGCGATCAATTCGGCCCCGAAGAGACATCTGGGGCGCCGTGAAACGAATTCTGTTGAGAAGATGGGGATCAACGCGAGGCGCTATGGGCTCGGGGAAGTGCTTTCTCATCTCTTCTGCAAGAAGAAGTGATTGGTTCCATCCGCGGAACCGCTCGCGTCTCGGATGAAGCGGTACGGGAAGAAGGAGGTCGGGAAGCGGGAGTTCCGAACGCAAGACCGCTTCCGAAAGGATGTGTCCGAGCGGTTCCGCGAGGTCACGAAGAAAGCGATATTTAAAAAGATGAATGAGGCGAGCAATATGCAGAACATCGTAGCGGGTGGCTGCAAAAATGCCGTCGAGCGAAGAGTTGTCGCTGTGGCACTCGTGGCAGAGGGTGCCCTGCGGAGTTTCGCGGGCGCCACAGAAGCCGCAGACTTGTGAGCTGCGTCGAGGAAGAGAGGCGGCGCAGGATGCACACAACAATTCCCCATTTTTTTCACAGAGAACGCACCGAAGGGGGAAGAACGCGTCTTCAAAAAGAGAGAGAAGCGTTCGAAGTATCACACGCGTACATGAATGCAATTTTTCTCGAGTGTGACGAATATTTCGGCAGGAAGATTCGACTCGGCAAGAAGAAGGGATGATATCGGATTTTCGATGAGGTTCTGCATATTTTTGCGGATCGAACGCGCTCCTTCTTTCTCTTGCGCGCTTTTTTTTGCGAGAAATCGGAAAACGGACTTGGGAATCGAAAGACGCATCCCGTTTTTCCGAAGGGCTTCTTCAAGTGCCTTTCCTTCGAGGAGTGCGATTTTCTCGAGCGCTTCTTCCGAGAGCGGTCGAAACACGAGAACGTGGTCGAGTCGAGCAAGGAGTTCGGGACGCATCTCTCGCTTCAAGGCGCTTTGCACTTCGTGAGCAGTTTGGTCAAAAGAGTGTGCTGCCGCATCGGTTTCGGAGAATCCGAGTTTCGTGTCTTTTTCAAACAAAGCGGAGCCGATATTCGACGTCAAGATAATGATACTTTCGCCGAAGTGCGCGCGCTTTCCTTCGGCATCGGTCAGGATGCCCTCTTCAAGGATTTGGAGGAGAATATTCAGCACATCGGGATGCGCTTTTTCTATTTCGTCGAAGAGAATGACGGATGACGGATGGTGACGGAGGTGTTCGGTGAGGACGCCGCCTTCGCCGAAACCCACGTATCCTGCCGGCGAGCCCACCAACTGCGTGAGGTGATGATGTTCTCGGAACTCACTCATATCGAAACGCAGGAAGGAGGTTTTTCCTTCGAAGAGAACTTCGGAGAGGGTTCGTGCGGTGAGAGTTTTTCCGACGCCGGAAGGGCCAAGAAAAAGGAAGGAGCCGAGCGGGCGTGTTCGTTTTGGATCGCGACCAAGGCCGAGCTTCGCGCGAAGAATTGCCTCGGAGAGCGCAGAGAGAACGGATTCTTGGCCGATGATTTTTTCCGAGAGTTGGGGGAGGAGGGTTTTTCGAGCGGCGAGTGTTTCGCGAGTGATCTGTTCGAGCGGCGTTCCGGAAAGAAGGGCGGCTGCCTTTTCTACCGTTTCACGCGAAAGAACGAGGCGATGTTTTTTCTCGCGCTCCTTGCGAAGGCGTTCCATGTGGTTGAGCTGTTCTTCGAGAGCGGATTCTTCGATATGGAGCGCTTTTGCTTCTTCGAACTTTTTGTTACGGATAAGCTCGTGCTTTTTCGCAAGGAGCGTTTCGTGAGCGCTGATCAGTTCCCGGCGATGATCTTCGGGTTGAGTAGCGTCGTGTTCGCGGCGCAAAAGGGCAGCGGCCTCGTCGAGAATGTCGAATGCCTTGTCGGGGAGAAATCGCGACGGCAAATGGCGAACTCCAAGAGAGACGGCTGCATGAACGGCTTCTTTGGATATGGAAAGGCGATGATGTGTTTCGTATTCAGGGACGCTTTCTTCGAGAATGCGAATTGATTCCTCGACACTCGGCTCTTCGATGCGAATGACATGGAAGCGTCGTTCGAGGGCGGGATCTTTTTCGATATGGCGTCGGTATTCGGAAAGTGTGGTGGCACCGATGCAGCGGACTTCGCCTCGAGAGAGCGCAGGCTTGAGCATGTTGGCGGCGTCGAGGCCGCCGTTTGCGTTTCCGGCGCCGATCAATGTGTGGATTTCATCCAAGAAAAGAATAATATCGGGATGTTCTTTGGCTTCTCGGAGGACATCTTTCAGGCGGGATTCGAATTCTCCACGGAAGCTTGTACCAGCGACGAGTGCGCCAAGATCAAGAGAGACGATCCGTTTTCCTTCGAGGGTGTGTCCGCCCGCTCCTGCGGCGAGGAGTTCGGCGACTGATTCGACAATGGTTGTTTTCCCGACACCGGGAGGACCGATCAGGAGCGGATTCTGTTTGGTTTTTCTTGCAAGTGTTCGTAAAATAGCCTCGCGTTCCCGCGTCCTTGAATGCTCGCGAGACCGAGGCCGGTCTTTTCCGAGCGTCACGCCAAATTGATCGAGCGCCGGAGTATCGCTTTCTTCGCGATTGCCATTTTGTTCTTCGAAAGGGAAGCCGAGGGACGGAAAAGGAAAAAGTTTTGAAAAACCCGGAAGTTCGGGAAGAGAAATCGATGCTTCTTTTGATGCTTCTTTCGATTCGTTTTCCGGAACTAGTGGTTCCTCACCCGCTTGTTCCCCGGCCTCCGGCGGCACGCGCTTTCGATTGAGAAGATTTGTGACTGCTCGCGTTCCCGAATCGAGAAGCGCGTGAACCAAGTGCTCACTTCCGACATACGGGTAGGAAAATCGGTTCGCAAGGAGAAAGGCATTGGCCACGATATCTCTCGTTTCTCTGGAAACGGCGGGAGTGCGCTCGAGGAGCGTGCGACCTTTTCGCACAGAGGAAGAGGGAGGCCGAAGAATCGTTTCGATATCCTTTTCGGTAATCCCGAAGCGTTTGAGGAGAATGCTCCCTAAACTTTTCTTTTCGAGAAGAATAGCCACGAACAGGTGTTCGGGGCGAATAACGTCTCTTTTATTTTCGCGCGCGACCGAGAAGGCAACTCGCAAAATATGACGGGCATGCCCGCTTAATTTCCCAAGAAAATCATGAGTCTGTGAAAGTTTTTTCATCGGTTCATTAAACCATCGCAGTCGTGAAAAGTCAAAAGCCTTCGCGAAACAGAGCATTCGAAGTCTGATCGGCATTGATGACTTTTGTAACAGCAAACGATTGAAAAATTTTTTTGAGAATCTGGTTGTGCTATACTTCAGAGTGCCGTCGAATTTCGCGGACATCAGATTTTATTTGATCTCCATCGAATGCATTTTCTTTTTGTTTGTTGTTTTTCTTTTGTATGTTCGGTATCGGAAAAACCCTATTTCCTCGGTATTGATTTCGGAACTTCCGCCATCAAGGCGGTCGAGCTCACGATCAAGAATGATCTTCCCGTGCTCTTGAATTACGGTTCCATTGATATGAGTGTTTCGGAAAATCCGGGAAAAATGTTCCGAGTTCCGTCGCCCGAAAAAACTGTCCAAGACCATCTCTCCGCGCTTTTTTCGGCGCTTCATCCTGTTTCAAAAGGAGTAAGTATTGCGCTTCCCGGATTTAGCGGGCTTATTACGCTCATCGAAATACCGCTCATGAAGAGTGAAGAATTGGAAAAAGCAATTCAGTTTGAAGCGCATAAATATATTCCGTCGCCTCTCGAGGAAGTCGCGTTCAGCTGGGAAGTGGTTTCGGGAAACGCGGTCGAGTCCGGAGGAGACGATCGAAAAACCATGGAAGTGCTGCTTGTCGCGGCGCTTCGCAAAGAAGTGGCGAAGTATGAACGATACGTCGCGAAAACGAATTTGCCCGTCGATCTCTTGGAACTCGAAATATTTTCTCTCGTTCGTGCGGTGGCGAAGGAAAAGCCGGGCACACTTCTCATTGCGGACATTGGTTCGCGGGCAACCAATTTGGTGCTCGTGCAAAACGGCGATATCCGACTGAACCGCAGTCTCAATGCCGGCGGACATGAAGTGACGGCAACGCTCGCGGAGAGCTACAATGTTTCATGGGAACGAGCAGAGGAACTGAAGCGCGGCACGAAAGATTTTCTCAATCATGCGGAGTCATCGCTCTCGTTTTCTTCGCTCGATCTCATTGTGACCGAGATGAATCGAATCTTTGAAATGCACACAACAAGAGATCCGAAAAATCCGGTTCAAGAAATTCTCCTTTCCGGAGGAAGTTCTCAAATGGAAGGACTCGTTTCCAACCTCTCAAATCGATTTCACGTACCCGTATCCGTTTCTAATCCATGGCGGTCTCTTCAGTATGATGGAGCGCTTCAATCGTCGTTAGAACGACTCGGCCCCACCTTCACAATTGCGATCGGTCTTGCACTCGGCGGCCTCGAACAATATCGAAAGCGATAAAAGATGGAGGGCATATGATTCTTTTATACCAGAAGAGGAAGGCGACAATTGAAAATTTTTTTTGAAGTCGTGCGGCCCACATAATTTTTTAAGAGAAAATCATTGTGTGGTATACTTTGCAATAGTTTGGTTTGGAAAATAAAAAATAAAATTTCAGTTCGTCAGGAGACAAAAACTCATATCAATATTTTTGATACTCTATGGCTCAGATAAATTTGGCAGGAAATTCCGGAAGCGACTCTTCGAGAATGACGACGCGCTTTCTTGGGAAGTCGATGCTCCTCTCATTTCTCATTCTTGCAGGAACGTTCGGACTCTATTTCGGCTTGGTATTTTATCGCGAGATGTTGGCTCGGGATTTTGCTGCAACCGAATCCGAGAGTGCCTCGAGGACAGCGCTTATTTCGGGTGAGAAGGCAGATCGTGTCGCTGACTTCTCAGATCGCCTCACGGTTATTGAGGAACAGCTCACGGAAACCGCTCTTCCTCCCACCGATTCTCTCTCAAAAATAGAGTCGGCCTTGGTGCCGGAAGCGAACCTCCTTTCTTACATTGCTCTTTTGGAAGAGTCTTCCATCAAGGTAAAGCTGTCAGCGGATTCATTTGGCGCGGTGGCGCGACAAATGGTGGCGTTCAAACAAGTTTTCTCTTCGGTACTCATTGATAAGCAGGTCGAAATCGGGGAGAGCGGAAAAATAGAAGCCTCGCTTACCATGATTCCGTAATTTCGAGAAGTGCTCTCAATAGAAATATAAATTCTCTCAAAGAAAAACTATTCGAGGAAGGTGCGATGGTTGTACCTAATATCTCAAAGAGACTCTTTGTGATAGTGGATACGGAGCATGCGTCTTTCCTCACCATCTTCTATGAAAGTAAAAATTCTTTTGTTTCCGCTCGCGTTGGTTGTGGCGCTTGCCATGGGGATATTTTGGATTAAACCGGAAATTTCAGCGATACTCACTCTTCGCAAAGAGCTCGATGGAGCAGAAGCGAAGCTCGCACAAATTAACGGAGTGCTCTCAAACATTGATACTCTCAACCAGAGTCTCGATGAAAATGTCGGCAACGAGACGTTTGTCGGGACCTATCTTCCTGCCACCGAGAGCGATCAGCGTATTCTTGATGAGGTGAATTTCCTAGCGGGGGAATCGGGACTCCTCCTTTTCTCTGCAGATGTCGACCATGTGGCGAGCGAACTTATCCAAAACGTTCAGGCGTCCGTGCAGGAAGCGCAGATGCAGGCTGAACTGGGGCAATCGACTCCGGGAGCTATTCTTCCTGTCGCATCGTCCGTCACCCTGCCGCAATTTGTCGCCTCTTCTCCGAAAGAACAGGTGCGATCAGTGGATGTCGTCCTCTCTGTCTTTGGCAAATACGATCAGATAAAAACGTTTTTGGATCGGGTCTATCACTCCAATCATTTCCAACGCTTCCTCAAAATAGAAGTGGGGGAGAAGCTCGTGACTGGTACGACCCAGATGCCTGACTCGGGTTCGGCGGAAACTCTCGAATCGAAAATAACCGTTCGATTTGGATACTTGCCGGCGGTCAAAGTTGCTCCCGGAACGTTTCTCACGTCTTTCAATACCGATCAATTCGACTTTACCACGGTTCGGAACCTTCGAGAGCGCGTCACCAAAGAAATCCCACCGCTCCAAGTTTCTCCCGCGGCTCGCTCGAACCCCTTCCTTCGCTAGTTTCCTTTCCTCATTTCCCTTATGTCCGAAACTCAGCACCTTTCAGATATGACGAGCACGGCTTCTCTTTCAAAACATTCGGGACGCGTTTCTGCTTCTACTACAGATCCCAACCGAAATTCTTCCGAAGGATTTTCCGGCAAGAAAGTGGAGCGACGAGTTCTCAATTTTCTCTCCGAGGAAACGGCAAAGCGGCATCAAATGGTATCGTTTGAGCGAGAAGGTTCGGTGTTGCGAGTTGCCATGGTAGATCCCGAGAATTTGGAGGCATTAAACGTGCTCCGATTTCTCTCCGAAAAAGAAGGGCTCACCGTTGAGACGTACCGAATTTCCGAAAAGGATCTCGAGGGAATTCTCGCTCAGTACTCGGGGACCGAGCAGGCGCTTTCGGAAGCGATCAAGTCGCTTGGCGACGATGAAATTTCTGATGAACCGTTTTCTTCGGTTGGAGTCGAGGAAAAAGGTGTTTTTCAAGATGCTCCTATTGCAAAGCTGGTTCAGGTAATGATTGGCCATGCGATCGAAGGACGCGCGAGTGATATTCATATTGAACCTGTGGAAGGAAATTATCGCGTTCGCTTTCGGGTGGACGGGGTACTTTCCGCGTCGCTCGTTTTGCCGATCTCGGTCGGTCGAGCAGTGGTTTCTCGTATCAAAATTCTCGCGAACCTGAAAATCGACGAAAAGCGAAAGCCACAAGACGGTCGGTTTCGCGTGACCGAACGAAATACGGTGATTGATCTTCGCGTTTCGACGCTCCCCGTGGTGGAAGGAGAAAAGTAGTGATGCGTGTTCTCGATAAATCTTCGGGTCTTGCTGATTTGGAGAAGCTCGGTCTCTCCGGGAGAAACTATGAAATTCTCACGCGAAAGATTATGGAGCCCTACGGAATTATTTTGATTACGGGTCCAACTGGTTCGGGGAAGTCGACGACGCTCTATGGCTTTTTGAATATTTTAAATAAAGAAGAACGAAACATTGTGACCCTCGAAGATCCGGTGGAATATTTTTTGGACGGCATCAATCAGAGTCAGGTAAAACCGGAAATTGGATACACATTTGCAAGTGGACTCCGTTCGATTCTTCGTCAGGATCCGAATGTCATCATGGTGGGAGAGATTCGCGACAGTGAAACGGCTGAGCTTGCGATTCATGCGGCGCTTACGGGACACCTGGTCTTCTCGACGCTTCACACAAACGATGCGATCGGCTCCATTCCGCGTCTTATTGATATGGGTATCGAACCCTTTTTGCTCTCTTCTTCGATTCAAGCGGTTGCGGCGCAGCGTCTCGTTCGTCGCATTTGCGAGCACTGTCGTGAAAAAACTGTTTTTTCCGAAAAAATTATTGCTAATATTCGGGAATTTTTGGTCCATGTGCCGAAGGAAGAAGTGGCTCGCTATCGAGTCGATCTCGAAAAACCGCTCACGTTTTTTTCGGGGCGAGGATGTTCGGAGTGTAATAACTCCGGCTACAAAGGGCGGGTCGCTGTGCACGAAGTGCTCGAGGTGACGGACGCGCTTCGTTCGGTAATCTCGGAAAAAAGTGGAAACGAAACCGAGGTAAAGCGCATTGCCAAAGAGCAAGGAATGACCACTATGAAACAAGATGGACTCTTGAAAGCGCTTCGCGGCGATACCACGCTCGCCGAAGTAGAACGGGTTACAGAAGGGGCCACGTTGGTCGACGAAGAGTAGCAAGGAAGAGATCTTGAGGAGACGCGAAAAATTTTTCGAATTTTTCTGGAATATTTTTGGGAGGTCACCGTATTTCCGGAAGAGAATGAGGTGTGATACACTAAATTAAGACAGAGGTTTTTTTCTTTCTCTTTTTTTTGATCATGGAGTTCATTCTGAGAAGCTTTTAAAGATTAGTTTTCTCTTACTCTCTTCTTGATGAAAAAGAAAAAGAATTTTTTGAGGGATTCTCTCCCGGTTTTATTTCATGTGATTTTATAGTTGAAAATGATGAGATTTTGGGAGTCACGTTGTCCAAAAGTGGTTGGAATGACTCCAAATAATTTTTTGAGCAGAGTAAGAAAAAAGATCATCCTAGTGAGGAAAGGCAATCCCGTTATTTTTTGAACGATATGGACCTTCGATACGAACAACGAATGAAAGGTATCCTTCTCCTCGTGGGGCAGGAGGGCGCGTCGGATCTTCACCTGGCGGTCGGGCGTTACCCGATGCTCCGAATTGATGGCCGTCTCGTTCCTGTAACCCGAGAAGGTATCCTGACACCGGATGATACCAAGGGGCTTTCCGACGTTATTCTTCGCGAAGAGAACAAAAAAGAATTGCTCGAAGAAGGCCAAACCGACTTTTCCTATAACTTCGACAACAAGGCGCGCTTTCGAACGAATGTTTTCTTTCAGAAAGGGTATGTGAGCGTCACGATGCGTTTTGTGGGAGAAAATATTCGTACGCTTGAGGAGCTCAACATGCCTCCTTCGCTCTATGACTTTACGAGGCAGTCGCAGGGACTCGTTCTCGTGGCGGGCCCGGTGGGGCACGGGAAGTCGACGACCCTTGCTGCCCTCATTGACTCGATTAATCACACCCAAGACAAACACATCTTGACGATCGAAGACCCGATTGAGTACGTCTACGTTCAAGATCACTGCATCATTAATCAGCGCGAAGTGGGACAAGATGCCAAAGATTTTTCGAAAGCGCTCCGGGCGGTGTTTCGCGAAGACGCAAACGTTGTTCTTCTTGGAGAGCTTCGCGATCTTGAGACCATGTCGACCGCAATGACGGCTGCCGAAACGGGCCACCTCATTTTCGCAACGCTTCACACGAATGACTCGGCACAGACGATTGATCGTGTGATCGACGTTTTTCCAGCCTATCAGCAAAATCAAATCCGTGCTCAGATGGCGAGCGTTCTTCTTGGTGTAGTGTCGCAACGACTTTTGCCAAGAATTGGTGGCGGGCGTATTCCGGCGATCGAGATTATGATTAAGAATCACGCGATCGAGAACCTTATCCGTGAGAATAAAACTTTCCAGATAGACAGTGTGATCGAAACGAGTTTGAAAGACGGTATGATTTCGATGGACCGTTCTTTGGCGGATCTGGTGCAGCAGGGACTGGTTGATGTCGAAGACGCATTTCGTTTCTCGAAAAACCGAGATTATTTCCGTATGCTGGTCGGCGGAAAATCATAATATTCGTTCGTGGTGTTGTGTCCCATGTGGCGGGGGTACTGTGAAGAATTGGGACATGTTGAACAAGATTTTCTTTTGGAATTTCGAATCATTTCTACAAAACCCTTTCCAAACACGATGCGTGTGATATGTCCAAATATTTTTCCTGTTTCTTGACTACAATCATCCCGCTTTTCTCTCGAATGCTTCACTCGCACGAAATTTGAATTTCTAATACAAAAATTTTCTCTTATGCGCTATACGTTTACCGCAAAAGATGCCGAGGGACATGTGAAAACAGGCACCGTCGACGCGCTCGATCGCGATCTTGCCGCGAGCATTCTCCAGAGAAACGGCTGGGTGCCGGTTTCGGTAGAACGCGAGACTTCGGGCTTTTCGATCGAGCGCGAGATTCACAAAATACTTGATCGCGTGACACAGAAAGAGCTCATGATTTTCTTCCGGCAGCTCTCGACCTTGATCGAAGCTCGCGTGCCGGTTGTGAGCTCGCTTCAGGCAATCGCCGAGCAGGCGGACAATCGGTATCTTCAGATGGTTATCAAAGAAGTTGCAGATGACCTCGAAGACGGTATGTCTTTCTCCGAAGCTCTCGGCCGCTTTCCCACAGTGTTCTCTCCGCTTATCGTGAACATGGTGCGCTCCGGAGAAGTTTCCGGAAATCTCCAAAAATCTGTTACGTTCATCGCCGACAACATAGAACGAAACTATCTTCTCACGGCGCGCGTGAAAGGAGCCCTCTTCTATCCAGGCTTTGTTGTGTCGGTCGCCATAATTATCGGTTTTATTGTGATTTCGTTTATTTTGCCGAAACTTACCGTGATGATTAAAGATCTCGGCGTCGAGGTACCGTGGTACACTCAAATTATGATGAGTGTAGGGGACTTCATGAATGCGTACTGGTGGGCAGTTGCTTTGATCATCCTAGGTTTTATTGGGGGTTTATTATTCTATGCCAGAACGGATGATGGTCAGAAAGAGTGGAATTATCTTCAGCTCAAGCTCCCCGTCATCGGGACCCTCTTGCGGTATGTCTATATCTCGCGTTTCGCCGATAACTTAAGTGCGCTTCTTGCAAGCGGCATTCCGGTCGTGCGCGCGCTCCACATTGTTTCCGATGTTGTTGGAAACGTTGTGTATCAATCGGTTATTCTCCGCGCGGCGGATGAAGTGAAAACAGGGAAGACAATTAGCTCCGTATTTTCCCGATCTCCGGAAATTCCGCCCATTGTTTCTCGCATGATCGCAATCGGCGAAGAAACGGGGAAAATGAATCACGTACTCGACAGCACCTCGCGCTTCTACAGTCAGGAAGTCGACAACATGACGCGCAACTTGACGTCACTCCTTGAACCGGTTCTTATCGTCATTCTTGGTATCGGCGTAGGAATTCTGGTCGTTTCTGTTATAATGCCGATATATAATATTACGGGATCGATTCAGTAAAATTTTTGCATCATTTCTGTTGTATCAATTTAAGAAATAATAAAAATGTCCCGGGTAACTATGAAAAAAACAAAAGGTTTTACGCTTATCGAACTCTTGATCGTTATCGCTATTATTGGAATTCTCGCGTCTATTGTTTTGGTTAGTCTCTCAAGTGCTCGTGAGAAAGCGAAGATATCATCTTTTAAGGCGCAAGCTCATTCGGTTCAAGCAAGTGCCATCGCTGCCTGTGATGACGCTTCAAGTTCCGATGCTGTATCAATTCGTTCTTTAATAGAAACTGAAAACGGTGGTTCTCTTCCTTCTGGGGTCCAATGGAATACCTCAGGAGAAGCGGCAAGTTGTGGTACGGACGGAGAAGGAACGTTTATGCTGTTTTTAGATTCACAAAATCTTGAAAGTCTCTGTACTGCTACGCTTCAAGAAACGGGAGTTACGAATTTTAATGGATGTTGATTCTTCTCTTTCAAAAATCTTTTTAAACCGAAGGAAACTAAGTAAAATATAAAGAAAAGAAAGGAGGTGAAAACTATGAAAAAAACAAAAGGTTTTACGCTTATCGAACTCTTGATCGTTATCGCTATTATTGGAATTCTCGCGTCTATTGTTTTGGTTAGTCTCTCAAGTGCTCGTGAGAAAGCGAAGATATCATCTTTTAAGGCGCAAGCTCATTCCCTCCAGGCTGCTTCTATATTGGCATGCGATAGTGGAAACATTGATGCTACGACTGTTCCAAACCCAACGACTGGAACTGTCTATATTGGCACAAGAAACCCCGCCACTATAGGAGCCCCGAGCTGTGGATCAACTGGTACGGGTAATTTCTCGTTTACTGTTGGGTCTGTCGGCCTTGCAACTGCGTGTACTGCTACTGTTCAGGATGAGGGTGTTACATTCAACCCTTGTTAATTTCTGGTTCTACTCTATTCTGACAGAAGCCTTGACAAATTCTGCCAAGGCTTCTGTATTTTTATAAACAACAATCGTTTCTTTGTAAGTGAATTTTGGCGCTTCTCATTTTGAAAGCAATAGCATTATTATGGAATAAATCCAATAACTCTTTATAATGAAGTAATGGACTATATTGCAATTTTGAAAATTGCTTTTCTTGGCATGGGCCTTATTGTTGGAAGTTTTCTGAATGCTGTTTTGTGGCGAATGAAGGAGGGGATCGGGCTCGGCGGGAGGTCGATGTGTCCGTCGTGCCGAGCGACTATTTTCTGGTACGATAATATTCCGGTTATTTCGTTTCTCCTCCTTGCGGGAAAGTGTCGAGCGTGCCATGTGCCAATCTCTCCTCGGTATCCACTGGTCGAACTGCTGACGGCGGGGTTGTTTCTCCTTATCGGAAAGACTTTCTTTGTTCCAGATCGTCCCGATGCGTTCATTGAAACACTTCTTTTTCTTGGAGCAAGTTCAATTCTCATACTCATCTTCTTTTTCGACCTCGATACGATGGAGATTCCGAATGTTCTCTTGTGGTTTGGAGTAGGGTGGACACTGCCGCTCCTTCTTCTCCTCGATAGCATCCGTGATTCATCGGTTGCCTCCTCCGATTCCGTACTCCACACGGGAATGCTTGGAGCCCTGATTGGATTTTTCCCGCTCTTTTTTCTTTCTTTTGTTTCGAAAGAGCGATGGATGGGAATGGGGGATGGATTTCTCGCGTTCTTCTTAGGGCTCCTGGTGGGGTGGCCCGGCATACTGATTGCTCTTCTTTTTTCGTTTACGCTGGGAGCGAGTGCTGGTATTCTTGCCCTTCTTCTCGGAAAAAAGGAACTTGGAAGCGAAATGCCATTTGGGCCTTTCCTTATCGTTGGCACATTTTTTGCGATAACAGTTGAGAGAATGTTTCCTGAACTTCTTCGAATGCTCTTTTGGTTTTCGTAGTGGGGAGAGATGATCGTCTTTATGAAACAGCTGTGCCGCTACTCGAAGATCCTTTTCATTTTTCGTTTTTCTCTTTCGTGATATACTGAAGACATTCAATTTTCTTCTTCATGAAATACTCTCGAGGATTTTCTCTCATCGAAGTGATTATCGTTATTGCGATAATCGGTATTATGACGTCCGTCGTTTTTGTGTCGCTCTCGGGGCGACGCGTCGAGACGCAGCTCCAGGCTGCTTCCCGCGAAGTGGCTGCTGCGATTCGTTCCGCTCAAAACAATGCCCTCTCCGGTGTAAAAGGGGAAATGCCCGAGGGTATGAGTCTGTGTCAATATACGGTAAGCAGCAACTCCGACGTTGCCTATGGCGTTTCTGTTCGATATGCTCCCTCTCCTGATCGGTGTTCCTCGGGGAGCTCGATCTCACTTGGTGACCTTTCCGTCAAAGACGGAGTGGTCTTTGGTTCAGCCTGGTCCGTTCAGTTTGGTGTTCCTCATGGCACAGTGCTTCCGGGGAGCGCTTCTGTGATCATGCTTCGCAAAGGTGATTTCTCAAGGAATGTGTGTATGTCTCCTTCTGGCGTTGTGTCAGAAGGGACAAGTTGCCCCTAGGTTTTCCGTGCTGTCCTATTTTCGTATGAAACTTTCTTTCCGAAACAAGCGAGCGGGATTTTCGATTCTCGAAGTGGTTATCTCACTCTTTGTGCTCTCGATCGGCTTCTTGGGAGTTTCCAATCTTGTGGTGACCACGCTTCGCAATGACTTTTTGAGTCGCGATGCGGTAATCGCGTCTCTTCTCGTTCAGGAAGGAGCGGAGCTCGTCTACAATATCCGCGACACCAACGTCGCAAAAAACGGAGAAGATCGAGCGTTTGACGGCATCGGAAGTGGATCCTACCGTATTGATGCGTTCGATACGAATCCTTCTCTCAGTGGATGCTCTCAGTATGAATCGTGTCGACTCTCACTTGTCGAAGAAAAATATCGAATGCACGGAGGGAACAGAACTCGTTTCTCAAGAAAGATTTTGGTGAGTGAGGACGCCGATGTGCGCCATGTGACGAGTGTTGTTGCCTGGGATCCGGAAAGAGGATTTCCGGAAACAATCGGGGCCGCTACCTGTAATCTCGCGACCCGATGCTCTTTCGTGCAGCTTGACCTTCAGAAGATTAATTAGGACGTATGATACGATTTCGACTGTCGCGACGTACACGGGGGTTTTCGCTTCTTGAAGCGCTTATTGCGATGTTTATTTTTTCGACGGTGATGGTGAGTGTGACCACGTACTTTGTGAGTATTGCGCGTGCTAACCAGAATGCGAAACGTCTCCAGCAGAATCTCGAAGATGTGCGCTTTGCTATGAATCAGGTTTCAAAAGTTCTTCGCACCTCTGTCGTCATTTCCCCAATTTCCCCGAGCCCCGAAGGAACGGATTCTTCGCGCATTCGCGTGTATGATTATTCGCAATCTTCCTGTGTCGAATACGCGTTTTCGGGAGAAGAATTGACTCAGCGCTCGAGTGCTCGTCCCGCCTCGAGTGCCACTCCCGACGAAAAGGCCTGGTGTGCCGGCGCCTCACTCTCGAGCGCTGCAAGTATTGTGAGTGCGCGAGATGGATCAAGACTTATCGGATCGTTTCGAGTTGTCTCTTCGCAAGATGGGGGAAATGCCCGTGCGGGGCGGGTGGTGATCCGTGCCAAAGTGACGCGGCAAGATGTCTCTTCGGTCGCTCAAACCAGTGTCTCATTGCGAAATTACAAGGAGGTATACGTTCCCTAAACACGGCTTTCGTTTCTTTTTCTCTAATGAAAACCGGGAAACACCGGTTTTTTCTTGTTTCTTGTTTATTGGAAGGATATTATAATGAGGTGGCGCTTCACCAAACCTCTGTTGGTATTCTGGGATTCGACCGGATCTCTGGGGGAGCGGCCGAAACTTCCTCTCCCTCTGAATACGAGACACTCGATTTTTTGAAATGACCTCTTTCTGATTTCTCCTCCCGAGCTTTTTTTATGGATCATCACGAGAGCAAAGAGCGACTCCAGAAACTTCGTCGGGAGATAGAGCGGCATCAACGACTCTATCATTCGTTTGATGCGCCGGAAATTTCCGATGCGGCGTACGACTCTCTGGTAAGGGAGCTCCTCCAATTGGAAGCGGATTTCCCCGAATATGACGACCCCGCTTCGCCTTCGAAGCGGGTTGGTGCGGAGCCACTTTCTGCGTTTGAAAAAGTTCGCCACGCGGTGGAACAGCGTTCTTTTGACGACGCGTTTTCTTCTTCTGATATGAAGAAATGGGAAGAACGAAATCGGAAAATTTTGGAGAAGTCGGGAGTGAGCAACACTTCTGTTTCCTATGATGCGGAACTCAAAATAGATGGTCTCAAGATTGTTCTTACCTACGAAGAAGGAATCTTGGTGCGTGCTGCGACGCGGGGCGACGGAACGATCGGAGAGGACGTGACGCAAAACATTCGCACGATACGAAGCATTCCACTTCGTCTTCTGGTGCCGATCGACCTTGTGGTTGGTGGGGAAGTGTGGCTTTCGAAGAAAGAGCTGGCGCGTATCAATAGAGAGCGCTCCGAAAAGAATCTTCCGCTTTTTGCGAATACGAGAAATGCCGCAGCGGGCTCCATTCGTCAGCTCGACTCGCGAGTGACGGCGTCTCGCAAACTGAGTTCCTTCATGTACGATATCGAGAAAATCGATCGACGGGGAATCCAACAAGAACGGTTGTCTCGGTCGCAGGGTGATCAATATCGGTCTTTCACGAAAAAATCTTCGCAACAAGAGGGTGGAATCACTCCTTCCTTGGAGGAAATACAAACCGGAGAGCTTGTGCTTTTGAAACACCTTGGTTTTCGCGTGAATCCGCATTTTCGTTTGTGTCCGGCACTTGAAGATGTGGAGGCGTATTACGAAGAGTGGCAGAAAAAGCGGCACGAGCTCGACTATGAAATTGACGGCATCGTTGTCAAGATCGAATCGCGTGCCATGCAAACACATCTCGGAGAAACCGGAAAGGCGCCGCGGTGGGGTATCGCGTACAAATTTCCCGCCGAGGAAGTCTCGAGCCGAGTGGAATCGATTGAGGTGCAAATCGGTCGCACGGGAGCACTCACTCCCGTCGCTCACCTCGTGCCGGTCTTTGTTGCGGGATCCACGGTATCGCGCGCAACACTTCACAACGAAGATGAAATTCGTCGGCTCGATGTCCGTGTTGGAGACACGGTCATTCTTCGAAAAGCGGGTGATGTTATTCCGGAAATTGTGCGCGTCATCGAAAATGTTCGTACCGGAAAGGAGAAAATATTTCGCATGCCGAGTTCGTGTCCCGTATGCGGCGCACCCGTCGCGCGGGAGAAAACGGGATCAAAGGGAAACAGCAAAACCAAAAAGCAGGATGTGCAGGGAGGAGGCGACCAGGATCGTTCTCTCCAAAGCGACTGGTCGGAAAGTGCTCTACACTATTGTACAAATCCCGTGTGCGCGGCGAGCGAGCGAGAAAAAATTATTCACGCGACGAGTCGCAAGGGATTCGATATTGCTGGCTTCGGAGAAAAGGTGTCGGCACAGCTTTTTGAGGAAGGGCTGGTCTCCGATATTTCGGATATCTTTGAACTCACCGAGGGCGACCTCGAGCCGCTTTCGCGATTTGCGGAAAAGTCCGCTTCCAAACTGACGGAATCTATTCGAAAAAGTCGGCGCATCGAATTTCCGAAATTTCTTTTCGCTCTTGGCATTCGTCATATCGGTGAAGAGACTGCTTTTCTCATCGCTCGGCATATTCCCGAGCTTCTCTCCTCTCAGCACTTTTCAGATAAGGAAAACGTGTTGCCCGATATTCGTCGATTTTTCCGGAAATTGCCGCGGAAACATGGAAAGCTATTCCAGGGATTGGCGAAAAAGCGGCCGAGAGTCTTGTGTTGTGGTTCGGGAATCCGAAAAAATCGCGAGCATTTGGAAAAGATGGAACGCCTCGGTGTTCAGGTTTCGTTTTCAGAAGAGCGCCAGAATGTTTCCTTGTCATCGTCAGCACTTTCAGGAAAAACAGTCGTCTTGACGGGAGAACTGCGGAACTTTACACGTGACGAGGCGAAGGATATGATACGAAAAGCGGGAGGGCATGTGACTTCTTCCGTTACGAAGAAGACGGCATATGTGATTGCCGGAGAAAACCCCGGATCCAAGTTCGCGACGGCTACTCGGCTTGGGGTTCGTATTCTCTCGGAGTCGGAATTTCTCACCCTTCTCTCGATAATGTGAACCGTTTGTCTCGCGCCTCATGTTCGTCGAGGCAGCGTGAGCGTTGGCGGCATTCCTTTTCCAAAGAGGGGTCATGAAAAGAGAAGTTTCCAAAAGCATTGAGATTCTTTCTTCGCAGGCGTATTTCGAAAATGAGCTGCAGCACATGACCAATGAGAAGTGTGTTTTAAAATTGTATCCGCGGCGCATTTCTTCGGAACTTTCTTTTTCCAAAAATCACTGATGTGATGGCGGAGAGAGTCCGAAAGAACGAGAGGGTTCTTTTTCACAAAGAAACATCGCTTCCAAGGGAAGTTTCAGGAGAGAATTTCGAAAGGGCGCGGCTTATTCTCTTGCTGCCTTAATCAATACCATTGACCAGAGAAAATGTATGCTCTCTCATCAGGAAGTCATTCACATCGCGCGACTTGCGAGAATCGGCATGAAAGAACGAGACATCGAAAAGTTTCGCCGGGATCTTTCTTCGATCCTCAGTCTTTTTTCGGCGCTCGAAAGATACCGACCGACGATGTCGAAGCGTTCGACCTTCTTCCTGGAAGAGCAAACGCGCTTCGAGAAGATGTTGTTCGCCTCTCCAATCCCGATGAACGAGAACGAATCGTATCACTCTTTCCGGCACGTTTGGGAGAGAACCTTCTGGTAAAAGCGGTATTCTAAAATATGATTCGGCATCTTCATCAAGAACTGACGAACGGTAAGACGACCTCTGTACGCTTGACAGAGACATATTTTGAGGCGATCGAAAAGCGAGATCCCGATATTGGGGCGTATCTTACTCTCATGAAAGAAGAGGCCCTTCGCGCCTCGCACGAAGTGGACGAGCGAATTCGACGAGGGGAGAATGTCGATCTTATGGCGGGTATCCCGGGAGCACTCAAAGATAACTTGTGCGTCAAAGGCCTGCGGACGACGGCCGCTTCAAAAATACTCGACAATTATGTGGCGCCGTACGATGCGACCGTGGTGAAGGATCTGCGGGACGTGGGCGCGGTTTTCTTGGGGAAGACCAATATGGATGAATTTGCGTTTGGCTCTTCCACCGAGTCGAGCGCCTATCATCCGACGAGGAATCCTCACGATCTGTCGCGAGTGCCGGGCGGTTCTTCGGGTGGTTCGGCAGCAGCAGTTGCGGGGGATCTTGCGGTATGGGCTCTTGGCTCCGATACTGGGGGATCGATTCGCCAGCCAGCTTCATTTTGCGGCATTGTGGGACTCAAACCTACCTATGGACGTGTTTCTCGCCATGGACTTTTGGCGATGGCCTCAAGCCTTGACCAAATTGGGCCCCTCACGAAGAGCGTTCAAGATGCGGCGATCGTGCTCTCTCGTATTGCAGGAGAAGATCCGATGGACGCAACGACCGCAGAAAGCGGCGGGAAACGATTCGAAAATTTCTTGACCGGCGATATTGTGGGAAAGCGAATCGGCATTCCCAAAGAATATTTTACCGAAACGCTCGATAAGCGCGTGTACGCGCTTGCCCAAGCGGCAATCAACCGTTTCGAATCGCTCGGCGCGCATATCGTACCGCTTTCATTTTCGTTTCTTGAGGCAGCGCTTCCCATCTACTATATTCTCATGCCGGCGGAAGTAAGTTCGAATTTGGCACGCTTAGATGGTATTCGCTTCGGACTTTCTGTTGACAATGAGGAGCCGTCCTCAGTCGATTCCTCCGCTCTTTTCGAAACGTATCTCGATAGTCGAGAATATGGTTTCGGATCTGAGGCAAAACGCCGCATTATGCTCGGAACCTACGCGCTCTCTGCGGGGTACGCAGATAAGTTTTATCTCAAAGCGCAAAAAGTGCGCGCTTCTTCGGCACCAATTTGAACGAGCTTTTTTGGATGTTGATTTTATTTTTTCTCCCACGGCGCCGGAAGCGGCATTTCGCTTTGGCGAGAAAACAGAGGACCCACTTGCTATGTATCTTTCGGATATCTATACCGTGACAGCAAATTTGGTGGGAATTCCCGCGATTTCGTTTCCGATCGGGACTATGGAAGAAGACGGGACGCCTCTTCCGATTGGGGGACAACTTATGGGAAAGTGGTTTGATGAGGAAGGAATACTGAATGCCGCCTTCGCGTTCGAACGATCGAATGCCGGACAGAATCCGGATCTCGACCAAAGCCTTGTTTGATTTTTCATGCTCCGTTTACCACCATGGAAACTTCCGGCGATTTTATTTCGACGGTGACAGAAATCTGGAAAGCGATTCGTCAGTCCATGACGTTTTCGCTTCTCCTTGGTTTTCTCGCGGTCTACTCATTGGTACTCTTTCTCGATATCGTACTTCTCTTTTTTCTTCGCCCCTTTCGTGCCGATATGAAGAAGGGTCGCTTTGGGACAAAAGAGCGGCCCTTTGCGTCTGAACGCGTGCTTCTTCGTCGGTGGCAAGAGATTGAATCACGGCTCCTGTCTCGTTCCAAATCTGAATTTTCGATTGATCGTCCTGAGGCCGTTCGAGTCCTCAGTTTGTATCGGGGATTTTTGGAGGAGTTGGAAGTACTGCCGGAATCGTCAAGGAAGTCGTCATCGTAAAATATTTCGGGGAGTTTTCTTTCATTTTCTGAAAACTTTTCCGTTCTTTGAATTTCAGCGAATAATTCTCGGGACGATTCGAAATTTTGAGAGGAAGAATTTCTAAAACAGATCTCGGAGAGGCGGTTCATCGTTTCCTTCCCCAAATGAAATTTTTGAAAGGGTGAATGAAAATCAAGATCAGGGGTTTTTGTTTCTCGTTCGAGACTGGGAATTCGATTCGGAAAACGCAGCATTTAAAATTTGCAGGGTAATATTTTTCAGATAACGTATTTCTATGGCATCTCTTACTGATATTCGTGGTCGAGAAATTCTCGACTCTCGAGGAAATCCGACCGTGGAGGTTGCGGTCTCGCTCGATAATGGCATTGTTGCGATTGCAGGAGTCCCATCGGGCGCCTCGACGGGGTCACTTGAAGCGGTCGAGCTTCGGGATGGGGACGAATCGCGCTATGGAGGGAAGGGTGTCTTGAAAGCGGTGTCCCATGTGAATGGTGTGCTTCGCGAGAAACTTCTTGGCATGGATGTGTTCGAGCAAAACGATATCGATAAAGCGATGTGCGAACTTGATGGCACCGAGAATAAATCTCGACTCGGAGCGAATGCGATTCTCGGGATCTCACTTGCTGTTGCGCGTGCGGCTTCGATGAGCCGCGAGGTGCCGCTCTTTCTGTATATTCGATCGCTTTTCGAAGAAGAGGCGCAGCTCGATACTGCTTCGGTTTTCCCGATCCCCATGTTCAATGTGTTGAATGGCGGTCAGCACAGCGATTCTGGATTATCGGTTCAGGAATTCAAGCTCTTTCCGAAAGGAATTTCGCAGTACGACGATCAGCTTCGTGCTGGAAGCGAAATTTTTCATGCGCTCCGGGGAATTTTGGCAAAAGCAGGATACAGCGTGGGAGTTGGCGACGAGGGCGGATTCGCGCCGCGTCTTGAGAGTCATGTGCAGGCATTCGAAATGCTTCTCGCGGCGATCGAAAAGGCAGGCTACGTTGCTGGAAAAGACATTTTTCTTGGTATCGACGCCGCCGCAAATTCTTTTTATGTTCCTTCCGATGCTGTATATGCGCTCGAACCAGAAGGTGTGCGACTCTCTCGAGAGCAGCTCCTCAATGTGTATGCCGAATGGATCGAAAAATATCATCTTGTTTCGATCGAAGACGCGCTCTTTGAAGGAGATTGGGAAGGATGGACGATTCACTGCGAGCGATTCGGGAAAGGGAAGGACATCCTCTTGATCGGAGATGATCTTTTGGTGACAAATTCGAAACGAGTGCGTGAAGCGATTGATCGAAACGCCTGTAATGCCGTTCTCATCAAGCCAAATCAAATCGGTACGCTTTCCGAGACGATCGAGACGATGTGTCTTGCGAAAGCACATGGATTGAAGACAGTGGTCTCACACCGATCAGGAGAAACGAATGATGACTTCATTGCCGACCTTGCCGTGGGCGCGTCGGCAGACTGCATCAAAACCGGGTCACTCTCCCGCGGAGAGCGTCTTTCAAAGTACAATCGCTTGCTTGCAATTCAGAATCCCGGAAGACCATAACTTCCCGCTGCTCTCGGTGGAGGAATGTTTTCCCGACTTCTCTGGTCGCTGGGAGCTTCCTTGCTCGAAGGGCAACCCATCCTTGCTTTTCGATGATGATGTTTGAGTTGCTTGTTGGGAATATTCATACCGCGCTCGCTTTCTTTTCGTTTTCCCTGGTGTCACACGCTGCGCCGCGAAGAAAATCGGCGAGAGGAAAGAAGTTTCGTGATACATATTTTTCGAAGCCTTTTCTCCTTGGTTCGGGATGAAAGAGAGCGACTCGCTTTTCTGGGGAAGGGATTCTGGTGGTTGGGGATTGCTCAGTTTATTTTATCTCGGAACCAAACGATTCCCAATTCGCATTCGGTTCTTACTTTTTGGAGAGGAGTACGGTATTTCCGAAAACGATATGAAGATCGGCATTGACGCACGATTCTACGGACCTCTCGGGAAAGGGCTTGGTCGGTATACGGCGGAGCTCATTCAGTCGCTCGAAGCGATTGACTCGAAAAACGAGTACGTCATCTTTCTTCGTCAAGAAAATTTTCACGAATACATTCCAAAAAATCCACGATTTCGAAAAGTGATCGCGGATTTTTCGTGGTATTCTTTTGAGGAGCAAATTTTTTTCCCATGGCTCCTGTGGCGAGAGGCCTGCGATGTGGTGCATTTCCCTCACTTCAATGTGCCACTTTTGTACCGACGTCCGTTTGTTGTGACGGTGCACGATCTCATTCTTCTTCGGTTTCCGACGCTTCGATCAACAACGCTCAGTCCTTTTTTTTACCGACTCAAATTTTATGCGTACCGTATCGTTATCCGAAGTGCGCTTCTGCGGGCAAAAAGAGTGATCACTGTCTCGAACTATACCAAGCGCGATATTCTTGACCGGTACGAGGTTTCTCCTGAGCGAATTTCCGTTACCTATGAAGCGGCTCATCCGTTTTGTTTTTTGCTTTCGCCCGAAAGGGAGCAGGCACTTTTTTCGCGACTTGATCTCCTTTCCTCTCCTTCAAACACAAACTCGCATGATATACTACGTCCGTATGCGCTGTATGTGGGAAATGCCTATCCCCATAAAAATCTCGAATCTCTTCTCCAGGCATTTGCGAATTTTCCTGATCGGGAAGTACGACTCATTCTCGTTGGACGTGACGACTATTTCTATAAACGACTCAAGCGATTCGCGAAAGAGCGGAATCTTTCCTCGGTGATTTTTGCCGGGTTTGTGCCGGACGACGAACTCGACAGTCTCTACAAAAGGGCTCGTCTCTCGGTCTTTCCTTCCCGCTACGAGGGGTTCGGTCTTCCGCCTCTTGAAGCGATGATGAAGGGTTCGCCCGTTCTTGCGGCACGTGCCGCCGCCTTTCCCGAAATTTTGGGGAGTGCCGCTCTCTTTTTTGATCCGGAGCAAAAGAGCGATCTTCGATCTGCGCTCGAAACGCTCTGGGAGGACGAATCGCTTCGCCACTCGCTTCGGCACGATGGGTTTCGACGTGCGGCGGAATTTTCCTGGGAACGGATGGGGCGTGAAACACTTCCGATATACGAATCGGCGGTATCGATTTCTCGAGAACCTTTGGGGGAAAGCGGGCACAGCGACTGACAAAGGGAAGAGGGGCAACCCGTGCTTCCTCCAAGAAAAGCTTTCGTTTTTGACTGACGTTCTTCTTTGCGAATTCTATGCTCGAACCGACATTTTCTTCTCCTTCTTCGAATCGGCGCATGAGTGATATTCGCGGGAAGTCGCGACGCTTGGATGGTGTTCGATTGCCTTCGTCAACTCCGAAATCACACTCGACCCCTTTTCTTCCAAGCGCATCTTCTTCCAGAGAAACGGTGCCTGCTCTTTCTCGAAAAATAGTTGCGCCACCATCGTCTCGACCACCAGACATTCGCCCTCCTTTCTCCGTGCCAAAGAAGCCGGGATCATCTTCGGCATTTCGTCGTAATTTCACCTCTTTGTGGTTTTCGTGTGCGTCGAAAATGTCTCGAGTACGAATATTGTTTTCACATCCTCGAGTGGTCGCGATTACTGTTCTTCTTCTCTCTTTTCTGGTTCTCGGATTTTTTGGAGTTCGTGTTGTTCGAAGTGGATTCGTATTTCAGGGGAAGGTGTTGGGCGCGGCAACCGATGGATACGGAGAACTTTCCCGTGCGATTGAAGATGTGAAGCTGCGGGATTTTTCTGCTTCGGGGCAGTCCTTTCAGAATGCGTTCGCTTCTTTTTCGGAAGCATCGAGTCTCTTTGGTCAGTGGAACGAGACCCTCATCGAAGGCACTCGATTTCTCCCGGTCCTTTCGAAAATTTCTTCAGGGAAAAACTTGGTAGAGGCCGCTCGCGATATCGCGGCAGCCGGAGAATCCATGACGCGCGTCGGGAAGACGATATCATCTCTCGACAATCCGCTCGACGCTTCTCACCGATCTTTTCTCGACGTGTTTCGTTCGATCGAGGGAGATCTTCGCACGACGGAAGAACTCCTCTCGCGCGCTCTGTCGAGTATTGAAAAAGTTTCGGTGAATGATCTTCCGGAAGACAAACGTGAAACGTTCCTCAGACTAAAAAACCGACTTCCGGAAGCGGTCGCTGGCATGCGAGTTTTTGTGGATCACAGCGAAGTGTTCTCCGATATGCTTGGCGGGAATGGTCCAAGAAGTTTTCTCTTTCTCTTTCAAAACAATCACGAAATGCGAGCGACGGGCGGGTTTATTGGGAGTTACGCATTTCTTGATATGGCAAACGGACGAGTGCGCAAATTTTTCGTCGACGGAATTTTTAACCCCGACGGGCAAATTCATGAAGATATCGTGCCTCCCATGCCGCTTCAAAAAGTGAGTGCGGGGTGGAGTCTTCACGACAGCAACTGGTTTCCAGACTTTCCGACATCCGCAGAAAAAGCCATTCATTTTTACGAGAAGACAGGTGGTCCCACCGTTGATGGCGTTGTTTCGTGTACGCCGGAAGTGCTGCGACGGTTTCTTGAGATCACGGGGCCCATTCGGATGGAAAAGTACGGGGTGACTATCGATGACAAAAATTTTCTTGCCCTCATTCAGCATCAGGTGGAAGTAGCGTACGATAAAAAGGAAAATAAGCCCAAAGAAATTCTCGCGGACTTAGCTCCGATTCTTGTGGAGCGGATTTTCGGCAAGGAGGCAGATATTGCCACGAAGGCCCGCGCCTTTTCTGCGATCGAGGCGGGACTTGCGGAAAAGCACATTCTCTTTTACAGCAGAAATCGCGACATAGAGCGGCTTATTTCGAAAGCGGGCTGGTCGGGAGAAGTGCTTCCTGCAAAAAAAGATTATCTGAGCGTCATCCACACGAATATTAACGGATACAAAACTGACGGCGTCATAGACGAACGCATCAGACATGTTTCTCAGATTCAAGACGATGGAAGTGTGATTGATACCGTTACGGTTCATCGAACGCATCGCGGCGGCAAGACGGGATTCGAGTGGTGGGATCGGGTGAATGCGGATTATCTTCGTGTATATGTTCCGCTCGGCTCCACGCTTCTTTCAGCCGAAGGGTATACACGAGAGACGGTTGAAGCACCTCTCGATTACGATCGATTGCGTTTTTCTCGCGATCCGGATGTCGAGCGGGAGAATGCTGTTACAAAAATTGATCCTGCTTCGGGAACGCGAATCTCTGAAGATGCGGGAAAGAGTGTCTTCGGGAACTGGGTCTATGTGAGTCCAGGTGAATCGGTCGAAGTGACCTACCGATACCGATTGCCGTTTCGTGTTGAGTGCGGGACGGATCGCGTGTGCGGTTCGTACTCCATTATTTTCCAGAAACAAGCCGGATCGGTGGGAAGCGAACTTTTGTCGGAACTTCGTTTTCCGAAACGTCTCAGGGTCGTTTGGCAATCAGAAAAAAATCTGATACCGTTTGACGGCGGTCTTCGATTTGAGACGAAACTCACACATGACCGATATTCGGGAGTTGTGTTCGGCGAGCGTGACTTGTGATTTTTTGAATGCGTCTATGGGGGGATGGTTGTATTCGATTTTTCGGGGAAAAGAAAATCATACCGTATCCGGTGCGGCTTTGGTAATCGCGGTTTTTGGTGTCGCGAGCCGACTTCTCGGATTTATTCGTGACCGCCTGTTGGCGGGCATGTTTGGTGCGGGCGATGTGCTTGACGCGTACTATGCCGCTTTTCGTATCCCCGATTTTCTCTACGGACTCCTTATCGCGGGCGCCCTCTCGGCAGCATTCGTACCCATCTTTACGGAAGTTCGCGAAAAGCGCGGTGACGAGGCGGCATGGAAGCTGTCGAGCGGCATTCTTTTTCTTGTTCTTTTCATTCTCGGAGGAATTTCACTTCTTGCCATTCTTGCTGCAGAGTCGCTTGTTCGTTTGTTGGTTCCGGGATTCTCTCCCGAAAAGCAGGCGCTGACGACTATGCTTACGCGCATTATGCTCCTGGGCCCGGTCTTTTTGGGAGTGAGTGCAGTGTTTGGAAGTGTCCTTGTCTCGTTTCGAAACTTTTTTGTGTTCTCGCTCGCTCCGGTTTTCTATAATGTTGGCATCATTACGGGCGTGCTCCTTTTCTCGAAACTGTGGGGGCCGGCGGGACTCGCTTTTGGCGTCGTTTTTGGCACGCTCCTTCATGCGGCGATTCAGTATCCGAGCGTCCGAAGTGCAGGGTTTCGGATTTTTGTTCGTGATGGCGCCGAACTGCGCCGCGATGTGTGGCGCGTGGTCTCCCTTATGATTCCTCGATCGCTGGGGGTCGCCGTGGGACAGGTCAGTTTTGTTGCAGTGACGTTCTTTGCCTCAGCGCTCGCATCGGGAACGCTTGCTTCGTTTACGCTTGCAAACAATATTCAGAGCGTCCCCCTGGGGCTCTTCGGAGTGGCGTTCTCGCTCGCGGCGTTTCCGACTCTTTCTGCCTATGCGGCTCGGGAGAAACGAGTGGAATTTGCGGCGATCCTCGAAAAAACATGTCGTCAGGTTCTTTTTTTCGTGGTGCCGGTAAGCGTTTTGATGCTCGCGCTTCGCGCGCAAATCGTCCGCATCATTTTGGGAACTGGCGAATTCGATTGGGAAGACACGCGTGCGACGTTTGATATTTTGGGGGCACTCTCGATAAGTCTTTTCGCCCAGAGTCTTACTCCGCTTTTCGCGCGCGCTTTTTTCTCTTTGCAAGATACCAAAACACCACTTCTCGTGGCGCTCGTCTCCGAAGCGGTGCATATCGCTGTTTTGTTTTTCTTTGTGGGAAGTTGGGGACCTGTCACGCTTGCGATTTCGTTTTCGGTGGCGAGTATCGTAAATGCATTCCTTCTTTTCTTTCTGCTCAAAAGACGGATGGAAGGATGGGGAGGGAGAGCGTTCTTTTTTGCAACTTTAAAAATGGCGCTCGCATCCCTTGTTGCTTTGGGAGCGGTGCAGTCCGGAAAGTTCTTTTTTGCGATCGGAAATGTCGAGCTCGATACCTTTGCAGAAGTGTTGCTCCAGCTCCTTTTCTCGGGCTTTCTCGGTGTCTTCGCATTTCTCATTGCCGCGTCGCTCTTTCGGGTTGAAGAAGTGGAAAGTGTCCGATCTTTTCTTGTTTCTCGATTTTTGCGGAATCCTGGCGTTCTCAAAGAAGCTGAAGAAGAATCGAATCGCGGCACCGTCTAAGGAGAACCATTTCTCCACTCAAAGAAGAGCGCTGACAAGGCTCTCGAAATTTTTGAGAGTGCTTCCTTCCTTTGCTGTGAAGATTAACTATCACTGCTTCCCCAGGAATACAAAGGCGATGGAGTGTTCAGTAGAGACGAGAACTCCTTTGCCTTTTCATGGGATGTATACTAGGGTAAAGAGAAAGCACTTCGCTTCTTTCGGCGAATTTTTTTCGTACCTCTATGGACCGCCGCTTCATTCGAAATTTTTGTATTATCGCTCATATCGATCACGGGAAGTCGACGCTTGCAGATCGGCTTTTGGAGGCGACGGGGACAGTTGAGAAGCGAAAAATGAAGGAGCAGCTGCTCGATCAAATGGATCTCGAACGCGAGCGTGGTATCACGATCAAACTTCAGCCGGTTCGCATGCGTTACCACTACGAAGGCACGGCGGTCGAGACAGGCGACTATCTTTTTCATTTGATCGACACGCCGGGACATGTCGATTTTCATTATGAAGTGTCTCGCTCGCTCGCGGCGGTCGAGGGCGCCATTCTTTTAGTCGATGCGACCAAAGGCGTTCAGGCGCAGACCCTCGCCAACTTGTATCTTGCGATCGAAGAAGAGCTCGAAATCATTCCGGTCATCAACAAAATCGATCTTCCAGCCGCTAATATTGAGAAGACAAAAAAAGAAGTGCGACACATTTTGGGATGTCGCGAAGAGGATATACTGCTCGCGTCGGGGAAGACGGGTCGTGGGGTTCCCGATATCCTTTCCGCAGTCGTGGAGCGGGTGCCGTCTCCCAGCGGGGACGAAACTTCGCCGCTTCGTGCGCTCATTTTCGACTCGGCATACGACAGTTACAAAGGTGTCGTTGCCTATGTCCGTATTGTCGACGGGGAAGTTGAACGTGAGAGCTCGCTTCGCATGCTTGCGACCGAAGGAGAGAGTCTCGCAATTGAAGTGGGCACCATGTGTCCCGCGCTTACTCCCGCGCCCAAACTTTCCGCGGGCGATATCGGGTATATCGCAACGGGCCTCAAAGATGTTTCGTTTTGTCGCGTTGGCGATACGATCACATGTACTTCACCAGCGAAAAGCGAGCCAGTGGAGGCACTTCCCGGGTACAAGGAAGTGAAGCCGATGGTGTATGCGAGTCTTTACCCGGTCGAAGGTGATGAGTATACCCTCATGCGTGACGCACTCGATAAACTCAAGTTAAACGATGCGGCGTTCACGTTCGAACCGGAAAGTAATATTGCATTGGGCCGTGGATTTCGGTGTGGATTTCTCGGTCTTCTTCACCTCGAAATCATTCAGGCGCGTCTTGAGCGAGAATTCGACATCGCGCCCACTATTACCACGCCGTCAGTCGTCTATGAAATTGAGCTTCGAAACGTATCAGGCCGCGTGCCCATGTATTCGCCTTCCGACATGCCCGACCCCGCCTCCATCGAAATGATTCACGAACCGTATGTGGATCTTAAAATTGTAGCGCCCGCATCGTTTCTTGGATCGGTTCTCGATTTATCGTCGTCGATTCGTGCCGAATACAAGAATACCGAGTACCTCGATGAAGAACGCGTGCTTCTCTCGTTCGATGCGCCGCTTATGGATGTGATTGTGGGTTTTCATGATCGATTGAAAAGCGTTTCTTCCGGGTTCGCTTCGATGAACTATGAGTATATCGGCTACCGTCCGTCCGATGTGGAGCGGCTTGATATTTTGGTTGCGAATGAACGGGTCGATGCGTTCTCTCGAATGGTGCCGAAGAAGCGACTTTTCCTCGAGGCAAAAGCGACAGTCGAAAAACTCAAAGAAGTTATTCCGCGGCACAACTTTGCCGTTGCAATCCAGGCCTCCGTAGGCGGGAAGGTCATTGCTCGCGAAACCATTTCCGCATTCCGAAAAGATGTGACCGCAAAGCTCTATGGCGGAGATGTGACGCGCAAACGAAAACTTTTGGAAAAGCAAAAGAAGGGGAAGAAGCGAATGCGTGAAGTAGGAGGGGTGACGATTCCTCCGACCGCCTTTCTGGAAGTGCTGCGTCGCGGAGAGGGATAGGAGAAGTTTCCTCCCTCTATGATTCCTGTGTTACAATGAAGGTGCAGAAAGAAATAATCCGTAAGAACGCGCGTATGTTGCATGAAGAACGCGAGAAACTCAGTCATGAAGTGCTCGATATGAAACGCGCCATCGATTCGCTCCGGGAAGAGCTTGAAGCAATAGATTGGTATAATCAGCGAGCGGAGGCTTCGAATGATACCGAACTGCGCGCTATTCTCGAACATAATCGAGACGAAGAGAAAGAGCATGCGGCGATGCTGCTTGCATGGATCGGAAAGCGAGACAGTCATTTTTCACACGAACTCTCGAATTTTTTGGGAGGAGAAGGGAAGGGAGAAAATATTCTTTCGAAAGCCGACTAGCGGTGGACTAAGAATGCTTCCGCTTTTCATTCGCAAATACTTTTAAAAAATACTTTTATGGCACACACGTTTACCGACGAGAATTTCGAACAAGAAGTTTTGAAGAGCGAAGTGCCGGTTTTGGTCGACTTTTGGGCTCCCTGGTGCGGTCCCTGCCAGATGATGGGACCCGTTATCGACGAACTTGCCGAAGAGGTGCAGGGAACAGCAAAAGTCGGCAAGCTCGATGTCGACGACAATCCAAAGAAAGCCGCCGAGTATGGGATCATGTCCATTCCGAGCCTTAAAATATTCAAGGGCGGAAAGGTGGTAAAAGAATTCATGGGAGTTCAACAAAAAGATATCCTGAAAGGGGAACTCGCAAAAGCATAGAATAGATTTGTATCCTGAGGAGGTATGCGAATACACAAAACAATTCTTCCGCTCGAGAGTCGAACACAAATTGACTTTCTCGATATTACGGAATCCGTTCGAGAAGCGGTTCGGACGTCGGGCATTCGGCAAGGCAATGTGACGGTTTTCGTGCCGCATACCACCATGGGCGTTGTTATTAATCACAATGAACCACTTCTTCTTCAGGATTTCATGCGCGTTCTCTATAAAGCGGCCCCCGTTGACGACCATTATTCGCACGATCTCTTTGAAATTCGAAAAGAGCACGCTTCCGATGGTCGCAGCAACGGACACTCTCACTGCAAAGCGCTTCTCATTGGTTCGAGCGAGACGATTTTGGTTGAACGCGGGGAACTTATTCTCTCACCCATCCAGAGCATTTTCGCTCTCGAATTCGACGGCGCGCGAAAGCGCGATGTTATCATTCAGGTCATGGGAATATAAAAACGTTTGAAGGGAATTCATGCTGAAAAAGTTTCTCTCACTGTGTCTTCTTGGAGGAATGGTGGCCGGTCTTGCAGCCGGTCTTTTTGTGTATCGTGCAAAAACGCTGCGCGGAGAATACCGTGGAGAACGAGTCTTTCGTATAGCAGAGGGCGAGGATATTCAAAGTGTCGCCAAAAGACTCGAGGCGGATCGGCTTGTTTCTTCCCGATGGTATTTTTTGTGGAGTGCGTTTCGAGGGAATCTTCGTGGGAAAGTGCCTTCTGGGAGTATCGTTATTTCCGGAAACTTGACGGCGCCCGAAGTGGTCGCGACACTGCTTCAAAAATCTGGAAAGCCTGAGGAAGTAACGCTCACCTTTCCGGAAGGATGGACGATTGAAAAAATGGCATCGAGACTTTCCGCAAATGAGTTTGACGGCGACAAATTTGTGGAACTCGCAAGGAATCCGCTCCCCGAATGGCGGGAAGCGTATCCGATACTTGCTTCTCTCCTGAAAATGCCTCCCTTGAAGGATTTTTGTTTCCAGATACCTATACGTTTGCGATTCGAGAGTCGCCAGGGAGTATTCTTGAGAAAATGCTTGGGAATTTTTCTCGTCGTTTTTCGGATGATTTGCGGAAAGAAGCCGATCAACAAGGGAAAACTGTCTTTGAAACGGTAACTTTTGCCAGCATTCTCGAGCGCGAAATTGGAAACGCGAATCAGTCTGCCGAAGCGATTGAGCGTGATCGAAGAATGGTGAGTGATCTTTTTTGGAGGCGCCTTCGTGACAACCATGCACTCGAAAGCGATGCAACGCTCGAATATGCGCGCGGCGAATCCAAAGTGCAACACTCGATCGAAGAGACGCGTTTCGACTCACCATACAACACGTATCGATACCGCGGTCTTCCGCCCGGACCAATATCGAATCCGGGACTCGCTTCTCTGCGAGCGACACTTTTTCCTCTGTCGAATCCGTACTATTTTTTCCTCAATAATCCAAAAACAGGCGAGACATTTTTTGCCGTGACCTTCGAGGAACACAAACACAATAAAGTGAAGAACGGCCTTTAAAGAAAGAAAAAACCCCGATTCGTGAAGAAGTCGGGGTACGATGGAAGTTCTCTCATTTTTTTTAGAGAAATGATAGAAGAAGAAGGGTGAGACATCCCATGAGAACAAGAGTCGAGATATACAACCCTTCCGTTAATTGGAATAATTGGAAACCGTCACTCTTTTCCGTGAGCAACACTTCAATCTTGTAAAAACAGAGGGATATGATGTATGTCACGAGGAAAGAGAAAAGGAACAATATCCCTTGAAACAAGAAATAATGAAGCATTTCTCTAAACTCGATAAAAATAAACGCAAGAAGAGCTATGATAAGAATAAGAATAGCTTCTATCGTCGTTGCGGACACAGTGGACACGGCCAAACAAGTATCTTCAAATTTCCCTGTGTGAGCGAATTTTTTCGCTCCCAGAAGAAATCCCAGAGTAAGAACTCCGCTTACGATAAAAATCCATGCAGGGCGTATCTCTGCCGCGAGGGGAGCGATGAAGATTCTTATATAGCCGGCTTGCACGACGAGAAAAGAGCACACGGCCAATCGATTGGATTGAGAGGCATTTCGTCTCAAACGGAAGAGGAGGAAGCAAAGGAAAAGCAATCGGTGGTAGTACGGCAATATTATCCAGACGTAAAGCTCAGATAAACTCCACACTCTGTAGTGATCTAACCCCATAAAGAAAGGCATTGCTCCAACTATGACAAGAGAGGCTGCAAAAGTTCCGTAGATATATTCAGATTGCATTGCTGTTCTCCGGTTTGTTTTGAGGGTTTTGCCATGATCGGCTGCACGGAAGTTTTGAGGGGAAACGTCGATCTGGCCGATTGTAGGATTCTCTTTTTTCGCATCAGTTGGGAAAGAACTTTGAACTCCGTCGGCTTTTTCACGGATTGAGCCGACTTCTCACTCTAAACCGATTCTGAGAGAATGTCAAAAAGTTTTCAGTGAGGAGGAAGTGTATTTTTCTTCTTTTTCTTATACAGGGTTTTTGTAGTGGGGGAGAAAGACAAGTTTTTTCTGGGAGGAAAAAGTACAGGAACGGTCAAAATTAGCACTCTGACACTTTAATTGCTAATTTTCTTTCTTTCGAGTAGACTGGGATCGTATATTTTTCATACCCAGTTTTTCTCTTCCTATGGCAAAGGATTTCTATGCAACACTCGGTGTTTCAAAATCGGCTTCGGCGGACGAAATCAAAAAGGCATATCGAAAACTCGCCCATCGGTATCATCCCGACAAAAAAGGGGGGGACGAAGCCAAATTTAAAGAGATAAACGAAGCCTATCAAGTCCTCTCGAATGCGGACAAGCGTGCGCAATACGACCGTTTCGGGGAAAACTTTTCAAATATGGGGGCTGGATCCTCGGGCGGGGGCGGAGGATTTGGTGGCTTTGATTTCGGAAGGGGATTTGAAGGATTTTCCCAAGGCGATTTTCGTTTTGAAGGTTCGGGTTTCGAGGATATTTTCTCGAACATTTTTGGTGGCGGCTTTGGCGGGGAACGAACATCTCTGCGCCGGGGCGCCGATATTCGTGTTGATGTGGAGATTTCCTTCGAGGAAATGGCGCAAGGGGTAAAAAAGTCAGTTTCGGTTCGAAGGACGGGACGTTGCGAATCATGTTCGGGGACAGGTGGAAAAAAGGGTTCGTCCGAGACGACGTGCTCGGTGTGCGGTGGGGCAGGAAGAGTGCGACAGTCCGTGCGGAGTTTTTTGGGAGTAGTGCAGCAAGTAGTTTCGTGTGAAGCATGCGGGGGACGCGGAAAAACATTTCGGGACCCCTGTTCAAGTTGCCGCGGCTCGGGACAGAAGAAAGAGACAAGAGAATTTTCTCTTGATATTCCCGAGGGTATTGAAGATGGACAAGCCCTGTCTCTGTCGCGTGAAGGAGAAGCAGGAGAGCGAGGAGGGCCGCCCGGTGATATCATGTTGGTGGTTCATATACGAAAACAACCGAATTTTGAGCGGGGCGGGAGCGATGTCTTCTCTTGTGCGTCCATCTCCGCAACTCGCGCCTCCTTAGGAGACTCGGTTTCTGTGAAGACGCTCGACGGCGAGACGGTGATAAAAATTCCCGCCGGGACGCAATCCGGAGAGGTATTTCGACTTCGAGGAAAAGGAATTCCTACGCTGGGGAGTCGATGGAGTCGAGGAGATCACCTTGTCACGGTTCTTGTCAGCATTCCGAAGTATCTCTCACGGGAGGAACGAAAACTTCTCGAATCGCTTCGTGAACTTGAAGGGAAGTGATACTTGGTTACTCTTCGAATGCTCATCATATGAATAAAAAATACGCGGTACTTGTCGTATTTGTGGTTCTCGCTGGAGCAACATTCTTCTTTTTTAAAAGATCAGCCCAGGAAGAGCTCCGCCCACCCTTTGTTACGATTGGAAAACATGCGTTTTCCGTGGAGGTCGCGAGAACCAAAGAGGAACAGGATCGAGGTCTCGGGAAGAGAGATACTTTGTGTCGCGAGTGCGGCATGCTTTTTGTCTTTCCAGAAAAAAATGTGTATCGATTTTGGATGAAAGATATGCGATTTCCGATCGATATCCTCTGGATTCGTGAAGGAAAGATCGTTCACATTGAGGAAGAGGTGGACTTCAAGGATCAAAAACGAATCTATGCTCCGAGCGAGCCAGCTGATTCCGTACTCGAGATAAACGCCGGACTTTCTCGGGGGCTTGGGATAAAAGTTGGCCAAACAGTTTCCGTGTCTCTTTTTTCCTCCTCTCAAAATGGATTTTGAAGAGATATTTTCAATAAAATCCGAGGAGAGTGCTCTCTTTACGCAATATGTGGAATATCCGAAGTCTTAAAATACCAAGATTGAGCCCAGGGAGAAAGTCTGACATGGTCTTCTAAATCCTTGGTTTTTCCAATGTCTCTGGGAGAGCTCTTTCTCTATGCTTCTTTCTTGCGATGTTAGTAAAGGGAACTTTATTTGAGGTACATAAAACCCCGCCGTTGCGGGGTTTTATGTACCAACAAAGAACGGAAAATCAAAAAACAATTGAAGAGATGTTTCTTTTTCTCTTTCATTCATTCAGTCATCCTTACTCTTTCGTTTTCGTTTGATCAGAAATGAGAACGCTTCACGTTTCTTTTCACTTCTTCTCGAACCAATCGTCCTCAAAACTCGCTCAAAGCAAGAATGCTTTGTTTTCGAATCTCATAACAGAGATTTTAGCGAAGAGAGGGAACTCGCTCCGTGTATTTCTTGAGATTGGAGAGTTGATGATCGCTCAGTTGTTTTGATTTCCCGATCGAGTCTTGAATGAGACTCTTTGAGAATTCCAAGCTGGTTCCAGGCTGTACTTTTCCGTACGACACATTCTTTCGAAGGTAATCTTCGATATAGATTTTGTGTTCGGCGGAAAGCGCTGCATCCGGATTTTTCTCGAGATAGTTTGCAAGGGCTCGTCGCGCGAGGTGGGTTGCACCTTCACCCTTTCCCGCTGCTTCTATGAAAGAAGTTTCAGTCTCCTTGCTTTCTCCTGCCGAAGCAGTTTCGGTGACAGGCGTTGGTTTCACTTCTTCTTTGACAGGCGTCGTTTCTTCTGTGGTTGGCGCGGGAGCGACTTCGTTTTCACTCTCCGGTTTGGCTTCTTCCGCTGTGGCTCCTGGCTCTGTCACTTCTTCTGAGGAAGTCTCTTCGCTAATCGCTGGGGCTTCTGAGCGTTGCGAGTACGAATAGATACCGCCCGCGATCGCGAGAACCACGAGAATGCTCAAAATAATCCGAAGGTTATCCTCAAGCCAAGCTTTAAATCCACCTTCGTTTTCGCGGTCTTCTTCCAGGTCCATCTGCTCATCATGTCGCATAAGGTATTCACCTTCCTTTCCAGTTTTACAGGGTATGAAAATGATTCAAGGGCTTTCGTTGAAGCTCGGTCGACCTCGTTTTTATTCTAGAGGGGCTCTCTTTCGGCGTCAACTGGACAAATTGTTCGTTTTGTAGCACATCGTCCAAAGATCTCCAAAGATCTCTTCGGCTCTTTTTCTGTGTTGAAGATTCATATATATATATGGCTCGACGATGAGTGCTGTTCCAGATTTTGTGGAAATATTTTTCTTCGCTTTCGTTTCGACATGAGTGCCCCGAAAATTTTCTGGAACTCTTCAGACATGATTTTTGCAAAAATGGTATCTTCGGCGTTTGTGATACTTCCGTACAGAAAAATGGATGCGATGCCGAAGCCGAAAATTTCTCAATGCGCCTCCAGAGGATCACGTTTTCTCGAGGAGCGACTTGCTCTTCTGTGCTCAGAAGATTTTTGGAAGAGGCGCATTCTTTTTTTGAAACACAGGGAATGCCCTTGTTTTTTGATAGTTCAAAATTCGAGGTTTTTGATGTCAAAAAAATTATTTCGAAGAAGAAAAAATTTTCTGTCACTTTTTTCTTTTCCAACTCCAAAATTTTTGGAAACGGTGAAGTTTTTTCTGCACGATATTTTTCTGTGCGCAAAGGGAGTGATAATGTATTCCAAATTTTTTCAAAAATGTTTTTCAATTTTCATTTTCCTCTTGTGCGAGAAAAAAATATGATGTATATTTCTGATAGAGAAAATATTCTCCAAAAATAAAAATAAAACGAAAGGAGGTGATTGGAATATGGCAGCCAAGAAAAAGGTGAAAAAGGCCACTCCCAAGAAGAAGGCGGGTGCAAAGAAGAAAAAGAAATAGTTTCTTTGATTGTAGTCCGATTTGAAAACGCTCCGAGTGATCGGGGCGTTTTTGTTTTTGGTTCACGGAAGTTTTTCGATTTCGATGCGTGCAATTCGGAAACGATGAGCAAGGTCTTGGAAAAAGAGAAGGGATGCGCGCGGGAAATATCGGGAGACCGCTTCTCGGAGAAGTGCTCTCTGCTGCGGATCGATTTCAAGAAAGAGCGTAACGGAGTGCGGGAGAATGTTTTTCTGTTCTATCTCGAAGAGTGTCTCAAAGAGTGTGCGGTAGTGAGAGAATCCATCAGCGCCGCTCACGAGTGCGGATTTGGGCTCATACTGCCGGACATCCTTTGGGGCATTCTCGTAGCGGAGGCGCGAAAGGTACGGAAGGTTGGCAGTCAGAATCAACCTCTTTGTTCTCTGGAAAAGCGTTCGAGGAAGAGCGCTCAGAAGATCCGAATGAAAAAATCGTGGTGATGTATTTGATAAAATTTTTCTTGCGTTCTTCCGTGCAACACGAAGAGCGCCAAGCGAGATGTCGACCCCGACCAACTCTACATTTTTTTGGGAAATATTTTTTTCTTCCATTTCCCGAGCGAGGGTGATGAGAATATTTCCGGATCCAGTCCCGACATCAATCAGAAGAACATGGCCGTCAAAAGATGCATGAGCGCTTTGTGAAGCGTGTGATGGCTCCAAAAATTTCAGGGTCGAAAGAATGTATTCCCATGTTTTTTCGACGAGCAATTCAGTCTCTGGCCGTGGGACGAGGGTATGCTTGTTGATCCAAAAATTTCTTCCGAAAAACTCTTTGTTCTTCGCAATGAGTGCTAACGGTTCGTGCGCAATCCGTCGTGTGAAATATCGCTTCACTCTTTTTTCTTGTCGGGACGTGAGTGTCGCTTCGGGATGTGCAAGCACAAAGACGCGATCTTTTTTCAGAACCAGGGCAATGAGAAGTTCACACTCTTCTCTCGGGAGGATGATTGCGTCGGAGTCATTCAGTAAATCGCGGATCGTTTTCATGGTCGCGTGCTTCTCGTGGAGGAGAATTGTTCTGGGAAAAAGAACCAGAACCACAGAAACACCGAAGCGAACATTATTCGCTGAAGAATGCCTTGGAGATTTGGAAGGGAAAACATTCCGAGCGGAAGAAAGAAGCAAAGGGTGGCAAGTGCGAGTGTGATCACACGGCGTTTGTTTGAAGTGGTGCGCACACTCTCTGTCAGAAATCCTAGGGTGATGAAAAGCCCGCCAAGTGTCGCGGCCCCGGAGTGTATCGAATCAACGACCTCATTGTAGGGCGTATCAATCCCGAGTGGCTTGTGTGGAAAAATTCCGGCGATCATCATCGACAACCCGAAGAGCATGAAGGGGAGGGTCTGTCGTGACGGTTGTCGTACCCAGTCGAGTACAATCCCGAGCCCGAAGGCAAGAAATCCGAAAATTGCGAAAAAGTTGTGGGGCGTTTGTTGTGCTCCAAGCTCGCTTATCGTATTGCTGACAAGGCGATATTCCGGGACGCTGTAGAACGGTCCGGCAAGAATAGCGATCGAAAAAATGATAATACCAATTTTGGTCATCATGCCGCTCGGGCTCAGGGCTCGGCGGCTCTCTTCTCTCCCTTTGTGTGGATTGGGATGCATTTTGTTTCTTGTAGAATGATAAAATTTTCTCTTCCCATTCTTTCAGTTTTTTTGGAAGAGATTTAGGGCTTTTGAGTTGCCGCGACACCTTTCGATTACTTCTTATTCTCAAAAAAGAAGAGTCTTTAGGAAGGTTCGTTGGAAGAATCGTTTTCTTTTTGCGTTTCCTTATTCAGGCGGCGCTCCATATCCTCTGCTTCGAGTCGAGTAAAGATGTCTGCAATTTCTCCCGCAAGAATTCTTTCGATGCCGCTCCATGAAACCTTGATGCGGTGGTCCGTCACGCGATCCTGCGGGACATTGTAGGTGCGGATTTTTTCGCTTCGGTCTCCAGTTCCGATTTGGCTTCGCCGCGCGTCCCCCCGCTCTTTTGCGAGGCGTTCTTCCTCGGCTTCGAGGAGGCGCGAGCGCAAAACCTTGAGTGCTTTGTCTTTATTCTTGTGCTGCGACTTTTCGTCTTGGCATGTAACGACCAGGCCGGTTGGGAGGTGGGTAATGCGAATTGCACTTTTGGTGGTGTTGACCGATTGTCCCCCTGGTCCCGAAGAACAATAGGTATCGATACGAAGGTCGTTCGGTTGTATGAGAAGGTCTACTTCTTCCGCTTGTGGCAACACGGCCACCGTTCCTGTCGAGGTGTGAATGCGCCCCGATTTCTCAGTTTCTGGTATGCGTTGGACGCGGTGAACGCCCGACTCGTACTTCATAAGTCGGAAAACGTCAGGACCAGAACCTTTCGTGATTTCAAAGACGATTTCTTTAAAGCCGCCGATCCAAGTCTCGTTTGTATGAAGCAGTGTGGTTTTCCATCCTGCCTTTTCGGCCGCGCGAACGTACATGCGAAAGAGATCTCCCGCAAAGAGGGCAGACTCGTCTCCTCCTGCGCCCGCACGAATTTCCACGATGACGTCGCGCGCATCGCGAGGATCTTTGGGCACGAGCAGTCGCTCGAATGCTTTTTCGAGCTCATCTTTTTCTCGCGAGAGCACGGTATTTTCTTCGAGCGCGAGCAGTTTGAGCTCGTCTTCCTGATCGGTATTCAAGAGTTCGGCGTTCTCTCGCATTGCATGCTCGAGCCGTTCTATATCTTGCGATTTCTCGAGAATCTCAGAGAGTTCCGCACGCCGTCTTGCAAGACGAGTCAGGCTTTTTTGGTCCGATTGAACGCTCGGATGCGAGAGCTCCATTTCTATTTGATTGAATTCTTCTTGAAGAGAGGGAAGAAGGGGATGCATACGTATTTTTGCGAGAGAAGCCTGGGAAGTTGACGTCTCTCGTCATGGTTCGAATGGTTATTCTGTCAACAAAGCAGCTATAAAGAATGTGTTTTTGATTTTGCGGGATTGGTATTTTTCTCGCCGCGCGCTCGACTCTTCTGCTAAGAAATTGGTGTTACCAATTTGAATTTTGAATGAGGTTTTCTTTTTCCTCGGTGCAGATTTACTGCACGATCAATCAAAGGTTACGTGACGAATGCTGATTTTTCTCCGTTTTTTTCTTATACACGACGCTTCCATTGAGGTTTCTCTTTCTCTTCGCGCGCATTACTCCTTTCCTGTCTGTATTGAGGAGGAGAATCGCTTTTTGTACCATTTCTTCTTCATTTCAAAAATCCTTCCTGATACGATCCTGTTTTTTCTCTGCGACCTTCGCTTCGGATTCGTGTTCTCATTGAGCGAATTTCTGCTCTTTCTTTACGCTTATTTCCTTTTCGGCAACAATATGGACCAGCTTCGTTGTACTGCCTTCTTTCCGAACTAAAGAACTCTCTTATCTCGTTTAGGATACCAAAATCGGAAGAAAACGGAAATGAAAAACGACGTCGCGCACAAAGCACGGGCGTCGTTTTGCATCCAGGAATCGCTACTTTTTGAGCGAAGAAGGGGTAGCGGTTTTCTCGGCTTTTTTCTTCGACTTCTCGGCGAGTTTTTCGCGCTTCGATCGGGTCGTCGGACGAAGACCCTCCGATTTTTTCGAGAGTTTTTCGAATCGATCGACGCGGCCCGTTGCATCAATGCGCTTCTTTTTCCCGGTATAGAAAGGATGGCAATTGGCGCAGACGTCGATATTCATCTCGCTTCTCGTAGAACCGGTCGTAATGACGGCTCCGCAGCCGCAGGTAATGGTTGCTCTTTCCGTATAGGACGGATGAATACCGCTCTTCATAAGACAAGAAAATGAAAGGGATTGAGTTCTCGAAAAGACTAGCATGTGAGAGGAGAATTGACAAGAGGGGTCTTCAGCGGTAGACTCCGAGTGGTATATTTTCCCCGATGGACGTCGGGGTTTATCATTCATGTTTCTCTTTGAACAGTGATTTCACTTGACCCTTCCTCGTTTCGGATCTTTTTTCGGAACGCTCGGGTCAATGCCGGAATCCCTTTCCTTTCCTTCGTAGGTTCATCGTATGGAGGGAGGGGTCATGGGATTGCGGCGGAGAAACAAAAGGGAAGATAAGGATAAATTTATAATAGTGAGTGAATTATGACGAAAAGAACGATGACGGAAGAAGAGACGAACGAAAATCCCGAGAAACACCAGAAAAAAGAAGAGGGGACGGAAAAGAAGACGCCTCCTCTCGAAACGACTGAATCCTTGAAAGGGGTGGAGGAAAAGGCGCTCGAAAGCGACTTTTTTGCGGGGAAAGATTTGAGTGGGATTGCTGTTTCTCTTGAAGCGCTTCTCAAAGCGGGAGTTCATTTTGGACATACCAGTTCTCGTCGACACCCGAAAATGGCCCCGTTTACCTATACGACTCGAAATGGACTTGGTATCATCGATCTCAAAAAAACGGCCGAGAAACTCGAAGAAGCCGCAGCGTTTCTTGCTTCCGTGAAGAAAAGCGGCAAGCGTATTCTCTGTGTCGGCACCAAGAAGCAGACACACGACCTTGTGCGTTCATTCGCGAAGCGGCTGGAACTTCCATTTGTGGTGGACCGCTGGCTTGGGGGCACCTTTACGAATTTCTCAGTCATGAAGACGCGCACCAAATACCTGCGCGAAACGTCGGAGAAATTGGAGCGCGGAGAGTTCAAGAAGTATACGAAATTTGAGCGCATGAAAATCACCGAGGAGCTCGAAAAATTGGAGCGGCGAATGGGCGGGATAAAGAACATGACCGAACTTCCGGGTGCGGTTTTGATCGCAGACGTCAAGGAGAGCGCGATTGTCATTCGTGAGGCGCGCCGAGCAGGAATTCCGCTCGTTGGGATTGTCGATACGAATGCTGATCCCTCAGCGATCGACTACCCGATTCCGGGGAATGACGATGCCATTTCTTCACTTCGCTTTTTGCTGAGTGTGCTCGCGAAGGCGATCGAGTCGGCTCCTCACTCAGCGGCTCCCGTTTCTTCCTCCGATACCGCCGTTTCCAAATAAAAGAGTGGGACACGTGAGAGTGAAGGGAAGCGCGGTATTGGAGTGTCTTTCTTCATTTATGTATGTATGAAAGTTTTTTGATTTTTTCTTTTTCGATTTTCGAAAGCGAGGAGAGGCAAATTTTCTTCCGAGTTTATTTGGGTGTCGACGCGGATCTCTTAATAACTTAATAAAGAGAGGTGTCTCCTTGACATTTCTGTGAGATCTTGATCTTTCGGCAATCATTGACCAACGTGAAAACCGATAAGTGATAACGGCATTTTTATGGGAACTTTTTCTCTTGAAACAGTGAAGCGAATTCGGGAAATGACGGGCGCAGGAGTCGTCGATGTCAAGAAAGCCCTAGAAGAATCGTCTCAGGATGAGGCGCTCGCTCTCGAGATCCTCAAGAAGCGCGGGCAAGCAAAGGCGCTCAAGAAATCCGATCGAGAGGCAAAAGAAGGCCTGATTGCTTCCTATATTCATTCGAACGGAAAGATTGGCGTGCTTGTCAAACTTCTCTGCGAGACAGACTTTGTGGCGAGGAATGATGATTTCGTTTCGCTTGGCAAAGATCTCGCGATGCATATCGCCGCCCTCTCTCCGCGTGTCGTCTCTCCGGAAGAAGTGCCGGAAGAAGAAGTGCAGTCTGAAAGGCGCCTCTGGGAAGAGCGCCTTGCCGAAGAGAAGAAGCCAGTGTCTCTTCATGCGAATATTCTCGCGGGAAAAGAGAAAAAATTTCGTGAGGAATCGGCGCTGCTCACACAGGCCTTCGTCAAGGATCCGTCGAAAACAGTGGCCCAGCATATCGCGGAATCGGTTGCCAAAATGGGGGAGAATATCCGAGTGGGCGGCTTTGTTCGATTCGAACTCTAGAGTTGAGGCGGTTTTTGCGGAAAGAGGCGCTTTCCTGGTATTCTGAAACGAGTGTGAATTTTTTCGGGATTGTGTTATGACGGCGCTCATTCTTCTGCCGATTGCGGTCGTCCTGGCGCTTGCGGCGCTCTTCTACCTTTTTTTTCGGCGTCTCCCCGAAGTGGAGGCTCGTGCCCGCGTCTCGTCGGGGGTTTCTTCTACCACGCTTTTTTCGATCGGAGATCGCGTCAAACGAATATCTTTGTCGCTCATTGAGCGCCTTGCTCGATTCTTTAAGTTTCTTTTTTTACGCGTTCATAATGATTTGAGCGCTCTTGCTTCTCGAGCTCGCGAAGGACGACTTCGCATTGCCGAGCGTCTTTCTGAACGAAAAAAATACCGTGTCGAGAAACAAGTTGTGTCTGCCGACCCTCTTCCTCTGGAACATATTTCTTTCGAAGGAAAGGAGCTGCTTTCAGAAGAGAAGCCTGAAAGAGTAACAGAAACAATGACCATGGAAGACGCTTCCTCGCAGAACATGTCGGAAGACGTTTTGTCCAAGAATACCCATGCCAGCCGAGATTCGTCCCTTCGCCGCTGGTTTCGAAAGGAGGATGCTCCTCTCATAAGTGGCTCTCCGAAACTCCCGATAAGTGCGCCTCTTCCTTCCTCGGAGGAGAGAGAAAGCTCCGAGACGAAAGTGAAAGTGACGCTTCCCGAGTTTGGAGAGGCGGCTCCCAAGAAGGGGATGTATACACGCGCTGCCGATATTGGGCGGAAAATGGGCGGTGCAGTAGGGAAGCTTCGTTCCACTCGATACCGAGGAGTTGTGGGGACAGATGTTGTAATCAAGCAGCCGAGGAAAGAGCAACTCGAAGACATTTTGGTCGAGCGGATCTCCATGAATCCTCGGGATATTGAGGCATACGAGCGACTTGGAGATTACTATCTCGAACAAGGAAATCTCTCGGATGCGAAGGAATGCTATCGGCAGGTTCTGAAATTAAGCCCGGCCTACCGGTTGGTAAAAATAAAAATTCGGCGGCTCGAACGACTCCTTGAAAAAGAGCGAAGTGCGTGATAGAGTTTGAAATGCTTTCTTTCGAGAGCGATATTTTGTTGGCGCGTCTTCTCACAAAATAAGAAAAGCTGCGATTCCGACTCGAAGGCGAAAAAGTTTCTCGAAGTCGCTTTTCGTATCATTGTCCCACAATGCGCGCGCTTTTTGAGAAAGGCTTCGACAAGAGGAGGGTGTTGAGTCTTCTCAGGAGGAGGCGCACTCAAGACAAGAAAAGATGAGAAGGGAAAGTGTTTCGGCAGATCCTCTCAAAAAAGGAAGGAAAGGCGATTACAAGAAAGAGACGTATCGGTTTTGTTCCCAACGCCACCCTAGCTCAGTTGGTAGAGCAACAGTTTTGTAAACTGTGGGTCGTCGGTTCGAATCCGACGGGTGGCTCTTTCTCGTTTGGAGAAAAACCTTGGGTAGGTGGCGGAGTGGTCAATCGCACCTGACTGTAAATCAGGCGACTTCGGTCTACGGGGGTTCGAATCCCTCCCTGCCCACGGATATGTGCCGTTGTAGCTCAGTTGGTAGAGCATCTCCATGGTAAGGAGAAGGTCACCGGTCCGATTCCGGTCAACGGCTCCGAGAGAATTCGGAGAAGTCAGTATTTCGAAAATATCTCTCTTCGTTTCGTCAGTTGTCTCGAGAGAACGAAAGGGGGGTGTCCTCTCTGTGTGTGGTGCGTCGAAGGGGAGTGGTCTAGGAAAACAATTTTGGTATTGAGTTTTGAGCAAATCATTTTTAAGCATGGTGTATGGGCATTATCAAGGAAAATCTCGTGAAGCTCCGGTGTAGCGATTGTAAGACGATCGTTGGACATACAAAGCGCAATAAGAAGAAGGTGAAGGAGAAGTTGTCACTCAAAAAGTATTGTAAATCATGCCGGAAGCACACGCTTCAGTCGGAGTCGAAATAGTCTTCGAGTGTTCTTTTGCACGGTTTGTGGGTGGCCGATCTTTGCGTGTTCTCGAGGAAGATGTTCGGGTGTCTTGGAGGAGATCGCTTCTTGTGAGCCACACCCAGAAGGCGGCACGCGTTCCATACCTCTTGCGACTCGTGCATGACTCGATGTTCGACCTTCGAAATATGCTCTGTCAGATCGGCAGAGAGCCGCGATTCTCTCTTAAACCTTTCCCCTTTTTGCTCAAACACCCCCTTATTTTTCTTCGCATATTCTCGAAAGAAGCGCTGGTTAACTGCTCGGGAGCGTAGTTTAATGGTAGAATGCCGGTCTCCAAAACCGGCGGCGAGGGTTCGATTCCTTCCGCTCCTGCAAAGAGTATTGCTCGATACTTCTGGTCTCATCGTTTAGCGGTCAGGACACCAGGTTCTCATTTTGGTAACACGGGTTCGACTTCCGTTGAGGCTATTTATTCATTTTGAAACCCACTCCAACGAGTGGGATTTACTTGTTTGGAGATGAAAGATTAGGCTTTCTCTCGGGGATTTTTGGCGAGTTTTCCTGAGAAATATTGACAAAGGGCTTCCTCCATGCTATACTCCAGCGTTAACGATTGAAAGCTCATTGAGAAATTGAGAAGGAAATGTTCCGGATCCGATGTGGCAATCGGTCTTGGGAAGAGGAGAGAGGAAAAGTATGGCATATGGCAGTGTCTTCATATTCTTTTTGTGAGTATGATCGGCGCCCTTTTCCACGACTCCTCTTTGCAGAGAATGGGGAATCGTTTCGGAAAGTGGCGCCGTTTTTGTTTCCTGTTACAGGGAGGAATAATAAAATAATAAAGAGCGCGCTTCGCTCCACGATCTGTCCATGATTGATCTGCCCGTCTCTCAAAGAAAGAGTGAGGAATGGAAGAGAAAGGACTCCGCTCTTTCAGAAGTATTTTGTCGTGAGAATGATGAGGAGGGACCGTCTCATTTTTGGAGGAGACTGGTATATATTTCGCCCCTCATCATTCTCGCCGCAATGTCGACGGGAGAGTACCTTTGAAGTCGAAAAGAACTTGTCTTTTTGGATGCGATTCTCGAAAGAATATTGGGAAAGAAGTTGTCCTGCTTTTTTCTCTACAAACGCCGAAAAGTCTGGCGAAGAGAAGTGCCCCGAAAAGACAAGTTCTTTGGGAGTATCGTGTGAGAACGAGCGCTCGAATTCATTCTTGATCTTGCGAGGAGAGAGGATGGAGCAAAAAAAGAAAGTGCTCATTCCCACGTCTCCCGTCCCCATGAATCGGGCGAAAGCTCGCTCTTCCCCTTCGGGGAGAAGGTGCGGAAGAAGAGCTGTTCGATACGGAGTATGACGGTGTCTTTCCGGAAGAATCGGAAGGGCCCCTCTCTCCCAAAGACGCCACGATTCGAACGATTCTTTGAGTCTTTCTCAAGACATCGTCTCGCGATGAAGTCTAACCAGCTTTCGTCGCGAGGAATGTCTTCGGAAATCGGAGGCAAAAGTTCTTTTCAATCTTTTCAAATCGGGGGTCGGCAGTTTCCATTGCTGTCGACAGGCGCCTCAAAAACGCTGCCCCACATTTTCCCAAGGCCTCCGGCCGCCTCGCTGCGCTGTCATGGGTGCGGAATGGACGAGGTTCTCTGAAAAGGAGAAAGACATGACAATATTTTCATATGTTCAAGATCTCCAGTTCTCTTTCGAGGACTGGAGGTTAACCAGGACTCCCAAGGAGGGAGCCCTGAAGAAACATGTCAGGGATGAAGAATGTGCCACGGAGTGGCATGTTGTAATAATTTTTTCCCTGAGCTCCTCCTTACGGAGCTATAGGGAAGAAGCATTCGTGAGGCTAGAGCCTCACGCTGCCCGGGTGGTCCGGGTTGACTGGGGTGAAATTGACAACTTCACCCTCATCGAGGGGCTCCCCATCGAGGAGGTTCCCATGGATGGGGCATTCCTCGTCCCCTATGGGGACTTTACCCTCCAAGGAAGGGACAACAGGGAAGTATGTTCCTTATTGGGAGGAAGTTTCAAATTGCTGGGTGTGGAACACCCTTCTTTAGAAGGGAGGATCTTTCAGTTGGCAGGGCCATTCGAAATAGAATTCGTGGCCTGATCATGAACCGCCAGGCTCACTCGGCGGGAAAGAGAGAGTGAGCAAAAAAGGTGTTCCGCGCAGGTGGTACTGCGCGGAACAAAAGAGGGATTGCAAGGTTTTACGCAATTCCTCCTCAATGGAGATCGTTTTGGTAAGCGGTTTCCACAGAGGAGAAAAGTTCTTTGAAAATTTGGTAAAGAGTTTTCGGCTTGAATTGCCGGGTGCATTTCTGATTCGTGTTGCGCGTGAAAAGCGCGAACAGAAACGCACTCGGCAGTATCGGTGCGAAAACTCAATAGTCACAAGTGGCTTATGGTAGCACCCTTACCTCCGGGGTTCAATTGTGGAGGGGAGTAGAGAGTGAAGTACATTGCAAAGTTTTCCCCGATTTCCGTAGATCCAGTCGCCGCCGAAGAAGATACGCGTAATGAGTTTTACCGGCGCCCGTGTAACTCTTGTAACGGAAAAAACCTGGGTGAATTTCGACTTACCCAGGAAGGACCAAGGCAGTTTTCCTATGGGGATGGAGAAAAAGTTATTCGAGAGCAGTGGCTGAGCGTGGTCGTCTCCGACCTTTTTTCCCACTTCGTAAGTTGTGGGGAAAAAATAACGAATTTCTTTGCAGGAAATCCGCCGCGCCCTGCGGAGTTTAGCATTGGAGCTGGGTACACGGCCTATATTACTAGGGGTAAAAACCCGGTAGTGTTGGCTGAGACTTACGTTGCCTGCTCAGGCAACGCTGTAGTAGTGATTCATAAAAGGGACATGGATGTCCTCTACATAAGCTCTGCTCGGCATGGAATTCCCGGATTGGCAATGAGGTATAGGGGGATGGAACCCCTTGAAGTTGTAATGTACGATTCACTTCGCACGGACGCAGAGTGGTATGAATGTGGTCTGGAACACCCTGATGAAGTAAATAGGAGAAAGCAAGAAGAGGAGGAAAAAACCATTCCTGGGTGGAAATACCAGGAAGTAGGAGAGGAGCTTGAGGCAAGGATTACCTAAAGGTTACAAAGGGGAGGGGTATTCATGGTTGAAAACCCCCCCGCTTTATCCGAGTTTTTTGTTTTGGGTGCGGATGGAAAGTGTTCGACGGTTCGGTCGAGCGAATTCCCCTCGAACGCTTCAGGCGAACGAAGGGAACAATCCCGCCTCTCTTTTGGGAGCGGGACTCTCTCCTCGAACGCTCGTCGACCATCGGATGTTTCTTCCTGGTTTCCTTCGTGGAAACGGGATACGTCGCGCCAACGATGTCTGTCCGCACCCAAAACAGAAAATTCCCGCCCTTCATTTTTGAAGGGCGGTTTTTTTCTTTTGATCTTCCTTTTCATGTTTCACTTTCTTCAGTGCGATTTCTTCGGGCGGGAGGAGAAGGAATTTCGTGATACAATACGTACAGACAAACAAGAGTCCGTCGCTATTTGCTTTTCGTATGCGTGTCGGCATCAATGCTTCCTTTTTGCGGAAGCCCTTTACCGGGATCGGGCAAGTGACTCTTCACTTCTTGCGCAGTATTCCAGAGAGCGATCGGGTCGAATACGTGCTCTATACCGAAGAGCCTCTTGATCCCGCAATTTCTCTTCCTTCGCATTTTGTTCAGAGAAATTTTCTCCCCCTCTGGAAGCGGGACGACCTCGTGCGGCAATTTTGGTGGGAGCGGTATTCGCTTCCGCAAGCAGCCTCGCGGGATGAATGCGATGTCTTTTTGAGTTTGTATCAATCCTCGAGTATCTTTCCCTCGTCGATTCGCCATGTGATGCTTGTCCATGACATTATTCCAAAATTATTTCCCGAATATCTAAACAATGCCCGAAAGCGGTTTGTATGGAGAGCGATTGAGCGAGGAATACGCGGCGCCGATCGTCTTGTGACGGTGTCGTCGCGGACGGAGAAGGATTTGATACGTCACCTGAGAATTCAGGCTGGCATTATCTCTGTCAATCATATTGATGTGAACCCGATCTTCAAGCGTCCGGTGACGGACGAACGATCGGCGCAGGTTCTGAGAAGGTATCATTTGTCGCCCGGCTTTCTTTACTTCGGAGGAGGGCTCGAAGTGCGCAAGAATGCAGAAGGGTCTTGCGTGCCTACAAACGCCTTCTTGATTTCCGGAAGGCCGATCATACAATGCCTCCCGTGCCGCCTCTCGTTCTCTCGGGGAAGCTTCTTCCGCACCTCGCACCCCTTGTGACGGACGTGGAGCGACTTGTTCGCGAGCTCAACCTCTCACCGTTTGTGCGCATTCTTGGTTTTGTGCCCCAAGAAGATCTGCCCGCGCTCTACCGAAATGCGAAGTTATTTTTCTTTCCGTCGCGATACGAAGGGTTTGGCCTCCCGATTCTTGAGGCGATGAATATGGGGGCGCCGGTACTCACTTCCAAAATGTCGTCCCTCCCCGAAGTGGCGCGCGACGCCGCGCTCTACTGTCATCCGGATGATATTGATGATATGGCGCGGACACTCCGCTCCCTCCTTCTGAGCGACACGCTTCAGGACACGCTCGTTCGTCGGGGGCATGCGCGCGCGGCGCAGTTTTCGTGGGAGCACTTTTCCCGGAAGCTCCTCCATATTCTGACGGGAGATCTTTCGGTATGACGCACATTTTTCTTCGAGTCTTGTGGGGAGCGGCGCTCTTTGTAAGTCTCATTCTCTCTCTGCTGGGAGTTTTTCAGACGCCGCTTCTTGATCGGTTCGATTTTCTGTTTCTCACAACGCTGCTCTTTTTGGCGGCCCTCTATCGACCGGGGTGGATATTCCTTCTTCTTCTCGCGATTCTTCCTTTTGAAACGATTTCGCTTTCGCCTCTTCAGTCTTCGTTTGCGATTCGTCCCTTTCAGCTGGCGGCGATTGCGCTTATGTTGGCGCTTTTTCTGCGGTTTCTCGTTCGTCGATTCTCATTTCCATTCTCGAGAGTTGAGTCTTCCGATGCGCTTCCCGTTCTTTTTTCGATCGGTGTTTTTGGTTCCGCTTTCGCTTCGGAGCCGCACGACATGTTTGTGCGGCAGTCATTTATCGTCCTTTTTTTTGTCGCTCTCTTCTTTCTTTCGCGACAGTTTTTAAAGCGTCCCGAAGATGCGAGACGTATTTTCCCGTTTCTCCTCCTTTCGATTCTCGTCACGTCTGCAGTGGCGATTCTTCAAAGCATTCTTTTTTCGCGCGGCTTCTTTTCATTCGAAGCAATGCCGGGGAGACCGAATGCGTTTTTTCCGGAGCCGGATTGGCTCGGCATGTATCTCATTGTCGGAATAAGCGCGCTTCTCTCAGCACTTCAGTTTCGTGAAATGCGTTCTCGGAAGGGGGAACGGAGGAGGAAGACGGACTAAATGCCGTCCCTCCTCATTCTTTCTTGTCAGTCCAGTGGTGCACGAGCGTTTGGAACTCTGCGAAATCTCTGGGGATAGCTCTGGGATACGGTCTCGTTTTGACGGCAACTTTTTCCGCGCTCATTCTTACTGTTGCGCGGAGTGCGTGGGCAGGAGCGCTCCTTTCTCTTGGCGCGTTCTTTGTGCTCTTTGTTGCTTCACATAAGACGGAGGCAAGATTTCTCTCTCACAAAAGATGGATGCCGGTTCTTCGTTCATCCCTTTTTGTTTTCGTCTGTGCGATTGCGGCACTCCTTTTTGTGCGCGGGTGTTCGCTCACGAATTTTTCTCTCGCCGATCGGGCAGCGAGCGTTTCTTCCGGATGGCAGACAATTACGGTATCCTGTGTTCGCGAGAGTTCGCTTCCGGAAAAGATCACTGAGACAGCCGAGCTCGCTTCGTATGGATGCAGGCATATCCGCCTCGAATCGATCGACGCGGAAGCATCGCTCGGCAGAAGTATTCGTACGGTTGAGCGTCCGGATCCAAGTATTGAGGCGCGGAAAAGAATTCGAGAGAAAACCATCTCTTCGCTCCGAGAACACTGGCTCTTCGGCATGGGCTGGGGTGGTCTTGGGAGCGTGCTGGGCACTGACGATCGCGGCGCGACCCTGAATGCGAGCAACGTGTTTCTTGAAGTCTTGGCGGGCGGTGGGCTTCTTGGGCTCCTCGCTTTCTCCTGTCTGTGGTTTTTGATTCCGTACCGAGCGCTGTGCGCTTTGTTCGGAAGAAAAAGCGAGGAAGAGGATGATGCGCTCAGAAAGGCAGTGGCCACATTCTTTCTCGTGTCGTGGGTCGGTCTTTCTTTTTTCAATCTCTTTAACTCTGGTATTCTGCTTGGGTTTTTGTGGGTGTGGCTTGGCGGGATCGGGATGCTCGGTGGTGAAAAAAATCTGCCCAATGAGGGTTGAGAGTAAGGAAGCGCAGTGAACTCCACACGCGACAACCATACGCGCTTCCCGTTCCCCCTTGTTTGTGGCTCTCAATAGACAGCTCGATATTTTGTGTTTCTATGGTCATTGCAATCGACATTCGCACGATCGGAAAAAAAACGAACCGGCGACGAAGTCGTCTTTCTGAACCTCGCTCGGGAAATGGTAAGAATCGATTCCGAGAACGAATACCTCTTGCTGCTTGATCGTCGCACACCGGAAGAAATCAATGTCATCGCTTCTCGGCTCGGGCTTTCTGGCAAACAAAATGCGCGCATCATTTCGCTTCCCGCGCGCAATAAATTCGACTGGAACGCCTGGTATGTGCCGCGATTCTTGCGAAAGAGCGATGTCTCGATCTACCACACGCAGTACATTACGCCGTTTTTTGTCCCGAAGAGGACAGCCGTAGTGACCCATATTCACGATATCTCTTTCAGGGTATATCCCGAATATATTGCGCCTATCGATCGATTTTTTCTTGACCTTCTCATTCCGAGAAGTCTTCGAAAGGCGAAGCTCATTGTGTCTCCTTCGGAATTTACGAAGCGAGAGCTGCTCAAATATTACGATATTGCCGAAGACACTATAATGGTTGCGACAAATGCGCTCGCGCCGGAATTTGAACGTGGGAGCGCGCTCCCCGTATCGGATGCCGAGGAAGCGGCAACTCGAAAAAAATATGCGCTCCCGGAAACGTTCATTCTGTCCGTTGGCACGCTTCAACCGAGAAAAAATTTGCCCTTTCTTCTCGAAGCATTTTCTCTTCTTAGAGGGAAGTATCCTCATATTGCACTCGTCATCGTCGGGAATCGATCGGGACATCACACGGATCCACAGATAGACGAGACGATTGCCCGACGTGCTCTTCAGGACGCCGTGCTCTTCCCTGGATTCGTCGCGGAAGAAGATATGCCAACGCTTTTTCGTCTGGCTCGCGTGTTCGCGTTCCCCTCGCGATATGAGGGATTTGGTATCCCGATTCTCGAGGCGATGAGTCAGGGTGTGCCGGTTGTTGCTTCTGATATTCCCCCGCTTCGCGAAGTGGGGGGTGGAGCAGTTCTTTTTGCCTCTCCTCTTGATACGCGCGCGTTCGCGTCGCTTCTCGAGAAGGCGCTGTTACAATCAGAGAGGGAAGCATATCAAGAGAAGGCGCGCGTCGAGCTTGCGAAATTTTCCTGGGAAAAAAGCGCGCGGAAAATTCTTGCGGGCTATCGCAAAATATGTTTTGATGGGAAAATCGACGACTGAAATTTTCGCAGTGTCTTTGTGCGACTGAAGAGAATGAGCAGGGTCGCATTTTGTAAAGAACAGGCGTGATGGTGCGGTGAATAAAAAAGCTTTTTCGAAAGAAAGCGCCTCCATATTTCTCCGTGAAAAGAATGAAAAGAACAGGAATTTCATGGGTCATCCTCATTCTGAATGCAATTTCTGGCGAACAAAAATTTTTGTGAACCATTCCTCAAGGTTACGAAACTCTTTCGTATGAATTCTTAGTGTACTATTGCTATGGCTTTTCCTTCTTTTTCACCATCAAAGTTTTCTTCTTCACAAGGATCGAGGGCAGGAAACACCCCTCCGAAAAAGCGTTCGTGGAAGAAGTGGGGGATCGGCATTCTTCTCCTGGGTGCGTTCGTGGGAGGCGTTCTTTTTTGGAAAGCAAATGCCATTTTGGGGCGCATCGCTCCCAAGGGAAATATTCTTTCGAATATCGTAAAGTCTTTGCCTGGTGTCGAGAACACCCTTGCCGGAGAAAAAGAAGGACGCATCAATGTGGCTCTTTTGGGAATGCGCGGAAAAGGTGTTGAGGGCGGCGGACTCCTTGCCGATACGATTATGATTCTCTCGTTCCATCCACAGGGGAAGGGCGAGGGTGATCGTCCGAAGGCGGCCCTTGTTTCCATTCCACGCGATCTCTACGTGACGGTTCCGGGAACATCGGACAAACAAAAAATAAACGCCGTGCATTTTTATGGTGAAGAGAAAGGGGCGGGGCAGGGGCTTGCTGCCATGAAAACGATTCTGACCGACGTAACGGGCGTCCCGATTCACTATGTGGCGTCGATTGACTTCAAAGGTTTCGAGGAATTGATTGATGCCGTGGGTGGTGTTTCGATTACTTTGGACGCACCCTTTACCGAACCGATGCAATTTCGCGAGTCGCACGTATGCGATGCGAATGTCTTTACCGTCCCCACGACGCCGCTCCAGTACGAACACAAGTATGTGACGACGAAGAGCGGACGCCGGCGCATCGTGAAGTCGTATCCGCTTTGCTACAATAAGGATGTGGAGTGTGGCGGTGTATTTAATTTGCCGGCCGGAACGAGCGTCTTAAATGGTGAGAAAGCGCTCTGCTTTGCGCGCGCACGTGTGACCTCGAACGACTTCGAGCGCGCGAAGCGCCAACATATGATTCTCGAGGCGCTTCGCGCGAAACTCCTGAGTCTTGGCACGCTCTCGGATTTTTCGAAAGTGAATGCCATTCTCGGGAGCCTCGGAGACAATGCGCGGACGGATATGGAAGGCTGGGAAATGAAGCGATTTTTCGATCTCTATCTCGAGAACAAAGATGTCAAAATTTCACAGGACTTTGTGATCGATAATTCCGAAAACGGACTTTTGTATGCGCCGGAGAATACCGGTGCCGCAGGTTACATTCTGCTTCCAAAGGGCAACAATTACGATCGAATTCACGAACTTTTTCGAAAAATTCCGTGAGCGAAAGGAGGGATGAGTGAAATGAATTGATGTGTATCATGCTGTATGAGTGATGACCCGATGTCTTCCGAAGAGCGAGAGAGGGTGGCGCCTCCTCAGTCGCACCTCTCTTCTCACCCCACGCCTCGGCGATCGAAGTCTTCTCCACTTCTTCGCATTTTCTTCTTTGCGCTCCTTCTTCTGGGCGCATATTTTCTTGGTGTGGAGCGCGGGAAATTTCTTTCTGAGAAAACAGGAAGTGGGGAATCGTTCTCTGGAATTCTCTCGACTCGAGCGGAAAAAACTCGCCCCGACCTCTCCACTTTTTGGAAAACGTGGGATCTGCTTCATGTGAAATTTTTTCCGCCAATGAACTTGATTCAACGAAGCTTGTGTATGGTGCGATCAAAGGAATGCTTGCCGCGACCGACGACCCCTATACGACATTCTTCGACCCCGAGGAGAACAAAATTTTCGAAGAAGATTTGTCGGGAACTTTTGAAGGAATCGGCGCGGAAATCGGCATCAAGGACAAAATTTTGACGATTGTGGCACCGCTTGAGGGAATGCCCGCGGAGCGAGCGGGACTTCGATCCGGCGATAAAGTTCTCAAGATAAACGACGAAGAAACGTCCGGCATGAGTGTCGAGGAAGCGCGGGACAAAATGCGTGGGAAAAAGGGAACCGAAGTGAAGCTCACCGTATTTCGAGAGGGGGATCGCGAGACGCGCGACATCACTGTTCGTCGAGATGTTATTAATGTGAAAAGTGTGAAACTCACGATACGAGACGATGGGATCGCACTTCTTAAAGTGAATACGTTTGGAGATGATACGGCGAGAGAATTTTCGAATGCGGTGAAAGAGGTGGCGTCTCGAAAGGCGCGCGGCCTGATTCTTGACCTGCGCGATAATCCCGGGGGCCGGCTCGACGCTGCGATCGACATGGCGAGCGCGCTTCTCCCGAAAGGGAAAGTGGTGGTGATCGAAGAAGACAGTGATCGAAAAAAGAGCGAGCGCCTGACCTCGGGAAAGACGCTCATTGGGAATCTCCCGACGGTTATTCTTATCAATGAGGGGTCGGCGAGTGCCTCCGAGATTCTCGCGGCGGCGCTTCGTGAAAACCGAGACGATATTCGTCTCGTCGGAAAAAATCTTTCGGAAAAGGTTCCGTTCAGGAGCTCCTTTCGGTGACGAGAGAGACATCGCTCAAGGTGACGGTTGCACATTGGCTGACGCCGAAGGGAAAGCTCATTGATAAAGAAGGAATATTTCCGGATATCGAAGTAGAACTTTCGAACGAGGATTATGATGCGAAACGCGATCCTCAGCTCGACAAAGCCCTTGAGATTGTTCGTGCGACCACGGTAGTGCCATAACATTTTTCCGTCGTTGTTCTCTGAAGCCTTTGCCGGAGAAATTCTTTTGTTTCTCCTTCTTTTTCCTCCTCACCTTTTAAAAGGAGTGTATGCGAGAAAATATTTCTTCTCTTGCCGAGGTTTCTGACCCCCCGCAAGAAGCAGCAAAACTTAGGGAAGAGGCTGTCCGAGTGCTGCAAGAGAAAAACTCGGACACCATTGATACTTTCTTCAAAAAAAATAAAGATCTGTGTTTTGATCCCCACGTTCATGAAGCGGCGAAGGAAAGGACGATGGATTACTTGAAACGCAGAAAGATCGATGGCGCCCAGGAAATCCTCGAACGCTTCAACCTCTCCCCGCAAGACCCCGAAATCCGTGAAGCGGCGAAGAAAAGAGTGATATATTTTTTGGAACGTGGAATGATGGATAGGGCCGGGAAAATACTCACTTCGTTTCGGATGATCCAACGCTCCGTCTACGAATCCGTCAAAGATAATACTCGGTTGGTTGTACTCCTCTACCCTTTTTGTTCCGAAGTCATTTCCGGTGAAGAAATCAATCAAGCGTATTCAGAACAAAAAGAACAGATCGGCGCCAGAGATCTCGAAGTGAAAGAAAACTTCGAAACTCTGGAGCGTATTCTGGGCGATGCGCGAACAAAAAGGCTTCTTCTTTCTCTTTCGGACTTTTGGGAGAATCCTCACGATCACCTTCTGTTCATGAACACATTTCGTTCCCGATCTCCTCAAGACCGGGAATATATCACGCGTCTTGTTTTCGAACCGCTTCTTGTTCCGGGAGTTGATCTCGAGAGTCTCAATCCTCTCCTGGGTTCCTTTGATCCGACCATCTATGTCCGAGAACGCTCCGGCACCCCCTTTCGAACGATGAAAGAGCTCGAGCGGGAGGCGAATATGCAGAAATTCAACATTCGTATTCCGGAAGATGCGAGCGATGCTTTCAAGGAAGCTGTGCGACAGCTTGTGCTCGCGCCGGGCGTGGACGTTTCTTTCTTACGGAGCATGATAACGGAGTATGAAGCGATTGCGCAGGGGGGACGAATCGACAAAACATCAAAAGCGGAAATGCACAAAGTGAACACAACACAGATGAACAGAATGGGAATGAATACGATGAGTACGACAATGAGTATGATGACAATCACTATGATGAATACGATGAAGAATCAAATAAACTGTTCTCCCAAACCCTCATCCGTATTATCGAAGGGCGGGATACCATCGACGAGCGTCAGCTCATTCGTCCCTGGGAAAAGGAAATCGCATTCGATCCCATGCACAAAGTTATGCTCTGCGCGTTCACGGATTTAACGAACAATCTCCCAAACTCTTTGAAAGTCTCAAAAACACACCTCAACTTCGCGTCCTTACCGAGCATATGCGCGAGCGTGATGTCCGCACGGTAGAAGAGCTCAAAAAGAAGCGAGACCAAGACAAAGAGAGCTATCCCGAGAAAGCGGGGAGGTTCGACAGCGAATTCAACAAGGCGGTAAAAAACAGGAGAATGCTCGCTTTTGACAGGCAAACGCCTTCTTCGCTGAACATAGAAAACAGAGAGTCGTGGAAAGACGCATTCTCGCCCGAGGAGTGGGACGAACTCTTCACGCACCTTCGGAACGCTTTTTCGGATCCCGACAGTGGAATGTTTCGCACTCATATGACACGGGCTCTTTCGTCTGTCATGAGTCGTTCGGGCCGAGAAACGGCGGCGCTCTTTGTGGAAATGCAAGCGCACTTTTTTGCCGAAAACGTCACGTTGCTTCAAGATGCTTTTGACGCGGTCGTCGAATCGAAAAAAGGAGATTTCCCCGTAGACGGTGACCGAAAAACCCAGGCGCTGTTTTTGGAAGCATGCGCGTCCCAAGCGATTGAGAACGTTTTTGCGCACGAAGATGTTCAGAAAAGAGAATTCGTAGAATTTTTTCTGTTCCTGGCGCTCAATAACCGCAATCGCCTGGAGCTGAGCAAAAAAACGCACAATGCAATGAGCGCGATTGTGAATGGGAAGAGTTCCCAACAGTGGTATGAAAAAGAAGCGGAACGCGCCGCAGAGAAAGACACACTTACCGCGTACCTCAAAGGAAAGATTGTTCTCAGGGAAGAAGATGAAAAACAAGTGCGCGCTCTGTATGAATCTCTGTCGGGAAAAGTTGAAACGAGAGCGCTCGGTTTGGAAATCGCCAAAAAATCCGATCCCAGAGGATGGGTATGCGGCGACTATACCGACTGCTGCATGCCATTTACTTCTTCCAAAAACCGTGAGTATATTGTGCGAGAAGATATGTCCTATTTCCTCGTTTCCAAGAAAGACACAACCGGAGAAGAGGATATTATCGCGCAGTCGGTTTTGGTCTACTGCGAAGATGAAAACATGATTACCGTGGCTATCGACAACATTGAAATCGCCAACAGAGCCGTTCAAAAAGGAGAAAACGTTATGATCGCTCAGGCATACCAACAGCTCAAACAGCACCTTATCGATACGTACTCCGCAAAGGGAAAACGGCTCAAAATTGTTATAGGGACGAGTTACAATGATGACGGAGGACTTGTGACGGGCGAGTGCGAGCTTGAACGGGTCACGGCGAAGCCTCTCCACGGGGATATGGAGTACTCCGACTGGTTCCATCATTCCATCGAGTACGTCTACTATGACTCCGAAAGCACAGAGAAGACGCAGCGCTACTATGGGCTCTCAATCGACAGCTGGAAGCATTCGCGCCTGCGCTCATTCCTTGGGGAAACATTTCCCGATACAACAGCTCGAAATGATCAGGAAGAGCATATTCGAAGGATTCTCCAGAAGATCGGAAAAGGGGAAGACGACGGAGAGGGAGGAATGAATTTTCCTGACAATTACAGTGCGATTATCATGAGAGACGATCGTCAAGTCGGGTACATTCTGGCTGCTGATTACCTCGCCCAAGAAGACAGTGAGGATTATGTCTTTTTGGAAGATCTCTTTCTCGACCCGTCTCTTTCGATCCAAGAACACCAGGAAATCGTGAGACAATACTTTCTGGACAGGCGCTTTGATGCTCACGAAGACGTTGATGGCATACGCATTCCTTCGGAGATGACTGGGCGCTTCCCATTTCTCGAAAAAATGCTTGGAGAAATTTTTCCGGGCGCTCGCACAGAGAAGATGCACGAAACAACCATTTTTCATTTCTCAAAAAACGAGTAAGAGAAACGGTATACTCCATCACAAAATCAGTGTGTCCGTGTTGAGGGAGAGGGAGTTCAGGGTACGGTTACCAGAGAATTGGCTTTCCAGTTTCCATACATTCATTCTCTCTTCTCGGCACTCTTTTTGTGATAGGAAAATGAGAGAAGCCTTTTACGTATAATGTTTCGCGTGTTTCTTTTGCTTCTTTGAAACCGAATATATGCTACAATGACGAATAAAGCTCCTCAGAATTTCCGAGACGATCCGGCGATATGTATCATGTGCGCCTCCCACAATTCGAGGGTCCTTTTCCGCTTCTCTTTTCGCTCATCGAGAAAGAAAAGCTCGACATTACGCGGCTTGCTTTGGCGGAAGTGACTGACCAGTATTTGGCACATATTGCTCGCGAAGGGTCTTCTCTTCCAAATCTTGCGGAGTTTCTCTCTGTTGCAGCACAGCTCCTCCTCCTCAAATCTCGCGCGCTTCTTCCATTTCTGACGCTCACTGAAGAAGAAGAGGAAGCGGTTCATGATCTCGAATCGCGTCTTCGCGAGTATCAGCGCTACAAAGAAGCGGCGCTTGGACTTGAGGAGCTCTTCCTGCGAGCATCGAAGTCGTTTCGTCGTCCGCCGTCTCTGGTTTTCGGTCCTTCTTTTTCACCTCCGCCTTCGGTAACCGTTGCTCGTCTCGAAGAAACGTTTTCGCAAATAATTGCTCGTCTTCCATCTCGTCTTCTTCTTGAAGAACGAGTCGTGGAAGAGACGGTGACGCTCGAAGAACGTATCGCGTTTCTTGAAGCGCGCATTCGTGCGAAATCGGAAGCGGCTTTTTCCGACATACTCGCCGAGTCCAAGGATGTCGCGGAAAAAGTCGTCTCTTTTCTCGCGCTCCTTGAGCTTGTTCGTCGAAAGAGCGTCTCGGCAGAACAAGAAAACATCTTTGGTGAAATTCGTTTTCGTCGAATCGTATGAAGGTTGAAGCGCTTGCTGCTACTGTCGAAGCTATTCTCTTCGTCTCGGGCGATCCAGTCTCGATCGCACGACTTCGGAAATTTGTTGAGGCCGATGAAGAAAGTTTCACCACAGCAATTGCTCTTCTCGCTCAAAAATACGCTGCGCCGTCGAGTGGGCTTTCGCTCCTTGAAAAGGATGGCAGTCTGCTTCTTGAGACCGCGCCCGAAAAAGCCGAATCGGTGGAGCGCTTCTTTCGTTTGGAGCGAGACGGCGCTTTGTCTCGAGCGGCGCTCGAGACGCTCTCCATCGTGGCCTATCGCGGACCGGTTTCTCATGCGCACATCGAATCAATACGCGGTGTCAATTCTTCTCTTTCTCTTCGTACGCTCCTTCTCAGGGGACTTGTCGAACGCGAAGAAAATCCCGGCGATGCTCGCGGATACGTGTACTCCGTATCATTTTCGTTTTTGGAAACTCTCGGACTCACTCGCCTTTCCGAACTTCCTCGATATGAGGAGCTGTCGAAAGACGCGAGAATAGACACAGCTCTTCTCGAAGATGATACTTCGGCAACACCAAAAGAAACTGCTTTTGATATGACGGGAGAAGCGGATGTTTCCGCAGAATCGACAGCTGAATCTTCACCTTCCGAACGCGGCGTATGAAGCGACCTTTCTTTTTTATCCTGGGATTTTTTGGAGCGGGAGGAATATTTTTCTTCACTGTCTTTTCTCGCGAGGCACCGTTTCGCACCGAGTGGTCTCATGTGTTTGCGCGGGAAGAAAAAATCGTGCGCGAGTCTCCGGATCCGGGAGGTCGTTCTGGAGAATCAGAATCATCGACGTCGAAGGGCAAGAGCGTGGAAGAAAACTCCGAATCACCGGAGGAATTGCCCCCCGCATCTCCTCTTTCGTTTGAGTCTCGGGAACACGCGACCGAATTTCGTCCCCTTCGCAAAGAAGGAATTTCTGATCTCGAAGTGCCGTCGGCTCATGCGAGTATCGTGATGGATGCTGAGTCAGGCATCGTTCTTCAAGAAAAGCAGGCGCACACTCGCCGACAAATTGCTTCGCTCACCAAACTCATGACCGCTATGATTACGGTTGAGCGCATTTCCGATTTGGACCAGCCAGTGACGATTGACGGGGAAGTTATGAGGACAGCGGGGACGCGCGTCGGGTGTCCGCGTTCCGGCTTTTGTAATGGGGTCCGGCTCCAAGAAGGAGAGCATATCACGGTGCGAAATCTCTTGAAGGCCGCGCTTATGAACAGCGCAAACGATGCTGCACTTGCCCTCGCGAAGCATGTGGCTGGTTCTCCCGAAGCGTTTGTAGAAATCATGAATGCGCGTGCTCGATCGATCGGCCTCCAAAATACGAACTTCTGCACCCCTTCGGGACTGGAACCGGAAGGGCGAGAAGCGGAGTGCTACTCCTCTGCCTTCGATGTGGCACGCATTGCTTCAAGGGCGCTTCAGTATGATATTCTGTGGGAACTTGCCCGCACACCGAAAGAAACCATCTCTTCGGTTGACGGTCGATATGCCCACGAGATTTTCAATACCGATCAGCTTCTTGGAACGTTTCCTGATTTGGTTGGCGCAAAGACCGGGTTTACGCCGCTTGCCGGCTATTCGCTTCTCGCGGTTTCTTTTGATCCGACACGAGAACACCGTGTCGTCTCCGTTGTCTTGAACGATCCTGAACGTTGGTCGAGCGTCAAGAGAATGTTCGCGTGGGCTTTTGAGTCGCACTACTGGCGATAGAGCATTCGGAATCGTCAGGGAGAAAGAAAGAGAGGCTTTTGTCGTGGCAAAGGGAAGGGTGGAAAGGAGATGATATTTTTGGACTGATTTTTGAATGGCATTCTTGTTTCTCTTTATTTCTTTTTTGAGTGAATATCATGTCGCAATCAGACATACGCGTGAATCGAGAGCGAAGATTTTTGAGCGGGAAGAGTGTATATTAAAGAGAATGACCTCTCCCTGGATCCGCTAGGGCATATTCGGATGTGAATCACACTCGTGAAATGTGGCAGTCAATATTTTGGAAGAGTATGACGAATGAGTGTGGTATGAAGAAGTGAAAGAAGCCGATCCTTGTAAGTCGACATCATGATATGCAGCACTGAATTTTTCTTATGCAATTTGCGAATATCGAAACCATTCCAGAAGTCGTGAATGCTCTCAAGGTTTTGGTGACGGGATTTCTTTCCTTCTGTCTCGCTTTCTATTTGACGCCCGTGTGGACGCACATTTTGTACGTGAAGAAAATTGGGATTCGCATTAAAGATCGCGGGGTCTCGGGAGATCCGCTTACGTTCGTGAATAGCCTTCATGCCAAAAAGCGGGAACTCCCACAATGGGTGGCGTGCTTTTGTGGTTTCCGGTTCTCGTTCTCGCGCTCTATTCGCATTTTGTTTTTCCGGCACTTGCCGAGTTTACATCAACGAACTTCATTGCACGACTCGATTTTTTGAGTCGGCCGCAGGTGTGGCTTCCGCTGTCGGCGCTTGTTGCGGGCGGCATCCTCGGACTTTTCGATGACTGGATGAGCGTGCGCGGTTTCGGAACGAATAAAGGAGGAGGTATGCGGTTCCTCCTTCGATTTTGGTGGCTCTTTGCAATTGCGGGAACGGGAGCATGGTGGTTCTATGCGAAACTCGGTTGGGACCGCATCCATGTGCCGGCGGTGGGCGATTTCTCGATCGGATGGTGGTATATTCCACTTTTCATATTTGTCATTCTTTTGCCGCGATATCCTCGAATGAAACCGATGGACTCGATGGACTGAATGGAGGCGTCCTCTTCTGTGCGTTTGCGTCGTTTACGCTCATCGCTTTTTTTCAGAACAAGATGGATCTCGCGGCGTTTTGCGCGGCGATTTCTGGAGCCCTCCTTGCCTTTCTCTGGTTCAATATTTACCCGGCGCGTTTTTTTATGGGAGATACGGGAGCAGTGTCGCTCGGTTTGACGTTGGGCGTCGTTTCTCTGCTCACAAACTCCGCCTTGTCTCTTTTTGTGATCGCGTTTCTCTATGTGCTCGAATCGGGGAGTGTGGCGATACAACTTTTTAGTAAGAAATTTTTGAAACGGAAAGTGTTTCTCGCCGCACCGCTTCACCATCATTTCGAAGCGATCGGTTGGCCCGAACCGAAAGTGGTGATGCGTGCTTGGATATTTACTATCATTACTTCCATGATCGGTACAATCATTACCATACTCGGGATGGGACGGTACCACTAATAATATGATTCAGGTGCGCACTCAAGAAGTTTTGACGGAACCGGAAAATTTTTATTCTTTTTTTGAATCATATGCATAGGTCGCTTCGCCGTCTCGAGGGGGTGAATGTTTCGGGAAAACGAGTGCTCGTCCGAGTTGACTTCAATGTCGAACTCGATGAAAAGCGCGATGTGAAGGAACGTTACAAAGTGGAAGCAGCGAAGGAGACGGTTCATTTTCTGCTCTCTGCCGGGGCGAAGGTGGGACTTCTCACGCATCTTGGTCGTCCCGACGGGAAGCCGGACGATCGGTTTTCGGTTCGTTATATCGCTGACGACGCGGAACGGATTCTCGGGAAGCGCATTCGTTTTATTCCCTTTGTGACCGGGGAAGGAGTGAAAGAAGGCCTTAAGTCGCTTGCTTCCGACGAAGTGCTCCTTCTTGAAAACGTGCGATTTTCCCCCGGCGATGAGTCGAACGACGAAGCATTTGCGAAAGAGCTTGCCTGCCCCTTCGAGCTCTTTGTGAATGATGCCTTTAGTGTGTGCCATCGCGATCAGGCAAGTGTCACAGGCGTAACGAAATTTTTGCCGAGTTACGCGGGAGCGCACCTTCTTCAAGAGGTAGAGCACCTTACGCTCGTTCGTGAAAGACCCACTCTTCCTGCGGTTGCGATTATCGGGGGCGCGAAGATTGAAACGAAACTCCCGGTCATTCGTATGTTTGAAGAGCGCTACGATCAAGTGCTGGTGGGAGGAAGGGTCGCGTGCGAAGCAGAGGACGAGCACATTGCTTTCTCTGACCGAGTGGTGCTTCCCGAAGACTATGCTCCCAATCGGTTCGATATCGGTCCCAAAACAACTGAGCGATTCCGCGCGGCTGTTCTCTCGGCGAAAACGGTAGTGTGGAATGGGCCTCTCGGAAAATTCGAAGATCCGGCATATGCGGAAGGAACGCGTCGTGTTCTCAATGCAATTCTTGAGTCGGGAGCGTTCTCGGTGGTGGGTGGTGGGGAAACGATCATTGCCCTTGAGGCGGCGGGCGTTATGAAGAAAATCTCATTTGTTTCAACTGGAGGAGGAGCAATGCTTGAATTCCTGAGTGGCGTCTCTCTTCCCGGACTTTCGGCGCTTTCGGAGGGCATCTCCGGTACGGCTTCCTGAGCTTCCGGAGAGTCGTGTTGACAAGAAAAGCATCCTTCGCTAGAATGCCTTTGTTCTCAAAAAATTTGAACGGCATTTGGAAAAGTTCGGATCGACGCGGAAGAGACGCCGGAACGAGGATTGATTTTTCCCGACTCCCGATTCCTTCGTTTTTCGTCGTCGGCGGGAGGCAACCGCCGATTCTTTGTTACTCCGTTTTTTTCTCTTCATTTTTAGTAGGGGTTTTGCGCAAGAGGAATGACGGATAGAGAAAGCATTGGTTTGTGTCAAACGCCCCCGAGCTTTCTATGGGTTTGAATAAAGATAAAGAAGTCATTCGTGTTGAAGGAGAAGTGATAGAATCGCTTCCCAGTACGTCATTTCGAGTTCGTCTCGATAACGGACACGAAGTGCTCGCGCATATTTCTGGAAGAATGCGAGTGAATTATATTCGTCTTCTGCCGGGAGATCGCGTTATTCTCGAGATGAGCCCGTACGATTTGAATCGAGGGCGCATCGTTCAAAGAATGAAGTAATTGGAACAAGCGAGTCTTTTCCTTCTAGGGCCTATTTTTATGAAAGTCAGGGCTTCAGTTAAAAAAATTTGCGCCCATTGTAAGGTGGTAAAACGCAGAGGGAATCTGTATGTGATTTGTTCTGTCAAGAAACACAAGCAACGACAAGGCTAACTTCATCCCAACTCCTGCACTGTTTTCATAATATCTCAGTTTTCTTGTATGGTTCGTATCGCCGGTATCAACATTCCTGATGAGAAGCGGATCGAAATCGCGCTCACGTATGTCTATGGCATCGGCCTTACTACAAGTCAAAAAATTCTGCATGAACTTTCCATTGATCCGAACACACGCTCTCGAGATCTTTCGCTTGATGATGCGAGTCGTCTGCGAGAAGTGATCGAGAAAAAGCATCGTGTAGAAGGTGAACTTCGTCACGCGGTAAAAACGAATATCAAGCGACTCAAGGATATCGGGTGTTACCGAGGGGGGCGCCACCAGAAGAATCTTCCGGCTCGCGGCCAAAGAACGAAAACGAATACTCGAACTGTTCGTGGTAACGTTCGCAAGACTATGGGAAGCGGACGAAAGAAGGCAGCGGATAAGACCTAAAAAACGTTGTGGAGGTGTGAATGAGGGTTTCACTCTTTCCAGAAAAGAACAGTGTTTGTGAATTTTCAAATTATGACCGCAACGGAAGTAAAGAAAAATCAGAAGAACAAGAGTCAACCGAAGAAACTGTTTCTTCGGAAAATTCTGCTCTTGACTCGGCCGGTGCTCTGGCGAAGAAAAAGAAGAAATGGAAAAATCAAGTGGCTCGTGGTCGCGCAAGTATTCAATGCAGCTATAACAATACGATTGTAACGCTTACCGATATGAACGGAGCGACGCTTGCGTGGTCAAGCTCTGGACATCTTGGGTTTAAGGGAGCGAAGAAATCGACGCCCTATGCGGCGACTCAGGTCGTAAGCGAAGTGGTAGAAAAAGTTCGTAAATTCGGTCTCCAAGAAGTAGAAGTGTTTATAAAAGGGGTGGGAAGCGGGCGAGAGGCAGCGGTTCGCGCTCTTGCGAACAACGGACTCATACTGCTTTCTATTCGCGATATTACCCCGCTGCCACATGGAGGATGTCGACCTCGGAAACCCCGCCGTGTCTAACGTTTTCATTTTGAAAGTTTTGTTTGTGTTCTACTCAATTGTTTATGGCGAGAAATCTCGATAAATGCAGACTGTGCCGACGAGCTGGAGAGAAACTCTTCTTGAAAGGGGAGCGTTGTTTTAGTCCAAAATGTGCCCTTACACGGAAGGCATATGCTCCGGGAGTCCACGGGAAAACCGTTTCGCGAAGTCAGAGTGAATACGGAAAGCAGCTTGCCATGAAACAACGCATCAAGCGCATTTACGGTATTCTCGAAAAGCAGTTCCGCAAGCATTACGAAGATGTGCGCCGTCGAAAGGGGGTTACTGGAGACCTTTTACTTGCTCGTCTCGAGATGCGTCTCGACAGCGTTGTATATCGTTTGGGTTTTGCTTCGTCGAGAGCGCTCGCGAGACAACTTGTCTCTCATCGCGCTTTTCTTGTGAACGGTAAGCCGCTTTCCATCCCTTCTGCCGAGATCAAGGTGGGAGATGTGGTAACGCTTGCAAGCACCAAAGCAGAGAAAAATTATTTTCTTCACAAGAAGACCCAGCTTTCGGCTCAGAAAAATATCCCCGGATGGCTGGAAGCTCGTGGAGATAAATTCGAAGGAAAGGTGATTGGACTTCCTACCCGCAATGATATCGGCGTTTCCGTTGATCCGCAGTCCGTAGTCGAGTATTATTCGAAATAAAAAAAGAAGGTTTTTGCGAAAGGGACATTCCCGAAACCGATCAGTTCAGTTACAAAGCTTTCTTTATTTTTTGTTTTCACTCTGCAAGCGAGCGCTTCTCGGGCGACACCATTTTCTTCTTTCGTGAAATACGAAAAAGTGGGGTATGGTGTCGCATGAGTAAGCATGAAGAGCCAAGCTATTTTTAACCCGCTTTCCGACAGGTCTTCCGAAACCGTTTTCTCCCTTAAAAGAGGAGAAGAGCCAGGTGTCGCGAAGGGTTGTCTCGGGAGGAATGGAAAACGGTATGCGCAATATTTCTCTTCCGGAAGTTCCACGATATACCGAACTTGGAACCAATTTCGGAAAATTCGAAATCGACGGCTGCTATCCAGGCTATGGAGCGACCTTGGGAAACGCCCTTCGTCGCGTCCTCCTCTCTTCTCTTGATGGGGCAGCGATTACTTCCGTCAAGATAGCGGGTGTCTCTCATGAATTCTCGACGCTTCCGGGAGTGATGGAAGACATGGTTCGTATTCTTCTCAATTTAAAGAAAGTTCGTTTCCGTATGCATGGGGATGAACCGGTTAAAGTGACACTCAAGGCGAAGGGAGAAGGAGAAGTTTTTTCCGGAGCTCTTCACACCCCATCTTCTCTCGAAGTCGTGAACGAGAAGCAGCTTATTGCGACGCTGACCGATAAAAAAGCCGAACTCGAAATGGAACTGACCGTCGAGCGAGGACTCGGCTATGTGCCTGTTGAACATCAGGAACGAAAAGAAAAAGAAATTGGGGTAATTGCCATCGATGCGATCTATACTCCTATCGAACGGGTGAACTATACGATCGAGAATATGCGTGTCGGGAAACGAACGGATTTTGATCGGATCACACTTGAAGTGTTGACCGATGGAAGTATTACGCCTGAAGAAGCTTTTCGACGAGCCACCTCGATTCTCATAGAACAGTTTTCTGCGCTCTTTGGGAAGACGGATGTACTTACAGAAACGAACGGGGATGAATCTTTTGGAGAACTCTCGGTTCGAACGAAAAAAGTGTTGGAAGCCTATGAGGTTGTCTCTCTTCAAGGTCTTGCCGCTCTTTCTGAAGAAGAAGTGCAGAACTTCTCAGGACTCGGAGAGAAAGGTATGGAGGAAATACGAGATGCTCTTCGGAGTGCCGGACTCGCTTTCAAAGAAGAAGAGAAAATTTGAACTGAAGCTTTTCCTTCAATACACCTGAGAATTTTTGCTGAAAGTTTCCTATGAAGCACGTACATGCAGGTCGAAAACTCGAACGAAATCGAAATGGACGGCGAGCCCTCGTGCGAGGTCTGGTCGAAAGCCTTGTGGTGCACGGCAGAATCACGACGACGGAAGCGCGAGCGAAAGAGATAAAATCTCGTGTTGATCGCCTTCTCAATTTTGCGAAAGAAGCAGGGTCAGTATCGGATACCGATTCGTCGCGACGTGTTGCCATTCTTCGTCTTCTTAAGAAACGCGTTTCTTCGGTAACGCTTCACCGTCTTTCTGACCGAGATTTTGTGTCGCGTTTTTCTTCTCGGCAGAGCGGATATGCGCGGGTTATAAAAATGCCGCCTCGCCGATCGGATGGAGCTCGAGTGGCGGTGCTTGAATTCGTGGACTAATGTATCGTATGAATCGAAAATATTTCGTTATCGACGCTCAAGGAAAAATACTGGGTCGCCTCGCGACTCAGGTTGCGGAGGCGCTTTCCGGAAAGCGAAAAATTGATTTCGCTCCACATATTGACGGCGGCGATTTTGTGATCGTACTCAATACGGATGGCGTCGTGGTAACCGGAAAGAAGAATGAGCAAAAGATATATCATCGATTCAGCGGATATCCGGGCGGCATCACTTCAATCAGCCTCAAAGATCAAAGAAAAAAGGATTCCCGAAAAATCATCGAGTCGGCCGTTTTCGGAATGCTTCCCAAGAACAAACTTCGAGATCTCATGATGAAGCGCCTTCTTCTCTATAAGGACGAGAAGCATGCGCATACTGCTCCATTGGTCACTCTCTAACGGTACGATATTTATGGCAATGAAGGATACAATTCAGGAAAAAGAGGAGAAGGAGGAGGCAAAGCCTCGTGAAAAGGATTCAAAAAAGGAACAGCGTCCCGATCCTTCTTCGGTCTATTTTGCCGGTGTGGGTCGTCGGAAAACAGCGGTTTCTCGTGCCCGCCTCTTTGCGGTATCTGAAGAAAGTCAGGCGACGATTCTCATCAATGAAAAGCCAGGAGACGTTTATTTTCCGACTGCGAGTTTGCGGCAGATCTTTTTGGCCCCACTTCAACTCCTCGGTCTTGAAAATCGATTCCGCATTTCCGTTCATGTGAGAGGAGGCGGCCCTGTGGGTCAGGCCTCCGCAACCAGCCTTGCTCTTTCGCGAGCGCTCGTTACTCTGAATGCAGAGCATCGCTCCCTTCTTAAATCCGGGAAGTTTCTTTCGAGGGACTCTCGAAAAGTGGAACGAAAGAAGCCGGGTCTCAAGAAAGCCCGTCGGGCCCCTCAGTGGTCGAAGCGCTAGAGTCAATCCGGTTGGAAATAAGAATGAGAATGGAACCCCTCGTCCTGTGACGAGGGGTTTTTGTCTAATTCGAAGAGGCTCTCTTCGTGCTTCCGGAAGAGAAGGGAAAGTACTTTCCTTGATTTAAGAAGAAGAGACAGTGTAAGATTCATTTTGACGGTCTCGATGGATGTTTCGGATCAGTAATAAAAAGCTGAACCGGAAAAGCAATTTACCGAAATTACTTGCTGTTTTTTTCTCCTATGCTCCCTCATACGATTCGATATCGTTTTTCGCAAGTGAAGAACCGTGCGGAAGGAAAGAGTGCTCGGATTCGTATTGTCTCTTCGGCGGCGGACGAAGTCACGCGAAATGAAACAGGGGAAACGGAAATTCTCCTTTCGGTTCCGGATGCCAATGCCATGACGCGCCGAAAATATATACTTCTTCTTCGGAGAATGATTGCGCTTGCCAAATCGAATCGTATTCGGCGCTGTCTTCTGGAAACTCATGAGTTTTGCTTTCCATCCCTCACTTTGTCCGATGAGGAGTATGGAGAAATCATTTCAACGCAGAGTGAAATGGCCAATTTTCAGTTTGTAGAATTTTTGACCGAACCACCAGAAGGATTTCCTTTTGTTGGGGACATTATTTTTACAGGCGCTTCTTCTCGCTTTCAAAAAGGATGCAAACGCGGAGCGACAATCGGAGAAGAAGTGAATGCGTGTCGGCGTCTTGCAAATCTTCCGGGAGGGGAGGTGACGCCTGAAACACTTGCTTTCGAAGCGAAACGTATCGCCGCGCAAAGAGGTATGCGCGTCAAAATTCTCGAAGAGCGAGAAATGCGAAAGTGTGGCATGGGCGGAATCGTGGGCGTAGGAAGGGATCGGCGATTCCACCGAAACTCATTCTTCTCGAGTATCGGGGAGCAAAAGATGTTCGCGAATCGCCCATTGTCTTTGTGGGGAAGGGAGTGACCTTCGATACCGGAGGTATTAATTTGAAGCCGTCGGATGCAATTCTTGGAATGAATATGGATATGTCGGGCGGCGCCGCTGTACTTCACGCGCTCTCGCTTTCGGCGCGACTTGGTGTGCGGAAGAATTTGGTGGCACTTATTCCGGCGGTTGAGAATATGCCATCCGGTTCGAGTTATCGACCCGGAGACGTGCTTCGCTCGATGAGTGGGAAAACGATAGAGGTGCTCAATACCGATGCCGAAGGAAGAATTATCCTCGCAGACGCACTGCACTATGCGAAGCGATACCATCCGAGACTCGTCGTTGATGTGGCAACGTTAACGGGAGCAGCGCTCGTTGCCCTCGGCGAGCGAGCCTCGGCAATTTTTACGAGAGATGCTGAACTCGAAAAAGGTATTCGTGAGCTCGGAGAACTTTCCGGAGACTTTGTGTGGCCCCTCCCTCTCTGGGAAGAATATGACGAGGAAATTCGTGGTACGTTTGGCGATGTTGCGAATATTGGTCGAACAAAATGGGGAGGGGCGATTACGGCCGCGGCGTTTCTTGCGCAATTTGCGATCGGGTATCGATGGGTGCATATCGATATGGCTCCGCGGATGACTGCCGTCGAAGGGGAATACCTTGCGAAAGGAGCGGCAGGCGCGCCGGTTCGCTTGCTGCTGAAAATTGCGGAGGCTTATTGATTTATATCCCACGAAAATTTTCAAAATGAAAAGGGCAACTGCGGTTGCCCTTTTTCGAATTTAGAGTTCGTATTCTTTGTTTTTAATACGGAGCCTCTTCTTCCCTGCACGTTTTGCTTGTTGAGAAAGCATATCTGAAGTATTGATTTTGTTTATCATATCTTCTGTTCTCAATGTTTGACGTTGATCTCTGCTAAATGAAAAGGATAGTTTTTCATCGTTAAGAGATACTCCTCCTGCTGAAAAACTTGCCGTCAGTTTTTCTCCATTTGAAGAATTTTCCAGAATAGACCGAGATCTCTCTTGGAAATCTCTAGAAATTCTGCGAAGAATTTCTATTGACTGAAGAAGAGACATATCCATCAAAACAATGAGAAATTCATCGCCGCTTCGTCTCGCTACGATATCATTGTCGCGCAGAGAGCTCTCGAGGAGTGAAGCGAGAAGAAGAATTACCTTATCTGCTGCCTCATGTCCGAGTGTATCATTGAGAGCTTTGAGATTATCCATATCAATGAAGAACAAGAATGCATTCGGTGAACGACCCTTGTCACAAGCCCGGTCTAAGTCGGGATATACGGTTCGGAGAAGAGCTGATTGGAAACCGCGATAATTCAGTAGCCCAGTGAACGGGTCGGTTTCTCTTTCATCCTCAAGCTCCTTTACCCGTTCCTGGAGTTTTTGTATCTCTATTTGAGACCATACAGAAATGAATATGAGGAGGAGGGAGCTGAGAAAAAGGACTATCCAGAAAAAATTGAACCCGTTGGCTCCAGAGGCATTGTCAAAAAGCATTTTTCTTTCCTCATCTTAGAAAAAATGAATGGATTTTTGGGTTGTTCAGGTACTGCATAACTCTCGTTGGGTTTTCAAAGAGAGCTTTCGATTGTAATGGAAACTGATTGTTTTGTCAACATTCTTGGATTTTTTGGGGGAGGGGGAAAGTGAGTAAACTCCGTAACTTTGGTCCCGGTGGAATATGTATTCAGCTTTGATTTGGAAGAGACTTTCAAGAAATCCTTCGCGAAAAGAGAGGATAGAAAGGCTCAAGATACAATTCTATTTGACAGTAGGGAGACGAGTGGCATAGAATGAAATAAAAGTGGGGAAAAGTGGGAAATTCTGGAGGAACTTTTTAAAAAGCCGTCTCGTTCTCGGCCGCTATGTTCATTGGTGAATACACTCACAGCATTGATGCGAAAAAACGACTCGCTTTGCCTTCCAAAGTTCGGAGTGAACTCGGAGAGCGGGTCGTGGTGACGCGCGGGCTTGACCGGTGTTTGTTTGTGTATCCCATCAAAACATGGGAAACGCTCGCCGAAAAATTGGGATCAATGCCAATTGGGGAAGGGGGAACACGAAGTTTTGTGCGGCTTCTCCTTGCGGGCGCATTCGATACGGAAGTTGACAGTCAAGGCCGAATCCTCATTCCTGAATCACTCAAATCGTATGCTGGACTCTCGAAAGATGTGATCGTCGTGGGATTGTGGAATCGCCTCGAGGTATGGGACGAACAAAGTTGGAAAGGATACCAGAAAGCGGCGGAAGAAAATTCCGAGCGTATCGCGGAAGAGCTGGGCAAGATAGGAGCATACTGATTTTTTGCTATGCCGACACTGCATGTTCCTGTGATGCCGCGGGAAGTTCTCGAGGCGCTTCGGGTGATGAGGGGAGATATCGTTGTGGACGCCACCGTGGGGGGAGGCGGGCACGCGCTCCTCGTTCTTGAAAAAATTCTTCCGGAAGGAACGCTTCTCGGATTTGATGCCGACCAGGAGGCTCTGCAACGATTCCGGGAGCGCTTGGAGCGTGATGACCGATACCGTAGTGCGCTCGAGAGTGGCCATATCATTCTCGTTCACGCTTCTTTTTCGGAACTCAAAGAAACGCTTCGGGCGCACGGGATGTCGGATGTCTCGGCAATTGTGGCTGATCTCGGATTTTCCTCGGATCAACTTGAAGAAGCATCGCGTGGCTTTTCGTTTCTTCGGGACGGGCCGCTTGACATGCGACTTGATCCGTCGAAAGGAGTGACGGCAGAGGAACTGCTTCGCACGGTTGATGAGGGGGAACTCGCTCGCATCCTGTCCGATTTTGGGGAAGTTCGAGGAGCGAGGGAGCTCGCAAGAGCGATCGCCTTTTCGCGAAAAGAAACGTCTTTTGAAACGACGATACAGCTTGCTGAATTCGTGAAATCGCATACGCGGGATCGAAAAGCTTCGATTCACCCAGCGACCAAAGTGTTTCAGGCGCTTCGTATCGCGGTCAATCGGGAACGTGAAGTGCTGGAGAAATTTTTATACGAAGCGATCGAAATGCTTCGTCCGAAAGGGAGAATAGCGGTACTTTCATTCCACTCCGGCGAGGAGCGTCTCGTGAAGCGGATATTTCTGGAGAACGCCAGGGGATGCGTTTGTCCCAGGGATTTTCCCGTCTGCCGGTGCGGAAAGAGGGCGCGGCTTCAATTGGTGACGAAGCGAGCAATGGTTCCAAGCGAAACGGAATGCCTTGAAAACCCGCGGGCCCGGAGCGCAAAACTTCGCACCGCAGAAAAGGTTTCCTGAAACGCGCGAAGTTCGCAGGAACGATCACAAAAATACAAAGAAAAATTGGCTATGAAGAGGAGAAAAAATCTCTACCGAAATCGTGTGTGTTCGGAAGATGAAACGAAGGGAAGTCATTTTCGATCTTCGTTTCATCGATCACTTGTTTTTTCTGCCATTTTTGTTGCGCTTTCCTTGGGAGGCTATCTCTTTTCCGTAAATCGAAATGCGGTATCGGGATATTCGATGCGACTGGCGGAAAAAAATATGGCAGAGCTTTCTGATGAATCGCAAAAACTTCGTATACGAGAGGCAGAGCTTCGCTCCCTCTACGGCCTCGAGGAGGCGAGTGCTCGACTTGATATGGTGCCTATTACGGAGTCGACCTCTGTCGATGAACCGGGCCCCATTGCTTACGGCGGGAAAGGGCGTTAAAGGATACCAAATGGCAGAAAGGATGTCGGAAGAAATCCATGAGGAAAACGGTTCCACAACGAAGACGCGGAGAAAACAAGGAAAGGCATGGGAGAATTTTTTCTCTCGTGCTTTTTCTCTTTCTACTTTTTTCCGTTTTGGCGGGCAGACTTTTTGTCCTTCAAATTCTTCGGAGTGATGAATATGGAGCCGCCGCCGAAGAACAACGAACGGTCACAAAAGTGCTTCCCTCAAATCGCGGAGAAATATTTTTGCGCGATGCCGGTGGGCTTTCTCCGGTCGCGGTCAACCGACGATATTCCCTGGTGTATGCGGTACCACCCCATATCGGAGAGGGAAAGGAAACAGCAAGACGCCTCTCGGAAATTGTCGGCGTGCCAGAAGCAACCCTTGAAGAAAAATTTTCAAAAACCAATGATCCCTTCGAAGTAGTAAAGCGTCGCGTCTCTGACGAGGAAGCGGAGCGAATCCGAGCACTTGCTCTTCCTGGAATAGGGCTCCTTCCCGAAGTCTACCGCTACTATCCCGCGGACGAACTCCTTTCTCAAACCCTCGGCTTTGTGGGCATGAAGGAAGATGAATCAGTTGGCCAATACGGTGTGGAAGCATCTTTTGAAGAAGTGCTTCGCGGGAGCGGGGGCGCCGTGTCGAACGAACGTGATGCGGCTGGCCGGTGGATTCCGCTTGCGGGACGAACCTTTGAAGCGCCAATTCATGGAGCGAATATTGTTCTCACCGTGGAGCGGGTTCTCCAGTATGAAGTAGAGAAAATTCTTCGTGAGGCGGTTAATGAATTTCATGCAGACGGCGGAACGATTGTGGTTCTTGAGCCGAAGACGGGAAGTATCCGCGCGCTCGCTTCTCTCCCAAACTTTAATCCGAACGAATACGCGAAGGCAGAGAATGTTGAAGCGTTTCTCAATCCAGCGGTGAGTCTTACGTATGAGCCAGGTTCGATCATGAAGCCGATTACGATGGCGATCGGCATCGAAGAAGGGAAGGTGCACGCCGGTACGGAGTATGTGGATACGGGTGTCGTGAAAGAAGGAGGGTACGCGATTCGAAACGCGGAAGAAAAAGTATATGGCCGCGTCACGATGATGAAGGTGCTTGAGGAATCCATCAACACGGGTGTTATTTTTGTGGAGCGCTCGGTCGGGAATAGCCGCTTTCGAAATTATCTGGAACGATTCGGGTTTGGACAGGAGACAGGGGTTCGCCTTCCGGCTGAGGCGAGCGGAAATATGCAGAATCTCAAAAATACGAATCGCTCTATCGAGTTTTTTACCGCTTCCTTCGGCCAGGGGATAACGGTGACACCGCTTCAGATTGCGAATGCCTATGCGGCACTTGCGAATCGAGGTATTCTCATGAAACCTCGTATCGTGGAGCGACTCTTGTTCTCCGATGGGAGGAGTGAAGAAGTGCCTCCCGAGGAAATCCGATCCGTGGTGAGCGAATCGACCGCTCGCGAGATTGGCGGGATGCTGCGCAATGTGGTAGTAAACGGCCACGGAAAACGCGCCGATGTTCCCGGGTATAGCGTCGTCGGGAAAACTGGCACCGCGCAGGTCGCGAAGCGCGGCGAGAAAGGCTACGAAGAAGGAATGAATATCGGATCGTTTGTGGGCTATGCTCCACTTGAGAATCCGGAATTCGTTGTTTTGGTAAAAATAGATAATCCGAAAGATGTCGTATGGGCCGAGTCGAGTGCGGCCCCGACCTTCGGAAAGGTGATGAAATTTTTGCTCGAGTCTTCCGGTATTCCGCGCACCGAGTCGGAGCGAAAAGGGTGAAGCCTCTTGTTTCTTTCTCTCCTTCTTCAGACGATGATTGACTTTCAAGTTGTATGAAATCATGGCATATCAAAATTTTGGAACGAACGCTTCGATTCATGGCGCGTGCCATTCTTCGCCGTCATCGGCCGCTTGTGCTTGCGATTACAGGCTCGGTGGGGAAGAGCTCAACCAAAGAAGCGATCCGAGTTGTGCTTGGATCCGCATTTCGAGTGCGCTCAAATCTCGGGAACCTCAATAACGAAATCGGAGTGCCACTCACGATTCTCGGAAGTTCTGGCGGAGGCGGATCTTTTCTTAGGTGGCTCCCGGTTCCCTTTCGATTCCTTCATACATTTTGTATTCCGACTCGCCTCTATCCCGAGATACTTGTTCTCGAACTCGGTATTGATCGAATCGGCGATATGGACTATCTCCTCGAATTTCTCCATCCGAAAATTGGGGTCCTCACTGCCATCTCGACAAGCCATGTGGAATTTTTTTAAGTCGATTTCGATTGTGGCGCGCGAGAAGGGAAAACTCATTCGCTCTCTTCCGGAAGATGGTCTCGGCGTTTTGAATGCCGATGACCCGCGCGTGATCGCGTTTTCAGAAAAACACGAGCATCGATTCTCTCGTACGGCTTCAAAAAAGAAGCGGACATTCGAGGAACACACCCGACTTTTTTCGGATGGCGACACCGTTCCTCTCGGCCTCACTTTTAAACTCGAGTATGCGGGGAAGAGCATTCCTGTTCGTCTCCCTGGCGTACTCGCGGAGCACCATATCCTCGCGGCGCTCGCGGCGGGCGCGGTCGGTATCTTTTTGAAAATGAGTCTTTTGGATGTGAGGGCGGCGCTCCAAAGTTCGAACCGCTTCCCAGTCGACTCCGCCTTTTGAGGGGCGCGAAGGAATCGTTCATTCTTGATGATAGCTACAATGCTTCTCCTCGTTCTCTGGAAGCGGCTTTTTCGACGCTTCAACATTTCCCGGTGTCGGGTCGGCGCATCGTCGCACTCGGCGATATGCTCGAGCTCGGCGGAGAATCCCTTTCGGCGCATCAGGATGTTGCTCGCATGATTTTCGAGAGCGGGGTATCTCACGCGTTTCTCTTGGGAAAAGAAATGCGTGCTGCACAAGAAGCACTTCTCAAAAAGGGATTTCCTTCGGACCATATTTCCTTCTTCGAAAATCCAGATCAGCTTGGCGAGGAGCTCGTTCGATTTCTCGAAAAAGGCGATACGGTTCTCGTCAAAGGGTCGCAGGGGATGCGACTCGAAAAAGCGGTAGAAAAAATTCTCTCCGAATCGGAAAAAGAAATGCTTTTGGCACGTGTCTGTCGACAGTCTCCCGATTGGAAACGAACCCCCTTTCTTCCTGAGAAAGAATGAGTTCTCTCGGAAAATTGATACTTGTTGACTTGAGGGGCGTACCGTATAATGAAGCTGGAGCACAAAAATAAAAAGCTCGTAAGCCGTAACCTTTTTCTGTACGCGTATGACGGAGCATGCAAAGGATCGAGAGTTTGTCGAGTATGTGGTGAAGATGCTGGTGGATCATCCGGAAGACGTCAAGGTAGAACGAAAGATCGATGAAATGGGAGTGCTCGTGACGCTCGATGTCAACTCCGAAGACATGGGTATGGTGATTGGTCGCGAAGGAGTGACGGCGAAGGCACTTCGTACACTGCTTCGCGTGATCGGTGCTCGCAACAATGCTCGTGTGAATCTTAAAATCAATGAGCCGGAAGGCTCGACGCGTGGTCACCGAGATGCTTCTGTGCGATCCAAGACGGAACCATCTGACGAATCGACTGCCCAGCCGGAGAAACGGAGCCTCGACGAAGTGATGGACGAAATCAGAATTTAGTTTCAGTTTTTCTCTGGGACAGGGCACTTCTTCGGAGGATGTCTTCCGGGATCTTTACCTGTTGTTACAAGGAAGGAAGAGAGTCTTTCATTCACCTGTTTGCTTCCGGCCCCGCACAAAGCGGGGCCGGAATTTTCTCTTTCTGGAGAATGCTCGTATAATAGACCAGAGAGAAAATTTGGAACCCGGGCATTTGTACAGTTACAAAGTTGAATCGCTCCTCTTTACTTTTTCAACGAACACTATGCGCACTTGGTTTCATGATAAAAAACAAGCGGGTGAAAAGTCGGGAACTGCTCCCTATGAAGAAGTGGGCGAGAAGCGGACGACAGGAGTGGGATATCTTCTTCTCATTCTGATGGTGATATTTATCGTGACGATCGGACAAAAAGTTTTTGAAGATCTCTCGACGATTCCAAAAAAGTCCGAAAAGATTTCTGCGTGCACCACTCGATTTCGCGATGCCGTGAGCGACGAATCGGATCTCCTGCGATACCGGAAGTTGGAAGCGGATATGTCTTCGGTTTCCTGGGAAATGGAAGACGGAGAAGATTCCTCTTCCGCAAAAAATTGTGTCGCCTCTTCCTACGAAGTGGAAGCGGGAATAGTAAAACATTTTCCGAGAATGGCGGAACTTGTCACCGAATATAAGCGATCAACAGACGCGATTGAGGATCTTGATGAAGAGCTGAATGCTTCCAAGAAGCGCTTCGATCGTACCACGAAAGAGTACGACATTCGTCTCCAAGAAAAACAGGCCGGTCTCCCACCTTCGGTTCAGAAAAACGAAGATAGTACAGCGAATGATTTCCTGAATGCAACGACTGATTTTTCGGCGTTGCAGGCTTCTCGAGAGGTGGAAGAAGGAAAGCGCGAAGCGGCACTTGCTTCGCTTCGCGCACTTATTCCGGATTTTTCGAGCCGCTATGAATCGATGCTCTCGCTCCGGAAAGTGGATCACGCATGGTATAGCGTGAAAGTATTTGTCTTGTCACTCTTTTTCGTACTCCCGTTCTTTCTGATGAGCCTTTCTTTCTATTTGAAAAACAAACGGAAGAATAGTCCGTACGCGGTTATTGCGGGCGCGGTTTTTATTGCTTCGGCGATATTGTTTCTCGAAATTGTCTTTCGATTTCTGGCGGAGATTATCCCGTACCGCCTCATAGAAATTTTCTTCGACTTCTTCCGGCAATTTGCCTTCTTGCGGTACGTCTTGTATTACGGGTCGGTCTTTCTTGTCATTCTCCTTTTTGGAGGCATCGTTTACTACATCCAGAAAAAAGTTTTCGATCCGTCCGTTATTGCGGTACGGCGTCTCAAGGATAGAAAATGTCCGGGATGTTCATTCTCTATTCATCGAACAATGCGATTTTGTCCCAAATGTTCCCATGTTCTTCGGGAGGTCTGCGGCTCATGCGGGAAAGATCGCTTCAAAGATCTCCCGGTATGTGAGCACTGTGGCGCGAGGAAATAAGACTCAAAAAAAAGAAACCGTCCGAATGTCCTGGGCGGTTTTTCTGATTTCATTCTGGTCGAATATATCGATTTCGCGTCTCTTACGATTCTTTTTTGAAGCGCACGCGGTGTGAATTCCCCATGTTACTTCATCTCTTGACGGTGTATGAGCGCGGAAGAGAGGGTGAGCTCGTCTGCGTACTCGATATCGCCGCCGGTTGAAAGGCCTCGACCGAGGCGGGTCACTCTTATGTTCGAGGAAGAGAGTTTTCGCTTTAAATAAAGTGCAGTGAGGTCGCCTTCGGTCGTTGGGTTGAGGGCGAGAATGATTTCCAAAAATGATTCTGTCTCGACGCGTGCGAAGAGTTCATCGAGATGCAGGGAACTTTTCTCATGTTTTTTGGGTGAGACGTCGAGCGTACCCCCTAAGACATGATAACGACCTGAATACGTTCCAGAGCGTTCAATGGCGATGACGTCCATTGGTTCTTCGACGACGCAGAGGAGAGTCGGATCGCGACGTGAGTCGGCGCAGATGCCGCAGAGGTCATGTTCGGCAATATGGAAACAATGCGAGCAACTTCGAAGATGCATCAAAGCTTGAAGACTTTCCGAAAAGTCGTCCAGCGTTTCATTCGAAGCCTTGAAAAGGTGGAGTGTCAGCCGTTCTGCCATTTTTGGGCCGACGGAAGGAAGCGACGAGAAGTGATCAATTAATTTTTGAAAAGATTGAGGGTACACGGGCGTGAAGTAAAAGAAAAAATGGAAAGAATTAAATGAAATCGAACAGAACTTGATATCGAAAAAAGACAAATTCCGAGTCTTCTTATTCACGAGCACAGCAAAAGGAAAAGGAACGAAGGAAATCGGAGGCAACAAGAACGTTTATGAAACCTTTCTTTTCATGTGGCACTTGAAGTACGAGGTGGTCCAATTTCGGAATTTTTCAGGGAAATAAAACGTTGAGAGGAGCGCCGAAAGAAATATCTGAGAAAGAGAATCCGGGCTATTCGGCATGGAATCGTTCGAGTGATTTGAAAGTCGCCGCGTTTTCGTGAAAGTAGAGTTGAATGCGACCGACTGGACCGTTTCGATGTTTTGCCACGATGACGTCTACGATATTTTTGTTTGGCGTGTCCGGTTTCGCTCGGTCTTCACGATAGAGAAAGAGAACAACATCCGCATCTTGTTCGATTGATCCTGACTCGCGAAGATCTGAGAGCTTCGGAATTTGATCTGGACGCGCCTCGACGGCACGGGAGAGCTGTGAGAGGGCGAGAACCGGAATATTCAATTCGCGAGCGAGTTGTTTGAGACCACGGGAAATTTCGGAGATTTCTTGAACGCGGTTATCTCCGCTTCGACTCGCGCGCCCTTCCATGAGCTGCAAGTAGTCGATAATGATAAGGCCGAGTTTGTGCTCCGCCTGGAGGCGCCTCGCCATAGTACGCATCTCCATGATATTTACTGAGCCCGTATCATCGATAAAAATGGGCGCTTCGCTCAATACTCCGATTGCTTCTCCGATCGAACCGAAGTCGTTTTCCTCGAGTTTCCCCGTTCTCAGGCGCCAGAGATCGACATTTGCATGGGAAGCGATCATGCGATCGACGAGCTGATCGGATCCCATTTCGAGGGAGAAAATGCCGACGGGAATTTTGGCGGTGACTCCCACTTGGCGGGCGATATCGAGAGCGAAAGTCGTTTTTCCGATCGATGGTCGTGCCGCAAGAATGATGAGATCGGATTTCTGAAGTCCGGAAAGGAGGGTATCGAGATCGGGGAAGCCCGTGGGAACTCCGCGGAAGGTGTGGTCGCTTTTGTGCAGCTGATCGATTCGTTCGAATGCCGTTTCGAGTATTGGCTTAATAGGAACAAAATCCTGTTTGATAAATTTTTGAGAGACTTTGAAGAGTCGTTGTTCCGCTTCGTCGAGGCGTTTCTCAACATCTTCACTCTCGTCGTAGCCCATTTCGGCGATGTCCGATCCTGCGCCGATGAGGCGCCGCAGTGTGGCTTTGCGTTGAACGAGCTTCGCATAATGCGCGATGTTTGTTGCGGTGGGAACGGCATTGACGAGGGAGGCGAGCGCCGCCGCTCCGCCCACTGTCTCGATTTCACCTTTTTCTTCGAGACGGTTTGCGACCGAGAGGACGTCGATCGGCTCGCGAGCCTCGTAGAGTTCGAGCATCGCGGCGTAGACCATTGCGTGTGCATCTCGATAGAAATCTTCCGATTTCAAAATGTCCGCGATTTTGGTGATCGCGTCTTTGTCGAGCATGAGAGCGCCGAGGACAGATTGCTCTGCCTCTTCGGAATGGGGCGGCATGCGCATTGTTTCGGAAGGGGATTTGTGTTTTGAAGCCATGAGAAAAGAGGGGAGAATACTGAGTAGTGTCATTGTAGCCTAAAAAAACGAGGCCGGTTAGTCTTGACAAGAACCTCCTCTCGCCTCATGCCCGATCGGAGAGAAATGGAGAATTTTCTGGCATCAAAAATGGAACGTATTTATAAAATCATTTCCTCCCCTCTTTCTCCGGAAGAGAAAATTTTCACTCGCTTTTTTGTGACGTCGAAACTGCAGAACGAGAGAACGTCTCTTGTGAATATTTTGAATGGTGACGGTCGCAGCGTTTTTCTACTTTTTCTCCAACACGAATCCGTCCGCAGTGTCTTCCACGAGGAAGCCGGCGCTTCCTATTTTCTCGCGCAACGAATCCGCCTCCGCATAGTTTTTTTGTTCTCGTGCACAGCGGCGCTGTTCGGCGAGGGTCCGAACCGATTCGGGAATGTTGCTGAACATGTTCTTTTTGATGAGACCGAAATATTCAAAGAGAAATCCCTCGAAAGTACGGAGCGCTTCCGTATCGAGTCGTTTCCCTTCATCAAGGGCGCGGTGAATGGCGCGCGCAGAGCGAAGAGCGACGGAGAGCGCGAGTGGAGTATTTAAGTCGTCGCGCATGGCGTCGGCAAATTCTTTCGCGAGCTCCCGATGTTCCAAAGAAATATCCCCTTTATTTTCTGTGGAAGCAAGCGCTTCCTTCGCGAGACGTTCGTACGCATGCATGAGGGTAAGGCGATTTTTTTTCGCCTGTTCAAGAGCTTCCCACGTAAAGTTCATCGGCGAGCGATAGTGAGCCGAGAGAAAAGCGAGTCGAAGATCCATTGGGGAAAAATGGTGCGACTCAATATCTTCGAGCGTATAAAAATTTCCTTTCGATTTCGACATTTTTCGGCCATCTACGAGCAGGTGACGTACGTGCATCCAGGAGTGGACGAAGGGTTTGTTCGTTGCGCCTTCGGATTGTACGATCTCTGCTTCGTGATGAGGAAAAATATGGTCTTCGCCGCCCGTATGAATATCCATGGTTTCGCCGAGATATCTCATACTCATGGCGGAGCATTCGATATGCCAGCCGGGATACCCTTCGCTCCAGGGCGAACTCCAGTGCATCATGTGTCCCGCGGGACTCTTGAGCCAGAGCGCAAAATCCCATGCGTGACGTTTGTCGGGGTGCTCTTCGAGGCGCGCACCGGTTTTCAGGTGCTCCAGGGTGTTTCCAGAGAGCATCCCATATTTTGGGAAAGACGTCACATCGAGGAACACGTTTCCGTTTTTTTCGTAGGCATGATTTTTCTCAATGAGGATTTCGATGAGGCGTATCATGTCTCTGATGTGCTCGGTAGCGCGAGGGAAAGCATGCGCGGGGAGGATATTCATTTTCTTCTCTGCTTCATGGAAGTAGGCTTCATAGAATCGGGCGATTTCCTCGGGAGTTTTTCCTTCGGCGCGCGCTCTTTTTTCGACCTTGTCTTCACCGGTGTCGCCTTGAGCGAGATCGTCCGCTGTGAGGTGACCGACGTCCGTTATATTTTTGATCATCATGACCTCGAACCCATTTTGCTCGAGGGTTCTTCGCAACGTATCGGCAAAGACGTAGGCACGGAGATTTCCGATATGCGCATAATCGTAGACGGTGGGGCCACAGGTGTAGAGACTCACTCGGTTTTCCCGAATCGATGCAAAGGGTTCTTTCGTGCGGGTAAGAGTGTTGTGAAGAAAAATCATAGAAGGAAATGAAAATACACCAGATTATTCACTCATCGAGAATCGTTCACGCGCATCCATCATTTTTTTGAGTTTTCTTTTTTTGCGCTCATGTGTCAATGAGAGAGGAGAGAGTGTTCGTCGAGAGAGAAAGAGAAAACATGCGTCTCGGTATTCACGAGCGCATTTCGGTTCTTTGTGTCGACGGTGAAATTTTTTCCACCCTTCAGGGATTCATGGGCGTACTGCGCGAGGATGGCGCCAGTATCCTTGCGATACTCAAAGATGCGCCCCTCTTTTTGGTCGAGGGCAAACAAAGAGGTTGATTCGAGATCAGGAAGGGAAAGCGCGGTGATGTCTGGCACAAGTGCTGGTTTTTCGAAGGAGATATTCTGGAGCGTTCCACGGGAGTAGACGCGTATGTCGCTTGGATGAGCGAGGTAGAGGAATTCGCCGAGAGCGAGCGAAGTCTGCTCGTCAATCTCAACTGGCTCCTTGAGCCACGACACCCCGCTGGCGAATCCGCCTTCGGAGCGCGGGAGACGCGTTATCGAATTTTGTTCGAAATTCGCGACATATAAATAGGTCATATAGGCGCCGAGGGCAGCAGTTCCGGAAGAATTGGGGAGCGAAAACGACTCATTTGCAAATCGATTGTTGACAGGCGTATAAAAACGAATGGTGCCGTCTTTCATGAGGAGGATGAGTGCATTTAAGTCCAGCATGGCGACCCCTTTTTTCGCTTCTCGGCCCTCGGGATACGGCACTTTTTCTGCAGTACTCCCGGGTTCGCCGAGGCGAAAGAGTGCCGTCTCGGTAATGACGAGGCGAAATTCTTTGAGTCGTACAATGGAAAGGATTCTTTCTCCCTCAAAGAGAGTGGTTGGATTTTTGAGGAAGCGAATATTTTTTTCAGTCGTGAGCGGCGAAGGAGAGGCGGGATTCTCTTTCAAAGAGGATGGTTCTTCGGGCAAAGGGGGAGCATCTTTGGTAAGAAGGAATATGACGAAACCTATGATTGCGAAGAGTGTGAGAAGCATGATTCCTTGGAGAAGACGACGCTTTGTTGGAGAAAGTAGGTTCCAAAAGTTCCAAGCGCGCTTGGCTTCCTTCTCGAGTCTTGGGAAGAAAAAAAAGAGCGGTCGAAACAGCGAGGAAAGGGTTGAAGGAGTCTCTTCACGGACAGGAACGTGAACTGTTTTTCTTGAGAAGAAGCGCGGAACACTGTGTGCGACTGTCCGCGAGTGTTTGGAGAGATTGCTGACCAAGGCGCCAAAAAATGGTTTTGCAAAATATTTCAAAAAAGAAATAGTGTTGTTGGCGGAATGTTCCGGTGGGAGGATGGCAGAGTCAATTGAAACTTCAGCTCTCTTTTCGACTACATCTCTTTCTGGAGCGCTCTCGCTCTCAAGTGATTCTTCCTCAAGAGGAGGAAAGATTTTCTCACTCTTTTCTGTTGGGAAAGTTTCGGAAGGGTGCATTGTTGCTTCTTTCGGGGAGGTTTCTCGCGTGTGTATCTGCACTGCTTCGGAAGTCACCTCTTGAGGAGAAGGGAGGGAGAGACGCTCTTCTCGGCGCTTCTTTCGAGTGGCAACATATTCGCGCATGCTTCGCATGCCGCGGCGAAAGATCGCTCCCAAACGCTCTTTCCACTCTTCGGAGATGAGGCGAACCCGTTCCCATTCTTCGCGACGAGGCTCTTCTATGCTGTCCCCTGTGATATAGATGTGCCCGGTTTTTTCGTCGATGCGTTCTTTTTCTCGTTCAGCTTCTTCTCGTGCCTCAAGGCCTGCTTCCACACTCATCCCGGTTTGTTTCGAAAATTCGAAAGCCGTGAGGCTCCAGGCATTCGGAACGGATGATGGAGAGGCAAGGGGTCGCTTTGGCGCCGCTGGGCGCGCGTACTCGGCGATCGCCTGGATGTCGATGAGGACGCTTGCTGAGAGGTCGAGACGATTCACGACAGCGGTTTCAAGGAATCGTTCCAATCCCTCGCGGTCGAGACGAGCCGCCGAGCGCTCGAGTTCGGGTTCGGAAATGGCGGAAAAAGTTCTGGTGTTGTAATGAGAATGCGATCGCCTGCACAGATTTTCCCACTTGCTACATCGGTGAATGTTTTCATGGGATGATATTCTCCCGTTTCGACGAGTCCGTCGCTAATGACAGAGAGGCGTCGGTCTCGCAGGAGGAGTACTTTCGCTTTGCCCGCTACAGAAAAATGTAAATTATTGCGTTCGACCGCACACACAGCAGCGTTCAAGGTCCCGATCCATTCGGTGTTTCCTTCTTTTGCGAGCTCCGAGAGCCCCAGGTTTACTTTGTGGAGAGCTGCTTCAAAACTCTCGATCGCGGGGCGACGAGGATTCAGATAGTACTCTTTTTTGGCGAGGGAGGCGAGAAAGTTGACGATATATCCCGACGTTTCACTTCGATCGTCGATCGCGAGGGCGCCCGCGAGCATACCCAAAGGCTCCCGAGCAATATTGTCGGGAAGATACTGAAAGCCGGTTGCGTACGGCTTCAAAAATCCGCTCTTTGCAACGAATATCTCGTTTGCCGTCGCCGTTATTTTTTCGGAAGCGGGAGGCGGGGTCTGTTTTCGTGCCATAAACGCCTTGTATTATATCATAGCGAGTCCCTTTCTTTGACTTTCGGCGGGACGGTTCGTATAATCGAAACGCGGAGGATTCGCCATTTTTCTTTTCCGTATGTCAGATGTGTTTGAAACGTTGTTCGGATCGAAGACGCGCGCGCGCCTCCTTCGGTTGTTTATCTTAAATCCAGAGAAAAGCTTTACGACCGAAGAAATCGCCGAAAAGGCGATTCTTCTGCGCAGCCATCTTCTGCGCGAAGCGCGCCAACTTGTCAAAATTAAGCTTCTCACTGAAAGAACAAAAGCAGGGAAGTCTCTTTTTTCCGTGAACCCAACCTTTCCGTTTTTTTCGGAACTTCGAACGCTCTTTGTTCGTCCTGATTCGAGCGTCTACGAGGTTTTATTTAAAAAAATCCAGGCGATCGGCGATGTGCGGCTTCTCTTGGTGTCGGGAATTTTTCTGAATCATCACAAAAGTAAGGCGGACATGATTCTGGTTGTGAATAATCCGAGTCGAGCGAAACTCAAGTCGGCAATCGGCTATATCGAAGCAGAGATCGGTCGAGAAATTCGATTCGTTATCATGAACGGTGAAGAGCTTCAGTACCGGCTTAATATGATGGACCGGTTTCTTCTTGAGTTTTTGGAAAATCCGGTTCGTGAAATCGTGAATAAAGTGCCGGAATTGAAGCGTTTTGTGGCAGGACTTCGGCGCTAAAATATCGTGGACATTCTCTTCAGTCTTTTTCTCGGTTTCTTTTTTGCTCCTCGGGCCTTTCGCGAGAAGCGCGTCTCCTGGAAGTGTGTGAAATCGTAGAATCGAAAAGCGGCAGAGGTATTTTCGGGGTGTCGGAAGGACGAAGAAATATTCCGAAGAGTCAGGAGGCAGAATCGTTTCTGGGAAATTGTTTTGAACATAACACCTGTTTCCCTTAAAAATTCTTCATAACTAAAAATTCTGGTTCATTTCATTTCTCAGTATTTCGCGCTCGGAAACCTCCTTCTCTTCTTCGAGTTTCACCGCTCTCGTTTGAAACATCTCCCCGATCCTTCATGCTGCTTTGCGGGATAAACTCGAAGAAAAATATTCGCCCATCTCTCTTTTTCCTGATCTCCTCTCTTTCTCAAAACAAGTGACTCCTTCTTGCAAACGTCGAAGGATGTGTCTTCCGAAGAAGGTGGAAGTCGTTCTCAAAATTTTATACCATGTTCATGAACGCTTTTGAAATTACAATGCTCCTCGTCGCTCTCGGTATCCTTCTCTTTCTTTTGTTCGACCGCTTTTTTGGTGGGAAGGGAGAGGCTTCTCGAGAAACCGAATTGATGCGTGATGATCTTGCGCGGCGGATGGAAACCATGCAGCGAGCGAGTGCGGAAGACATTCATCGATTTTCGTCAGCTTTTTTGCAGCAGCTTGGGAATTTTCAGGAGCACGTGAATCGCCGCCTCGAAGACAATACCGCGCGCCTCGATCAACGCCTCGACGGAGCCGCGAAATCGTTTACCGAGGTTCGCGGCGAAATGGGACGCGTTCGCGAAGAAGTAGGAGTCGCGCTTCAAGAAGTGAAGCATTCAAGCAGTCGAATTCTTGAGGTCGGGAAAGACGTGCGGTCGCTTCAGGATATTCTTCGCTCGCCAAAAATTCGTGGCGGGTTTGGAGAGCTCATGCTCGAAGATATGCTGTCGCAGATTTTCCCACGGGAATATTACTCGATTCAGTATGCTTTTAAGAATGGCGAAACGGTTGATGCCGCGATACATTTGAAGGGCGGCATTATTAGCATTGATTCGAAATTTCCGCTCGAAAATTTTCGAAAATTGGTAGAGGCTGATTCCGACGAGAGTCGGAAGCAATTTCGCAAATTGTTCTCGATGGACGTGCGTCGGCATGTCGATGCGATCGCCCGCAAATATATCGTTCCCGAAGAGGGACGCTGATTTTGCACTCATGTATATTCCCGCAGAAAACGTCTACTACGAGATCGTCGTGAAAGACAATGAAGGGGACGGACTTGCCGACTACCTCTTTCGAAAGAAAATTGTTCCCGTGTCTCCAAATTCTTTTTATGCCTATATGCGAACGCTCCTTTTGGGACTTCAGGGCATGCAAGTCGAGAAACGTGCGAAAAGTATTTTGGGGAATCTGGATCGGCTCGGGCGCGAGTATGAGCGTTTCTCGAAAGAATTCGATACGCTGGGGAGTCACATTTCGAATGCCGCGAAAAAGTACGAAGAAGCCGACAAACGACTCGGGAAAGTGGAAGATCAAATTACGAGAACTCGCATTGAAGGAACACCAGAGATGGAGCTTGAGACAAGGGCTGCGGAAAGTGTGGGAGAGGAGGGTGGGGAAACGAGAGAAGCGCGACTTGTATGAAACGGCATTCCGAAGCAGTGTCCCCTCATGGAGATGCTTCCAAAAAAACACCGCTTTCTTCGGGATCTCTTTTTGTTCATGATACGCGCCGCGCGCTTTTTCTCGTGCTCTCGATAGGTCTCAATCTTCTTCTTTGGGGACTCGTTGCCTTTTTTTTGGGGACAGGACATGAAACGGTTGTGCTTCGCTACAATGCTTATTTTGGCATCGACCTCACGGGACGAGCGCAACAGGCATTTCTCCTCCCTGCGAGCGCTCTTTTTTTCTTGATGCTTCATGGGGTACTCGCCTTTTCCTTTTTTCGAAAAGGAGAAACGATTGCCGCGCTTCTTCTCCTCCTGTCGGCATTTCTGCTGCAGGGCGCAGCGCTCATTGCGGTTTCGGCGCTCATTCTGGTGAACTAGGTTTCAGTAAGAACTCTTCCTGAAGGGGGTTTCAGGGTGTTTGGTTTTCGAGCATCGCCTTTTTCACCAGAGGAACACCACAATTTTTGAGCTTCATCCCTGTGTTTCCAAGAGTCTTCGCTCTCTTCTGGAAGATTCTATGTGAGACTGTGTGAGATATGTGAGATAACCGTGCCTGTTCTTATGTTTCTCGTCTGACCTGTCTTTTTCTGTGAGTCTGGTATGTCCATCATTTCACTTTTTCTTCCGCCATTTCTTTTGGCGTTTTGCATTTGTGTTTCGATTCTTTTTCTCTTGGAATATCTGCGATCCCGTTTTGGTGAGAGGGTGCCTTCTTTCTGGAAGCGCTTTGGTGGCGCCGCGATCGTTCCTGCATTTGTGATGGCGCTCCTGTGGGATCCGCACTTGGTTGTGTCGAGAGAACTTGGAATCGTGATGGTGGGGTGTGTCGCCATCCTTTTTTTCGGACTCGCGGACGATGTGTTTCGCTTCGGATGGAAAGTGCAATTTTTGTTTCAGAGCGCGCTCGTCGCACTCATCGGGTGGGGAGGGATGCGTATCTACTCTGTCCCTGTTCCGTTTGTGGGCTCGGTGTTTTTTGATACGCTCCCGGGGGGAGCAGTTCTCGGGGGAATCATTCTTTTTCTCTGGGTCATACTTCTTATGAATGTTCTCAACTGGTCGGACGGAATTGATGGTCTCTTGCCGAGTATTGCTCTCGTTTCTTCGCTCATTCTCTTCGTGCTCTCGCTCTTTCCGGAAGTGAACCAACCGCCCCTTGGCATTCTTACGATGGCACTTTTGGGATCGGTATCGGGACTCCTTCTCTTTAACGCTCCTCCGGCCAAAATATTTTCCGGCACGGCGGGCTCGTTCTTTCTCGGGTTTACGCTCGCTTCCTTTGCTGTTTTGTCCGGAACGAAAATTGCGACGGCACTTCTCACGCTTCTTCTGCCCGTTCTCGATGCGCTCTCTGTCATTGTGGAGCGGCTTCGCTCGGGACGATCCCCTTTTTTGGGGGGAGACTTTCGGCATCTTCACTACCGTTTGCGCGAGCTTGGGTGGTCGGATCGCCGAATCGTTTTCTCGTACGCGAGCGTCACGGCACTCATCGGTATTGTGGCGCTCCTTACAAATCCGTTCGGGAAAACAATTTCATTTCTCTCAGCAGCGCTCCTTGCGCTTACTTTTCTTACGTTTGTGAGGAGAAATGTCGAACAAAAATGAGTCTCGCAGTTCTCTCATTCTCCTTTCTTCTCTTTCCTGCTATACTTTTGCTCGAAAGGCTTTTCTTTACAGAAAATTGTATGAATAAAGTATTTAAAATTCTCTTGGTCGACGACGATACCGATACGCGTAGCCTCTATGCGGAAGTGTTTCGAGGGGCGGGATTTGAGGTTACCGAAGCCAAAGATGGACTTGAAGGGCTGGAACTTGCTACCGCCAATCGGCCCGACATCGTCTTTACCGGAATTATCATGCCGAGAATGGATGGCTTCGCTTTGACAGAGGCGCTTCGAAAAAATGTGACGACGGCTTCTCTTCCAATCGCGTTTAGTTCTCACTTGGGTCGCCAGGAAGACCAAAAGCGCGCCAGAGAAATGGGTGTGAACGATTTTATTGTCCGCGACGTGGTGACGCCCAACGAAGTTGTGGCTCGTCTTCGTTCTCTGGTTGCTGAAATGGAGTATCGGATTGCGTTTGATCCGTGGTCGCTTGATGCGCAGCGGCTCGCATCGGACATGCGCCTCCCATCGAATTTCTCGTGTTCCGAAAATGATGGGAAGCAATTTGTGCTTCGCATGCGACTCAAAGATGCTTCCACACGCCTCTTCGAGGCAGAACTGATTTGCATACCGTAATTGTTTTTCCTCTGTGTTTGCTTGAATGTCTTTTTGCATGAATCGTCGCTGGAATCTTCTTTCGTCTCCCCAAAGAAAAGAAAATATTTCGGGAGAATCGATACTTACCCTTCTTCTCAAAAATCGTGGCGTGGAAACCGAAGAGGAGCGCCGCGCTTTTTTGTGTCCCGTGTACGAAACCGATCTTGGTGATCCCTTTCTGTTTCCGGATATGGAGAAGGCGGTTGCGCGTGTCGGCGAGGCGCGGGAAAATGGTGAAACGATCGGAATTTTTGGAGACTATGATGCTGATGGTATTACGTCTTCGGTCGTACTTCGGCGTGCGCTCGAGCGACTTTCTCTGCGGGTTGTTCCTTATATTCCCGACAAAACAACCGAAGGCCACGGTCTCCACCCAAATGCACTCGACGTCTTTGAACGCGAAGGTATACGACTTGTCTTCACCGTTGATTGCGGCATGATGAACCATGCGGAAATTGCCGATGCGAACCGACGGGGCATGGAAGTTGTCGTCATCGACCATCACCACGTCCCAGAAGAATTGCCGGCCGCTTTTGCGATTATCAATCCGAAGCTTCCTGCTTCTCATTACCCGTTTCGCGAACTCTGTGGTGCGGGAACCGCTTTTACGGTTGCTCGTGCTCTCTTTGCGCGTTTTCTGCCGGAGAGAACAGAAGAACTCAAATGGCTTCTTGATGTGGTAGCGATCGGAACGGTAGCAGACTGTATGCCGCTTGTCGGGGAAAATCGCATACTCGTAAAATACGGACTCATCGTCTTGTCGAAAACGAGATCCGTGGGATTGCAGGAAATGTTCCAGGTGGGAAATATTCGCATTGACGAAGACCAGATCCCCGATGCCCAGATGATCGCGTTTCAAATCGCACCTCGGATCAACGCGGCGAGCCGTATGGCTCATGCAAAAGCGGCACACGAACTCTTGATGACTGAATCGCGAAGCGAGGCGCGTCTCCTCGCTCTTGAACTCGAAAACCAAAACCGATCTCGGCAAAAAGTGAGTGAAGCCTTGGCAAATGAAGTACGTGCTGTCGCCGAAAATCTTTACAAGGATCGAAAGCTTGTCTTTGCAGTAGGAGAGCACTACCCGCTTGGGGTCGCGGGGCTTGTCGCGGGGAAAATCGCTCACGAGCTGGGGAAGCCAACAGCTGTCTTCGCGAAAGGCGAGACCGAGAGCACGGGATCGTTTCGCAGTATTCCCGCACTTAATATCATTGAGGCAATTGGTGTGTGCTCGGAACTCCTTGAGAAATTCGGCGGTCATGCGCAGGCAGCGGGCGCAACGATTCGAAACGAGAACCTTGTTTTGTTTTACGAAAAACTCGAATCGATTGTGAATCAGAAGCTGGCGGAAACGGATATGACACCGACGCTTGACATTGATCTCGAACTCTCGCCTCGAGAAATAACCCTCGCATTTCTTGAACATATAAAAAAGCTCGCGCCGTTTGGCATGGGAAACAAGACACCCACTTTTCTTTTTCGCGCTCTTTCTGTGCGAGAGAGTCGTTGCGTCGGAAACGGCGAAAAACACCTCAAACTTTCACTCGAAAGTGATGGAAAAATTTTCGGGGCGATTGGATTCGGCCTGGGAGAAAGATGGGGGAAACTTTCTTCGGGAGAAAGTATCGACGTGGTAGGAGAAGTGGAAGAGAATCACTGGAATGGCTCCGTAAAGCTTGAGTTAAGGCTTCTTGACATTTGTCGGTCGGAGACATAGGATTGAGTCAGTTGTAAAGGAGTTCCTTTACAATTCGGCTGCTGAAACGAACACCAAGATTGATATTTTTTTAGAGGCGTTTCGTTGAAGCGTTTTTTTGTTGTCTTCTTGACTTCGAAAGAGGCAAGACTGAGTTTAAGGAGGCAATGTGAATAGACATTTTGCTATTTTTCAAAAGAGAGTCAGTGGATTTTTGGAATCACAGGATTCAAAATGGTTCCTTGACGATATAAAAGAATTCGAAGGGGCTGTTATTGTACTCCTCGTGCTTTTCTTTCGACAGAATGTCGCGATCGGGAGATTTGCGAGAGCAAACGGTCTTTCTGAGAGAACCCTGGCAGAGAATGAAGTGTTTTGGCTTATCAATGAGGAGGGGTCCTTTGCATTCATGAAACGGCATGCAAAAGTAATAAAAGTTCTTCAGAAACAAGTTTCTGAAGAACAACTTTTACAAGCCCGGATCTATGCTCAGTGCATCCTTTTTCATACGAATATTCACTGCTATCTGTTGGGAAGAATGTACCAAAGACCTCCTTCCGAGGGCGAATTGTCCGGAGACACAGCTTTGCAAACTCGCTGGTCGTTCCGTCTCCTCCTTGGAATCATCAGTGAGGCTGAGTATAGGGCTCGACTTGCAGCTGAGTCCCAGAACCTACTCTAGAAGGATTTGGCATGCCTCAATTCCTCAATCAAAATCATTTAACTGCCATGACTTCAAAAGAAGTCCTGGCAGTTTTCTTTTTCCTGAGATGAAAAGAGTGGTATACTCTTTTCAGAATGGAGGAGGAAACACAGGAGAGAGAAATTTTCAAGAAACTCGTCATGAGCATGGAACAAATTGTGATGTATACCGATGGAGGCTCGAGAGGAAATCCGGGACCTTCGGCGCTTGGAGTCTTTATTGAAACATTGGATATCCGCTACGGAACGTTCTTGGGTCATGGCACTAACAATGAGGCCGAATACGCTGCGATTTTTTCTGGCATGGATCGGGTGCGTCAGGAAGTGGGAGATGAGCGTGCTCGCGCCGTTCACCTCGAATGTCGAATGGATAGCGAGCTTGCGATGCGGCAGTTAACCGGCCGTTACCGAGTGAAACACCCACGAATGAAAGAGTGGTTCGATCGTATTACTGGAGCGAAGCGTTGGTTTGAGGAGGTCAGTTTTCACCATGTTCGTCGCGAAGAGAATCGTGAGGCGGATCGCATGGTAAACGAGGCGCTTGATGCCGCTCGAGGCAAAGAAGAGTCGGCTCCTCTTTCTTCTCCTGCTTGAAAAATTTTTGATGGGGAAAAGGAATTGGTGCATGTCGTTCTCTTTCTTTCAGGCTCTGAATCCCGTTTTTTCTCATCGCGGGTGCGGGCGACTGAAGAATGGCTGAATGCTCCTCTCAAAAACTTTCCCGAATTTTCTTTGTATGAAAAAAAAGCGAATTGTCATCCTCATATTTTTTCTTGTGGTTGGCGCCGGGGCATGGTGGTACTTTCGTCGAGTGAATGCCCCTCCTTCGTACGAAACGACTCAGGTTGTGCGTGGAGACCTTCGTGAAACGGTGTCCGCGAGTGCGACTCTTGTTGCGGAACAAGAGATTGATCTCAATTTCGAAATGACTGGCCGTATTGCCTCCGTTTCTGTGAAAGTTGGGGAGGATGTGGCAGCGGGCGAGCCAGTTGCGCGACTCGAATCGAAAACTTTCGACGGACAGATTGCGAGCGCAAAGGCGGCGGTCGATCGCGCTTCAGCAGAGTCGCTTCTCCGTGAAGAAACGACGCGGGAAGCATCGCGTGCGCAGAGGATGCGAAGTTGTACTACGAATCCGTAAAGAGTGCGGCAGATCAAGAGAGGAAGGCAGCGGATGCTGCGTACCAAAACGCCAAGGATTACGAATCGGACGCAAAAAAATATTATGAAGGAGTGGTGGATGCTCGAGGGGAAGACAGTAGTGAATCGCGGAGTGCCAAGCTTACCTTGACGACCGCAGTAAACGCCCGAAAATCGGCGGATGAAGCTCGCAAGACAATCGAAAAAAATCGTGAGAACTCTGTTACTGCCGCGAAAAATGCGTGGAGTGCCGCGCGCGAGAAAGTCGAAACCCTCACTTCGTCGGGGCAACGCTTACTCGAAACGAGCGCCCTTCGTTCGGCGGAAGCCGCATATGCTGTTTCGCTTGAGAATGGAAAACGAGCAGCAATCGTCGCGCCGGTAAATGGAAAAATTGTGAAACTGAATTACGAGGAAGGCGAAGTGGTCGGCACTTCGATCGCGAGCCCTTTCGGAAAACTTCTTTCATACGATCTCTTGCTTGAAGTAAAAGTTCCTGAGTCGGATGTAACGCGTCTGCGCTCTGGGATGGGCGCCACGGTTTCTTTCGACGCCTTCGAGGAAGGCGACACCGTTTTGGCCGAAGTAATTTCCGTGGAGCCAGACGCTACGGTGATTCAAGACGTCGTTTATTATATAGCGAAACTTCGCTTATCGAACCGCGATGAACGTCTCAAGCCGGGAATGACGGGAGACGCCGACATTCATATTTCTGAGAAGCGAGGCGTGCTTCTCCTTCCCGAACGCCTGCTGAAAGAATCGGGAGAGACAAAGCAGGCTCGCGTCCTTCTTCCTGATGCGCGCGTCGAGACAAGGATGGTAACGACGGGGCTTCGCGGCGACGATGGAATGATTGAGATTCTCTCCGGCTTGTCGGAAAACGATGCGATTATTTCCGACGCAGAAAAGCGATAATTCCGGAAGATTCACGGTATGACGCCACTTATTGTTTGTCGCGCGCTCGGAAAAACGTACCTCTCCGACCAAGCGGTGGAAACGGTCGCGCTTCGCGGGGCAACGTTTTCCATTGATCGGGGCGAATTTGTGGCGCTTATGGGCCCGTCGGGCTCGGGAAAGTCGACACTGATGCATCTCCTTGGGCTTCTCGATCGTCCCACCGCGGGGTCATATTTTTTGGGAGGAGAAGATACGAATGCGTTTTCATCGGATCGTCTCGCCGAAATACGCAATAAAAATTTAGGATTCGTTTTCCAATCTTTCAACCTTTTGCCGCGCACGAGCGTCTTCGAAAATGTTGAACTCCCGCTTCTCTATGATATGTACGAATCGAAGCGTCGGGAGTCTCGGGGAGTGGCAGAAGAAAGCGGGTGGCATTCATTTCTTTCGTCTCTTGGAATTTTTCGGAACGCCTTGGGAGGAAGCCGAGCGCGCGATCGCGTAATGCGAGCTTTGGTTGCAGTCGGAATGGAACATCGCGCTTCGTATTTTACCAATCAGTTGTCTGGTGGCGAGATGCAAAGAGTCGCGATCGCGCGCGCACTCGTCAATAATCCGGATATTATTTTTGCCGACGAGCCAACGGGAAATCTCGATTCGAAATCAGGACTTGCTGTGATGGCGATTTTGCAAAAATTAAACGATGAAGGCAAGACTGTTATTTTGGTGACGCACGAATCGACGACAGCGCGTCACGGGAAACGCATGCTCTCTCTTATGGACGGGGCAATTGTTGGTGACGCGCCGATTGAAAATCGCGTTTTTGCCCGCGAGGAGCAGGAGCTCACAAAGTGAGAAATTCTTGTTGGTAAATTTCTTAAAATTCTTCACGAATTGGTCTGAGCTTTCAAGAATAAAAGGATAAAAATCCTCTATTTCAGTGAAGTGAAATTTATTCACTCTTTGTGACCAGAAAATCTTCAAGATTTTTCAAAAATTATTTTGGGAGGCGCAGGTTCTTTGTTGGCAGGGCCAAATGTCGAAGTTGATTAAAGTGTGTGATGACGGAGAATTTGGAAGGGAGTTGGAATCGTATGAAGCGCTCGGATTTGTTGATTTTGTTCCTTTGTCTCATGCAGATACTCCAAAATATGCTCCATGATCTTGAGAAAATATTTGAACGATACGGCAGTAAGTTCAATCTGGGAAAATTAAATGATAATTAAGGTATTCTGATTACTGAGGGGACGACTCAGTTTCTGAGCACAGAGAAAATCGCTTGTGAAGAAAGAGATTCTGCAAATGCTCGCCGGAATTGCTTTTGAAACAACAAAGACGACCTCATTGTAAGAGGTCGTCTTTATTCTTTTTCCTCTCGTGATTTTGAGTGGCCCCTTTGTTTATTGCCGCATGCCGTAGCCTTTTCGGAGGAGAAGCGAAAGAAAGAAAAGACAAAAAGCGAGAAACGCGAAAGCAACGCCGAAGGAAAGCCAGGGATTCGTGTCCGACACACCGAAGAAACTGAAACGAAGCCCGTCCACAAGGTAGTAGATGGGGTTAAGAAGTGTTGGAGTGCGGCACGCGCCCGGGAGCATCTCGATTGAATAAAAAATTCCGCCGAGAAATGAGAGGGGCGTGAGGATAAGTGTGGGAACCAGGCTCAGTTGTTCGAAATCTTTTGCCCAGATGCCAAGGATGAGTCCGAGAGTCGCGAAGGAGAAGGTGATGAGCACAGAGAGAATGAGAGCGAGCACGGGATGAACGACAGGAACGGTGGTAAGGAGTGAAGCGACGAGAAAAATCGTGGCGCCGATTGCGATCGCGCGAGCTGCAGCAGCGAGCGCGAAGCCACAGGTGATTTCGAAGAGGGAGAGTGGCGCCGAGAGGAGATCGCTCATTGTCCCGATGAAGCGCGGGAAGTAAATGCCGCTTGAGGCGGCCATCAGAGAGTTCATAAGAAGCGCCATCAAGATGAGTCCCGGAACAATGAAGGCCGAGTAGGGAACGCCAAAGTGGTCTGGGAGACGATTGCCGATGGCGGTTCCGAATACCAAAAAGTAGAGGACGGTTGAAAGCACCGGAGAAACGAATGCCTGTATCGCCACGTCTTTCGACCGGCCGATTTCTTTGAGAAAAATGCTTCGTATGCCGATCCAGTTTACGCTCATACGGTTTCCGACTTATGGGTAAGGTTTATGAATATTTCTTCGAGAGAGGTTTCTTGGGTGGAGAGATCTTCGACCGAAATCCCCGCTTTTTCGAGTTCGGTAAGAAGAGCGGGAATATTTCTCTCGCCCGCGGAGTATCGCAGTGTAAGTGTGTGGCCATCCGATGATAGGGAAAGAGGAAGCATCGAAAGGTGCTCGGGAAGGCGAGGAAGCGGGTTCTTGAGCGAGATGTCGAGGGTTTTTTCGCTCATTCGCTTCATGAGCGTTTGTTTTTCTTCGACCAGGATCAGTCGGCCACTATTGATGATGCCAATTCGATCGGCGAGAAGTTCGGCTTCTTCAATATAGTGAGTCGTAAGAATGACGGTCACTCCTTCATCTTTCAGTCTCTTTACGGTATTCCACATATCTTTCCGAAGTTCGACATCGACCCCTGCGGTCGGCTCGTCCAGAAAGAGAATTTTGGGCTCGGTGACGAGCGCTTTTGCAATGAGGACGCGGCGCTTCATACCACCCGAGAGGGAGCGGACTTCCTCATCTTTTTTCTCGAAGAGGGAAAATTCTTTCAGCAGTTTTTCGACCAGTCTGGGGTTCGGGCGTTTTCCATGGAAGCCGCGTTGATTTTTGAGAATTGTTTCCGCAGAGAGGAAAATATCGAGGTGAATTTCCTGCGGGACGAGGCCAATTCGCGTTCTTGCCTCGCGCCAATGGCGCTCGAAATCGTAGCCGTCGATTGTGGCGGAGCCAGACGTTTTCTTTACGAGTCCCGCTATGATACCGATGAATGTTGTTTTCCCGGCACCATTTGGGCCGAGAAGAGCAAAAATTTCTCCCGACTGAATATCGAGAGAAAGGTCGTCGAGTGCTCGCACACCGCTTGAATATGTTTTTGAAAGATGAGAAGCAGAGAGGATGGACATGGGAAATTTTGGATTGTTGGGTTTTAGCTCTTCGAATTCTAAAGTTTTTTACTGTACCATATCTCTCGTCACCCGCCAACTCCAACGAAGACGAATGGGGGAAAGAGAGAAAAAAGAGCGGGGGCTCGAGGCTTGACAGTGCATGATTGGTGCGATAGAGTGGGGGAAAGCTTTCTAGAGCGAATTTTTTATGCTTACGATTCGATTCAACCGTGTGGGAAGAAAACATCGCCCGAGTTTTCGCGTGGTGCTTCAGGAACATACCGTAGCGCCGGGAGGACGGCATGTAGAAGTTTTGGGGAGTTACGATCCTACTTCCAAAAAATCAGTACTTCGGCAAGAACGTATTCTTCATTGGATTGAGAAGGGCGCCCAGGCATCTCTTACGGCACACAATCTCTTCGTTCGGGAAGGAATTCTGAAGGAACCGAAGCAAAAAGTGAAAATGCCGAAAGCAGTCGCGAAAGAAGCCCCTGTTGATGCTGCCGAAGAGAGTGGAAAAAAATAAAAGAAGGTGACGTGAATGTGATTTCGTGAGAGAAGTTGAAGAGAGATCGTTCTAGCATTCCTTTCTTCTTTCCAAAATTTTTCGATTATCTATCGCGCCTCGTCTCGAAGAGTCTTGGCACAAATATCGATAAGTGAGAAGTTGAAGAAAAAGAAAGAAAGGAAAAAAGAAAAAACGAGAGTGTCGAATATTCCAAAGACCTGAGGTTTCGCTTCGTATTCGCTGAATCGAGGCGTGCAATATCCTCACGAGGAAATGTCGAAGCCGCCTCTTTCTCTGTGTTCGGCTTTGAGAGTACTCGTTCGTGGTCCGCGGAAGGCGGATTTTTTTGTACGAAAAAATGGAACGGGGAAAGATCGGTCGAATCTTTTCCTGAGAAATGAGAAGAATGATAATGAAGAGCAAGAAAAGATATTTATGCAAACCAAACAACAGAAGGAAGAAATCGTCTCCCAGGTGACGGAGTGTATTCAGACGTCGAAATCGTTGGTTTTTGCGGGGTATGCGGGGCTCACCGTAAAGGAATCGATGGAACTCCAGCGAGAGATGCGTAAAATGGGGGGTTCGCTTCGGGTCATGAAGAAAACACTTCTTTCAATCGCGCTTCGTTCGGTTGGTGTTTCTCTCGATGCGAAGACGCTTCCCGGACAAATCGTGACTGCGTTTTCGCCCGACGAAGTTTCGGCTGCGAAAACTCTTGTCGAGTTTTCGAAGAAACATAAAGCGCTCGTCGTGTCCGCGGGGACGCTTGGAGAAAAAGTCCTGTCGACCGAGGAGGTGCTTGCGCTCTCGAAACTTCCCTCGCTCACTGAACTCAGGGCGAAGCTTGCGGGAACGCTCCAGGCGCCGATTGCGGGATTTGCGCGAACTCTCTCGGGAAATATTTCCGGATTGGTTCGTGTGCTCCAACAGGTGTCAGAACAAAAGAGTGCCTAGATGGATAGCTCAAGGAAATGTTCGGAGATTTTCCTCTTCTCAATTTGGAAGAGAAAGAGAGAAGAATCTCCATAAAGAAAAGTGGGGGAATTGTGTCGGAAGAAAGAATTCTCATGTAATTTTTTACTCATAATGCGTATGTCGGAAGAAAAAAAAGAGGCGGTGGAAGTGCCCGCCAAGTTTGCGAAGTTGGTTGAAGAAATCGAAAAGATGAGTGTCCTTGATCTTTCGGAACTCGTCAAAGTGCTCGAAGAAAAGTTTGGTGTGTCGGCAGCAGCGCCCGTTATGATGGGAGGTATGATGCCGGGAGCGGGAGCTCCAGGAGGTGGAGAAGCGCCGGCGGAGAAGACGGATTTCGATGTCGAACTCACCGCTTCATTCCCCTCGTGATTCCCCAGGGATTTGGTGCTATCATTCTGCAAAGGGAAAATAATTTCTTATAGTACGCCTATGAATGCTAATCCTGTTGGCTGGTTCGAAGTACCGGTCACGAATATGGATCGTGCGGAAAAATTTTATAAAGATTTTTTCGGTTTTTCGTTTGAAAAAAGAATGGAAATGGAGGGCGGGTATCTTCTCAGTTTTTTCCCATCCGTGAGGGATGCTTACGGTGCGCCGGGCGCACTTATGTTGGGGACGGGCTATACTCCTTCTCACCACGGATCGATCCTCTACTTTACAGCTCCCGAGGAAAATGTCCGAAAAGCGATCGAGAAAGCGGAGCAAATGGGTGTTCCTGTTATTCTCCCGCGAAAGTCGATTGGCGAAAACGGATATATTGCCTGGATCGAAGATTCCGAAGGAAATGCGATTGCTCTTCATTCGATGAAAGACTGACATCTCGCTTCATCCTTCCCCCTTTTTTCTTCGAGAAATAAGGGGAGCTCGTGAGAAGAGAGGGGAGAGTATGGGTGCAGTACGAGGAGCCTGTGGTATTTCTTCCCCGCGTTTTTTATCTTGGAGCGAGCTTTTCTTTGTGATGTAATGAGTCGAATCGAGGAGAATCCTTGGGGAAGTCCTTCTCTTGCGCTTCTTCGATTTTCCTTTTATACTCTTCTCGGTTTGTCGGAAAAGCCCGACAGTTTAACAATTGATGCCCTTCTTTGGGAGATCTCTTATGGTGGCGATTGATTCTTATTTGCGTGCGGTTCCTGAGAAGTATCCTGCCCTTCCGGGTGATTCGAAGTCTTTGGAGTATTTTCGGTTCCTTCTTAAATCATTGATAGCGACGAGAAATGCGCGCGTTCATGATTTTACTTCTGATGAATTCGCCGAGGCGAAGAAAATTGCCGAAGCGTTTTTCGAAATTCCTCTCGAGTCTTTTTACCTCACGCTCTGTATCGATGGCCGCGTACTTTCGGAAACCGTATTCGGATTTTCGTTTGGAGCCTTCCGAACGCCGGCGGGCGACATAAGTGATGCGCTTCTTCAAGAAGACGGAAAACTCTTTTTGAGAGAAGGCGATTTCACAAAAGCGATTCTTGATGGCATTCAACAATTTGGGAAAATAGTACTCGTTCTTGATAGCCATTTGGGGTGCGCGGCAAAAGCTGAAGAACAAAAACAATGGTATGGCAAGGCGTGCGAAGACGGTGGTCTTCGAGCAGATGTTGAGCGAAAGTCGGCAATCGTCGAAGCGCTCTTTCGTTTTTTGGAGAAGCGATTCGGCGAAGAAGCGCGAGAAAAGTTCTCGTTCTTCAAACGTCCTTCGACGTTCATAAGGGGGTTTTTGTATGCGGGACTTCCTCAGTTTCTCGAAAATAGTTCACCCTCGACCGTTTTGACGGAGGCAGTTCTTGAAAGAGCAGGGAAAAAAGGAGCCATACTTTCAACGGAACTCTGGACGAAAGAAGGAAGAATACTGGGGCGCCTCTTTCGAGAAAAATTGGGTCGCGATATGGTGCCTTCTTTAGACTTTGAGCGTTGGTATGCCTCAAGTATCCGTGCTCTCTGGAAGGCGATTCATTCGATTTCAGAGGAAGCGCTTCCTCTCGTCGAAGAAGAGGTACGCCGAAGAGATCGTGATGCTGATCCGTTGAAGATTCGCGTCGCAGCTCGCCTCTTTTTGTCGAATGCGGTTCTTGCTTTTTTGCTGAATCGTGATGGAGTCTATCCGTTCAGTTTGCACCGCGAGACAGTTGTCGTTGCCACAAATTATGCCCGTGGGCCTTATTCTGCCGCCACCCCGTTCCCAATTCTTCCGGGCGGAAATATAGCGTATGTTGCCAGTTTTGCGAGCGGCATTGTTCGAATGAATCGTTTGTCGGGGCGTTTCCCGAGCGCAGAAGAGGAGATCATTGCTGAAATTTTTGGAAACGATTTTGATTCTCTTGCGAAATCACCAGTTCTCATCTTCATCTCCGAGCGTACTTCGGAAATTTTTTCCGACGACATGCTCGAAAAAAATTTCGAAACTTTCGTGGGAAAGATGGTTTGATATGACCACGCCTGGTTTCAGGGAGTACCTCACTCGAGAATTTTCTGGTATTTCGGAGGCGATGAAAGAAGTGATAGAGCGGCTGCGAAACGTTGCGAGGGAACTCTATCGCCCCGGACTCCATCGGCACCGCTTCTTCTTGCGGGACAACTTCTTCTCGTCTCTGCGCTCCGTGCCCAAAGTGGAGAAATCATCGCGATCTTTCCCTTCCTGTTATCGGGGTACTCCAAACAGTATCTCGAATCACAAGAGTAACAACTTTCTTAATCCGTCGTGCGGCGTGCACGGCGGATTTTCTTTTTCCGGAGCAAGGGAAGCGGGGAGGAATGCGCTCCTTGAGTGGAAAAGAAAAAAGTGTGTCGGAGTTTTCTGTTTCTCAGAAACTATGAAGAAACAACTTCTTCTCTTATTGTTTCGCCCCGAAGAAGATGAAGCGGCAAACGGAGAACTCGCGTCGGTTCTTTGCTGGGGGCAACTTTCGCGCGAAGAAGTTGAATGTGTGCGAAGGGAAAAAGGTGAAATGCCGTCGCGGTCACTTGCTTAGTATGCGGGGGATCTGGGCGGGCGGCGGATCGTTTCATGTGAGCGATCCTCTGTACAAGAAGAGTGTGGTTGAACGCGGTGCCGAGAGTCGATTTCGATCGCTTCTTGGGGAAATTCTGGAGTGAGATATGCCATTTTTTGGCGCGTGTTACGGGCTTGGAATTCTTGCAACTTTGCTCGGCACGAACGTATCGAAAAACGCTTTCGCGGAAGCGGCCGGACCCACTGATATTTTCGTGACTGACGAAGGGAATTGTGATCCGCTTCTTTCGGGACTTCCCTCGCCGTTTCGCGCTTTTACGGGACACAAAGAAGCATGCGAGACGACTCCGCTCGGGGCAACACTGCTTGCAACGTCACCTCTGTGTCCGGTGCAGATGATCTGTGTGGGCACCAATGTGTATGCTTCGCAATTTCATCCCGAGCTCAATCCGGACAGCATTCGAATTCGTATCGATGCCTATCGGCATCACGGCTATTTCGCTCCCGATGAAGCCGAAGAATTGAAAGCTCGTTGTGCGCGAGAAACGATTACGGTTCCGCCCGAAATTCTTTGGAGATTTGTTTCGCGCATCTGTCGCCTTCGATACGAATTCGAATGCGACATGCCGCACATGAAAGATGAGTGAAGGATTGATACGTGCTTTTCTTTTTTTTACTGAACGGAAGAGGGGAAAGGGAAGATCTCCCTCATTATTTTTGTGTCTTGCATAAGAGTCGAGTCGCCTCCGGTGTTTTGAAAAGAACGGTTCGCCCATTTCTCTCTTCAAGAAAAATGGCGGGAATACGATGCTTTGTGGCGAACGCCTGACCCGCTTCTCTTCCCATGAGGAAGAGAATTTTTGCGAGGAAATCGGAGCGCTCGGCATTTTCGGAGAGGGCGGTGACTGAGAGAAGATCGAAAGAAAATTCCAAAGGATGTTTCGGGTGAATCAAATGGTGATAGCGATTCCCTTCCGTATCGATCCACTGGCGCCTTGTGATACCGGACGTGGCGATCGCCATATCTCGAACCGCAAGGATGGAGGCAGGCGAGACTCCTTCTGCGTCGATGCGCCAGTATTCGTTTTGAACGTTTACTCCGGAGAGCACTATGTCTGCGCCGGCATCAATGAGAAAATTCTGCCATCCGTCGTTGCGAAGACGTCGTGCGAGTATATCGAGAATGTAGCCCTTGGCAATTCCCGAAAAATCGAGCGGCACATCGAATCGTACACGCTCTCCCCACACGTGGAGGTCTCTCCTCAGCGTGTGCCTATTTGATGACGAAAAGAAGAGAGAGGGTTTTTTGAAAAGGGAAAGTCCTTGGGAAAAATCGGATGTGTATCCTGCTCGCTTGAGTGCCGAGAGGATACGTGGATCGAAAAGCCCGGCACTTTCGTGATGAAAATCGATCGCATGCAAGGCGACCGTAATCATATCGGGGGAAGCATCTCGAAATTCTCCCAAGTGTGCGTTCAAAAAACACAGTTCGCTCTCGGGATCGAATCGATTAAAGATACTGACTTTTTCGAAACAGAGCTCGACGATTTTTGCGAGTGCAGCTTCGGCATCATCTTGTCTTTCTTTGGTATGGACAATTTCAATATAGGCTTCGGTTCCCATCGCGCGAAAGCGGCGAGTTGTTCGCGATGGTTTTTTTGAGGGGTCGTTCCGGAGGAGGGGGGTAGCCATGAAGGTTTTCTCAGGTGCTCTTTCTTGTTTGTGGCGAGTATATATTCTTACGAAGAATTGTTCGTTCGTCCATGATTTTTGTTTGGTTCAGGCGACAAAAATTTTTCTTCCCTCTTTTTTTATCTTTCTTAACTTGAACATGTAAACCCCCTACCTCCCCGCTCCCTGCACCTGCCACAAGAAGGAGGAACAGGAAGTATCCCGACACCCACACTTCCAGGCACCGTTTTGTACAGAGCAGGTCATCCCGACAAAGGTAACGGGTGTCTGGGCACTCGTTGTATCAATATTCGCATGAGTCACTGTTGCCGTGACAGGTCCCTGGCACCAGTTTCCATTCTGTGTGCCACTACAAGCCCCGGTGTACTCAACCCAGCTACTGGTTCCAGGATTGTACCAATACCCCTTTGTGTACGAGACTCGTGTTTGATTTCCAGGAATCCCTATCGTTGCCTTCAGGGTATGGATGTCACTTGAAGTACACTCTGCAGCAACAAGAGGCGTATTTGAAAGAAAGAGGTCAAAGGGACTGCCATAGCCTCCGGGGAGAGAAGAAGAAGGAGTGAGGGTAGAGCAGGGGGAGAAGGTGGGGGTGGAAGAAGCAAGGGGGTGAGGGTAAATATACGGGCTGTAGCTGGGCATTGGTTCTCCTTCTTGGAAATTCATTTGACTGCACAGTTCGATACTACTCGTGCAGAATACTGTATTCGCTGAACCTCCGGTATTGAGAGTATTCTCCCAGGTATAAATAGGAGCGAGAGCTCCCGGAATCTCATTTGGGGGGAGTAGGCAGCTTTCGTCACCGCCTTTGTATGCGCCGATCGGAACATTCCAAGAGAGACTGAAGTTATTTTGGAAAATAACCCCGTCACCACTTGAAAGGTCTATTGCCTTATGTCCCACACTGTCTTTTGTGAAATTGTTATTGTAGATTTCAAATGCTCTCGAAGAGGGGAGTCCACTGCGGCATCGATCGTGATTCTCCCAGAAGCTGTTTCGGAGAGTATTATAGCGAAAAACATTTCTTCCTCCATTCGTTACATCAACGGCGAACCAGCCTGTATTGCCATAAGTATCGTCATTGTTGAATGTATTGTTCTCTACAAAAAAGAAACCCGCGCTTCCGTAAGCGATAGGTCGATTCCAGTCGTCGGAACCCCTTCCATCGAGTTGGATAGAGTGAGATGACCCTTCAAATATATTATTGTCAATCAACCCCTCTGTTTCGGTCGAACCGCGAATGACATTATTCTGTGATCCGATAAAAACATTGTGATGGATACGGAGACCCCTCCATTCGTCGGGACCACTAAATTGAATATGCATTCCACCCCAGTAATTTGGATCTCCTCCTACAAAGCGAAAACCTGAAATTGTGAGAGAGCCCCTCTGTGTTCCTGGGTCAATTGCAATGAGACTGTGGTTTGTTCCGGAATAGTTGATGACGGTTCCTGCAGGAGTTGAGCCTGCACCCTGGAGTGTGATGGTTTTACCGACAATGGAGACCGGATCGCTCCACGAACAAGTGCCGGCGGGAATGCTAATGATATCTCCATTCATTGATGTATCTATCGCTGATTGGACATCGACTCTTGAGCAACTTATTGCAGTATACGTTGCTCCCTGTGCAATCCTGAAGAATGGGAAGAAAAGAAAGAAGGAAATGAAAACCAAAGAAAGAGCAACAGGCTTCATATTTTTTTAGAACCATTTTCTCATGCGAAAAATAACAATTGTGATACAAGAAATGAGAAGCATGATGCTCACGTGAATCCAAAAGGCGTAGGGACTGTGTCCGAAAGGAATGCTCGCGCTCATCGCGAGAATATTCGAGTAGACGGTCATCGGCAGCATGATCGCTGAAAAGATGGTGAGCACCTTCATTGTGAGATCGAGCTTGTTGGAGAGGAGGGAGTTGTTTGTTGCTTCAAGCGACTCGATAATTTCTTTGTTGTTCTCCAGAATATTCCACAGACGGATGTTTGTGCCGATCAGATCTTGAAAATAGACCTTGAGTCCGTCGGGAATAAACGGACTTTGCTTCTGAAAAAGAGATTCAATAATAGAGCGTTGCGGCTTCAGGGTGCGTCGGAAATTCAGGATATCGCGCTTCACAACAGAAATCTCGAAGACCATTTCTTTTTCTTTTCCATGAAAAACGTTGTCTTCGATCGCGTCGAGATTTTTTGCGATATGGTCGAGTCGAGGGAAACACGAACCGAACAGATTTTCAAGCAAGTGGTACATGAGGTGGGCGGGTGTCTCGCTCATGAAGAGTCTTTGTCTTCCTTCGATCTTTTCGAGAGAAGAGAAAAAATCATTGATCTGAAAAATGTCGCTTTTGTGTCCCGTGATGAGGTGGGTAGCGGTAAGAATAATGTCGACTTCGCCCGGATAGGTGGTACGACTCTCAATATTAAAAGGGGAATATGAACTGAGAGGAACAGGCAATTCTCGAATCCGAGTGCCTTTGGCTGATAGGTTGGCGTCGAAAATTCTTCGATCGCAACAGGATGAACATTAAAATGTTCTTGAAGATGAAGGATGTCGGTTGGTCCCGGATCAGTGACATCAATCCACGTGACTTTTCCGAAAGAAAGTGATTTCATGGAATTGCGTATCGAATGGAGAAAAGTTTTTTTATTATATCACGATGTGCTCCGAAGAAATTTTTTCCGGAAATTTTTATGCTGAAAGCAGTTCTTCTTGCACTTCTCCGCCTCTACCAAAAAACACTTTCCTTGGAGCATGGAGCTCTTGGAAAGATACTTCCGCTTCGTGTGTGTCGCTTCTTCCCGTCGTGTTCCGAGTATATGCGCGAGTCCCTTGAGCGCTTTGGTGTCCTGCGAGGAATGTACCTTGGACTTCGCCGCCTTCTTCGGTGTCATTCGCTCTCTCCCGGTGGGTACGACCCTGCCCCTCGCTCTCCTCGGCGGCTTATTAAAGCCAAAAATACCGGAGATCACGAAATTAGCACTCACACTTGACGAGTGCTAATTTCATGATATACTGGGGCTATGAATCGAAGGCAAACGGACATTTTGGCGGGAGTAATCGAGCTCTACACGAAGAGTGCGCTCCCTGTTGGATCGGAAGCCCTTCTGTCTCGTTTTAAATTCCCGGTTTCCGCCGCGACCGTACGAAATGATATGGCGGCACTCGAAGAAGAAGGGTATCTCTATCAGCCGCACGTTTCTTCGGGACGGATCCCAACCGACAAAGGATACCGCTTCTATATCGAGCATGGCATGAAGGAGGAAACGCTCTCGAAAGAAGAAGAAGCACAACTTAAAAAAGAACTCTTGGTCCTCGAAGCGCGTAACGCGCGACTGGCGCGGACGACGGCGAAATTGTTATCGACGCTTTCCGGGAGTCTTGCGGTGTCGGGAGTAGTGAATCGCGACGAGTTCTACGATTTCGGCATGAAGGAACTTATCGAAGAGCCGGAGTTTCGGGAGCTCGACGAAGTTTGTCGATTGGTCGAAGCGCTCGATTCGATTGATGAGAAGCTTGATCAGCTTCTTCTTAAAATGAAAGATGGTGAGATTCAAATTTTTATCGGTGCCGAGAATCCGATTAAAGAAATCTCCAACTGCTCCATGATGGTTTCGCCATATCGAAATGCGGACGGAGATCGCGGGGTACTGGCAATCATCGGCCCGAAGCGTATGCGCTATGCGAAGAATAAATCCCTCCTCGAATATATGCGACGCATGATTGGCGGATCTGGGGGAACCCTTCTCCTCGTTGTGTTCTCTCAGTGCTCAGAAAATTTTTGACCTCCACACATATGCATACAAAAATCGCACATGAAAAAACGAGTGTCCCCAGCAAACGGGAATTGTTTGAAGTGTCACACAGACTGATTATTTTTCACGCTGAGAAAAACGCGTTTCTCCTCCTTCACTCCGCGGATACCAGCACCTCTTTTGCCCAAAAGTACGGCGCCTGGGATTTTCCGGAAGGAGATATCGAAGCAAAGGCGGTGGGAGATATACAAGTTGACGTTCCGAAATTTGTCGGAGTATTTCCGGCGGAATATTCGGGGGAACGAGTCATTGTGATCGGCTCTCTTACTTCTTTTCTCTCGGGGGACATTCAGCTTGGTGTAGCGTATGACGAATATCGATGGGTGAATGCCGAAGGAGTGGAGAGCACAGAAGAATACGGAGAGATGGTGAAGTATTTTGTGACACTCGCCATGGAGCGGCTCCGGGAGGATGGATACTTGAATGATGTGAAACGTATTTCTGCGGACTTCGAAAATTACAAACGCCGGCAAGAGGAGCGAATGAAAGAACTTTCTTCACGGTGCACTGAGCGATTTTCGCTCGAGATGATACCGATTCTCGATAACTTTCGCGCTGCGGCGCTCCATGTCCCAGAGAGTGAGAAAGAAAATTCGTGGATGACGGGACTTACCTATATTGGCAAGCAGATAGAAGAAATGCTTGAGCGTCAGGGTCTTGTCAAATTCGAAGCGAAAGAAGGCGAAGAATTTGATCCGCATCGGCACGAGGCGGTGAGTCGAGAAGGAGAAGGAAATGAAGGAAAGATTGTTCGGATGCTTCAGCCAGGATACCTGATCGGCACGCGTGTAGTTCGTCCGGCGAAGGTAGTAACGAGCTGATGAAAATTCGAAAGTGGGACGGCGAAAAGGGTGCGGAGGTGTTGGAGAAGGGACAGAACATTAAGAAGGATGAGAGGGCTAAGAATTTCTCTTGGCGAATATGGGATCTCACTCACTCTCGCTCCACGCTTCCACTCAAGTTGTTGTAGAACATTCCGAAAAAGAGATGCGCACTGTTACTGTGGCGCTCTTCGATGAAAGCAGTGAGAGAAACATGAGATCGTAAAAAACATGAAAATATTTTTCTAGAAAGGAGGTGAGTACTATGACTCGAGGTATTATTCACTGGTCACCGATGCGCGAACTTGATCGTTTCTTTGACGAAGACGTGTGGGCGCGCGGGTTTGCTCCCGCCGTTGATATCCGTCAAGACAAAGACAACGTGATCGTTGATTTTCAACTTCCGGATATCGATCCGACGAAGGTAAGCATCATGATTGAGAACGACGTGCTCACGGTGTCTGGCGCGAGCGAAGAGAAAAGTGAGGTGAAGCGCGAAGACTACTATCGCAAAGAAATTCACCGCGGCGAATTCTCTCGCTCCATTATTCTTCCGATGAAAGTGGAAGGCGATCGGGCGGATGCTTCCTATGAAAAGGGACTTCTCACCATCACCGTTCCCAAGGCGGAAGAAGTGAAGCCGAAACGAATCGCGGTCAATGTGAAGTAGACTTCCCGTTTCTTCGGCGTCCCTCGAAAGCATTTCGAGGGACGAAAAGAGAAAGGAAAGAGAAGTGAAAATGTGATTATTAATATCTTTAAAGGCAGGTCATATGAGTAAAATACTTGGTATCGATCTTGGAACGACGAATTCGGCGATGGCGTTTGTCGAAGGAGGAACTCCGACGATCGTAGAAAATAAAGAAGGGAATCGCACGACGCCATCGATGGTGGCAATTTCAAAAACCGGTGAGCGACTCGTGGGACTTCTCGCGAAGCGTCAGGCCGTCACGAATCCGGAGAATACGCTTTTCTCCATCAAGCGCCTTATCGGACGACGATTCGACGACCCGGAAGTGGAACGAGACCGCAAAACGCTCCCCTACAAAATCGTGAAGGCAGGCGAGGGAGTAAAAGTGGTGATGGGCGGCAAGGAATATTCCCCGCAAGAAATTTCGGCGATGATTCTTCAAAAACTGAAGACTGATGCCGAAGATCGGTTGGGAGAAAAAATTACGGAAGCGGTGATCACGGTTCCCGCATATTTCGACGACTCACAACGAAAGGCAACGAAAGAAGCGGGGGAAATCGCCGGACTCACGGTGCGGCGCATCATCAATGAACCGACGGCGGCGGCGCTTGCCTACGGCTTCAACAAGAAACAAGATGAGAAAATCGCCGTCTATGATCTTGGCGGTGGAACTTTTGATATTTCTATTCTCGAAGTAGCGGCCGATACGGTAGAAGTGCGATCGACCAATGGTGACACCCACTTGGGCGGTGATGACTTCGATCAAAAAGTGATTCACTGGATTCTTGATGAATTTAAAAAACAAGAAGGTATCGACCTTTCGAAAGATCCATTGGCGCTCCAGCGCATTAAGGAATCTGCGGAAAAGGCGAAAATCGAACTCTCGACCGCACAGGACACTGAAATCAACCAGCCGTTCATCACAAGCGATACTTCGGGTCCGAAGCATCTCGTCATGAAACTTACGCGCGCAAAACTGGAAGAGTTAGTGCACGATCTTGTGATGGCAACCCTCGAACCCGTGAAAAAGGCACTTCACGACGCGGGATTTTCCAAGTCCGATATCAACGAAGTAGTGATGGTAGGAGGGATGACCCGGATGCCGCTTGTCCTCAAAACGGTAGAAGAGTTTTTTGGGAAGAAGCCGGACATTTCGGTAAACCCCGACGAAGTGGTGGCAGTCGGTGCGGCGATCCAGGGAGGGGTCTTGAAAGGATCGGTAAAAGACGTGCTGCTTCTTGATGTCACCCCCCTTACGCTTGGGATCGAAACTTTGGGTGGAATGCGAACGCCAATTATTGATGCGAACTCGGCGGTGCCGATCTCTCAGTCGAAAACGTTTTCGACGGCGGCTGATAGTCAGCCTTCTGTCGAGATTCATGTGCTTCAGGGCGAGCGTGAAACGGCTGCCGATAACAAATCGCTTGGGCGATTTATCTTAGACGGCATTCCGCCTGCGCCGCGCGGCATTCCGCAGATCGAAGTTTCCTTTGATATCGACGCGAACGGGATTCTTTCCGTAACCGCAAAGGATAAAGCAACTAATAAAACGCAATCTATTCGCATTGAGTCGTCGACGGGACTATCGAAAGAAGAAATCGAACGCATGAAAAAAGACGCCGAACTTCATGCCGAGGAAGACAAGCGAAAGAAGGAACTCGTTGAGACGAGAAATATGGCAGACAGTTTGGTGTATACGACTGAGAAAGCGCTTCGCGACGCGGGAGACAAAGTATCGGGAGATGAAAAGAAACCGGTCGAAGAAGCGATCACCGAATTGAATGCTGTGAAAAACGGCGACGATCTCGAATCGATTCGGAAGGCCTCGCAGAAACTCTCCGAAGCGGCGCAGAAAATCGGTGAGAAGCTCTACAAAGCGGCATCAGAAAATACTTCCTCGGGTCCGGAAAAGGCCGGATCGTCGGAAGCTCCTTCTACGCCCGAAGGGGAGCCAAAAGATGCGGAGGTAGAGCGCGAAACGAAGGCATAGCGAGAATCAGTTTCGGATTCACGAGAAAAAGAGGCGGGTTCGTCCCGCCTCTTTGTGCTCCTCGAGGCCAGCACAGACAACTCGAAAAGGAAAGAAAGAAAATGATGTCCTCTGGACAACTCTCCCCTTTTTGTTACGAAGAGAATGCTCGTGTAGTTCCTTCAACTTTTATTTCCCCTCTTTATTTTGGGGAAAGGAGAAAACAGTGAAAGCTTTTGTTGTAGGTATTCTTTGTTTATTGGCTACATCTTTATCCTCTGCTTCTCCGTTATGGCAGGAGGAATATCCACATTATGGCCATCGAAGGACAGATGTCTGTCGAGGTCTTGATGGAGATAGCTTTTGGAGGTGTCGCTGCTTTGAATACCGTGACTGTGATGATTGGAAAAGTATACGACAGCAAAGGAAAAAGAACTGGGAGAGAATGAGAAGAAATAATCTTCGTGAGCAACATAATTTTGGTCCGCCCCTGTTTCCATTTTATTTATTTCCTCCCCCAAGGTAGGAGAGAAATGTAATTGTCCCCTCACACACGTGTGAGGGGTTTCTCTTTTTTGACGGTCAGAGGCGTGATACTATGCGGATATGCGATTCGATATTCTCACGCTTTTTCCGAACATGTGTTTGCCGTATCTTGGCGAATCTATTTTGAAGCGCGCGCAAGAGAAAGGACTCCTCTTTTTTTCCGTTCACGATATCCGTGATTTTACGACCGATAAGCACCACAAAGCGGACGACACGCCCTACGGTGGGGGGGCGGGCATGGTGCTTAAGGGAGAGCCGATATTCCGGGCTGTTGAAGCGGTTCGATCTTTGGAAAACGAATCAGGGAAGCTTTCGCGTACGCGAGTCATCCTCTTGTCGGCGAAGGGACAGCGCTTCTCTCAAAAGATGCGAAGCGCCTTCTTGCATACGATCAACTTATTTTTATTTGCGGACGATACGAAGGCGTCGACGAGCGCGTGGCAGAGCATGTTGCGGACGAAGAACTCTCGATCGGAGATTTTGTGTTGACGGGAGGTGAACTCGCGGCGCTCGTTGTGGCTGATGCAATCGCGCGTCTCGTTCCGGGCGTGCTCGGGAATGGAGAAAGCGCCAAGACCGAATCGCATGCCGAAGAAGGGGTGCTCGAGTATCCGCAGTATACGAAACCCGAATGTTTTAACGGCTGGTGTGTTCCCGACGTGCTTCTAAGCGGGAATCACGCGGCCATCGAAGCGTGGCGACGCGCTGAGCGCCGCACAACTTCTTCCCGTACAGAGGATGCCGATTCACCTCAAGCCTCTTTTTCGACGTGAGTTTTGCTGGTTTGCCGCTCTTCGTGTTTCCTGCTTCACGAGAAGAGAAACAGTTCTCCTCCATTTCTCTTCCTCTCGTTTTCCTTGGAAAGTTCTCGCGATGAATAAAACAATATCTAAAGACGAGCCCGAGCATTTTCAAAAGTGCTTCTCGATCGAATCGTGATTGCGGTGTAACGAGAAGATTTTTTGAAAGGAATTTCGGACATGCCCATGAAATCTTCGAGAGCTGTTCATACGAAGAGTCTTTCCGCGGTCGTCCTCCTCTTGGTGGCGATCGGTCTTCTGACTGTTGCGAGTGCGGGAGTGTTTTATGCGGAAACTCGTTTCGGAGACGGTTACTTCTTTTTGAAGCGACAGCTTATGGGTGTCGGGGTAGGGCTCATCGCTTTTTTTCTTTTCCAAAGAGTGTCGATTTCTTTTTGGAGAACATTTGCTCTGCCGTTTTTTTTCGTGACACTCCTTGCGCTGGTAGCGGTTCTTTTGCCGGGCATTGGCGAGCGCGTTTACGGAGCGAGTCGATGGCTTTCGATCGGCCCGTTTTCTTTTCAGCCATCCGAGATGGCCAAACTCTCATTTATCGTTTACCTTGCAGCGTGGTTTTCGCGTCGGGAGCGAACGCTCGCGGGAGATTTTTTCGAGGATCTTGTGCCGTTTCTCGTGATCGTCGGCTTGCTTGGTTTTCTTATTTTGAAGCAGCCCGATACAGGAACGTTCGGGCTTATTTTCTTGGTGGCACTCGCGATGTATTTTGTGGCGGGCGCGCGGCTCATGCACCTCTTTGGCCTTTTTGTTTTGGGACTCGTGTCTCTCGGCGTTCTTATTCGGATGGCACCGTACCGCTTGCAGCGTTTCCTCGTTTTTCTCAATCCTGACTTTGATCCGCAGGGTGCTGGATATCAGGTAAACCAGGCACTCATAGCGATCGGAAGCGGAGGAATATTCGGCGCAGGGCTCGGCTACAGCCGACAAAAAGTTCAACTACCTTCCCGAACCCGTGACCGATTCTATCTTTGCCGTCTTTGCCGAGGAGTGGGGGTTCCTTGTTTCTCTTCTTTTGCTGGGGATGTTTCTTTTCATCGCCTGGCAAGGACTGCGAATCGCAAAAAATGCCTCCAATGATTTCGGGCGTTATGTCGCAACGGGTATTGTTGCGTGGGTTCTCTTCCAGGCTTTTATCAATATTGCCGCTGCGACTGCCCTTATTCCACTCACGGGGATCCCCCTTCCTTTCGTGAGTTATGGCGGGACGTCTGTCGTGTTTCTTCTCTGTGCGATGGGCATCTTGATACGGATCGGGAAAGAATCTACACTGGAAGGGAAAAGAGTCTAGTTTTTCCTTCATATCCCGATACAAAAAAAGAGAATGTACTATGGAAAAGCGATATCGCATCGTCCTTGCGGGTGGCGGAACAGGAGGGCATATCTTTCCGCTTGTTTCGATTGCAAAGGAGCTGCGCGGTCTTCTTGGACCTGAAACAGAGTTTCTGTACCTGGGTCCGACGGGAGCGCTCGAAAAAAAGATTATCGGGGAGTCGGGCATTGCTTCGAAGAAAGTGCTCTCCGGAAAATGGCGCCGTCCCTTCGACTTTCGAAATATGACGGATATTTTCAAAAATATCGCGGGATTTTTTCAATCTCTCTATTTTCTGTACCGATACATGCCGGAAGCGGTGTTTTCGAAAGGGGCGTATGCGGCGGTGCCGGTGGTGTTTGCGGCGTGGATATATCGCATTCCTCTCGTCACCCATGATTCCGATGCGACGCCAGGAGTCGCCAACAAAATCATGGGAAAATTTGCCAATCGAATCGCAGTCGCGTATCCCTCGGCCGCACGCTTCTTTGAGGCGCGGCGTGTCGCAATTACCGGAAATCCAGTGCGCGAAGGAATTCGAACAGGTTCCGCTTCGCGCGCCCGAGAGCGATTCGGATGTCCGCCAGGAAAACTCGCGATTTTTTTTGTGGGGGGTAGTCTCGGCGCTCGCGCGGTGAATGCTGCACTCATTCGTATCTTGCCTCGCCTTCTTGAAAAGTTTTTTGTGATTCATCAAACCGGTGCGGGGAATTACGAGGAGGTAACGAAGCAAGTAAATGAACTCGCATTGGGAGATCTCTCGGGCCGATACTTTTTCTCGGGGTTCTTGGATACCGGAGAGCTTTCCGACGCCCTTGCTCTTGCCGATCTCGTGGTCTCTCGAGCGGGAGCGAATGTGATTTCCGAAATCGCGGCGGTAGGGAAGCCGGCCATTCTCATTCCGCTTCCGTCCGCCGCAAACGATGAACAGCGCATGAATGCCTACGAAATGGCGCGCGTCGGCGGTGCCCTCGTTCTCGAAGAGGGAAATCTCGGAGAGAATATGTTGTTCGGGAAAATTGAGCAACTCCTTATGGAAGATCAGCTTCGTCTCCGGATGGGAGAAGCAATGAAAACCTTCGATCATGAAGACGCGGGTCTTCGCATTGCGGAGGGAATCGTTTCACTCATCCGAGAGAAAGAACTTCGGAAGACGCTTCTCGATCGGGTATTGCTGTGGAGAGCGTCGTGGCGTCGCTCCTAGAAAAATCTCTTTGCGGAGCATCCTCTCCTCTTTCTTTCCCTCTTCTTTGTCGATCTTTTTTCCCCCTCGTAAAGCTCTCCATTTTTCTGGATCTATGATTGCTTTTACTCAATCAGAACCCTCTCTTCTTTCTGTGAAGCGCGTCCATATGATCGGCATCAAAGGTGCCGGTATGGCTGCTCTTGCCGAAATTCTCTCGTCACGAGGCATACGTGTGACCGGATCCGATACGAGTGAACGATTTTTTACCGACGATGTGCTTGCAAAGCGTGGCATAAAGCCGATTGAGGGATTCGACCCGAGGAATATTCCTCAAGATAGCGATACAATTGTGTGTTCGACCGCGTACAAACCGGATACAAATGCGGAACTCGCGAGTGCCTTCGCGCGAGAAGGGGTGAGGGTGATGAGCTATCCCGAAGCAGTTGGGGCGCTCACACGAGAACGACTCTCAATTTTGGTGACGGGGGACGCACGGCAAGACGACGACCAGCGCGCTTCTTTCGGAAACACTCAAATTTTTGGGTGTTGATCCGCTCGCGCTTGTTGGGAGCAAAATTTCTTCCTGGGGCGGAAATGCGCTTCCGGGGGCGGGTTTGTATTTTGTAGCGGAGGCCGATGAATATCAGAATAAATTCGAATACTATACTCCCTGGAGCGTTCTTCTCACGAGTCTTGATTGGGATCACCCCGACTTCTTTCCTGATATGGCCTCGTATACAGAAGTGTTTCGAAAACTTGTCTCGCGCATCCCCTCCCACGGCTTTCTGGTGTTTTGGGGAGACAGTGCGGCAGTGCTCGACGTCGCAAAGTCCGCCCGAGCGGAAAAACGTTCCTACGGTTTTCTTCCCGGAAACGATATAAGAATTTCCGAATATGCTCCAATACTCGAAGGACCATTTCATCAATCGTTCCGCCTCTTCGAAGGGGAAGAAGATTTGGGCACATTTCGCCTGCGACTCGCAGGTCGGCATAATGCGCTCAATGCTTGTGCAGTTGTTACGCTGCTTCGGGCCCTCAAATTTGATGTCGATGCGATTCGTGTCGGCATGGAAAACTTTTTCGGCACCGCTCGAAGATTCGAATATGTTGGGGAGCGAAACGGAGCAGTCATCTATGATGACTATGCGCATCATCCGGAAGAAATAAAATCAACACTTTCGGCATTCCGCGAACTTTTCCCAGAAAAAAATATTATTGCGGTATTCCACCCACATACGTTTTCTCGTACCAAAGCGCTTCTTCCTGAATTTGCCCAGAGCTTCGATGCCGCAGACCAGGTTGCCGTCCTTGATATTTATGGAAGCGCCCGCGAAACGGCGGGAGGTGTTTCTTCTCACGAGATGGTAACGCTGATGAATCGCTATTCTCGAAATAAAGCGATGTACCTTCCAACACAAGAAGACGTGATTGCTCATTTTTCCTCAAGGGTGGGAAAAGACGATCTTCTCGTAACGCTCGGAGCGGGCGATGTGTGGAAAATTGGGAAAGAACTTGTTTCGGTATCGCTGTGATACTTCTTTTATTGTATTGTCCTTCTCTACTATGATCCATGTTGAAGAAAATGTTGATCTCCATTCGTTCACCACATTTCGGGTGGGAGGAAAGACGCGCTTTTTTTTCCGTGCGACTTCGGAACAAGATTTGCTGGACGGATTTAAGTGGGCAAACCAAAACAATGAGCCGGTCTTTGTCTTGGGAGGAGGAAGCAATGTGCTCTTTTCGGATCGCGGTTGGGAAGGGTTGGTAATAAAAATGGAGTGTGTCGACATGCGCGAAGTGGCGCCGGGACAGCTCAGTGTTGGCGCGAGTGCGTCACTCCATGCGCTTCTTGAGTACGCGAAAGAGCACGGTCTTTCTGGTCTCGAACGACTTGCTGGTATTCCCGGTACAGTGGGAGGAGCGGTCCGGGGAAATGCAGGTGCCTTTGGCGCGGAAACTGCACAGGCAGTCGCGTCGGTTCGGATACTCGATCGGCGCACGCTTACCTTCGAACATCGCGAACGCGCTGCCTGCGAATTTCGCTATCGCTCGAGTCTTTTTAAGCAGCATCCCGAATATGTCGTTGTGTCGGCACATTTTCTTTTGCAGCCGGGTGCGGATCCTGCCGTTCTCGAAAGAATTATGCGCGAGACAATTGCAACGCGCGAACAAAAACATCCACAGCGTCTTTTGTGTGCTGGATCATTTTTCATGAATCCGCCCGTCAAGGATGCAAGGCTTCGTGAGGAATTTGAAAAAGAGACGGGTATGGTCGTGAAGGATGAAAAGCTTCCTGCCGGCTGGCTTATCGACTATGTGGGACTCCGCGGCAAACAAATCGGTGGTGCGCGCGTGAGTGATATTCATCCAAATTATCTGCTCAATGTCGGAACTGCTACGGCGGAAAATATTCTCATTCTCGCGAGTGTTGTGAAGCAAAAAGTTCGTTCGGAGCTCGGTATTATTCTTCGGGAAGAAGTGCAGATGGTCGGCTTTTGAAAGTTTTGAAAAAAAGCAGATCACTTGTTGAGAAGAGAAGAATATACTTCAAAAGATTTGCACCAGAGTACCGTGTCTCCTCTTTTGGCAATCGAAAGTGTTTCCTTCAAACTCACTTTCATGCTCCTCCTCTTTGTGGGGGGTTTCCTCACATGATATTTGAAAGGGAAGAGGGTGGAGCATTTTTGAAACGAACTTCTGCGAATGTGAGTCAATAATTTTGAAAGCATTGGAGCCGTGTTTTCTATACCAGACATATAATTTTTTTCTGCAACGATATGAAAACGCGATTTCTCTTTCAGGGAGTCGAACTCGACGGAAAGCAAATGGCGTATGTGTCGAAGCGTCTTCTTCGCATTAAGAAGCTTCTGACCCCTGCCGACTCGATCGAAGTCGAAGTCGACCGAAACAAAAAGAATCAATTTCGTGTGGAGGTGATGGTTGTGTTGCCGCGAAAGCTTCTCTTCCGATCCGAAGAAATGACCGAGAGTGTTGAGGGTTCCATTGATGCGGCAATCGACGATATTGAGCGGCAAATTGTCGAACACAAAGAGAAACGAAACGACTTACTCCGCCGTGGCGGCAGGAGTATCAAAAAGCGATTGACCATAGCCGGAGAAGCGCGACTCTGAATTTTTGTTGCGTTTTCCATGTTCGACTTCGAAAATCGTGCTTTGACTTCATCTCAGTTTCTCCGTACACTGAGGAAGAGTTTCGGCGTTTGTGAGAGGGGAGGGCCTGGAAAACCGACGCCATTTTGCTTCCCAGTCTTTTTGCAGCAGTTCCCAAGTATTTGAATGGTATTTGAATGCGTTTTGATTTTGAATGGTGTATTTTATGAGCTTCTTTAGCCGACTCTTCGGTTCCAACGATCGCGTGATTGCAAAATTTCGTCCAGTAGTGGAAAAAATAAATCGTCTCGACGGGAAAATCAGCGCACTCTCGGATGAAGCGCTGCGCGCAAAAACTGAAGAATTTCGAGAAAGAATTTCAAAAGGCGCGACCCTGGAGATGCTTCTTCCTGAAGCGTTTGCTGTCGTTCGCGAAGCGGCGAAACGGGTGATTGGAGAGCGGCATTATGATGTTCAGTTGATGGGCGGTATCGCACTTCACCAAGGGAAAATCGCCGAAATGAAAACGGGCGAGGGAAAGACGCTCACGTCGACCTTGGCGATTTACCTGAATGCGCTTGCGGGGAAAGGAGTTCATGTTGTTACTGTAAACGACTACCTTGCGAAACGCGATGCCAACTGGATGGGTTCGGTCTATAGCGCGCTCGGACTTTCGACGGCGTGCATCTTGCAGCAGGGTATTTCGTATCGCTACGAACCAACCGTCATCGACCACAACGAAGTAAGTGTGGAACCTCAGAATCTGATCCCTGTTTCTCGACGGGAGGCCTATGCGGCGGACATTACGTACGGGACAAATAACGAGTTCGGATTCGATTATCTTCGTGACAACATGGTGCGCAGTGAAGAAGAAATGGTGCAACGCGATCTTTTTTTCGCGATTGTCGATGAAGTCGACTCGATCTTGATCGATGAGGCGCGGACCCCGCTCATTATCTCGGCGCCCGACGCGGAGTCGACGAAACTCTACCGACAGTTTGCGCGTATCGTGCCGGGGCTGAAGCGCGGGGATGACTACACGGTCGACGAAAAAATGAAATCGGTTTCTCTTTCGGAAGCGGGAATTGCCAAGGTCGAATCGGCGCTCGGCATTGGGAATATTTACGAATCGGGGCGGGTCCAGTATGTGCATCACCTCGAACAATCGCTCAAGGCGGAAGTGATTTTTCAGCGCGATCGCGATTATGTCGTGAAAGACGGCGAAGTCATTATCGTAGATGACTTTACCGGGCGCCTCATGGTGGGGCGGCGTTACAGTGACGGACTGCACCAGGCGATCGAAGCCAAAGAAAACGTCGCGGTGCAAAAAGAATCGCGAACGCTCGCCACGATCACCTTTCAAAATTACTTTCGTCTCTACGAAAAACTTTCCGGCATGACGGGAACCGCGATGACTTCGGCGGAAGAATTTCGGAAGGTGTACGAGCTTGATTCAATTGAAATCCCTACCAATCGTTCGATGATCCGGAAGGATCTTCCGGATGTCATTTACAAAACCGAAGAAGAAAAATTTCGTGCCATCGTAAATCGTATCCGTGGCCTTCATGAAACGGGCCAACCCGTTTTGGTTGGAACGATCGCGATCGAAAAGTCCGAATATGTGAGTGGGCTTCTCGGGAAGCTCGGAGTTCCTCACGAAGTGTTGAACGCCAAAAATCACGAGCGTGAAGCGGCGATTGTGGCGCGAGCGGGGGAAAAGGGTGCGGTGACCATTGCGACCAACATGGCGGGTCGCGGGACCGATATCAAGCTCGGTGAAGGCGTTCGCGAGCGTGGCGGACTCTTCATTCTTGGGACCGAACGGCATGAAGCGAGACGCATCGACAATCAGCTTCGCGGACGGGCGGGTCGCCAAGGAGATCCGGGGAATTCACAATTTTTTGTGTCGCTCGAAGATGAGCTCATGCGACGGTTCGGCGGGGATCGTTTGAAGAGCATGATGACGACGCTGCGTCTGCCGGAAGATGAACCTATCGAGAATCGACTCATTTCTCGTACGATCGAGAGTGCGCAAAACAAGATCGAAGGATTCAATTTTGATATTCGAAAGCACGTTCTCGACTACGACGATGTCATGAACAAACAGCGCGAGGTGATCTATAGGCGTCGCCGAAGCGTACTCAAAACGCGCGACATGAGAAGTGAAACGATGCGCCTCTTGAGTGAGGAGCTTGAGAAAATTCTTTCGGGGCATGCGGTTTCGGAGTCAGGAGAATGGAATGCGGACGGTATTGTGCGGGAGACAGAATCGCTCTTTCCGCTTCATCGTGAAAAATCGCTCGCTCTCCTTCATAAAACGATTCAAGACATATCGAAAGATCAGCCCATGAAAGTCAGTTCGGCGCTCGAATTTCTATCAGGAGAGGGAAAAGTAGAATATGGAAAAAAGGAGGCAGAGATTGGCAAAGAAGCGTGGGAAGCGATTCAGCGAGCACTCTTTCTTCGGACGCTCGATGCTCTGTGGATGAATCATCTCGATGAAATCGAATATCTTCGCCAGGGAATAGGGCTGCGCGGATACGGACAGCGCGATCCGCTCGTCGAATACAAACGGGAAGCCTTTACTATGTTTGTCGTTCTTCTCGAAAGTATTCGGACGACGTACCTCTCGACCGTGTTTCGAGTGAAGGCCTTGCCGGCCGCTTCGGAAGTGCCGCTTCCCGAAAATGCTGAGTATCGAGGGGCCGAAGAAACAGTCTCGTTTTCCGATAGTGATTCCGAAAATTCGAAGCGTCTCCAAAAACCAATTGCTTCGACCTCCAAAGTGGGGCGCAATGACCCGTGTCCTTGTGGGAGTGGGAAAAAATATAAACGATGTCATGGAAAATAGAAGTAATTTTAATTTATTGAATGACTTTTTATTTGATGTTTCGAAGAGAATTCTCTACAATGATCTTTGTACTCTCTCCTTTACAAAACAGTGCCGAATTCTCGGGAGATAGTAAGGAAACTGCTGCCGAGTTCTGAAAAGAGTTTCCGAAATTTTCTTCCTTCTTTATTTGGGAACTTGGTGTGTGGAGGAAAAACAAAGCTTCTGTCGTTCGTATTCCTTACTTTCGAGTCATTCAAATCCCGGCTCTCTCGACAGAGAATCAAAAAAAAGAAAAGCGCCTCGTAAATTTCTTTCAAACAAATATGAGTACTCTCTCGCGACGAGCAGCTCGTGTTAGCGGAATTTTTTTTGCACTCCTTTTCTATTTTTCTTTCTTTCACACCGCTTCCGTTCATGCGAGTGATGCTTGGGAAACCATTACACCCTCGGGCACTTCCGGGTACGTATTTCAATCGGTCATTTCGATGAACGATTTCGTCTATGTGGGAACGAACCAGGGATTGTACCGAAGTGCGGATCGCGGAAGCGTATTTCTCCCCGTCAATACGGGTCTCACGAACCTGAACATAACCGCACTCGCTATTGGTTGGACCTACAACACTTCCTCGTTTCTCTATGAAGCAAATGCGGCCTCCCCGGTTTTTATCGGAACGCAAAACGGTTTCTTTCGCGGAACACTCGGCGGGAATTCATGGACGATTTCGAACGTTGGGCTCACCGACACCTCCATAAAAGATATAGAGCTGGATCAATCGAGTTTTGTTCAGCTCTATGTCGCTACGGGAGCCGGAGTGTTTCGAAGCGATAATGGTGGAGACAGTTGGTCTCTCAAGAATGCTGGCATGGAAGGAGAGTCCGTGCTGAAACTGAGTAGTGACTTTGTCAATGGAAAGCTCTACGCTGTGACGGCGTCGAACAAGTTGTTTTCAAGCCCGCTTTTTTCTGTTTCGGGAACCGATGAATCCTGGTCCTTGGTTTCTCTCCCGTCTCCTTTGTCGCTGAATGATATTTCTCTTCTTCATGCGCGTGGTGCAAATATGTGGCTTTCCACGATGACCGGGGTACAAAAAAGTAACGAACTGGGACAGGTATGGAGCGAGCACAATAGAGGATTTGGAGCACTTCCCGTCCGATCAGTAGCAAGTGACTACTCTGAAGCGAATATTGCGTACGCGGCAGTATCTGGGAAGGGGATCTATCGAATGAAAGATGAGGCAAGTAATGCGTGGTTTCCTCTCAACAAGAATCTTTCGGACGTTACTCTCGAGAGTGTCGTAACGAATCCCGGAACTTCGAATGTGGTCTATGCTTTCAGTCAAACGGGGGTCTATCGGCTGATACTCTCGGATCCATTTATCGATATCGATTCCCCACGCGCCGGTGTTGCGTATTCGCCACAGAAGGCCTCCATTAAATCAGGAGGCTCGATAACTCTTGTTGCCTCTTTTGGGGAACCAGTGAGCGATATACCAACACCAAAAATTTCTTTTTCGGGTGCGGCAACGCTGGTCGAGGCGGATATGACCAAGGTCGATGAAAGTCATTATTCGTATGTCTATACGGCAGGTTCACAAGAAGGGGTGGTGTCTGTTTCTTTTTCTTCGGCACAGGATCCCGCCGGGAATGTTGTTGTTTCGGATCCGTGGGAAGGGAAAACATTCCTCATAGAGAATGAACTTCCAACTTCTCCAGGAACATTGTCTGCTCTTGCGGTTTCCGATTCCCGAATAGATCTCTCGTGGGTCGCATCGACCGACAATATTGGTATTGCTACCTATCAAGTAGATCGCTGTTTGGATGTATCGTGCACTTCACCGTCAACGGTTCAATTTACTACCGAAACATCTTTTTCTGATACACTCCTTTCTCCATCAACGCAATACTTCTATCGTGTGCAAGCAATCGACGATTCCGGAAACAATTCCATCTGGAGTAACATCGTCTCTGCAACGACGCTTTCGAATTCCCCCACCTTCTCCCCCTGCTCTACCCTCACTCCTTCTTCTTCTCTCCCCGGAGGCTATGGCAGTCCCTTTGACCTCTTTCTTTCAAATACGCCTCTTGTTGCCGCAGAGTGTACTGCAAGTGACATCCATACCCCTGAAGGCAACGATAGGGATTCCTGAAATCAAACACGAGTCTCGTACACAAAGGGGTATTGGTACAATCCTGGAACCAGTAGCTGGGTTGAGTACACCGGGGCTTGTAGTGGGACACAGAATGGAAACTGGTGCCAGGGACCTGTCACAGCAACAGTGACTCATGCGAATATTGATACAACGAGTGCACAGACACCCGTTACCTTTGTCGGGATGACCTGCTCTGTACAAAACGGTGCCTGGAAGTGTGGGTGTCGGGATACTTCCTGTTCCTCCTTCTTGTGGCAGGTGCAGGGAGCGGGGAGGTAGGGGGTTTTCAAAGAAAAAATCCTGTGCTAAAGTCTCAAAGAGCCAGAGGGCTCTTTGTTGTTTTTTGACATTTCTGAGGAGGGTAAAAAGTGAAAGGCAACAAGTTCTTTACTATTTTTTTCTGTTTGGCAACTCTCGCTTCTCTTGAAGCATATGAGGCATATGCTGCTCCTGCGGGGGTGACAGATCTCATGCTCACCATAACAAGCGGAAGTGAGAACCCGGAAATCCGTCTCACATGGATCGTGCCAGCGTCCACCATTGCCCTCAGGGAGTACATTATAAAGTGCTCTCCCACAGTTGTTATCAGTACTCGCAGCTGGGACTCGAGTGCTTTGCAAGTACTCTCGAATGTCCCTCAGCCAGGCGTTCCCGGTACTCGACAAAGTTTTGTCTGGACTGATGTTTCTCCGGGAATGAGTTACCAATGCGCCCTCAAAACGCAGGATGTCGCAGGTGCGTCATCCGTCTTGTCGAATGTGGCAAAAGTGTCGATAAGCCCGATGAAGACTATAGTGTTTATATGGGATCCGGCTCACACTACTCTTCCTTATCAGCTTCAGTACCAGATCTTTTGGGGAACTGCGTCGGGAGTGTATAGTAACTTCCAAGACGTTGGGAGTATGACAACAACAAGCGTCTCTGTTCCTTGGGGCGTGTTCTACTTCTTTGCGGTCAAGGCATATATTGCTGAGTTAGGCTTAGCAGGCCCTTTTTCAAACGAGGTAAAGTGGTAATGAAGTAAAATAAAATTTACAGGAACAGGAGAGCGGAGTCGTCTATTTCAATAAATAGGCGACTCGTCTTTTTTCTGAAAGAATAGAGAGGGGGGAAGAATCAGAGAAGCATGAAACCCTTTTTCGAAAGATGGTTTCATCATAAAAATGCGCTCTTGATTTTTGGGAGCACTTCCCGTACACTTTTTTGTATCTTTCGTCTTGACGGCCACCTTAGCTCAGTTGGTAGAGCGGCGCACTCGTAACGCGCAGGTCTGCGGTTCGATCCCGCAAGGTGGCTCACACATTCTCCTTTCTGGGAGAATTTTTTTCTTCTTTTCTCTCGATTGGAATTGAGGAGAAAAATATGATATCATTTTGCTATGGATGATATTCGGACGCGAGCCGAAATGATGACTCGAAAACTCCTGCACTTGCGGGACTCTCTTTGACGTCGCACACAAAAGATCGCGCGTCACAGAACTTGATCGCGAATCGCAACAAGAGGAATTTTGGAGTAAGAGCACAGAGGCGTCGCATATTCTCAAGGAGCGAGAGTCTCTCCAGTCTGAAGTTGCGCTCTTCGACCGGTTGGAAAAGGAGCTTTCTGATATTCGAGAGCTCTCGAGTCTTGAAGTGGAAAAAGAAGAGGCTGTCGAACTTGAACGGGAGTTTGCGGATATTGCTTCGGAGATCGAGGCGTTGGAATTTCGGACGAACTTCGATGGGCCGTATGATCGTCATAGTGCTCTTCTTTCGGTAAAGAGTGGAGCTGGTGGTGTCGATGCTCAGGATTGGGCGGAGATGCTCGTGCGAATGTATGTGCGATGGGCAGAGCGTCGGAAGTTTTCGTCGCGACTCCTTGAAGAATTGCGCGGCAACGAATCGGGTATCAAAAGCGCAACGATCGAAATAACGGGCGAGTACGCGTACGGATATCTCTTTGGAGAGATGGGGACGCATCGTTTGGTTCGACTCTCACCCTTTAATGCTGATCACCTTCGACAAACTTCATTCGCGTCGGTCGAAGTGCTCCCGGTACTTTCTGCGAAGGAAGGCGTGGAAATTCGGTCCGAAGATATCGAAGTGGATACCTATCGTTCGTCGGGAGCGGGCGGACAAAATGTGAATAAGACAGAAACAGCAGTGCGCATTCGACATATTCCGAGCGGTATCGTCGTGAGTTGCCAAACGGAGCGGTCCCAACTTCAGAACAAAGAAACCGCCCTTTCAATGCTGCGCGCCAAACTCGAGCAGCAAAGATTGGAGGCACAAGAGGCGGAGCAGCGTTCATTACGCGGGGTCGAGAAGAGTGCGGCGTTCGGAAGTCAAATTCGTTCGTATGTGCTCCATCCATATACGCTCGTGAAAGATCATCGCACCAAATACGAAACACCGCAGGCCTCCGATGTTCTTGATGGAAAACTGGACGAATTCATGGAAAGTTTTCTGAAGAAGGATCACTCGAAATTCATGGTTTCGGCAACATAATTTTGGAAATGTTGGGAAAGGACCTCCTTCATTCTTCGAAGCGGAAAATTCCCAAGATTTCCGAATGTGAAGTAAGAAGCCAAATCAGAGAAAAAGGTTTCGGAGAGAATCCGCAACACTTACAAGTGAAATGCTGAAACACTGAAATGGGAAAGTGCGATTCTTGGGTGTCTTCGGTGGGAGTGACAATAATCCGAGTTTTCTCTCGGAAAGAGAGATGAGATGATAGTTTGATCTCAAACGCTCTGCTCTTATGATTCGTTTTGAAAACGTGACCAAGGTTTATCCCGGAAACATTTCGGTGCTCCGAGATGTGAATCTTCGTATCGAGCCGGGAGAATTTGTGTCGTTTGTTGGTCCGTCGGGTGCCGGAAAGTCCACGCTTCTTAAGCTTATTTATGCGGAGGAGGTTCCCACCTCGGGAGAAGTGTTTTTTGGTGACCGAGCTATAAGTAGCATCAAGCGTCGTCTCTTGCCGTACTACCGTCGAAATTTTGGAACTGTTTTTCAGGATTTCAAACTCTTGTCGCAGCGAACTGTTTTCGAGAATATCGCCTACGCACTTGAGATTGCCGGAAAAACAACGGCCGAAATTCATGAGGAGGTGCCGCAGATTCTCGATATCGTCGGACTTGCCGAAAAATCCAATACCTATCCTCGTCAGCTTTCCGGAGGCGAACAACAGCGTGTTTCACTGGCGCGCGCGCTTATTCACCGTCCTTCTGTTCTTATTGCCGATGAGCCTGCGGGCAATCTCGACCCTCTTTCGGCGCAAGAAATCTTCCGTCTTCTTACGGAAATAAACAATATGGGGACGACGGTGCTGGTTGCGACTCACAACAAATCGATTGTTGACGGACTGAAGCGACGAGTAGTGACCATTGGAAATGGAACGGTGGTTCGCGATGAGCGAGAAGGGAAGTACGTCGTATAGAATGAGAAGTGGAGAATGAAAGAAGAGAGGAGGGGTGATCGCCCTCTCTCCCGCAGAAACCAGGGAGACGAGCTTGAAAGAACTTTTTGTAACCAGCGTGTTTTTGTCGGGAATTGAATCCGAACTATGTCAAAGGGAATAAAACTCATGCGGGCAGTGCGAGAAGGGGAGAGAAGCTTTGTGCGAAGTGGATGGCTTTCGGTTTCCGCTATTCTTACGACTTCGCTCGCGCTTTTTGTGATTGGTCTCGCGGCTGTCCAAGCAATCGCAACGAATTCGATTCTCAAAAATCTCGAGAATAAAATGGATATCACCGTTTCTTTCGAAGCCGGGACGAGCGAAGGAAAAATTCTCGCCATCAAAAAAGAGCTGGAGAAATATCGGGAAGTGAAAACGGCCGTCTACACATCCGAAGACGAAGCGCTCGAAACCTTTCGTAAACGAAGCGAGCTTGCCGGAAACAAAGAAATTATCGAACAGGCCCTCGAGGAAATCGGAGGGAATCCCTCCCTCCCCTCAATTTCCATAAAGGCGAGTTCGCCCAGCGACTACGAAACCATCAATCGCGCACTGGAAACGTCCTCGTTTAAAGATGATATTTTTCGCATCAATTATCGCGAGAACGAATCGGTGATCAATCGACTCGCTTCGATTCGCGAAGAAGCGGTTCGGCAGGGAGCGATTCTTGGGGTGATTTTTCTGTTGATTGCGTTTCTCGTTATGTTCAATACCATTCGTCTTACCATGCACGCACGCCACGAGGATTTTGAAATCATGCGCCTCGTCGGCGCCTCCAATCTCTATGTTCGCACTCCCTCGGTTGTCGAAGGCATCCTCTATGGAGGAATCGCTGCGATTGTCTCTCTTTTTCCTCTATTCGTATATTTCTTTTCAGCGCGCAAACCCGATGACAAGCAGCATCGTGGAAGGAACTGGGCTCATGGGCTCTTTTCTCTCGAATGTGGCCTCGGTCTTTTTGGGACTTCTTTTTGTGGGCGTGTTTGTGGGAGCGTTGAGTGGATTCCTTGCGGTTCGCCGGTATCTCCGAATATAAATGTGTGTGGTGTCCTGGCGGCGCTTTTCTTGATTTTTCCGCTCTTTTTGCTACCGTAAGGAGGGACGAATGTTCCTCTTTTTCTTGGTCTTGTTTTTCCGATTCGTCACTCGGAATTCGAAGGCCTTTTGCAAAATTGAACGCCCGTCACAACTTTTCTCCTCTTTTTTCTATCTCGGTCACGCGAAAGTGAATTGGGGTGTAGCCAAGCGGTAAGGCAATGGGTTCTGGTCCCATGATCCTAGGTTCGAATCCTAGCACCCCAGCAGCATAGAACGAGCAGAAGCTACCGCTTCTGTTTTTGTTTTCACAGAGCCATCAACCGCCTCTTTTTTCGGTTCGAAGGCACACATTTCCGCCTGTATGCTTTCCACATCTTCGCGAAGCCATGCAAACGGGTCATTGAGGTTGAAATAAGCGATTTTCCGGTCTTTGATTCCGATGTTCGAAGAAAGAATATCGATGACCTCTCGTTTCGTCTCGGGAGTGCCTCGACTGAAAAGATTATGCGCCGTTCTTACAAACCGAATCGCCGTATCTTTTTCGCGAGCTGTTCCCGCTCCTCTTCTGTTGATGGCTTGACATTATCGTCTCGAACCCGCTCCCAAACCGATCCTTTGTACGCCGTGAGAATGGGGCTGACATTTTCAAGTTCCCGATTAAGCCAAAGTAAGGTATCTTCAGAAAGCGCTTTGTCTGATTCTTTGGTAATCCATCCCTGAACAAAACTTTGAAATTTCTGGATTTTCTCCCAAAAGAAATCTCTGTTTATGTCCTTGATAGCTTCCCATTGATCTTTCGATATTGGAAAAGACATTTTTGGTTTGGAATCGACCGAGTATACAATATCGAATATTGGGTATCCCTTTAATCCAGCATCACAATACTTTTTATTCAGGTGTTCTTGTTCTTCAGACGATGGAACTATTGAAAAATCTGGATGGTTATTGGCAATGAACTGTAGGAGCTCGTTTTTTGATTTGATATCTACGATACTCGGATAGAGCCTTCCTCCAATCAACTCGTCGAAATTCCTATTTCCTTTTCCGTCAATGTAATTGAATCTGAATTGTTGGATATGGTAAATACGGTGCTGTTCTTTTCCTTCAAGCCTGAATTTTCCCTGGACGGAGAGATTTGGTTTGAGAAAGAGGGTGCTTGTTGGTGTTGAGCCATGTTGAAAGATTGGCGCAATATCAGGCACATCTCCCATAAGAGTCTTTGCCAATAGCGGGAGTTCATTGTTAAAAACAATGAGTTGTATCGGAAGACCAAATGCCTTGCATCCTCTTTTTCGGGGCATACTTTGCGTAAATTAGAATATCTTGTAGACTCATAGTAAGTTGAAACCTATGAAAAGACAACCCAAAGAAAAAGCATCAGAGATTCTGACGCTTCAGGAGGCATGTGAGATTTTGCATTGTCACCCGAACACGCTCCGTAACTGGGACAACAAAGGATTTTTGAAAGCGATCCGGTTTGGGACGCGAGGGGATAGGCGGTATCGGAGGGGGGATGTGATGAGGATTCTTGATCGTGAAAAAAGTTCGTCTTAGAGGGAAAGGATTGGATAGTAGACAAGTGCTTAAAACTCTGTGCCAGAAACATTTATGGAAGATTACGCATGGATACTTATCATCATTTTGATTTCCGTACTTTGGAAAGTAATTTCGTGGATCAGCGAGGCAGTTTCTAATTCCAAAAAGTATCTTGACCTGAAACCAAAATTAGATAGCTTGGAAAATTCTATAAAAATGCATGAATTGAAAGTTGAAGAAGATAGAAAAAATTGGGTATCAAAAGTAGAATCATGGAATCACAAAGTTGCGCAAGATAAAGAAGAAGTCAAAAAAATAGCTGCTCAAAAATCAATGGGTTTTCCTTGGTTAGCAGAAGCATTTTCTGAGTATTTTGCATTGAAAGATTCAAAGTTTGAAAAATATCTAAACACAAAAAAACATCCAGCCCATACAACAGCGGAAATCGTTCGTGAGGTAAAAAGTGAAAAAAAAGTTTTGAGAAGGGAAAATAAAATACTGAACTATAAAATTAACTACTTTGAAAAGCTATTTCCTTGGCTAACTGATTTAATTGCTGAGGATGAAAATGAAGAAATTCCTGTAAAGATTGATGACGATGGAGATGACGATAATAGCGAAGACCGTGTTAAAAATTTCTTAACTCCTGAAGAATATAAAAAGCTCCCTTCCGTGGAGAGAAATCAAAAAGCATTGGACAGATACCTAAAAAATAGAAATAAATCAAAATGGGCAATCGGAAGAGATTATGAGATGTACGTCGGATACATCTATGAACAGAAAGGCTATTCTATCGAATACAAAGGTATAATTGACGGGTTCGATGATTTAGGCAGAGATATTATCGCCAAGAAAGGTAATGAGGTTTGTATCATTCAGTGTAAATATTGGGCGCACTATAAAGAAATACACGAAAAACACATCTTTCAATTGTTTGGTACAACCATGGAATATTGGATTAAAAACTTTGGGAGTCATAATAAACCGAAAACATTTGAAGAGTTTGCAAGGTTTTTAACTGAAAATAAACTGCGACCAATATTTTTACATCTATATCTTTATCCGAAAGAGCAAAAGAAATGGCAAAGGCATTAAGTGTTGAGATCATCGAAAACAAGCCGATTGGGAATTTCCCGAGAATTAAATGCAACAAAAATTATGACGAGTCTGGTAATACGAAAATATACCACTTACCAATGGATCAGCAGTATGACAGAACTGTAATCACGAAAAGTAAAGGTGAATTTTACGCATTTACCGTAAAAGAAGCTGAAGACGCTGGTTTTAGACGAGCGTTTAAGCATAGATTCCACACATAATGTCCCTATAGATTATTAAGTGGAAGCGCGAGCGAGTATGAAAACCGAGAATCTCATAATGTAGGCTATTTACCTCGATATGAAATCAAATCAAGAAAAAAAATGGGCGTGTTTCAGCTTTACGTCGCTGTTTGCTTTCTGTTATTTAACTCTATTTATACTCTTAGAGATGAAGTTTGATTATTATTCTTGGTCAATCGCGGTTGTTTCAAATACATTTATTCTCCCAATAGGAGCCATTTTTTTACATGCAACCGCATATGATAAGAGATTTTGGAAGTTTTGGAAACCTTTACCAAAGATAATGCACCAGATAATAACTGCTCTTTGCCTATTTTGGGTGATTCTGCTTGCAGTAACAGTATTACCGATAACATTAAGGAAGGGATATGAAAAAAAATGATCTGATGGCGTATTTAATTTTGATAATAGTAGCTTCCATAACTACTTTGCTGGGTCTATATATTGGAGGTTTGACTAATGAGGCTAATAAAAGAGTTGTGATAGAGAAAAATATTTCGCGGGACATTGATGAAAAAATAAAGCAACGAGCTGAGGAAATAAAGGAGTTAGAAGAGAAAATAAAAACTTCGGAAGAGCTATGGCAAAAGGCGTTACCCTCCGAGCTCCCGGATTATAGTGCAATAAAAGGAGCAAATCCCAACCCTAATATTAGGAATATAAAAATCTCTTCAGAGTGTCATCTTGGTGGTTGTGTAAATGATAAACCTGCTACAGTTAATTTTGATGGTATTAAAAAAAGCTACAAATCAAGAGGACAATTTTCAAGGGCGTATCTATACATTGACGCACTGGTTGATTATGATCGACCATTAACATCGTGGGATGATATTTATTTCGTGGTAAATGGGCAAGGCGGACATCTTATTCCAGACAGCAATACGCTTCCTGTTCCAGCCGGAAAAACTTCACAATATTTGTACAATTTAAGTTCAATCTCGTATTTCCCAACCATCAAAGATAAAGAAATGAATAAAAATAAAAGAGATAATACAGATTTTTTTCGTCTACTTAAATATGAAAATAGAATTAACATTTACACGTCTGTCTCATCAAATCGTCCGGGTCGCGTTATAAAGGAAATCTCTATTTTCTACGAATGTTTCGAGGGATCGGATTGTTTAATTGAGGAATTGAAATAAAGATCAGAATATTTTTTTCCTCATCGTCTTTCACTCACGAATATCCACAACCTTAATCCGCGATAACACTCCCCCGATTTTTATTTCTCTCACCTCGCCGACAGACGCGCCCATAAGCGGAGCCACGAAAGGCGCGGCATAAGAAAATTCGTTCGGGTCTGTTTTTTTGAGAACCATGTAGCTCCCAACGAAAACAACTTTTTCCTCGTGGGTGTCTACATTCTGTATCGTGACTTTCGATCCGAGAGAGACGTGCTCCGCGTGAACTGACGGCTCAACTATTTCAGCCTGCGCGTAAACTTTTTTCAATTCTTCGAGCGTGCCGGCGAGTCTTTTTCTTTCTCGATCGGCTTCTTCAAAACCGTAATTGTCATGCCACGTTTCCGAGCTCTGATGCGACATTTCCCCAACTTCAAAGCCAACCGTTTTCAGGTTGTTTTTGAGCGCGTCAATATTTTTCTCAAGCGCCAAATAATCTTTCCGAAGAAAAAGGAGTGGCGTGTCTTTCATATCGAAGACTGTTCAAGCATAAGGGTGACATATCCCTTTCGGATAATATTTTCGTTTTGAATCCCGAGACTCACAAGAAGACTCATTATTTTTTCCTCTATCTTTGCTCGACCCTCCTCGTCGCCTCGTCCTTCAATTTCGACAAAGACCCCGAGATTTTCTATTTCATCAACATTGATTTCAAAATCTTCGAGACGATAGCTTGATCGGCGTTTCTTGATTTCAACTACTTTTACGTAACCACTTCCAAGAAGAAGCTGTTGGAGATTGTCGGAATCGGTGAGTGGAATATCAACATCCGGCCATGCGGTATCATCGCCGAGAGCTTTGCCTTTGAACGTTAGCAATGACCCGCTTTCTTTTCGCCGAATACGCAAAATGAGCGAGCGATCTCTGTCGCTTTCATGGCGAAGATAAAAATCATGTTCGTTTGACGTTCCCCTGTGCTCTGCTTGTGTCGCCAAGGCGTTCCTTATTGCGTCGGGATCGTCAACGCTTGCCCGGAGCTCTATTTCCATAAATATGGCTTTACTTGAGGGAATGTTAGCGCATTTTTCTCAAAGAAAAGGCTAACGCGTTGCGTTAGCCTTTAGGTTTTTGTTGCGAGCTTCTTCTCTACAGTTCTTCGCCCAATTGTTGAGCAATGGGGTGAGAGAAGTAGGCGTGAATGGGAAGGGAGAATGGCGGACCGTCGCGGTGCACACAGTTTCGCACCATGAGCATGCCGCGTTCCATTTCAAGTCTTGGTCCGTATGCGAATTCATAACATCCGCCATACGCTCTCAATTCGCAATTGGCGCACATGCCTTCCAAGAAATGCGGCTGGATGAGTTTCAGCTTGAAAGCGAACCCATCTTCACAGCGCATATCAATGGAACAACTCGAACTTCCTCGAATGACCGACGCCCGCACTGGAGTTGCTCCGAGCGTTTGGCACGCTCTTGCGAGAGAGGCATACGAGATTTCTGGAATCTCCAGCACGTTCATGAGACGCCACGAAATATCCCTGCGCCTCACAAAATCAGCAAGCGCGATTGCCGGCTGTTCCGTTTCGCCAATGCACGTATTGATCTTGAGACGAACCTTTCCATTGAGAGCCTCAATGAGACCAACTTGTTTTTCAATCGCTTTTTTTCCCCACGCCGCGTCTTTGGGCGGTGACATAATCTTCCCCAATTCCGCTGGGTCAAGAGTGTGAACACTCATGTTGAGCTCATCGAGTCCCGACCATATACACTCGAAATATCGCGAGTGCTTTGACTGTCCATTCGTTGTCATTTTCACCTTGAATCCCAAGCTCTTTGCTTTCGCAATGAACTGGGTAATCTCGGGATGAATTGACGGTTCGCCTCCAGTGAAATGTACTTCGGTAAATCCGAAACAATCCCGGAAACGAACGAGCGCACCGGAAAACTGCATGTCATTTCGAATCGGTTGCGATGAAGGATTGCCTTCCATGTGACAAAAGTTGCATGTCCACTGGCACGGTACGTGAAGCTTCACGCGAAGGCTGTTGAGACGAGTCGTCTCCACTTTTCCTTGCGCGAGTAATTCTTCAAAGACATTATACATGGCTATTGCTCCTGTAAAAGTAGTGTCACTTGTGCCTCAACTTGCTCCGCCGAAAGGCCATCAGTTTCAAGCACAAGCGACCATTGATGAGAATCCGCGAAAGCCTCCTGCGCTCGATCAAGCAATCCAGTAGATTGCTCAATGCGCTGGTCATAATCCTGCGAACCATCACGCTTGTTTCTTCTTTCAACTCTCGTTTCCGACGTAGCCGTGAGGAGCACAGAAACCGTCGGCCAGAGAATGGGCAATTTTTCGATACTCACACAGGACACATCAACGCCAAGCACGCGGTGCATGACGAGAGTCGAGTGAATATAGCGATCAATAACAACACTCCTTCCCAAATCGATATCCGATCGGATTTTCCTCTGAACGGCAATAACCGAAGTCAGGTAGTAGAAAAACCGGGTATTTGAATCATCCAGGGACTCTATCTCTTTACGAATCACCGAAAGAGGCGACTGTGGTGTGTAGAGATACCGGAAGCCGAGTTTTGAAGCAATGGATTTAGCGAGGGTTGTTTTACCAACACAATTTATGCTTTCTATAACTAAAATCATCGGACTGTCGTTTTGCATGAGCATTCTCCGCTATCATTGAATTTCGCTGATTTCCCATGCTCTTTTGAGCATGGGGCATTCGATTTCTTCCCTGCTTTCTTTTCCGAAAAGCGCCTTGCCAATTGGAGAAGACGGGCTTACGGCTGAAATTTTCTCACCCTCATCAGGGTGGCACGAAAAAACTCCGCCGCCCGCTTCTTCAGAAACGAGAAGGAATTTCTTTATCTCCGTAGTCTCGATATTCTCGATAGTTACTATAGAACCAATGGATGCCCGACGTGAAACATCGGCATCCCTCTGAAGGAGGCTCTCGAGTAAAGCGAGAACAGCTTTTGCTTCGAGCAACCGTTTATTCTGTCCGCCCGCGAGATATTGAGCTTCTTCAAGAAAAGTATCATAGCGAGAAATCATCGCCCCTTCCGCTTCTTGAGCGTCTTTGAGTGAAACTTGACGAGCTTGCTCGGTTCTTTCGACTTCTTCTTTCTTGTTCGCGATAATCTGCGCGATCAATATTTTTGCTGTTTCATGCATGATTCTCTCCTTTTTCTCTTCAATTGGTAAGATACTCGTCTTAAAATTAAGACTCTATACAATAGCACGTTTAATCAGTAGAAGTCAACATCCGTGACTATTTTATGGCTTTGTTGTGTCATCTTCTCGTAGATTTATCAAAAAACTACCGCGTCATAACCCGCTCCATCCGTTCTCGCATTACCTCCAGCCCATTGCCACATTCGAGCCATTTTGAGAGAATACGGGGGGTGCAGTTGTTCCCATGTGTACCCCATCGTCCCAGCATTTCTGAGAAATCGCCATTTTTTGGCGATTTTTTCAAAAGATCCTATGGAATTTTGTAGCTTACACAAGCCGTTTCTCCCTATAAATATATATGAAAAATATCTATAGTAGACCCTGCTTAAAATAAAGGGACTTGTATAGGATAGAACGAATTCGAGACAAGGGATTGCTTTTTATCAATTTCTCTACAATAGCAGGATACATCCCCCTTCTTTTTCAATAGTGTGAAACGTGATTTTACTTTGCCATCAACGATGACATTTTCGAAGAACATGAATGTTGGTCTTCCCCAGAAAGAGCCTCGATCACACTCAATTTCATTGTACATTGATTTGTAAACAACGAATTCCTCTAAAGTTTCACTGTGGCATGCTACGACAATGACTTCGTCAATTCCTCCTTTGTAATGTTGGTACAGTTCCTGTCCCGTAAAGATAAAAAGTAACGGTACTCTTTTTCCTGAAAGAGAATGTTCAGCTTGGATATTGGTGCGCGTATTACTTTTTTACATTATCATGAACCAAAAAGGTTAGAGCAGTATTCTTTTTCTTATTTTTACAAAGATGAGAATTTACTCTAATCCTTTGAATAAATGATGTTTCGAGGCTCTTCTTGGCTTCATGAGAGATCGGTTGCTTTCGAGGGAAGAACCCGATAAGATGATGGAAGCTCTCAATAAAGATCATCTTTATTTCTGCGTGTCCAATAGTCCTAAGTCCTATGAAGCAATCTGAACTTTTTACGAAAACGAGGCGCGAAAATCCGACAGATGAAGTGAGTCGGAATGCGCAATTGCTTATTCGGGCCGGCTTCATCCACAAAGAAATGGCGGGCGTCTACGAATTTCTGCCGCTCGGACTCCGCGTACTTCGAAAAATTGAAGCGATCATCCGAGAAGAAATGGATCGAATCGGGGGGCGGGAAGTTTTCTTAAGCGCTCTCCAAAATCCCGAGATGTGGGAGGCGACGAACCGTTGGAGCGACGACGCGGTCGACAATTGGTTTAAAACTCATCTCAAAAATGGGACAGAGGTTGGGCTTGGGTTTACCCACGAAGAGCCGATCACGGCGATCATGAAACAACATATCTCGTCATATCGCGATTTGCCGGTCTACAGCTATCAGATACAAACGAAGTTTCGGAACGAAGAACGAGCGAAAAGCGGGATTATGCGCGGGCGCGAATTTTTGATGAAAGATCTCTATTCTTTCAATGAGAACGAAGCAGATCTTGATGCGTTTTACGAACGGTGTGCAGAAGCGTACACAACAATCTTCGAGCGCGTGGGGATCGGTGCGATCACCTTTAAAACGTTCGCGAGTGGCGGTATTTTTTCCAAATACAGTCACGAATTTCAGGCGTTGAGCGACGCAGGAGAAGATACAATTTATCTTTCACGAGAAAAGAATATCGCCGTGAACGAAGAAGTCTACACCGACGAGGTCTTGTCCGATCTGGGGCTCGACCGAGCGGCTCTTGAAAAGAAAACTTCGATAGAAGTTGGCAATATTTTTAAGCTCGGCACACGATTTTCGGAAGCGCTTGGTCTTTTCTATATGGACCAGAGTGGGAGAGCAAAACCCGTCGTCATGGGGAGTTATGGCATCGGGCCGACGCGCCTCATGGGGACGATTGTGGAAACCTTGTGTGACGATCGTGGCATCGTCTGGCCCAAGTCGGTTGCGCCGTTTCGGGCGCATCTTCTCTCCCTTGGCGAAGACCGAGTGGCCCTTTTGTGGTACGAGAAACTTGCTCATCTTGGGATTGATGTCTTGTTTGACGATCGGGAAGGGAGTGCGGGAGAAAAATTTGCCGACAGTGATCTTATTGGTATTCCGTACCGAATCGTCCTTTCGAAACGCTCGCTTCAACATGGTGGGGCTGAGGTCAAAGAACGATCGAAATCTGAGGCGACGATGTGTTCGTTTGAAGAAGTGGTAAATCTTCTTAAATCTTGAACTCTACTTCACGCATGACGCCGAAAAAATTTTTACTGTCGGTTGGGGGTTCGCTTGTTGTTCCTGATGAAATCGATACGGGATTTATCGGTCGATTTTACGAAACGATCGTTGAACGTATCGGAGACGGTTGCTCGTTTGTTCTGGTCGTTGGTGGAGGGAAGACCGCGAGGCGATATATCAATGCTGCGGGACAGATTCACCATATCGAAGACGAAGACAAGGATTGGCTTGGCATCCATGCGACGCGCATGAATGCACACTTTCTGCGAACGGTGTTTCGCGAGTTTGCGTTTCCGAAAATTAACACGAACCCGCACGATCTCGAAGACTTTTTACACGTGAAAGAACCGATCTTGGTGGCGGGTGGATGGAGACCTGGATTCTCAACGGATTACATTGCTGTTTTGCTTGCGGAATATTTGGGCTTTTCTTCTCTCCTCAATCTCTCCAATGTGGACGGTGTCTATGACCGGAATCCCAAGGAATACACGGATGCGACACGATTTGAATCCCTGTCGTGGAAAAAATACCGCGCCCTCATTGGAGATGTCTGGCGTCCTGGAATGAATGTGCCTTTCGATCCAATTGCTTCGAAACTTGCCGAAGAGAAGGGGTTTTCAGTCACTGTCATGGATGGAGCCGATACCGAAAATTTGCGCCGCGTTTTGCTTGGCGAGCGGGGGATAGGCACTGTTCTTCACTAAAATTTTTTTCTGCCCTCTTTCCCGAGCACCCTTCTTGTTCCCACAGGGTTCACGATTTTTGGAGAGAGAGTCCGCATTCGTCTCGAGTCTTTTCTGCAGACTCACTCAAAAATGTTCCCCATTGCTTCGGGAATATTTTTACGGTGAGAAGGAAAAACACTTTCAAAATTTTGTTCTGTTGTGAAATGCTGATCTTGTCGTTCACTCTTCGCGACCGCTCTTTATAAAAAGTTTTTCGAATCGCTGTGATATTTTTGTAAAACTCTCGTCCTTTGGATATTTTCTTTCCTTACTCTCCTGCGTGAATCTTTGAGGAATGAGACTCATCGCCAAGAATCCACGAGGCGGTTTCGGATGAGCACCGATCCCAGGAGAATCGCTCCAGCTCTCGTGTGCCACGCGCGATCAGATCTTCCCGTTTTCTTGAGTCTTCCCACAGTGTTTCGATCGCACTTTGGAGTTCGCTGCTTTCTTGGGCGTCAAAAAGAAAGCGGCGTTTCCGGCGACTTCGGTGAGGCTCGAATTGCGAGCGACAATTACCGGAACGCGCGCCGAAAACGCTTCCAGGATCGGAAGGCCGAAACCTTCATACAGTGAAGGAAAGACAAACAGTCTCGCGTTTCGATACAAGGTGGCTCGCATTTGAAACGACACTCGATCGGTGATGACGATGCGGTCCCGAAAGGGATGGCGCTGAGCTGCCTCAAACACGGCTTCGCTCATCCACGCGGCTTCTCCTGCAAGAACGAGTTTCATTTCGGGAAACCGTTCAGCAGAAGCAGTAAAAGCATCGAGAAGTCGAAGGAGATTTTTTCGTGGCTGAATAGCTCCCACATAGAGCACATAGTTTTTCGGGGAGAGATGAAACAAATTGAGCGCCGCCATTTCTTCTCTGGCATGGTGTTGGGTGGAGGGAGGGATGGGATCGAAACCGTGGTGAATAACACGAATCTTTTTTTCGGGAACATCTGGGTAGAAAGTGAGAATATCTCGCTTCGTGGATTCTGAAACGGCAATGAGTCTCGTTCCTTGTCGTACCGAAAAGTCGGTAAACCAGTTGAGTCGGCGAAGGTCTTTGGTGGGAAAATGTTTGGGAAAAATTTTGAAAGCAAGATCATGGATCGTCACGATCGACTCGGTTTCCGTGGAGAGAAAGAAAGGAAGTGACTGAACCGGCATGAACAGCCGATGTGGTTTTCTTCGCATTATTTCCCAGGAGAAGCGCGTTTGTGTCCAGAAACAGGGAAACGGAATACAGTGTTCCTCATAATTTTTGAATGAAGGAGGAGTGAGTGCAGGGTTAAATGGCTTTCGATGAAAAAGGTGCCACGCGTGTTGTGGGGTGAGCGCGCCAAAACGTTCGAGAAGCCGGAGCAAGTAAATGCGGGTTCCGTCGATACGGGGCGCATCGAGGTCGGCAGCCTGTACAACAATCCTCATACGAGCGAGCGGTTATGGTTGGACTCTTTTGGAACGAGTGAATTTTTTTCAGTGGTTTTCTCCTCCTGGTATTCTGTAAGAAGAAGTCGGAATGAAAGAAGTGTTGCGAGCACTGAGAAAAGGAGAACGATGGGATGGAAACCGACAAGCGCATTTGCAAAAAGGAAAACGGACCAGCCGAAAAAGAGAATGCGCCCCCATCGTTTGGAAGGAATTTTTTCTTTTGGTGGAGGAAGAGTGTGAGGGGCGAGCGCTTGTTCTGCAAGGAGGAGAAGGAGGATACCCGCGCTAAAGAAAACGATCCCGAATCGAAGAGAGATTGTTCCCGGGAGAATGCTTTCGAGCGAAAGGATGCCGATCAAGGCGATGAGTGACAAGAAAATTGCATCGCGAACGAGTTGGTGTGCGACGAGACGAAACTCGAGAGATGAATACAGATGAGAAAAACGTGAAATCATAAAGCCAAGTGAAAAAATTTTGGGGAAGTTCTAGGGTTCTGCGGTGGGAAGGTATCGGGCGAGCACGCGATTCTTGAGTTTGGAAAGACGGGTCAGAAGTGTTTCTTTCTTTACTGCAGCTTCGAAAGAAACATCGAGGCGTTCGAAGGCGGATGCGCCAAGAAAAGTCGTGCGGAGTTCATACGTATCTCCTCGAAATTTTGCGAGTGCTTCAAGTGGGAGACGGCACTCGAGAGTGGGGGCGAAAAAGAGAAAAGAGTGGACGGAAAGATCACATGTGGCGGAAGTGGTGAGTGATTGCGAAGAAACGGCGATTGGTTTTCTTGTTCCGAGCCAAAAGTTTCGAATGGCGTCTCCACGGAGTTCGTGTTTTGTTTTGTTGAGGATGAGGAAGAAACGATTCGTATCCGTCTCGTGAAAAACAGTGCCATCGGGGTGAGCGGCGCTAAAGTCGACGGATCGCCCTTTTTGTTCGAGGCTGATTTCTTCGTCATTGGCGGGCACAACATCTTCCCACGAGTACCCGAGCGACAAAAATATATCGACACCGAGAATAGGTCGCGGGCTTGTCTGGTCCATCAAAAAGACTCCATCTCCCCACGACAACAGCGTCCCACTTGGAAAGGATCGCCAGTTTTCCGAAAGCGGCACTAATCGGACGAAGGCAGCATCTTTTTTAATGGCCCACTCATCCCGAAACCGTGCACGAAATGCATTCTCGCTCACGAACGGGAGAAGTGTTCCTGAGCGCCATTCGTAGTAGGTATTGTCCGCGTGAACGAATGTTCCTTCAGGGAGAGCGGATGGCTCCCATTCAAGCAAGCCGCCATCTTGATTGAGAGAAAGATCCTCGTTTCGAACAGGCAGAAATGTTTCTGGACGAAATCCAAGTCGCTCCGCAGATTCTTTGGACGGAAATTTTTTTCGGCGACCATCGGGTGCGATCTGATAGAACGAACCATTTTCTTGGAGGAGAGTGCCGGGAGGGAACGACGCTCCACTCCCTTCCGGAAAGAAGTGCGCCTGCTGCGAGCGGCGCACAGAGACACGTCCTTTTCCAAGTGGAGAATTTTTGAGAGCAGTAAATTGAAGAGCGAGCGTCGTATATTCTCCGAACGCCGAAGCATCGAGCGTGAGGATATCTTGATCCCTAAATTGTCCTCCCGGAGAAAAGGGTGGAGGGAATGTCCTTGGATTTTTGAGGGTGCTCACCGAAAGTTTGGCATCTCGAAAATCGAAGAAAAGTGGCTGCGGCGGGAAGAGAACGCTCCAAGAAAAGAGAGCGAGACTCGAGAGAAACACAATGCCCAAAATGATTCGTCCCACAAAGAGCAGGCGTTTCGAGCGAGGCGAGAGAGTTGGAGGTGAAATTTGGTTCATAAGGAGGAAGGATGAAGCAGAAAAACCGATCCATTCACAATTTCATTTTTTTTGTGAGGAAGTTCTCGCGGATTCGTCGGGCGAGAGGGAAGAGAAATATTGAGAGTGTACGGCGCTTGTTCTTCGAAAGTGAAAGTTTGATGGAGTGCCTCGCGGTAGCGCTTTTCCTCCTCTTTTCTTACCAAGAGATACGTGTTTCGAAAAGGACGCAGGTTTATTTTTTGTAGGTCTTCGGGATGAAAAAAATAGACGGCTTCTTTTCGGAAGAGGGTGTTCATCGGATCAGCGATCATGGAGAATGGATCTCCGGATGCCATGCGATCTACCAGGATCAGATCTTCATCGGCAAAACGACTCGAGAGGAGCTGTGTATCCGAGAGAAAACGAGAATTGGAGAGGGGGAGGACGGAAATAATCGCGGGAATGCCCGGTAAAAGAAGGAGCAGTGCACAGCAAAACGAAAACACTCCCGGAGAAGGAAAGGAAGGAAAGGAAGCCCTTTCTTTTATTTTTCGAAAGAAGAACTCGATTCTAGAAAGCAAGAAAAACGACTATGGGCCAGATGGAAAACGTGAATCGCCGCACAACCCAAGGGTGATCGGAAGCAATGTGTGGACTGAGGAAATAGAAAAAGACGGGCAGTGTGAGAAAAAGCGGGGAAAGGGCGAGAAAATTTCGGCGGCGAACGAGGAGGCTGATGCTCATGAACGCAAGGATGAAAACTGGCAGCATGCCGTACGTTGCAAAGAGAGTAAGTCTTGTGCCAATGGAAGACAAAGCAGAAAAATTCATTTGACTGTTTCCGGAAAGACGCGACTCCGAAAATGATTCAAGGAGAGCTTTTGCGATCGTAATGTAGAACGGAGTGCTGACCCCTATGCTGAGAGTAAAGAGAGCGAGAAAAAATGTCGCCGAGGGAAGAACGAGAGAGAAAAACCGTTCCCGAAGAAAAAGACGTGATTCGCGAAAGAAGAATGGCAGCATCGTGGCAACTAAGAAGAAGGCTATTCCCTCAATTCGGACAAGGAACAAAAACGATCCCGCGGCGACGATCGTGATCCAGGTGCTGCACTTGGGTCGCTCAAGAAACCGCACGAGTTGAAGAGAGAGTATGATGAAAAGCGCGAGCGCAAGATTTTCGCTCAGGGTCTGCTCTGAAATCCAGAGAATGGGAAAGGAAAGCGCGAGTGAGAGCGATCCCGCGGCGGCAAAGGGCATCGATACGAATCGTCGAAGAAGCAGGAAGAGTCCCGTCAAAGAAAAAAAGAGGGGAGAGAGAATTTGCGACCGAGAATCCCGAAACACCGAAGAGTGAAAAGTTGAGACCAAACCAGACAATGGAGCCCAGAGGAAATTGTGAGGTGAGGGCGCCCTCACTCGTATAAAAAAATCCGGGGAAGTTGAGTGCTTTCCCAGGTCCATAGAGGGAGAAAAACGTATCGGAAACGAGCGAGCGGCTTTGAAGTGATTCGGTTTCGACGAGACGAATGGCGGCGTTTGCGTAGGAACCCTGATCGCGTCCGGAGAACACGGTTGGCGAAGAGATAAAACTTATGGAAAAGGCGAGAAGGAAGAAAGCTACTCCCCACATGAGGAGCTCTCGCGAAGGCCGAAATTTCCAGAGAGTGATTCCGATTCCTGCGAGGAATCCTCCGGAGAGAAAGAAAACTCCTGTACGCAAAAACTCTCCAAAAACAGCCAAGAAAAAAGCGCCGAAGAGACACGTGATCCACAAAAATGAGAGGCGAGAAAATAAAAAAACATCATCCGATTTCGGAGCGGGTGTGGGAGACGGGAGAGGAGAAAAGGGGCGCGAATTCAGTGCCATAATTCTTTCTTCTATTGTAAAGGCTTTCCAGGCTCTGGGCAAAGCGAAGTGCTTTGGGTACAATGCATTCGTATGAATCGTTGGTCAGCACCGATTGGCAAGGCATGGTCGCTCTTTCGGCACGAAGGGCTTTTTCGTGGCGGCGCGCGCCTCATTCGAGCTTCCCGCGAGCTCTTTCGCACGGTTCCTGCGGGGGATATTCTCTTTGTGGGAAGCGGTGTGGGGGCGAGCGCTCTTTATCGCGCGCATCACACGGCCGAAGCACTTCGCTTCCATGGATTTCGCACATCGGTTACCACTCAGTACGATCCGTTTCTCCTTCGATATGCGGAAAAGTTTTCGGGATTCGTCTTTCATCGGAGTTTTTCGACGCCGCACATCGAGGCGTTTTTTGCTGAACTCAAGCGACGCAAGAAGACCGTGATGTTCGATACGGATGACTTGGTATTTGACGGCGAAGTATTTCAGAAAACTCCGGCGTATCTCGCGATGACGCCCCTCGAACAAAAAGCGTATATCTCGGGAGTGGGTCGCCCGTTTCTCGAAGATCCTGCTCTTTCTGCTGTTTCCACAAGCACGTCGTTTCTCGCCGATCGACTTCGAACCTTTGAGAAGCCGGTATTGCTCGTTCCGAATTGTGTAAGCGACCACGATGTCGCGCATGCAGCAACCATCTCTCATCGTCGAAATGCGCGAACTCCACAAAAAAGAACACTCGGATATTTTAGCGGCTCTTCGGGTCACGACCGTGATATAGCGACGATTGCAGCTGTTCTCGAAAGACTCTTTTGCCAATACCCGGAACTCACTCTTTTTGTGGCGGGGCCACTTACGATACCCGCTGCTCTTCAGTCATACGCGGATCGAATTGAGCGCGCCCCTTACGCAAGCCGAGAAGAGCACTTTGAGAATATTGCGCGGGTCGATATCAATCTTGCGCCGCTTGAAATCGGGGATCCGTTTTGCGAATCGAAGAGTGAGGTAAAATTTTTGGAAGCGGGACTGGTCGGGGTGCCGACGGTTGCTTCCGCGACCCGTACGTTTTGTGAGTCGATAACAGACGGGGTGGACGGATGGGTCGCCAAAACGGAGGACGACTGGTTCTCTCGTGTGCGCATTCTTCTTGAAGATTCCAAGCGGCGAGATGAGATGGGTGGGGCGGCACAGCAAACGGTACTGCGGCGCTCAACCACGAAAACGGTTCCGATAGAAGATACTGTTCATTTCTGGCGTGATCGACTTTTGAATCGCTGAAACTAGTGAATATTGCTCTGCTTTTCTGCATTGCCGAAGAGAGACAGAAGAAATAATTGGTGAGTGAAAACACGTATGACTATTCTTGTGACGGGCGGCGCGGGATTTATCGGGTCGGCGGTCGCGAAAAAACTCGTCGAGCGCGGTGATCGCGTTTTAATTCTCGACAATTTTAACGATTACTACGATCCGCAACTGAAACGCGATCGCGTCAACGTGTTCCTCAAAGGAGTCGACGTCGCTCTTTTTGAAGGAGACATTCGCGATGTTGCTCTGGTAGAAAAAATATTTTCTCGCGAAAAGGTGGAAAAGGTGGTACACCTCGCGGCGATGGCGGGCGTTCGCAATTCGCTTGAACACCCGCTTCAATACGTGGACATCAACATAATAGGTACGACGGTTCTCTTGGAGGCATCACGGAAACATGCGATCGAAAATTTTATCTACGCGTCTTCGTCATCTGTGTATGGTAAAAATGAAAAACTTCCTTTTTCTGAAGCGGACTCGGTAGACCACCCCATCTCTCCGTATGCGGCAAGCAAGAAAGCCGACGAACTGTTGGCGCATGTCTGGAGTCACGTCTACGGATTGCCGACAACGGGTCTTCGATTCTTCACGGTGTACGGCCCGTGGGGGCGGCCCGATATGGCGCTCTTTCTCTTTACAAAACACATCTTCGAAGAAAAGCCGATTGAAGTGAATAATTTCGGAAAGATGAGTCGCAATTTTACCTATGTGGATGATATTGTTTCCGGAGTCTTAACCGCACTCGATGCGAATCTTCCGTACGATATCGTGAATATCGGCGGTGATCGTGAAAACACTCTCCTCGAATTCATCGAAGAGATCGAGAAAAACGTAGGGAAAGTTGCTCACAAAAAACTGATGCCGCTTCCTGCCGGAGATGTTGTGTCTACGGTTGCTGATATTTCAAAGCTGCGCGCTCTGGGGTGGGCGCCTACGACGCGAATCGATGCCGGCATCAAGAACTTCGTCGAGTGGTATCACCATTACTATCATGTGTGAGGCACTTCCTGGGGAAAATTGCGAGTATGAGAAAGAGGATCGAGGCTCCACTTCCGAAAATGAAACACGCTGACAAGAAATGATGTTTGAGAAACCAGGGCTTGTAGTGGGAAATGCGACGGTTGAGTTCGGAGAAATTCTGTTCGAGGCTGGTGCTTCCGTAGAAGGGACGAAAAGCAAGTGATTGACCAGGGCGATCCTTCATGCTGATTCGAAGGGAGATTTTTTCTTCCGGAATTGTGTTTTCGACCACGAAAACAGTTGCTTCCGACTCGCCCTTTGGTTCGAAGTGAATGGTGAGACAAAAGTTTTTTCCGGAAGAATCGGGAATGGCGGCAAACGAAAGCGCTGTCGTATCACCTGAATTGATGGACGTGACGAATTCTTTTCGCTCCGTAAGAATGGTCTCACAGCGCTCGTCTCGCAGAGCGATCGAAAGGTCTCCGCCGTCTTTCACCTTTGATCCTCCGAAGAGAATGTCGATCTTTGTTAAACCGTTTTCTCGCGCTCGAAATCGTTGCTCGACACCACCCATTCCTATCTTGACCTTGTCATCTTTTTCGAGTGCAAAACGCGTATCGGGAAAAATGAGCGACTGTGAAAGATGGGAAACCGCAAGCCACAAGAGGACGGGGATACTCACTATGAGTGCGGCACGAGTTATATGTATGAGAATGCGTGACATCATACGGGAAATTGTGTAATGGAAATTCACTATTTGGGGAGCAAGGCGAGAGCGTTTTTGAGAGACAGATATTCGAAAACTTTTTTGGGGCGTTTTCGGAAATTTGCTTCTGATATTTTTGTGTCACTTCTATCACTCCGGGAATGTTATCTCTCTTTTCCTCACTGTTTTTTTGAGAGGAATGTTAGAGGTAAAATCTCGGCGCGACGACGCTCACGGTGAGATAAAAAGAGAAGGCGAAGAAAAGAATGACACTCGCAACGAGGAGGTGTCGCAGGAATTCGCGACTCCGGACGAGCGCTCCGAAGCCGATAAAGACCAGGAGGAAGTGGGTTGCGAGATTGGGCAGAAAGTAGCGTCCGGGCGCTCCGAGGTCGAGTGCTCCGGTCAATCGAAAGATACTCCAGTCCGCCGCGCGGATGCCGAGTTGAAGCGCGAGAATCATGAGGACGAGGAATGCGACGAGTCGTTTCTCTGGCAAGAATTCGGGTTTTTTGAAAATGAAAAAAATGAGCAGTCCGATTGCGGCAAGTCCCTCGATTGGCCAGAGAACATCAGTGAGTCGACGCGAAATAATGTCCTCGTTCCACCCGAGCGCTCCCCAATACGTACGCGAAGAAAGCGCGAGTCTTCCGGGTGTCAAACTTTCGCTCCTATATTTTTCGAACGAAGTGAGGATTTCGGTTCGAGAAAGATGGGTAGGGAAAATATTTTTTACGGTTGGGTGTGATGCGAGGAAAGACAGTCCTCCAATGAGTACCAGAAAAAAGAGAGTAAAAGAAAGGAAGCGGGAGCGTTTCTGGGAAAGGTGCCGCAAGAGGTGGAACGAAAGAAGGATAAAGAGAACGGGAAGAAGAATGAAGGCCGTTTGTTTGGTAAGAACGCCAAGGATCGTTGAGACAAGAAGTATCGCTCCGTTTCGAAGCGTGAGTCCATCGCGAAGGCTCAAGATGCCGCCTAAGGTAAAAAGAAAAAAGGTTGGAATCAGGAGAGCATCGTAATTAATATTGGTCGTATACATGGAGAATTTCGGTTGGAAGGCAACCAGCGCGGCAAAAAGGAGGCTGATGTGGCGGTCGAAGCGAAGCGCGCGCGCGATCATGAAGGCGAGAAAAATGGCAACTGTTCCCAAGGCAACAGACATGATTCGGATGGCATAAAATCGAACGAGGAGGTCATGACCAGAAAGCGCCCATTCGAAGAAGGCACCAAGACGATGATAGAGTCCGGGAGTCGCAATGTCGGGAGGGGAATAGGTGTTTCTGGGTTGCCAGGATTTTTCTCGAATGGTATTTTCGTTTTTGCCGTCGTATCCTTTTCCGGAAGAGAAATCTGCGGTACGAAATATTCCTCCCCGTATCGCATCGACTTCTGCTGCCTGACCGACACCGATGATTTCTTGTGAGAAATTATAGTCCAACAATTCATTTTTATTTTCTTTGTGCGCGCGCGGTTCCATGGGCCAGGTTTTTTCGAAGGGCTCTGCAATATACTGAATAGTATTGTAGTGGCGCGCTTCGTCTTGGCCAGTAAAGAGCGGGAAAAGAGCGGCCAAGAAAACGCCCTTCAGAAAAAAGGCATCGAGCAACAAGAAAAGAAGCGCGTTCTCGAAAAAAACCGCACCCATCCTTGTCTTACGAGGTGCCTTCGGTGGCTTTGGAGAAATATCCATGATATACAGTATACAACGGTTTTGCGATGATCAAAACTGAATTTTTAACGCAGACAATTGAAGAAAGTCTTTCTCCTTGTGGGATACTTGAGAAATCATGAAGTCCAAGGAATGACCGCGAGACCTTTTTTGGCAGCAAACCTCTCTTAGTTGTCGCCCGTGTGCGAAAAAAGCTTTCTCTCCCTTCGAAATTCTCTTTCACGCTTTCGGTATGCGATGTGAAACTGTGCGGAACTCTTTTTTTTCATTCGCTGAAAAAATCCACGTGCGTATTTTAGCGCCCCCATGAGTCTTGATATGCGGAAGTTTCTTGGTGATCTTTCCTGGTCTGCTTTTGGAGGGATGGGAGCGGCGGGAATTCTTTTTCTGGTGAATCTCCTCGGTGGACGGTGGCTTGGCCCGGAAGAATATGGGAAATTTCAAATAGTGGTTTCGGTTGCGCAAATACTCATGATACCGATGCTGTTTGGTTTTAATACGGCGAGTGCGCGATATATCGCGGAAGCAAATATTTCCGAAAAGTTTGTTCTCCGGAATACGGCCTTCATTTCTGTGTCGATCCTCACGCTTGTATTTTTTCTCCTCTTTTTTTTATTGAGCCGTATTTTTTTTGCAGGATCGGAAACTGCTTTTTTGAGTATCCTTTTTGCCGTCACCCTTACTTTCTTTTTTCTTGCCCGATCTTTTTTGCAGGGCTTTGATCGGATGAAGTTTATTTCGATTGCCGATCTTTCGTACGCGTTTCTCATCCTGGTTCTTTTCTGTGTATTTTTCAGAGTTTTCTTTCGGGGGAGCGGATTCGAATACATGGCTCTTTCATTTCTTATCGGCTATATTTTCTTTTGTGGCATGGCTTTCTTGTCTCTGAGAGTTTCGAGAGAAAGAGCGATCTTGAGCGCAAAAACATTTTTTATTCTTTTTCGATACGGATTTCTTGCCACGTTGGGAAGTGTGGCGGGTGTTTTTCTTGGGAGTGTCGATAAATTATTGCTGAACTATTATTTTGATACTAAGATTGTTGGAGTGTATGCGGTCTACATTTTGATTTCTGTAACGATTTTCTCTCAGCTCACAGGTTTTTTGTCAATGCATTTTTTCCAGCAGTTTCGTCGATTCGGGACAAACGAGCTCTTCTTAAAAAGCTTTTTGCGTTGTGCCGTTTTCCTTCTTTTTGTTTTTCTTTCATCTCTTCCTCTCGCTTCTTTTCTCCTCCTTCTTTTTGGAAAAGGATATCCTTTTCAATTTTCTTCCGTTGTCCTTTCTTCACTGTCTGCGGGGATTGCCGTTTCTTACCAGATACAGATGTGGTTCTTAAATGCTGAAGGAATTCGTGGCGTAAAGGCGACGGTTTTGGGTGTTTTTCTTTGTGGCATTTTGAATCTTGCTTTGAATCTCCTTCTTATTCCATTATACTCAATGACGGGCGCTCTTCTTTCTCTTCTCCTCTCGGGAATTGTGCTTCATTTCTATTTCTCCCGGACCATACGCTTTCTCTTTTCTTATGAAGACTGAATATTCGAGGCAGGATGAAAGGTTGTGGGAGCATCACCAGGTCGAAAATGGTGAGTATTTTGAGGCCGGACATCGTCGTCAAGACAAGATTCTCTGGGAGATTCGAAGACGACTGAAGCCCCAGTCAAGAATCCTCGAGATAGGGTTTGGAGATGGCTATCTTTTACATAAACTCTCGTCATTTTTCCATCCTTTCGGCGCAGATATATCACAAAAAAATGTCGACCAAGTGAAAAAAAGGGAAGGAAACCGCATTGAATTTACGACGATCGGAATTGATGGAACACTTCCATATCCAGATGCCCACTTTGATGGTTTTGTTGCTTCTGAGGTCCTGGAACATATGGATACGGCTGAACTCGTGCGTTGCGTCGAAGAAATTCGAAGAGTTCTTAGGAAAGGGGGAATTGCTTTTCTGACCTTTCCTGCCAAAGAAAACCTCAAAGACAATGAATGTTTTTGCCCTCACTGCGGACTCATCTTTCATAAATGGGGACATAAGCAACGATGGGATGAACAAAATATTGATGAAGTATTCTCAGGCTTCACGCGGTTATCCTTAAAGGAGTTTTTCTTGCCGCATGAGGGAAAAGGATTTCTTGAGAATCTTCTTGGGAGAGCGATGTGGCTTCTTCGCACTGTTCTTCAAAAGTTTCTCCCCCTTCCTGGAGCGACCTATATGCTTATCGTCCAGAAGAAATGAAACGACTTTCTCGAGAATCACAGAAGCGAGAGAAGCTTCATCCGAAACTCTGGCAACCGGGCTATGTGGTACTCCGGCATATTCTTTTTGCTCTTTCTGATTTTTCTGTTCGAATAAGAGGGGCAGGAACTACTCGTCTTCTTGATCTTGGTTGTGGAATGAAGCCCTATAGGAGTCTGTTTCCCTTTGTTCAGGAATTTATCGGTTTTGATATTGAAAAGAATGAGTGCGTGGATGTTGTCGGATTGAATTGGGAACTTCCTTTTGAAGAGAATGCTTTCGATGCGCTCTTGTGCACGCAGGTGCTGGAGCATACGGCAAAAATTCCTGAAACCGTGAGTGAAATAAGAAGAGTTGTGAAGAATGGCGGGCTTATTTTCATCTCCGTGCCGCTTGCGTATCCCGAACACGGCGCTCCATACGATTACTATCGATTTACCCGATATGGACTGAAAGAAATATTTAAAGATTTTGAAGTTATTAAAATTTTCCAGCAAGGAGGATATATGAATACACTTTTTCGCCTCTTCACGGTATTTCTCGAATACATCCCCTTTTCTCGCTTTGTATTGTTTCCGATCTTCTTATTTAATAATATTGCCAGTTTGTTTTTTGATGCTGTGTTTGAGTATGTGGGGCGATTTCGCGCAGGGGAAAGATTAAAGAAAGTTTATTTCGGATTTCCCGAGAATTATTCTCTCATCTTGAAGAATAAGAAATAAAATGAAAGTGTTTCCTATGCCGCAAGAAACCTACGAATCGACCTATAAGGAGAGTCATCATTTCAGCTTCGGAAAAAATTGGCTGGATTTTTTAAAAACCGTGAACGGTCAGCGAAAGGAGGAGGCGAAAAAATCGCTTCTGAAATTTCTGGGAGGATCTGAATCGATTCAAGGAAAAACATTTATTGATGTTGGTTGCGGAAGCGGCCTCTTTTCGCTCGCTGCATACGAATTGGGCGCCTCGCGAGTGGTGAGTGTTGATATCGACGATTTTTCAATTGCATGTGCCACTCATCTTCGCGAAACACTCGGCAATCCAAAACAGTGGCACATTCAAAAAGTTTCGGCACTTGACGCAGAGGGTATTAAGAGCCTGGGAACTTTTGATGTCGTGTATTCGTGGGGAGTGCTTCATCATACTGGAGATATGTATCGCGCCCTTCAGAATGTTCTGGGACTTGTTCGCTCTGGTGGAATTTTCTATGTAGCGCTCTACAATGAAAATATTTCCCATTGGAGAGAGGGGACATCAAAGTTTTGGCTTCGTGTAAAGCGATTATACAATCATTCGCCTGCGTTTTTGAAGCGAATATATCTTGCTGTGTTTCTGGCCTACTATTTTGTTGGATCACTCATCCTTTTTCGAAATCCTTTCACCTATATTCGAAACCATGTATCTTCGCGCGGTATGGATTGGTATCACGATCGGATTGATTGGATTGGAGGATATCCGTATGAGTATGCTCCCCCTGATGCCATCATCAACTTTTTCGGAGACCGGGGTTTTCTCTGTCGAAAATTTTCTTTGCGCGTGGGATTGGTTGCAGTGAGTATTTGTTTGTGAAGTTGTAATATTGGTACCTGACTCGTTGCTCTCATGATATTGTTTCCGAATCTCATAGATTTTTACCCATGAAACGTATTTGCTTGTGTCACATGAAGGCGCACGCGGCCTTTGAAGAGAAGAGCGATGCTCCCATTGGCGGGACACTCATTCAGATGCGCGTCCTTGCGGAGAAACTCGCAGAAGATCCCGATACATATGTGGCTTTTCTTCTTGGAAACTTTGGACAACCAAAACAAGAACGATGCGGATCGATTGATCTTTTCGGATCGACGACCATGCAGCCAACAATCCTCAATACATTTCTCGCGCCCTTTCGCATGTGGCGCGACTTTCGAAAAATCGATCCGGATATCGTCATTGCATCTTCCGCTGGTATAGAGACGGGAATTGTCTTTGCATTTTGTCGCTTGGGAAGAAGACGGAGGTTCATCTATCGCGTTGCGCACGAATGGGATTGTAGTGGTGAGTATGCGAAACGATATTTTTTTCGTGGTATTTTTTTTGAATGGGGACTTCGAGGAGCAGATGTGAGAGTTGCTCAGAGTGAAGAGCAGAGAACACTTTTGAAGAAAAAAGGGCTTTCCTCGATAGTTATACGAAATTCGTTTGTCATGCCCTCGAATGCGAATGCTCCTCGGCAATTTTCACAAAGAGCTTCTCTCTTGTGGGTATCGCGGTGTGAACCGTGGAAACACCCGGAACTTTTTTTGCAACTCGCGCAAGCTTTCCCGGAAGAATCATTCGTAATGATTTGTCCGCCGCAAAAGTATGGTGAAGAATTTTTTGAAATGATACGAAAACAATCGAGTCTGATTCCCAATCTTCGTTTTCTCGATTTTGTTCCATTTTCTTCGATTCAAACATATTTCGATGAAGCGAAAGTATTTGTGGGTACCTCTGAATACGAGGGATTTCCAAATACGTATATCCAAGCGTGTCTTGGTGCCACGCCCATTATAAGTTATCGGGTGAATCCCGATCATATTTTTGAAAGTCATGGAATAGGATTCTGCGCGAACGGTTCATGGGAAGCATTTGTCGATCACGTTCGTTTGTTTCTCCACGATAAGGGAGTATGGGACACTCGATCAAGTCGGGCCTACCAGTATGTTCATGAATATCACGATATTGAAAAGAATATTCAAAAATGGATTACGATATTCACAAATTCTCTCGATGAGGTTTTTTGAATATACATAAAATGTTATTTCCAATCGGGAAGAAAGGAGTAAGAGGCTCGGAGAGTCTGTCAACTCTTCTCCAGATTGGTATCAAATATTTTTGGAGGAAGGCAGGGGCGGTTATAAAAAAGCCTTTACTAAAGTGGCGAATGTATTGGAATCCTTGGAGGCGTCCTGCTCGAGTAAAGTCCCTGAGAGAACGAAATGTCTTTCCCGGTCTTTTCTTCATCCAATAGTAAAGAGCTGCTAAAAGATTCTCGGGATGGAATTTATTTTGATACAGAATAATAAACGACCCTCCTGGTTTCAAAATGCGATCAACTTCCGAAAAAAGTTCAGGAAGAGATAGAAATTCCGAGAGTCCGTCGATCCAAACAAGATCGCAGCTTTCGCTCGGAATGCTCGTTTGCGTTCCGCTTTCGCAAAGAATAGTAATTTTATCTTTCAGGTGTGTAATTTTCGGTTTCCCATACTCGAGCATTTTTTGGTTGATGTCGACCGCATAAATGTGTTCGGCCCGTCCCATATGCTTGGTATGAACGAAAGTTCCACATCCGAGGTCGGCAACAATCATGCCTGGTTGGATTTCGGTATCAAGGAGACGGAAGAGAATGGGGTCCCACGCTTCAGCAACAAACTTTTCGAGAGGTCGGCGCACTCGTCGATCATAAGCATCAGGATCGGTATACCGAAAATCAGTATCGGTGTATTTCAACTTCTTCATAAAAGAGGCACTCGGAGATTAATTTTTTGGGTTATTCCACTTCTTGCTGAGTCGCGAAAAGGAGAGGCTCAATTTCCAAGCGGATTGAAAGAAAGGGTTGAGGGGAGATCGAGTGGACGCCAGTGTTCTCGGGTCTGATGAACAAAATGCGGCATGCTTTTGGAGAAAAGATTGAATCTCTTGAAAAGCACTCTCGCTCATGGTGTCCGGGTGAAGACATATCGTCCACACGCCAAATGGAAAGTGACGCGGTCTCCAGAGTTGTTGTGGGATCCATGTGAGACCGTATCGAGAAAAAGGAAAAAGGGCTATGCCATCCGTGAGGTGAGTGAACCCAGAACGTGTGAGGGCACGGCATGTGATTTGATCAAAGCTGTGTGCCGGTGGCATGAACCAGGTTATTCTCTCCCTGAGATGTTCTTCCATGATGGATTTCCCCTTTTGGATTTTTTCAAGCTGTATTTCGTAAGGAAGTCCTGCAAATTCACTTTTCTGGTGTATGTCAAGGAGGCCGCCGGAATGACTTTCGTAGAGATGACGATAGCCATGTTGCGCGATACAGTGTCCTCGACCGGAGAAGTCTCGAATCTGTTCCCAGAAATCAGCTCGAGCGGGGAAGTTCTGTAATTTGGGATCCTGATTTTCCGGAATCACTCCGAGAATACTTCGAACGTGAGAGAAGTCGAAAAGTTCAATGAGACGGGTCAGTCGACCCCAATCCATGGTTGGGCAGAGATCATCAATACGAAAAAGGAATATTGGATCACCGAGAGAGAATCGTTTCATAATGAATTTTGAGAAGTTCTGTTACCTTTGAAAGCGAGAAAGAATTGAGAGCTCTCCCTCTCGCCAACTTCCCGAGAAGCATTCTTTTTTGGGTCATCTATGAGGAGGCGGGCTGCTTTTTCGAGAGCATCCTCATTTTTGACGGGCACGAGAAGTCCTGAAACATTCTCTTCGATCACTTCCCGATTTACTTCGATATCAGTGGTGATGACTGGGAGCGACGATGACATGGCTTCAAGAAGAGCATTAGACATTCCTTCGGAATGTGTCGGCAGAAGGAAGATGTCGCTCATTGCAAGGAGTTCTGGAATATCGCTTCGTTCTCCCAGAAAAAGAATCTGTGGGCGCGATTGGAATTTTTCGATCTGATGATGATATGTTGATCGCTCGGGTCCATCACCCACAACGACCAGTGTAAGCGATGGATTTTTGAGGAAGAGCTTCTCGAAGACTGAGAAAAGTTCGGGATATCCTTTTCCTGTTTTGAGTGTGGCAACACAGATAATCACAATGTGATGCTTCGGAATCCGAAGCGCTTCTCGGAGCATATCCGTACGATATATTTCTGAGCCTGAGAATCTCTCGGTATCGACCGCATTTGGAATGACGTTGATTTTTTCTTTTGGAATTTTGAATTCTGTGTGAAGAACTTGTCTAGCATATTCCGTTTGGACAAAGAAGGAATCAGCAAGCGGAGCGGTCATGCGGTCAAACCAGGATAGCGATTTCCAATTTTTATAGAAGCCTCGACGACTCGAGAGAATCTTTGGGATACCAAAACACCGTCCCATAATTCTTCCGAAAATATCTGCATGGATAAGATAAGTAACGAGAAGTGAAGGATGAAACTCTTGAACGATCTTTTGAAATCGAAACAGTATCCTCAGGTCCCCGGGGTTTCTGAGATCAAGGAAACTAACAGGAATCCCAGCCTTTTGAAGTTTCTGAGCGGTTGGTCCGCGTCCTCGAATGCAGCACACTCGGTTTTCAAATCGATCTTCAAGATTCGGAAGTATCTTGAGGAGGGATTCTTCTGCACCGCCTGTTCCGAGACCAGTTATCAGATGAAGGATTTTCGGACGAGTCATGGGGAGTTAGTCAAAATATTCTCGAAACCAAAGTTCAAGAAGAAGGAGGTCCCATAGGAGAGCACCATTATTTCGTATACCTTCTACATGATCCGTAAGAAGAGTGCGGACTTCCTTGGGAACGAAGAGGTTTCTTCTTTTGGCGCGGTCACAGAGGAGTACATCGAATGTAAAAGATTTCAATTCTTTTCGAAACCAGCTATCGAGCGGTATGCCAAACCCCTTTTTCTTTCGAAAGAGAATGTCCGGCGGAAGGATGTCTCGCAGCGCTTCTTTAAAAATATATTTTTTTTGTGTTAGCCCTTTGAGCTTGAGGGAACTCGGGAGAGTGGCAGTAAGTTCGAGGAATCGATGATCGAGGAGGGGAGAGCGGCCTTCCAGTCCAACGGACATTGTAGCAATATCGACTTTCGGCATAAGGCATCCCGGGAGGTATGAGTTGATATCCGTAAACAGTATGGAATCAAGCGGATCGCTTACGCCTGATTCTTCGGAAAGTCTTGAAAAGAGCTCGAGAGTATCGCCGTGTGCCCCCTGGTTCTTGAAGAAAGTCGTTTCGAGATGGGATTTCAGAGAAGAGTCGAAATGGGACATGAGACGACCGAATCGACGAGGAAATGGCTCTGAGAGCATGAGAGAAAATTTGAAAATTTTATTCAAAAAGTTCGATCGGGAATGTTGAGCGAGGAAACGGCTTATCGGAACCGTGAAAAGCCGATGTATTGATCGGAGCGACTCTTGCATGAGAGTTGCTTTCAAAATCTGGGACGAATAGTATCCTGCAAAGTTTTCGTCGCCGCCGTCACCGTTTAGGGCGACAGTGACGTGCTCCCTTGTCATTTTGGAAAGGAAGTAGGTGGGGAGTGCGCTTGAGTCGGCGTAGGGCTCTTCATACTGCCGAACGAGAAAGGGAAGTATATCCATCGCGTCTGGCTTTACGATGAATTCGGTATGATCGGTGTGAAATCGTTTCGCGATCATTCGCGCATAGGGAAGCTCATTAAATCGCTCTTCCTCGAACCCGATAGAAAACGTTTTGACAGGTCGGTCGCAGTGTCTTGCCATGAGGGCCACGACGGCGCTCGAATCAATCCCTCCCGAAAGAAACGCGCCGATCGGCACATCGGAAATCATACGGAGTCGCACCGATTCGTCGAGCGCCTCAAGATTTTTTTCGACCACTCTTTTCGGAGAGTTCGAGTTTTTGGGAATAATCGAGTTTCCAGTAGCGGTGTTTTTTGAGGTCGCGTGTTTGGAGATTGAGCATGAGGAAATGTGCGGGTTCGAGTTTTCGGATTCCGACAAATCCTGTCATCGGCGCAGGGACATATTGAAGCGTGAGGAAGTGGTGAATCGCTTCGAAATCGGGTTCGCGCACGTATTCGGGCTGAGTGAGAATTGCTTTGAGTTCGGACGCGAAAAGAAAAGTTTGTCCATCAAAAAAATATTTGAATGGTTTTTTTCCGATACGATCCCGCGCGGCGAAGAGAATTTTTTCCTGCTCATCGTAAATTGCGAACGCGAACATGCCCCGCAGATGATCGAGGCAGTGCTCGCGGTAGCGATCGTAAAGCGCGAGAATGACTTCGGTATCCGAGTGAGAACGAAATGTGTACCCTTCCTTTTCAAGGAGATCGCGCTTCTCTTGAAAATTGTATATTTCACCGTTAAAGACTATTTCGTATCGATCGAGGTAGCGCATCGGTTGGTGGCCGAGCGGGGAGAGATCGATAATCGAGAGGCGACGGTGTCCCAAACCGACCGATCGGTCGGGTGAAATATAGATGCCGCCGTCATCGGGTCCGCGGTGGATGAGCGCGCGGTTCATCGACTCGATCGCTTTTGGCGAGACTTCTTTTCCACTGAGAGAAATTTTTCCGGCAATGCCGCACATAGGAAGAAAGGATTATTTTCGAAGCGCCTCCGAAGAATCGCTTGCCTCACGATTTTCGGCGCGTCTTTGTGAGAGATTTTTACCAAGCAGTCGTTTCTCAGCAAGCGTTTCGAGGAGCTCGAGAGAGCGTGCTGCGGTCGTGTTCCAGTCGAACTTTGTGGCGACACTTCTTTGCGCTGCTTCCCCAAATTCTTTTCGCACTTCTGGGTGCTCGAGCAGGTATTCAATTTTTTCTCGGAGTACTTCCGGGCTTTTGGGGGGAATGAGAAACCCATCTCCTTTTCCGGAAATGATCTCGCACGTCCCTCCGACATCGGTCGCAATGATTGCTTTTTTGGCAAGGGCCGCCTCAACGACGCCCGTGGGGAGGCCTTCAGTATAACTCGGATGAACAAAGATATCGAACGCTTGGAGAAAACGCATTGCTTCATCGTGCTCCTTTTGCCCCACCGAGAAAATGCGCGATGAGTATTCCGAATGGGAAATGGTGGCTTCGATGCGAGAGCGTTCGGGGCCATCGCCCAAGAGGAACACGACAAAATCATCTCTTGTATGAAGAAGGGGAATAATCGCCGCGAGGAGATCGTTCACGCCTTTCCCATCGATAAGGCGCCCGATAAAACCGATAATCATCCGATCTTTTCTCTCTCCGAGGAATACTTCGATGAGGGGGTGTGGAGAAAAATTTTTTTGATCGACTCCTCGGTAAAGCGCTCGTGCTTCGGTTCCCGAGAGCCGCTTCACGAATGCCGACGAAGCGAGAGAATTCGCAATGACGACATCCGCATATCGAAGGACGAGAACTCCGAAAATTCGATCATACCATTTTCCGAGCGTTGTTTTCCACGGTTCGCGAAAGCTTGCAAAGTCGGAGCCGTGTTCGATATGAAGGAGTGGCACGCGGCGAATTTTTGCATAGAGGAGTGCGAAGAGAGAGGTACTGAAGAAGCGCGTTCGCGAGATGATCACGTCTGGCTTCGGGGTTGATGCTGCTTGAAGCAACTTCCAGAATAAAGGAAGCCACACTGCGGGAAGCGGATAATTGGGTATCGGCTCTACTGCTGGAAAGCGGAGTACTCGCACTGATTCGTGCCTGGTTTCTTGAGGAAGCGCTGTTTCTGGCAGGCGCGGCGTAAAAACCGTAATACGGACGCCGCGCGCCGAGAGGTGCTTGTTGAATTCGTCGGCATGGGACTCGAGTCCTCCGATATGTGGCGGATAGTAGGGAGAGAAAACAAGAAGGTTCATAAAATTTCCCAGAGGGCAATACCGTGTTCCTGGTCGAAGTAAAGGCGTCGAAACTGAGTGGGTGAACGATCGAAAATCGTGTCGGACAGTGTACCTGAAATGCGTTTTTGATACGGCCTCTCTTTGTAAGGATCCTGCGGATCGGTCATGGAAAAGTAAATGTAGCGACGCGGGGGCGTTGTGGAGGAGAGTTTCGCGTGAAGCGAGTCTCGGAAGTGTTCGAGGAGAGCTGACGATGCTTGGGATGACTCGAAGACATTGCGATAGGTAAGCGCTTGGGTTGATAACAGATTTTTTTGTATAGAGAGCGAAAGTTCCTGAAGTGTCTGCTTATCTTCGGTATCAAGCAGCTCGTTTTCGAGCGAGGCTCGCGCGACTTCAAAGCGGAAAGCATCTTCTTGAAAGAAAATTTGGGATTCTCAACACGTATGAGCCCGCTCTCTGAGAAAAAAGCGATGAGATTTTCATTATTGAGAGAAAAAATTACACGATTTTCGGGAAGATTTTTCGTATCCACTCCGCCGAGCGCAATTCTGCTTCCGTGATAACATACTGCTTTTTTTCATTGATAAAGATCGCTGCCCCGAGATTGATGAGGAGTCCCACCAGAAAAAGACTGGTCAAAATTTTCGATATGCGGCGGAAAGAATGGAGAAAGATGGCGAGGAAAAATGGGGACAAGAGCGCGCAGAAGACCCAGGCGCGATCCGGCAGATAGGCGATACCAACTATTCTCGGCAAAATTTCCGCGATCGAAAAGAATGCCAGAAAGATGCTTCCCACAACGAGCGTTTCTTTGGGAAGAGCTGCCCAAAGAGTGTGTCTCGTCTGTCGTTTTCGAAAGAGTGAAACGGTGATCAGTCCGAGGAGAAGAGATAAAACGGGTCCCACATAGAAAGCATAGTAGAGGAGCATCTCTGTCCACGTGCCCCATCCCATTTGTGCTCCGTCGACATTTACATAGGAGAGAGGAAACTGAAAGTTGGGGTGAAAATGAAGGAATGCGGGGAGGAAAGCTCCGAGGCGCTCAACCAAAAATGAAAGCGGAGAAAGGACGCGTGGCGCGAGAAGAAGGAGAAGGAGAAACGAGGAGAGGATTCTTTCGGACAAAAGGAGGAGTTCCTTTCGAAACGAAAGAGCCGTGAAAAATCCCCAGAGAGTAAATGGGAGCGCGAGCGATTCGTGATAGAAGGAACCAAAGAAGAGAAGTAAGCCTCCCGCAAAAAAGAAAAAGGGATCTTTTGAACGAAGTGAATGGAAAAGGAGGGCTGACGAAGAAAAAAGGAAGAGACTTGCGAGCGCCTGAGGAATAGGAAGCATTAAAAAAATAATCGAGATACCGCTTGAAAACGGAGAAAGGATGAGAACCGCTCGCTCATCAAGGCGGCGAAATGTCTGTGCGATGAGAAAGGTGGGGGCGAGGAGGAGGAGAAAAAACGAAGGAAGGAGATATTTGAAAAAAGAATAGAAGTCAATATGCGCCCCGACTGTAAATATATAGACGAGCGAAGAAAAAAGCGGGCGATAAGAAAGCGGGAGAAGCGCTCCGTTTACGAAGAGCTTTTCGAATTTCATGAGCCAGTAGTAGGGATCGAGATCAGGAAGCGGGAAGTATGCTGTAGTGAAAAGAAGGGCTATCCCCACAAAGAAGAGAAACGAGAGGACGAGTTCGATCACGCTTCTCTTCTCATTCGGAAAGATCGGCGTGCGATCAGGAAGTGGCGGAAGTTGCTTTTCTCCAAAAAATAAGAGGAGTGCGGCTCCTCCAAAGAGGAGGAAAGAATTTATGAGGGGGAGCGTCGGGAAAACACTTCCAAAGAGTCGATATTCGATCGAGAGGAGGAGCGGAGGAAGGCACAGCGAGAGAAGAATCGAAACGGTGGCGTATTCGAAAAAGGAGAAACGTTTCTTCCGCAGCCTCTCGAGAATGAGCGTTCCATATACTCCGGGAAGAATAAAAGTGGAAACCAGAATCGCTATCGAACTTGCGACGCGGAGGACAAAAAACGAATCCGTTTCGATTGTCCAGAAACCGAGGGCGGAAATGAGGAGAAGTGTGCTATTGGCAATGAGGAACCGTTTCATGAAGAAATTGTTTCGGAGTTGTTGTGCTCCTTCTTTCGCAGGTCCGAGACGGCGCTTGCTCGTATGAGGAGCGTGATTTGTTCTTCCAGTCGCTCGATTGCTGAGAGGAGTTTGAAGAGCATGAGGAAGACGAGGATGAATCCGATCATGATGACGGCGTTTACATTTCCTTCGATACCGATCATGGAGGCGATCGAATTACTCATTCGAGGGAAGAGTGCTATCAATGCCATGCCGCCCCAGACAATGAGGCGCACAAAAAATTTGAGGAATGTTTGACCGCCTTCTCGGCGAAGGTATTTTCGTACACCTTGCCAAATCATAAAGAGGGCGAGCAAAGCTACACCGACTTGATACAACTGAAATGACGTGGAGAAAAACACCATAAGCTTCTTTATATTAATTACTTAAGAGTGTGAAAAAGGAGACGGAGAGCAGTCTTTATTCCCACAAGGAAACTTTGTTTCTGGACTTTTCCGAGAGAATATTCGGTATATCGAACTTGAATGGGCACTTCACAGAATTTGAGACGATGTTTTCGGATTTCATAAATGACTTCGCTCTCATACTCATATCGGTCGGTTTTCGTGTCGATCGTGTGCGCCGCGATACGTGAGTAGGCGCGAAAGCCCGATTGGCTGTCCGACACCCACAAGCCATAGAGCATCCACACAAACAGATTTCCCAGTTGATTATGAAGAATTTTGTAGAGGGGCATTCCCGACGGATCTCTGAGGCGCGTGCCGAGTACGACATGGGCGCGACCGCGGCGTATCGGCTCGATCATCGCGGGAAGATCCTTGGGGTCGTGCTGCCCGTCTCCGTCGAAGGTAACGATAATATTCGCCTTCAAAATTTTGGCAGCTTCTATGCCGGTTTTCGTAGCAGCGCCTTTGCCGCGGTTTACAGAGTGGCGAACAACGTGGGCGCCTGCCTTTTTTGCTTCTTCTGCGGTGTTGTCGGGACTGCCGTCATCAACGACAAGGACATGTGGGAATTCTTCGGCATGTACTCCAAGAACGACCGAGGCAATGACGGACGCTTCGTTGTAGGCGGGAATGACGATAAAAACATCATCATTTTTTTTGGGGGTTTGGGAAATCGGATTCATGGCAGTGTCTTAGCGAAGGATGAATTTGTACCGATGAATTGCTCCGTCGCGAAAGAGCGGAAAGGGATGAGCGGGATCAATCGAGGTGCCGTCGAGTGTCGCAGAGCTCACGATGTTTGTGTGTGGCGCGGCTGCCTCAAAGATAAATATCGACTGTCCTGATCCGAACGGCACATTCACTTCGACTGCAGTCCACTCGCGCGGAAAGGAAGGACGGATCGTCATCGTGTTATTGTCGATTCGGATACCGCAGAGCGTTTCGAGTATAGTGCGATACAAGAGTCCGGCAGAAGCGGTATACCAGGTCCACCCTCCTTTTCCTTTGTGTTCGGCGGAGTAAATATCGGCTGCGACCACATAGGGCTCTACTTCATAGAGGCGTGCCTTATCCGGCGAATCGGAACGGCGAATTGGATTTGCGCATTCAAGAAGAGCGGAAACCATCTCGGTGTCGCCGAGGATTCCCGAGGCTTCCGCCGCCCAAAAAACCGCATGATTGTACTGCGAGCCGTTTTCGCGAATGCCAGGCGGATAATCTTTGATATATCCGGGGTTCTTTTTGGCAAGGTCGTTAAAGGGGGGATCGAGAAGTTTGAGAATTTTCGACTCGGGATCGTAGAGAAAGCGCTTCACATTTTCCATTGCTTCACTCGACTTTTCGGGATCGCCCGCGCCCGAAAGTATGGACCAGCTCTGCGCGATCGCATCAATCCGGCACTCCTCATTCGTTTCTGATCCGAGCGGCGTCCCATCATCGTAAAAAGCGCGACGAAACCAGTGTCCATCCCAGCCGGCATCGTTTAAAACATTTTTCAGTTTTTTCGCCTGCGCTTCGAATTCGTGCGAGAGGGAGAGGTCGCTTTGCTGTGCGAGGATGGGCACGAAACGCGTGAGTACCGAGAAGAGAAAAAATCCCATCCAGACGCTCTCACCTTTTTTCTCGTGTCCGACACGATTCATGCCGTCGTTCCAGTCACCATTTCGCATGAGGGGAAGGCCGTGCGGCCCTCTTTCAGAAACATAGCGAATGGCGCGAAGACAGTGTTCCAGAAGAGAGGCTGAATATTTGGTCGGCTCCTCTTGTGAGACTGGTGGGTCTCCAGTGGGGATCGGTCGGTTCTCGAGAAAGGGGACGGTCTCTTCGAGAATGTCGTGAGACCCGGAAAGGCGAAGGTACTCGAGCGTTGCCCAGGGAAGCCAGAGGGGATGGTCGGAAGCGAGACTCATTACGCCGAATCCGGAGTCGGGCGACCACCACGAACGCACATTTCCATTTTCATACTGCTCACGCGCGGCGCGGAGAATATGACGCCGTGCTCTTTCGGGATCGACAAAGAACAGATTGATAACGTCTTGCAGTTGATCGCGAAAGCCGAATGCGCCTCCCGGCTGATAGAATCCCGTCTTTGCCGCAAGACGAGAGGCGTCAGTCTGATAGGGAATCCAGGTATTAAAGAGAATGTTGAGCGCGGGGTCGGGTGTTTTTAGAGACGGTCGCTGGCGATGCGTCGATGGCGGTATCGAAACCGATTCTTTTTGGATCGAGACTTTTTTCTCTGTCCGATGTTTCAACATTTCTTTTCGCATGGGAAGAAGGGCGACGAGTGCTTCTTCGGAAGAAGCGGCGGAAAGGGAAAAAGAACATCGTGTTGTCTTTTGGGGAGGAAGCACGATCGGGATTGAAAGTGTGATGGAGTCATTTCTCTCCACACCTTTCTTTATTCGCATGGCCTCGTGAGAAAGCAAGGGCGAAAAAACTCCGGCTCCCGGAAGTGAAAACAGGTGATGGTGACCGAGAAAGAATTCTTCGAGGGGAAGGGAGGTTGTCATGAGTGCGCCGCGCCGTACCGACTCGGGATTCTTCAAGTGTTCGTTCGGAGAAAAGAACCGGGGTCGAAGGAGGACGGCGTTTGGGTCGATTCTGATTGCGACTCGCTCTGCCTCGTTTCCTTTCTCTTCGGAGTCGAGATCGCTCATGGTTTCATCGGTCTCAGGAGCATCCAAAAAGAAGAGGCACTCCACTTCGATCGATCGAGATTCCGTGTGGTCGAGCTCAATATCAATATACTGCACCGATTCCTGAGGATCGATCGATACTCTCAAGCAGTGACGAATCGTGCCGTGCACGCTTTTGTACTCGGTAAGTCCTTGATCGTGCGTCACGATGTATTCGGGCGTGTCTTTGGTGAGAGGGGCCGGTGTCAGCGAAAACGCTTCGTTGGAATCTTTTCGACGCAAGAACACAATTTGCGACGGAGGATCTGTGACGGGATTGTTGCTCCAAGGCGAAAGCCGACCATGCTTACTATTCCCGAACCAGGTTGATCCGATCGCACTTTCGGTCGTGAGCGTTCCGAAGTGTTCGTGCGCAGAATGTTTGACCATGGCTGCGGCGGAAGAAGGTCCGGTCGGACACGAATACGGTACGCGTGTGTTTCCGGATCAAATCCTCCGAATCCATTGTCGAAAAGAAGTGGCGAATTGGGTTCGGGGGGAGGCACTCCTCCCTGCTTCTCGTCCCGGGAAATTTCTGAAGAAGAGATCGAGGCAGCATCGCTCGTTTGAGACGCCTCTTGTGAGAAAGAGCGTTGATCCGACTCGTAGGGAGATACATCCTCCAACTGAGGAAGTGAACTCCTTGCATCGGACCGAAACGCGCTTTCGAAAAGTGCTTCCAGTTTTTCTGGAGTATCAAGTTGCCGCGCATACTCATGCGGGTTCTCGGAAGCGATATGTGCCGAGTTCGAAAAGAGAAGCGTTCTTGACCCGTTCGGAGGAATTGTGGTCGAGAGGCGGAGTACTGCCAGAGGATCAAGAATATATCCGGAGGTGTTTTTGAGGGGAGAGAGGAGTCCTGCGGGAGTCAGAAAGGAGCGATTTCTTCCGACGAAGGCTTCGCGATCGGTTTCAAATCCGAGAAAAGTGAAGGAAGCATCGAAGATAACTCGGTGCATGAAAAACGGGAAGCGATCCGGGGCTTCGAAGGAGCGGCGATGATAGAGGAGCGCGTGTTCTTCGCGAGAGAATTCCGCACCAATAAACATGTTGCTGAATGTTTGATGCCGCGCATCTCGGAGTGGATCAAAGAGGAGGATAACATCGACCGAACTGGTAATTTCGATATGGCGCTCGACATCGGAAAGATTGCGCACCGTGAGCCGTCTCAATTCGCATGGTTCTTCGGGCGGCAGGACGATGTCGAGTATGGTTTCGCTCTCATTGTCTCGCCGAACGAATCGTGCGCTCGAAAGACCAGATTCGAAGGTGTACGAATGAGCGGGGGCAAAGAGGGGTGCCTGGGTCGCTGACCACATTTTCCCGGAGTCGATGTCACGCACGAAGAAAAACAGTCCGTCGTCGGAAGAGTGGCGATGACTCGTCAAGAAACAATTGCGAGAGATTAAATACCCATTCCCGAGCGGAGTAAGGTGAGATTCGAAACGATCGTTTTTGAGGATGATTTTCTGAGGCATGGCAGAATGTTTGGGAAGAGACATTATTATTCTTCTTTCGAAGAGCAGTGTATTAAAAAAGTAGTATATTTTTGCCGAGTTCGACAGACGCTTTACGGCGTTCTCGGGTGGATGAGTGTGTTTTGGAGATAGGAAGGAGCGGGTCGTGGGAAGGGTTCTTTGTCAGTAGGCGGAACGCCTTCGTCGAGCACAAAGAGTGAGTTTTGAACGATCGGATGCGATTCGAAAAGGCGAATGAGGAAATGATCAAAGAGAGCGTTTCCGAGAGCAGCCAAAATCATACCCTGGTGATGGCTCATAAAGAGGCGAACCGGCACTCCGTGCTTTGAGCGGTGAAAGTCGATCGACTCAAAATACCCGTATGTGCCGCGTCCTCCTCGCTCGCGGTACGCTTCCAGGTTTTTGAGGACGGCGCGAGGTGCATAGGGGAGTGCCATCATGATGGGGTAAGCGGAAACGACGGCGCGGTTGTCGGCGAAGGGAGAGAGGGAGAGTGAAGGGAGGCCGAAAGGTTTATAGCGATAGTTTCCCGAACGGTCAAATTCCGCGTATGCGGATTCCGAGAGTCCCCACACAGGAAGGCGCAGGCCTTTTGCGAATCGTCGATTCATTTCGATCGCCGTTTTGATGCTTCGCCCGAGGAGCGAGTCCCCGTGCTCTTCGAGAAAGAGGGCGGGCATTAAATACTCAAACAGAGTGCCGGTCCAGGAAATGAGGGCAGTGCCTCCCGGAAGATCGAGAACGGTTCGATTGAGTTTATTCCATCCGCGAAATGAAAGTGTTCCTTCAGCAAGCGCCAGGAGATTCGCAATGCGCGCTTCCGAAGCAAGCGTTTGGTAGAAGCGATTTTCTTGTCGTTTCCCGGACACATGATACCCGATCGAGAGGAGGGATCGCTTCGGAGACTTCAGAAAATCAAACCGCATGTCTGCGATGAGCGTATCGAGGCGTCGTACCCATGATTCGCGTTCCGCTGATCCGAGCGTCTTTTCGTGGTGTGGAGAAATTGATTCTGTGTGAGTTCCCGAAATGTCGTCATGCGCGTATTCCTTGGTCGCATCGAGAAGGCGTGTTTCAAAAACTCGAAAGAGCATGACGGTGTCGGGCGAGAAGAATCGAATGGAGACGCTTTCCGCGAGCGTTCTCGAGAGTGCTTCACAGGCGAGCCGTATGGAAGCGGAGCGCTGCGTGCTCTTGGGTGATCGCTCTTTCTTCTGTGCGGCAAAAGTTTTTCGGAGGGTGCGCACCTGACTCACGATATTTTCCCATGCTCGACTCGCTTCTTCGTAAGCCGTGGAATTTGTGAGACGAGCAGCGATAAGGGTTGCGATGTCATCGAGGCCCTGCGCGAGAGAGTGGGGCTCGATCTCTTTCTCACCGCGGGCGAACCACTGGCGCACGACGATGAGTGCGGCAAGAAGGTTTCCACTGTCGACACTCGAAATGAAAAGTGGAGCGGCGGGACGAGCAGTATCGACCTCGTACCAATTGTAGCAATGCCCCTCGCATTTTTCGAGCGTTTCGAGCGTTCGGATAATATTCTGAAGAAGTGTCTTTGCTTTCCCGGTCGCGATGTAGCCAAGGCGGTGGGCGACGAGAATCGAAGTGAGGGAAAAGCCGATATTGGTAATCGACGTGTATGATGCGACTTTGGGGAGCGGTCCCACTCGTACGGAGTCGGGCACGAGAAAGTGATTTTTTTCATTGAGCGTCTCCGAAAAAAACATCCATGTTTCGAGAGCGTCTCTTCGGAGGAGGGATTCTTCAGTCGAGGAGAGGTGCACGTTTTGTCGGTATGGACGATTGAGAAGAATCGTCCATATGGGAAGCGTCATCCATACCAGAAGGAGCGCTCCGAAGAAAGGATGCACGGTCCGCTCGAACCACACGCTTATGGCGATGAAGAGGAGGAGCAGAAACGGAAAAATGAGCGGATTCCTGCCGGAAGGTTTTTCAAAATGAGAAGCTGGCACCCACTCGAGCATGTTTTTCCCGCTCTTGAATCGGCGAAAAAGTGCGACCGAAATAGCATGCATCGTATCGATCGCGGTCATTGGAAGGACACTACATTCGAAGAGGGCCTGACGCACAAGGCGCGCGGTTCGCAGGACAGTTTTTTCCAGTCGATAGAAGAGATGTTTCCACTCTCCAGTCGCGACATGAAATATCCAACGGCCCCAGTCGAGGAACATGTCCAAGAAAAGAAGCTCAAAGAGAAAGAGGGTCCACACCAGGAGAAGCAGCTTTGGATTATCGAAGAGCCACGCGAGAAGTGTTGCAAAAAATACGGCGGGACGAAAAAGGCTTTGCCACAAGTTGTCGGCGATTTTAAATTTGTGAATGAAGAGGAGCGGATTTTTTACGTGCTTCCCATTTGCATTTCGAACACGAGAGAAAAGCCAATCGGTAATCTGCCAGTCGCCACGCGTCCAGCGATGACTTCTCGCAAGCATAGCACGGAGCGATTTTGGAAATTCGTCGAAGGCGTCGATATCGGCAACATAGGCGGCTTTTGCAAACGAGCCTTCCAAGAGATCGTGACTCAAAATTTGATCGGCCGGTAGTGCGTTGTCGAGCGCGGCGAGAAATGCATCTACATGAAACGATCCTTTCCCGGCATAGCTTCCTTCGAGAAAAATGTCCTGATAAATTTCCGGAAAGACGCTTGAGTAGGCGCTGAAACGTCGTTCATCAAAGAAGATGTGTGGGAGACGAAACCGATGTCGATTTTTGAACCACTGCTTTACGTGAGGCTGAAGCAGAGTATAGCCATGTTTCCTCACCGCGCCTTTCATGAGGGGCTTCTGGAGCGGGTGCGCGTGAACGCTCAAAATATTTTTTACGAAGTCACGTGAAATGAAAGCGTCTTCGTCGAGGGTGATAACAAATTCGGCTTCAGGGAGACGCGATGCAGAGAGAATGAATGGCGAAGACGGAGCTTTGTTTCTGAGGAGACGTGCGAAGTCGAGGAGTTTGCCACGCTTTCGTTCCCAGCCCATCCAGCGTCCTTGCTCTTTGGACCAGATGCGCGAGCGCAAAACAAAGAAGAATCGATCGGTTTGACCCGCACGTTCGTTGAGGAGGCGAAAGGCCTCATGTGTTTTGGAGAGGAGGAGGGCGTCATCCGGACGAGTTTCGGTGGGTGAATCGGTGTAATCGAGAAGGAGGCAAAATCCGACTCGTCCGCGCGTCGTGCTGAGAGAGGCGGTCTCGAGCTTACTGATAAGGGCGGAGAGTGTTCGCTCGTCTTTGAGGAGGGCCGGGATCACGAAGACGGCGGAGACACTGTCGGGGATGCCGCGCTTAAAGGAGAGTCGCGGCAAAAAAGTTGGAGGGACAAAACCAGAAAAGAGACTGTCCGTGAGGTGTTTCCCTCCTTTGTACAAAAGAGGGAAGAGGACTACTGCGAAGAGAGGTTCCTTCAGAAAGAAAACTGCGAAGAAAAAAGTAGCACAGAGAGAGGAGATGAGGACTGAAGCTATATAGGTATTTTGGAGGAGCGGAAGGCGCGTGCGATCGACTCGAACGTATCGAAACGGGAGACGCTCTTTTCCGGTGAGTCGCGGAATAAGGCGTGAAAAGCCGTCGTCAATGAGGAAAAATCCAATATGGTTTTCAGGCGTGTCGCTTGCTTCTTCCGAAAGAGCAAGCGCCGCTTTTGCCACGGCTTCTTCCGAAAGGTGCAATATTCCTGCAAGTGTTGCCGCACGACTTCGGTAGAATTCCTGTGAATCAGACGTCATGTGTGCGTAGATTCCAGAAGGGTCGCGCACCAAAAGTTTGTGAAGGACGTTTGTTTTTTTGAGAATGCTGTTCCATTCGAACTCGCCGAGAAGGGAAAGAGATCGCAGGAGAACGCGAACACGGGTTGCGCTTTCGGTTTCGGCAACGCGCTTCTTAGGGGCTCCTGCCGAAGCGTGTTCTCGGAGCCGCGCTTTTGGAAGCGATTCCGCGAGAATGTGTTCCTCAAGTGAAAGAAGAAATGAATCTCGATACTCCGCGTCGAATTTCTTTTCGATATCGCGAACGATCGGTGCATGGCGCGCGCGATCGGCCCCGTATTGCAAAAAAACTTCAGTCGCACGAGCACGCGCTTGTTCGGTTTCGGAGAGTCTCACGGCGACCGCGGAGAGTTTATCGAGCGCGAGGAGTCGAAGGAGAAGGGAAATCGATTCTGTTTCCGCAAGTGAAAGAAAAAGACCTTGCTCTTCTTGCCAATCGTTTAGGGTGCTCGAAAGCGTCTCTTCTGAAAATCGAAACGCGGTTTTCTCAACATACTGATCGAGCGTGAGTGCGAGCTCTAGAAATCGAAGGGGAGCCATTCCTTCAAATGAAGCGCGCGCAAGGAGGGTTTCGAGCGAGCGAAATTCTGCGGCGACTGCCGCATGTTTTTTGAGGAGCCAACGGGTGGGTAAGAGGAGGGTTTCGGGGGCAGAGACGGTAGTGAGACTCGAACTCCATCGCCACTTTTTCGAATAGGGAGCGTAGACACCGGAGAATCGCCGATGAATGGCGCGAATTTTTTTCCAAGTCGCCGCGCAAGAATTCGCCTCCCTGTTTTGAGAGGGAGGGTTTCGACCTCGCAACGAATTCCGAGAAGCCATGTTTTTGACAGAGGGATATCGGAAAACTTCTCGCGAAAAAAATATCCGAAATGTATCATAGTGGCGTCATTCCGATACGAAAGGAGGTAGATGAACTTGGAGCACGAGGGGGCTTTGTCTCCACGAGAACGCTCCCCCCTTTTCTCCTATACTACCAGAACATCCTGGAAAGGGAAGGATTTTTTGTGTGAGAGATTTTGGAGTGGTAAAGTCAGTATTCACGTCCCCACTCTCTTTGAATGCTTTGAATGCATCTCTAGAAAGTTCCTTCTTACGATCGAAATGATTTTTTTGGAGAAGTGGAGGGTGTATCGCACATCATCAGCTGGAGAAAAAATGTCTACTACTCTTTCTTTAACAAATTGCAGCCTCGATCATGGGTATCTGACAGAAGCAGGAGTAGAAAATGTTCTTTTTTGGTTCGCAGAAGAATGCTCGTCCATGAAGCTAGAGGATTTAATGAGGTTCTATGGGCTGCTTACAGAGTATCTTAAGCTTCTAATAGCCTTGGACACAACGGGGAGTGCCAAAACTTGAATATTCGTTGGTGCTGCCTGCTCTCATGCTGGCGGTTTTTCTTATGACAGCTTGCCGATCCTTCGCTAGTATACGCCTGTTTCTTTTGGTTCTTTTATTTCTCAGGAGGTGAAATAATGGGTATTCTCAATCTTGTTAAGAAGATTGTTGCCTTGCGAGAGAGCAAGAAAAGATTGAAGAAGACTGGAGAGGGCGAGAATTGAATTACTGCTTACTGCTGAAAGTTTTTCCGAGGCTCTTGTTAGGGGAGAAACCACTGGGGATTGCGTGCGGGATTTGGTCATTAGACTAATGAATTCAGATAATCCTGACATACTAGAGATATGGAGAACGTTTCTCTTACAATTTGAAGAAAAAGAAGGACAATTATTTCTTTACGGCACAAAACTGGGTACGAGAATATTACAAATGTCATGTGGGCCTATTACCAGTTTCGTCTTGAAGAGAGATGTAGTGTGATGTGGAGATCTTTTGAAAAACGGATTTACCTTCCTGTGAACCGATTCTTAACTGGCACCCCAAGTTGTCATGATGGTTGGCACGGAGGTTATACTGTTGGTAGTTTTTCAATTAGTCCTGAAGAGTTTAGGCTATTAGCTGACGCTTACGCCAAAGGCAGTGTAATAGCTCAGTGTTCTACTAGCTTTTTAGCAGTGGGAAATGAATTTGTGGAGATTGCATGTGATACTTTCTGCAATTCTGCAATGAGAAATTTTGTTTCTGAGGCTATGGAGCTTTTTGGGATTCAAAAAGAATAACAATCACACGAGAAAGTGTGTAAAAAATAGAATCCAACCGAACCGAATGCTCGATGAGCGTTCGGTTTTTCTTTTTTTGATGTCTCTCCATTCTTTCATGGGAAGTATTTTCAAATATATCTGGCTTATGATATTCTTCACGTTGTTTCTCTGAAGAACAGAGCATATGAACCTTCCGAAAAAAGAAGAGCACCACTCCCTTCCCAATGCTCAGGTAAAAGTGTGCGTGCACGAAGAATGTCGAATGAAGGGCTCGGAAAAAATATATAATCGTTTGGCGCGCGAATGCAAGAAGGAAGTGTGTGTCGAAAAAACACCGGACTGTTTTCGGTTCTGCAAAGAGGGCCCAAATGTCGCGGTGAACGGGAATGTGCTCCACCATGTGGAAGTTCTTTCGGCGGTGGCTCGAGTTCGATCCGAACTTTCTCATCCTTCGCCCAAAAAAGATGCGATCGGAACGAAGAGTCTCGATGACCTCGATTCGATTTTGGATGGATGGGCGCCCGAAAAGAAGTGAGAGTGAGTCTGGAAGGCGAGAAAGGAGTATGATATACTTCGGTTCGTGAACGGAATTGAAAGATTGAAAGAAAGCATTAAGGCCGTAATCGTGTACAAGGAGGGGTACTGGAGACAGAATATGATGACTACAGAATCGAGTCGGATAGAGCCGTCGTGGGACGAAGAAGAACCCGAGAAAGAGTCGCAGACCCGAAAGTATCGGTGGAGCTTTTTTTTGCTCGCCGTTTTTTTTGTGGTTGGATTTCTCTTTGGCACGGCCGCGAAGACTTTGGCGGGAAAGCGCATTACCGTGGGCTACGACGACCATACGGTTTCTTCGTGGGAAAGGGAAGCAGTCGATATGAACGCTCTCCAGCAGACGATCCTTGCGCGACAAGAAGCAGAGCGGAAACAACAAGAAGAAGCCGAGAAGAAGGCGTCGCAACCAGCATCGCCGTCGGTTCCGGAAAACCTTCCTCCGCTTCCACCCACGCCCGAACCTCCGTCCATTCCTCTTCCGCAATAAGCTTGTCGTGAAATGAGCCTTGATTTTTGAAGCATGGTCGCAGCGCTCCAAGATACTGAGAGACCGAACTAATTGACTAACTTTCTTGCCGTTATGAATGCCTCCCATCAGAAGAATCAAACAGAGATATCGCAGAGAGATCGTTCCGAAAAAGATGCGTCATTCTTTGACGAATCGGAAGAAACTCCGGAGCATGAATCGCCCGAAGATGAGTCGGAAGAAACGCTCCTCCGAAGGAAAGTGAAAAATTTGATGGCGCTGGTTATCTTGCTTACCGGGCTTTTTGTCGGGAGTCTCTATGTGGACGTGGCTCAACTCTTTTCTCGGCAGGGATTTTCAACGAAGGAACTTGCGAAAACAGATGTTGTTCGCGCTGCCGATAAAACGTGGGTTGCCTATAGCGAGCCCATGATTCGTGTGACGGCGCTCACCGATGAATCCTGTACCGATTGTCAAACTGATGAAGCGATTGTGTGGATGCGGCGCATCTTCCCCACCGTTTCGGTGCGAAAAATGGACGTCTCAAAAAACGCCGAAGCGAAGGATATGATTGAGCGAGCCAACATTGTTTCCGTTCCGGCTTTCGTCTTCTCTCGCCAGATTTCGGAGGTTTCCGTCTTTTCTCAGGCGAAAGAGCTTTTCCGGGAAATAAATGGAGGTGAGGAATATGTGCTCGAAACAGCACGTGTCGGAATTCCTGTTGGAAAATATATTACGATGCCGACGATCGGTGAAAAAGAGAGCATTTCGGGATCAAAGGATGCACCGGTAAAGGTAGTTCAATTTACAGATTTTCAGTGTCCGATGTGCAAGGGAACATATACGACCCTCATGAATGAGCTCAAGGGCCTTGAAGGAAAAGTGCAATATGTCCACAAGTCGCTTCCGCTTCCTATGTATCCGCAGTCCGAAACGTCTTCACTTGCTGCGGAATGCGCTCATGAGCAGGGAAAGTTTACTGAGTATGCAGATCTTTTGTTTCAGAAGCAAGACGAGTGGTCCAAGGGGAAAGACAGCAGCAAATTCAAAGAATATGCTCGATCGCTCGGACTCAATGCCGAGTCGTTTTCCTCGTGTCTCGATGGAAAGAAATACGCCGGAAAACTTGAGGACAACAAGAAGGAGGCTCTCAAGTTTAGTATCGTAAATGTGCCGACCATATTTGTGAATGACACGATCTTGAGTGGAGTAGTTTCATCTGACGCACTGAAGAGTGCTTTCGAGAAAGCACTTTCGGGCAAGAAAACAGAATCCCCTGAGGAGAAGAAAGAAAAGTAATACTTTGTACGACGAAAGGGTGAAGAGAAGGGCGGTGCGGGGTTACTTCGGAAGCGGAGTAACCCTTGTATTTTTCAAGAAATATCGATACACTGCCGCTATATTCGAAGAAAAGGAAAGCGGGAGGAGTGCTCGGACGGACGAGCTGTTTTTTTGATGAATGCAATTCTTTGGAAGCGGGCCTGTAGTAAAGTGGTATTACGCAGCATTCGCATTGCTGAGTCGGGAGTTCGATTCTCCCCAGGTCCACCAAATTTGATTTGCATCAGAATTGACCGCGCCCGCGCCAAAGGCGCGGGCTTGGGCTGGCATTTCCGCCAAGAAATTCCAAGGGGTTTTAAATTCCGCCAAAAGCATTCCCGCCGAAAGTCGGCGGTTCGAGCCGATGGAAACAAGAAAATCTCTCATCCGTGAGGGATTTTCTTGTTTAGAGAGATTTTCGGCTTGGTTGGCCTCAATAATCCAGTTTCGCATGAGTTCGAGCCAATGATTACCTTTTCGCTCAAAATCCGATAATTTCTCCTCCAATGTTTTCTTTTCCGCCATTAAAACATTTTTATTTTCTTGATACTCGCTAAGTTCCAACACTTCGCCAAGATATGCGTCTGTCAGTCGCTCTGTGCGTGTTTTAAGGGCGGAAATACTATTGCGGAGATTTTGAGCGAAAAGGTCTGATGATTGGCGGAGTTCACTTGCTCGCTTTCAAGACGAGCAAGATATTTTCCCGCCACTCATCGGGCAAAGAAACTTTTTGACAGAGATTTTTCACTTGCTCGGTTAAAACTTCCTCCCGCAAAAAGCGATTTTCAGTACACGAAATAGTTTTGCTCTTGTGGGTGCAACGATAGTATATAAATTTCAAACCACTTTTCTTGATGTGTCGCTCGGCGGTTATGGCATATCCACATACCCCACAAGTAGCAAAACCTAAAAACTGAAAATTCTTTGGTCCTCGCTTTTTGCGGGGCTTACCATTCTGAACAAGTGCTATTTGTATCTCGTCAAAAAGTTTCTTTGCAATCATTGGCTTATGCGAACCCACATGCACCTCGCCACGATATTGAAAATGTCCGTAATAAAAAGGATTAGTCAAAATATGTTCAATACTGGCGAGGTGCAGTGGTTTGCCGGTCTTGCCAACCAAGCCGACAGAAAACATTTTGCGCTGAATACCAGTGAGCGTATATTGCCCAGAAGCAAAAGCCTCCAAACACTCCTTTACTTTACGAAATGTTTTTTTGTCAGGTTCAATCGTGCGAAGTCTCGGTTCGTTAAAATAACCGATTGGAGCTTTTGCCGATAATTCACCACGGCGTATCTTTTGCCGTATTCCACGCAAAATGTTTTCTCTTAAATTATCGGTGTAATATTTTGCCTGTCCGAAAGCGACACTCAACATAATTTGTGCTTGCGGTGTCGCTTCGAACCAAAATGTCGGGCATTTGAGCGCAACGATTTTTAGCGTGTCCACAAAATAGATGACCTTGCCACCATCAATGCTATTTCTCGCCAAACGGTCTGGATTCCACGCTAAAATTCCCTGTGCAGAACCTTTTTCAATTTCGCCAAGCATTTCGTTAAATACTTCACGACCAGGCTCTTTGGCAGTTTTACTTTCATAATACTCACGAACAACAAACAAACCATTTTGCTTGGCGTATTCCCGAAGCTCATGAAGTTGTGCCTCAATACTCAAAACTTGGCGTTCTTCATCCTCACTAGATTTTCTACAATATATAAAATATTTGATCATGAGCTTCGGGAATTAAATTGATAAAAGGTTTTGCATTACACCGATAATTTGTAATCTCTCCGCATCGGCTTCTGTGCGAAGCACAGAACAAGCGTTAGCTTGTGGAACCGCCGACTTTCGGCGGGAATGCTTTTGGCGGAATTTAAAACCCCTTGGAATTTCTTGGCGGAAATGCCAGCCCAAGCCCGCGCCTTTGGCGCGGGCGCGGTCAATTCTGATGCAAATCAAATTTGGTGGTGTTTGTTTGAAAAAGTTAGAACCCATTTCGAGCAGAACCCTGACTGACTTCGCACGCGCGGAGCGCGTGGTGGCTCTATACTGCATTGTACGCTCCGATTGCGTGGTGATGCGAACTAATGCGCCTCGGACACGCTCGCGGACTCGCGTGTGCAAAAACCAAAAAATTTCCTTGCATTTTTCTCGCGTCTCCTCCCCCCCCCTCCACCGCGAAGCGGAAAAAGAAATGGAAAGGAAATTTTTGGTTTTGCTTCGCCGTAGTCATAGATATATTGTATTTTATCACACCATTGAGTCAAGACACAACATTGGTTATACTTCAAATATCACTATGTCCGAAACATCGAAAAAACTTGCCGCAAATATGAAGAAAATCAGAGCACGAAAGCATATGTCGCAGGGCGATATATGCCGAGAGCTTGGCGTTGACCGTGCGTATATCAGCACTATCGAATCGGGGAAACAAAATCCGACACTTTCAACGATTGAGCGAATCGCCAAAGCTCTCGGTGTTTCGGTAGATGAACTGTTGAAATAAATCTAATCAAGTGAACAATTATGGCAACAAAACAATCAACTATTGATTATATTCAAGACCAACTGATATCAATCGGTAATGTTTCAGCTCGAAAAATGTTTGGTGAGTATGCGCTATATTGCAACAACAAAGTTGTCGGCGTGATTTGTGATGATATTCTTTTCATAAAAATCACTGATGCTGGAAAAGAATTTGTTAGTAAATTTTACAAGGAAGGAATCCCTTATCCAGGTGCCAAGCCGTCAATGGAGATTGACGAAGATCGGATTGAAGACCGCGAATGGTTGAGTGAATTAATTCGTATTACTGCCGAAAACATATTGCCGCCAAAAAAGAAAAAACTGAGAAAATAAGATTCTCAATTTTTTTGTGATTGACCATAAATTTGCTAAGATTAACCTATGAAAAAACTTACCACAAACTTAATGGTTGAAGATGTTGACGCAACACTTGAGTTACAAAAGCTCTTGGTGCTCAGGAAATCGTCAAAATTCCATACACAAAAAATCCTTCAAAATCACGAGCCTGTGAAGCGGAGATTTATGTTTCAACTTCGTGCCTCATTGGAAGAAGAAACTGCGATACTTAAAGGTGTTCCTATTGGTGGTTCGTTCACGCTATACATCGAAGTAGAAGATATCCAAGAACTCCACAATAACTTGAAGGACAAAACGGAGATTGTTCAAAAGATGCACACTACTTTTTATGGTTCACAAGAGTTTGCAATCAAAGACTGCAATGGCTATGTACTCGCGTTTTCCCAACCAAAAGAAAATTAAGAGGGTGGGCAATAAAAATCTCCAGACAATACCAGGCGTTGGGCCGTCATTGTCTAAAGATTTGAATGACCTCGGAATACTTTCCGTCTCTAATTTAGTCGGGAAAAATCCAGAGACGTTGTACAAGAATTTGGAACGACAAAGAGGTGCACATATTGACCGCTGTGTCTTGTATGTATTTCGCTGTGCTGTATATTTTGCTGAATGTAAAAATCCAGACCCTGAAAAATTGAAGTGGTGGAATTGGAAAGATACAAAATAGGAATTCGAAATCGAGTTCTTTGATTCTAGGGAGCAATCCCCGCCGTTTTATAATTTTTCCTAAAAACGGTGGAGATTGTTGTGCGCGCCTGGGTGGGCGGGGCAAGCACATACAGATTTGTTTGTGCCGAGCACAATCCACTTATTGAGTTACCGCTGTCCGCCGTCGAAGCCATAAAGTTTAGAGCTACCACCAAACGCGGATATGGGTGCGCCTCGGTCGCCGTGAGGGTGGAGAAAAGAGCAAACAAAAATGTTAAAATAAGATTGCTCTTTTCGGAGACTGAAACGGCGAAGCAAAACCAAAAATTTCCTTTCCATTTCTTTTTCCGCTTCGCGGTGGAGGGGTGGGGGGAGGAGACGCGAGAAAAATGCAAGGAAATTTTTTGGTTTTTGCACACGCGAGTCCGCGAGCGTGTCCGAGGCGCATTAGTTCGCATCACCACGCAATCGGAGCGTACAATGCAGTATAGAGCCACCACGCGCTCCGCGCGTGCGAAGTCAATCAGGGTTCTGCTCGAAATGGGTTCTAACTTTTTCAAACAAACACCACAAAATATAGACACTGGAGCACGAGCCAAAGTTTACACCAGTGGAAAGAAAGCAGGGGTCACTTGAGCCCGTCTTGTCGAGCATCATGTCGCGGCGGAAGAATAGAGCCGTACGAAACATTCAGTTCCTCATGTTTTTTTGAACTGAAATCAGGGGACGGGGAGCCTTACTCTTAATGATTCAAAAGTTAAAGATCATATTGATCCCATACCCTGGGAAGGAAAAAGGGAAAAATAAACCATCGTGAATCGTATTGGTGCACCCTCAACTTACTTTTGTGACAGAAAGATTGTCAGTGACATAGCAGAAGCGAAAAAGATTCATAAAAGAATTTTTATCGTCTATGGAGGAAGTCACGCAGTGATACAAGACTCTGCTTTACAAAAACTATTTACTTAATAGCTATCCTCACTCCTGCTAGCCTTTCAGTTCTTTTATCAGAAAGACACTTCCATGCATGAGCAGTGTTCACAGTAGTGACGCATCCTCGACCCGCGTAGATCTTCTGAGGATGATTACGCGGGTCTTTTATTTTAGCTTGTTCTAGTTCATACCACATATACCCTGTGCCAAGAGCGCAGGGAGGTTTATTACTTCTTCTATTCCTACTAAAAATTATTTATTCGTTTTCTGTCAGACTAAACGAAACTCTCATTAATTAATTGAGGGATAATTCTCTTTCAAATCACTGAGGCTTTCGTGCGGGTTTTGGGGGAGAATGCGAGGGACGGAAGAATTGGGATAGTTTTTTTAAACTCTTTAATATAATACCAAGTCCTTTGAGCCCCGCATTATACCGAAGGGGAGTGCGGGGTTTTTCTTTTCTCAATTTTTTTATCTTTTGATACACTGAGATTGGGAAGAGGTGAATGCGGCAAATTTTGCAGACGACTTTTTCCGCGAGCCGCCCATTCAGCATCCATACACCGAGAGTATCTTTAGCTACGGCTTGAGAGGCGTGTCGCATAGTCGCATGTAAGCTTCATTAGAAGTAAGATGAAACCACTTTATTATGAAAATATATGTGTTAGGGAGTACGAGCTTCATGGAAGAGATGGTTCAAGTGAAAAATAAACTCCGCGCTTTGGGATATAACAGTTGGATACATCCTCACTACGAAGCATTCGTTCGAGGAGAGAAACAAGAGCATGTAGCAAGGTGGCAAAATGGGGAAAGGGCTGCATTGAAACGAGAAAATAATTATCTCCATGAGCACTACAAACATATTTGTGAAAGCGATGCCGTACTCATTGTGAATAGTGAAAAACATGGCATAAAAAATTATATTGGTGGAAATGTGCTTATAGAAATGGGACAAGCATATGTTCATTACAAAAAAATATTTTTTCTGAACGATATGCCGGTGGGACTCTCGTATATGGATGAGATCGAAGCCATGGATCCGATTTGTTTGTTCGGAGATTTCGGTAATCTGAAGCAGTACGAGAGTAAGAAGTAACAAAGCAAATGGCATTCCTCTCGAAATTTCACTTCGAAGCTCGCTCATATTTTTCTGCGGACTCCTTCTCATGAAGAGGCAGAATCAGTCGCTCTGTCCGAATCAAAGGAGGCGAGATCTTTCTTCTCTTGAGTCTCTCGCGTATCTGTTTCATGAGTTGAGATTTTCAGTATTTCGCTTCTGCAGTTCTTGCTCTGAGAATAGAGTGAGCCTATTTTTATTGCTCTCTTTGTTTTGAATATGCTCCTCCTCAATGAGTCTGTAGGAAGGAGTGGGACGGGGGAAATAGGAGTTGCCACACAGGGGATTCCCTGGTAAGATAGCTCCGATTGAGAAGAAGTCGGATCGTCTGTCCGTTCGTGGACAATTAGCTCAGTTGGTTAGAGCACTGCATTCACATTGCAGGGGTCGCTGGTTCGAGTCCAGCATTGTCCACTGAGAAGCTTCCCTCGGCTCCCTTTCCTCTTTTTGGGAAAACGGTGCGTTCAATTGGAGTCGGGATGAATTTTCGAAGGATTCCCTGTTTTATAATTCGATAGACACTAGGCATTATGCAAACATCGGTCGTATTTCTCGAAACGGTGGCGGGAGTTGCCAAAAAGGGGGAAGTGAAAACTGTTTCCGGCGGGTATGCGCGCAATTTTCTGTTTCCAAAACGTATTGCCGAACCCGGAACGAAGGAAGCTCTTCTTCGCGCCGAGTCAACTCGAAAACGAGAGGAGAAAAAAGCACAGGAGGAGCGTTCGAAGTTGACGGAAGAGGCCCAGGCACTGCGAGAACGCGAAGTGAGAATCGGCGTGAAAGAAAAGGACGGCATCATGTTTGGCTCCGTCACGTCAAAAGACATCGTGAAAGCGCTCGCGAAAGACGGTGTTGTTATTGCGGAAGAATATATTCTCTTGGAAAAACCTCTCAAAAAGCTTGGAACGCACGAACTCGAAGCGGATTTCGGGCATGGCATTCTTGTCCCGTTTGTGGTAGTCTTGAAGGGAGAATAAGAAACGTGCACTTTTCCACCAGAAGGAGAGTCCCGCCGATGTGGGGCTCTTTGTCTTTGCGAGAAACTGAGTTGAAACTCTCATCGTTCGTTTCGTAATTTGTCGTTTTTCCCTTTCGTATGGCGCGAATAAAAAAATCGAAAAAGAAAGAAACGCGATTCATATTTGTTGTGGGAGGAGTGATGAGCGGGGTGGGAAAAGGAATTGCCACCTCTTCCATCGGCTCGCTTCTCGAATCGCGCGGGTTCGAAGTGACGGCCCTCAAAATCGATCCATATATCAATGTTGATGCGGGCACCATGAATCCGACTGAGCACGGTGAAGTATTCGTTCTCGAGGACGGGTATGAAACGGATCAGGATATGGGGAACTATGAACGATTTTTGGAAAAAAGTCTTTCTCGGGATCACTACATGACGACGGGAAGTGTGTATCAATCGGTTATTACGCGGGAACGGAATCTCGAGTATCACGGGCAGTGTGTCGAGGTGGTGCCTCATATTCCGCTTGAGGTGATCACTCGAATAGAGCGCGCCGCGAGAAAAAGTGATGCCGACATTGCGATTATCGAAATCGGTGGCACGATCGGGGAGTATCAAAATATTCTTTTTCTGGAGGCGGCGCGCATGATGAATATTCGGTATCCGGGACGCGTCGCTTTCATTCTTGTCAGCTATCTTCCGGTTCCCAACAAAGTTGGTGAAATGAAAACCAAGCCGACTCAATATGCCGCCCGGACACTAAATAGCGCCGGTATTCAGCCGGACATTATTATTGCGCGCAGTGATCACTCGCTCGATGAAAAGCGCAAAGAGAAAATTGCCACTTTTTGTAATGTAAGAAAGGAGGATGTCATTAGTGCGCCGGATGTCGAGAGTATTTATGATGTCCCGGTCAATTTTGAGAAGGATAACTTGAGTTCAATTCTTCTCAAAAAGTTGAATCTTCGTCCCAAAAAAAGAGACATGAAAAAATGGGAGGGACTTTCGGAACGAATCAGGCGCCTCGAAAAAACTGTGGAGATTGGCGTTGTCGGCAAGTATTTCAAGACCGGCGATTTTGTTCTTTCGGATGTTTATATAAGCGTGATTGAGGCGATGAAGCATGCCGCGTACGCGCTCAATCGAAAACCGATTCTCACCTGGCTCGACAGTGAAGAGTATGAAAAAAAGAAAGAATCGCTTCGGTCCCTGCGGAACTTTCATGGAATCCTTATTCCGGGAGGGTTTGGTTCGCGAGGAATAGAGGGAAAAATTTCGGCCATTCGGTTTTGTCGCGAAGAACGTCTCCCGTACTTTGGATTGTGCTATGGAATGCAGCTTGCCGTTATTGAGTATGCGCGTCATGTGGCGCGCCTTTCGGGAGCAAATACGGTAGAAATTGATCCTCAGACTTTGCATCCCGTTATCGATCTTCTCCCAGAGCAGAAGGCGCGCCTCGCAAAAAAAGAGTATGGTGCCACCATGCGTCTTGGGTTATTTCCCGCGCTCCTCAAAATGATACGATTGCACATGCGGCATATGGGAAAAAAGAAATTTCCGAACGGCACCGCCACCGCTATGAAGTAAATCCGGATTACGTTGAGCAGCTTGAGAAGGCGGGACTCATTTTCTCAGGGACATCGCCCGACAAGCGACTCATGGAAATCGTGGAGCTTTCTCAGGAAGCGCATCCGTTTTTCGTAGGAACGCAGTTTCACCCCGAATTTTGTTCAACGCCGTTTTCGCCACACCCATTGTTTCGAGCCTTCCTTCTGGCGAGCATTGCGCGCTCGAGTCGAAAATAATTTTTTGAGAATTGTATGAGACAAGAAACGTACAGCAGTGCAAACACAGAGCGGAGGGGTAATACCGGAGAAAAGCAGAGTGAACAAGAAGATCATCTGTCAGAAATTGTTTCCGACTGGTTTGACTTAAAAGTGCAAGCATTTGCTATAGAAGCGCTTGCTGAGAGGCAGCTTTCTTTTTTGAACAAGAATACGGAAGATACCCCTCAGCTCGTGGAGGAAGGAGAGGAATGGGACGGAGTTGAGAGGAGGAAGCAAGAAGCACAGACCAAACAAGAGAGAGAAAAACTCAGGCTTGGAATTATTATGGGAGGTTTTTCTGCATGGTATAGGGACTGCAAAATCTCCGAGAGGATACTCGAGGAACTCCCTTTTCGTTCGATCGAAGAAATTCATTCAATGTATCTCAAAGAGAAGGAAAGCGAGGGGCGATCGGAAAAGATGGAAGCAGGAAATATTGAAGAAGAATTGAAGAAACTTTTTTCGCCTTTCGCTCAGCAGGTAGCAATGGAGTGGGAAGCGTCTCAGGCGGAAAGTTCGTCGACCCACTAGAGAAGCTCTTGATATGAAGAGAAGGGGCTTTCCTGGGGGTACAGGAAGGATGATTTTACGAACCTTTACAAAAAAAGTATTTTTCTCAAGGCTCTCTTGAGCCAATTTCTGATTAAAATTTCTTAAAGTGTCAGTAATAGAAGACAAATAATATTGACTTTTACACAAAAGTGTTGTAGTGTGCCCACCAGAAGAAACAGGGGGACGTTCTTTGACAATTTATCAAAGAAGCCCTCTGTTTTTGTATCCAATTCTTTTTCGGGGAAATCCCCGGAGGAAGTCATGAACATGAAAAAAATATTTTTTTTGGTAATTATTCTTTTCTCACTCCCTTATTCTTCATGGGGAGGCCCATTAAGTCCCGACGATGTTTTTTCTTATGGGCCCTCGGCAGAACAAGAAGTTGATGTTTATCTTCCTAAAAAGAAGATAGAGATCAATGGGTTTATAATACATTTTCATGGAGGATACGGAATCGAGGGGGATAAAGGGAATAAGATCTACAGGGAAATAGCCGAGGTCTTCAATAAAAATGGCGTGATTTTCATGTCCGCCAACTATAGACTTTTCCCACGCGCTTCTTATGAGGAGCAAGTTAATGACGTGGCGGTAGCAATCAAAGCCGCCCTTGACTTCATTGACACACGTTTCTTCTTTAGTGTTGTGGGGAAACCAATAGTGGTTTCCAGTCATAGCTTCGGAGCCAATATTGTTGCAAAGGCTATACTGGATTCGAAGAATAATGTCCTTGATCGCAAGGTCATTGAAAGAATCTCTCGGGTGGTACTTTTGGATGGGCCAATGAACATGAGTGAGGTGGCCCAAAATGTTGATTCCAAAACGTGGTCAGAAAATTTTGGTCCTGTTTTTGGTGATCAGCTGAATGCAGAGTACCTCTATCATATTTCTCCCGTGAAATCGGCGGAGGAAATGAAAGCTCAGGCTGAGAAGAAACCCGAAAAAAGCCAGAGAGAGCAAGAGGGAGATTCAATTCCAAAATTTCTGGTGGCATACCGGGATAAAGACCGAGCAATTCAGCAATCCTTGCAATTTGCCTCGGCTCTCGCAACGGTTACGGAGGTTTCTATCATTTCACCTCCGGGTTATACCCATCAGGAATTTAATGATCGTCTTGCTGATGAAGGGAGTATCATCTTTAAGGCAGTCATGAGTTCTTTTCGATTAATAGAGCCCCCTCTTCCTGGAGAGGAAGGTGGGTAAGTTAAATGTATCAACAAAAAGAGTCTGAAAACCATTCAGACTCTTTTCTTTTGCTTCTACTTATATCTTTATCTATTTCGATTTCATTGCCTCCAATACCAATACAATCAAACAACATTCACGAATCTTCGTTTCGCGAGTTTTCCGGTGAAAGAAATTACTTTCTTGTGCGTAAAAGACACTGTGCCTTCCGCAATCGAGAAGAGTGTGTCATCGGCACCTTGTCGCACGTTTTTGCCCGGATGAAACTTTGTCCCACGCTGGCGAATGATAATTTCTCCAGGACGAACTTTTTCACCGCCAAACGCTTTGACGCCGAGACGCTTTGATATGGAATCGCGTCCGAGATTTGTTGAGCCTCCAGCTTTCCTGTGTGCCATACATGCAAAAAAAGGGTAACAGGGGCAGGATATTACTTTTTATACTCCCTGTCAATATGGTTTGCTTTTTCGTATTGCGCTCTTTGGGTATGCGCGCTACTATGGCGCATTATGAAGAAAATACTGCACAACTTTTTTGCACAAGTTCCGGAACGAGTTGCTCGTCTTGCAAAAAGATTTGGCAAGCAGATGCTTTTCTCAATCGGATTTGTCGTCTCATTGGCTCTTTCTTTCGAGGGGGGATTTTTGTACGGTCGCGATCGAACAGTTGATCCGGTTGTCGTTACGCTCCCCATGGAAACTGCTTCCCGTGAGATGAATACGGCTTCCTCGAATCCGCTTTCCAATCTGCCCGCATCAGGAAATGAGGCGAGTAATCTTGCTCGCAAGGGAGCGGGCGCCGCTTCCACAGCAACACTCATTTCGGAAATCGTTCCCCAGAAGACCGGGGCGACAGAAGAATCTTCTCAAAAAATCGAGGCCTCGTCTTCTCCTGAGAAGGGAGCTTCCTCCTGTGTATTTGTGGGGAGCAAAAATTCCGACAAATACCATTTGCCAACGTGTTCGTGGGCGCGTCGCATCAAACCGGCGAATCGAGTCTGTTTTTCTTCGGAAGAAGACGCGCGATCGAAAGGGTATACACCCGGATGTCTCAAGTAAGTCTCGCGCCGCTTTCGACAGCGGTTTCTTTTTCTGGGATAATGTCTTCATGTCCTCTCCTCTTCCGGAGTAGGATCTTTCTCCGTAACCATTCCATCCAGAACACTACGACCCCATTCGTACCAAAGAACTCGGTTTTTTTTCTTTTTTGTTTGGTTTTGCAAGCGCCTTCCCGCTCTATGTTGCTTCGTCGTATTTCGAAGAAGCGATCGGCCATGAGAATGTAAGTATTTTTTACCTTCTTATCTTTGGAGGCGTCTTTGGAGCGCTTCTCCTTCTTCCGAGAGCCTTTCGATATTTTTCGGGCATTTCACTTTTTTTGGTATTGCTTTTTGGGGTGGGACTTGTTCATGCGCCGCTTCTCTTTTTTCCGGTTTCACATGCCGGCGCATTTTTTTTGGTTTGGTACTTTCTTTTGGTGACGGTGGGGTGGACCATTCTCGATACCATTCTCGAAAACTTTTCGGAAGATCGTTTTTCTGGAAGGATTCGGAGTATCCATCTCTCAGCAATGAATCTGGGACTCCTGATTGCTCCATTTTTGTCGACACAGCTTCTCACTCGGTATGGTTTCTCGGGTGTGTTCTCGGCAAGTCTCATTCTTTTTTCACTCCTCTTTACACTCTTTTTAGTATTCTTTTCTCGTGTTCCTCTTGGGAGAAAGAAAGATATTTCCTCATTCTCCTTCTTCGGACGCGCGTTTCGGCGGCCTGACATTCTCCGTATTTATGCGATTTCGTGTGCCATGGAATTTTTTTATGCGGTGATGATCGTCTATATGCCCCTTCGTCTTCGCGAGCTCAGTATGGACTGGAGTGATATCGGTATCGTCTTTACCATTATGCTTCTTCCTTTCGTAGTGATTCAGTATCCGCTTGGCCTCCTCGCGGACCGAAAGACCGGTGAAAAAGAATTACTGCTCGGATCAATTTTTCTCGCCGCAGTTTCAACGGCGCTCGTCGGATTTCTCGAGAGTTCGAATGTCGTCTTGTGGGCGGGAGTGCTTTTCTCGACGCGGCTGGGCATTGCTGCGATCGAAGTGTTGCGCGACTCATACTTCTATAAACGGATCGGAAGTAATGACGCCGATCTCATTGCATTTTTTCGAACAGCCTCTCCTGTCGGCAATATACTCGCGGCCGTCATTCTTGGTATCGCGCTTTTCTTTGTCCCGCTCTCTCTGGTATTCTTCTTGCCAGCCGCCCTTCTTTTTCTCTCGCTTGTGCCAGCGCTCTCCCTTGAGGACAATCGAAGCGACAAGGAAAATGCGAATACCATTCTTCGGGGTGCCGTATGACGATATTCTTCCTCATCTTTTTTCTGATCGCGCTTACGATTCTCTTTGGAGGATCATCTTTTCTTGCTTTTTCGTTCATTCGTTTTTTCTCGGTGAGAAGCATTTCTCGAAAACGAATGATCTTTTTCGGAACTGCCTGTATCCCACTCATTTTCATCGTCGCTTCTTTCCTGGTTTCTGTGGAAAATGAATGGGGAAGGAATTTTTATACGGTCTCCGCGGTAGTGCTCGGCACGGGAACGCAGCTTGTTTTTGCGGCGTCTGCAGTGTGGGTAACGCTCTTCGTATTTCGTGCTCTGTCACTCCCGCTCTCGGCGAAAGGTCTTGCAAGTTTCTTTTTTGCGTTGGCACTCCTTGTTTCCGCTTTCGGCGTGTGGAATTCATTTCATCCTGCTCTTCGTCGTATCGATGTTTCGATTCCGAACCTTCCTCTCTCCTGGGAAGGAAAACGCATTGTCCAACTTTCGGATATTCATCTTGGCGCTGTCTATGGCGCGTCTTTCATGCGACAGGTTTCCGAAACAACGAAGAGACTTGAGCCTGACCTCATCGTCATAACCGGCGACCTCTTCGATGGCGTCGACGGTGGAATTGAAAAAACGATCGGGGCAATTTCTTCACTTCATGCGCCGCACGGAGTGTTCTTCGTTGCTGGAAACCATGAGACGTATCTCGGTATCGAAAAAACATACGCTCTCCTCAAGGAAACAGGCATTCGTATTTTGGATGACGAAATGGTTCCGATCGACGGGCTTCGTCTTCTCGGAATAGAATACCCCGATCGTGGTGACGAGAAAGACGTGGCTGATGTGGCGCGGAGAATTATTGCTTCAAGCTCGGAGGAACCCCTCATCCTTCTTTACCACGCGCCGACTCATATCGAAAAATTTCGATCTCTCGGTGTGAACCTTCAACTCTCGGGACATACGCACCGCGGACAAATGTTTCCTTTCAATTTCATAACGAGCATGATTTATCGAGGCTCTGGAGATGCCTCTTCAGAGAGGAAACTATACTTTGTTTGTGTCAAACGGGGTGGGAACGTGGGGCCCTCCCATGCGCACGGGAAACCGTCCGGAAATTGTCGAGATAACACTGAAATCACCCAAGCGGCAATGACGATCAGTATACATTCATCCCTTCCTACGTGGGAGCATGAAAAACGATGGAGTGAAAACGGGTCTCGGTTGATGGTCGGAGTCGACGAAGCAGGTCGTGGTCCGTGGGCTGGACCCGTAGTTTCCGCAGCAGCAGTGTTTCTTGGCGATTTTCCCCAGAGGGGGAGTGCTCTTTTCGAAGAGCTTGAGCGCCATGTGCGCGATTCGAAGTCGTTGTCCGAAGAACGTCGTGAGCGTTCGTACGAATTCGTCAAACAACATTTTCTGTGGAGTATTGGCATGGTTTCCTCTCTCGATATCGATCGAATGAATATTCGAGAGGCCACCTTTCTTTCGATGAGGCGAGCGCTTCAATCGCTTTTTCATCAATTAAACTTTTCGGAGAAGTATGGTGGAGAATTGTCGTCGGTTGCGGTATTGGTCGATGGGAATGCCACGATCCCTGGACTTCCCGAGGGAGTGAGGCAGCACGCGATCATTCGCGGTGACGGAAGTTCTTTCTCCATTGCGGCAGCATCCATTTTGGCAAAGGTGACGAGGGATCGGCTTATGATCGATATTGATCGGCGCTATCCTCAATTCGGGTTTGCCAAACACAAAGGATATGGAACCTTGCTTCATCGAAATGCGCTCGAACACTATGGTCCGTGTCCCGAGCACCGAGAGTCTTTCCGGCCTGTTCTCTTGAGGAAAAATCGCCACAGGAGTCCCATGCTGACAGTGATCGAACCCACATTTGCCACCGAGAAAAAAAACTGATACAGTGATCTCAAACCATATTTCTGTTTTTCTATGTCGGTACCAAAGCAACGTCACTCGAATCGCCGTCAAGCGCGTGGCAGAACTCGATATGTCAAGAAGCCAAAAAATCTTTCTGTCTGTCCGAGCTGCTCATCGCCCATGCTTTTGCATCGCGCCTGCCCGGTGTGTCACACCTATCGTGGCCGTAAATATGGCAGCTCCTCGAAAGAATCTGTTCCTCCAAAGAAGAAAAGGGCGGAGAGCGTACAATAAGTCGTGTTCTTGTTTCTTTTTCTGGTTTGCTTGAAATGAGAAACATGGTGAGCGACAAACGTTTGGACTTCGTTTTTTATTATGGCGAATCGGCACCTTCAACGATCGATTGCGATGCAGTCTCTTTTTGAGTGGGACTTCGGAAAGAGAACCGATGAATCCATGCCCGACATCGTAACTCGCAATCTTTCCGAATTCGCCCCCGGTCTCGAGGACGCCTCCTTTACGCGGCTCCTCATCGAAGGAGTGCTCTCTCACCGCTCCACGATTGATCGATTAATTGAAAAGTGTGCACCCGAATGGCCGCTTGATCAGATTACGGCGATCGACCGCAATATTTTGCGTCTCGGCATCTTTGAACTCCTCTACGGCAACTACGACGAAGTCCCGCCCAAGGTAGCAATCAATGAATCAATCGAACTTTCCAAAACATTCGGGAGTGACAGTTCGCCTCGATTTGTAAATGGTGTTTTGGGAACGATTTACCGTGAAATGGGGGAACCCATGAAAGATGATTCGAGTGAGAAGCGTCGGGCGGCTCTCGAACTGAAAGAGTCCGAAACGCTACCCATTCATTCTGAATCTTCCCCGGGGACTTCTCATGAATAAATAAATAATTGAAGACGCGGACAACCGCGACTATTTTCTTTTTCTTTCCCCGCGGACACGAGGGGCACTCGAAACTTTTTGAGGGTCTTCTTTGTCCGGGGAAGTTTTCGCTATGCAACCATTCGACGCCTCTTCCGTTTCTCGCATTCTCGGTGTTCCTTTTTCGAACGCGGACTTCTTTCAAACTGCTCTCACTCACCGTTCATACCTCAATGAGCATCGCGGATATACCCTCGACCATAACGAGCGCCTGGAATTTTTGGGAGATGCGGTTCTCGAACTTGTCGTTACCGAGTATCTCTATCACCATTTTCCGAACCCTGAAGGAGAGTTAACGAGCTGGAGAGCTGCTTTGGTAAACGGAGAAATGTTATCGCGAGTAGGAGGTGATCTTGGTATCGAACCTTTTCTCCTTATGAGTCGCGGGGAAGCGAAGGATACTGGTCGATCCCGACAATACCTTATAGCAAATGCGATGGAAGCGATTATCGGGGCGCTCTACCTGGATCAAGGATATGAGGCGGCGAAAAATTTTATTCTGCGGGTCATCGTGAGTCGCCTCCCTCACGTTTTCGATCAGAAGCTCTACGCCGATCCCAAAAGTCTCTTCCAAGAACAGGCGCAGACGCGTCTTGGCATTACGCCATCGTACCGTGTCCTCTTCGAATCCGGTCCCGATCATGACAAACAATTTACGGCGGGCGCCTATTTGGGAGAAGAACTTATCGCTGAAGGTATGGGCAATTCCAAGCAAGAAGCGCAGCGATTTGCCGCGAAGAATGCTCTCGAAAAAAAGGGCTGGTGATACTCTGTTCACACGGTTTTTCTCGCCCAAAAAAGCATTCCCATTCGGCTTCTTTCCCTCTTCTTTTTTCGGGTGCTCGGCGAGAATATACGGAGAGAGTCACTGCGAATGCTCGTTTTCTGAAAGAAAAATTCTTCCACATATTTTCCATGACTCTGTGCTCGATTTTTCCAACTTCAAAGAGCGCATACTTCATTTTAAGTTGACTCCTCTCGCTTCTCAATCTCTTGCGGCGTCGTGCCCCCCTTGCTCGAAGGATTCTCATTTCAATTGACGAATATTTTTGAAAGAAGTTCTCGGAAATTTCGAATCTTCATACTAAAATTTACTCGTAAAATACAATTTTATGGAAAAGGATCGGGAAGAAACATCTGGTCAAAGAAGACTCATTGCGCTTCTCGGAGTGATGTATGGCATCCTCGCTCTCCTCGTTTTCTTTACTCTTTTTCGTCATACCGATCTTCCTGACCTTTTCCGAAAAACAAATCTTCTGCCGTTGAAAACATCTCAAACAGGAGAGGATGAAAAGGGAACAATTCCTCAAGAAAAATTGAACGACCAGAAGGTGCGCGAAGAATCTCAAAATGAAGATGCGAAAACTGAGTCCCGCAGAGTGATCAAAAAGGGAGAAGTTCTGTGGCAGGCGCCGAAAGAGATTGGCGACATCGGCATGACCGAAAAAGTATTCTATCGTGGCGGAAAAATCTCTGACACAGATACTTCGTTCGGGGCACATTACTTTCGTGTCGGGACGGTGACGAGTGGTGCGTTCCTCGATGCGGAAGTGCTTCTTTTTGTGGCACATATGCAGTCGGACTTCCCGGGGCCGTTTCGCTATTTTTTTCGCATACTCCGAAAAGGGAATGAATCGTGGATACTTCTCCCGTCCGAAGGGAGTTCTCTCCAAGAAAAAACGCTTCGCGAGACTGTCTTCCGAGAAAAGGAGGGTGAAAAATTTCGTATGTGTCTGACGTCGCCTTTGAGGAATTGTCTTTCCCAAAAGAGCTGACGGGAAGAAATGAGCGGGAACGATTCTTGCTGCAAGATGACTATGAAATTCCAATTCTCTTTTCTTCGAAGAGTCTTGTTCCGGCGTTTTCTCATCCGGAGTACGGCCCTGTTTGGATGACCTCTCCTAACGCCCCCGAGACTTCGTTCTCGGCATGTCTCCCGGCGAACCGCTTTATCGGCAAAGAAGGAAAAGGATATTGTGATGAAAACAATGTCTTCCTCACTGAGCGATTTTTTTTCAAAGCGCCGGACGGCACTTCGGTTGCCTATCGATTCATTCCCGATGTGGTTACTGAGAATAACTATGATTCCGGCGTACTTGACGCCATATGGAACGATGGCACCGTGAACTCCGATGTGTACGAGATTTCGCCTGGAGGATGTGGCAGAAGAGTGTACGCTTACAACGAAACGAAAGAGGTTGATATAAAAAAAGACCTCGTTCTCGTCGGCAAAACTTCGAAAGGGGACCCGCTCTACGGATACAAAAATGTGAGTCGACCCGGATTCGTGCAGGAATTCAAAGCTATGGTTGCATACCGATCGAAAGAGCCGCTTCAGGCGGAAGAGCTCCTCGAAAATCACTTTAAAGTTTTTTGGAAAGATCCGTTTGGTCGAATACTTGCGTTTTACAATTCGACACAGCGGCCGCTCGCCGAATGCGGGAAACCCGTTTTGTACCTCTATCCCGAGAGACCGACAACAGTATCGGTCCGCGTTTTTCCGAGTGAAGGCGTGCGTATTTCGGATCCCGATTACGGAAACGGTTGGAAGGTACGGGCGACTCCCACGGGTCTCCTGACCGATCTTCGGGACGGAAAAACATACGATTCGCTTTTCTGGGAAGGATCGAGCGACATCCCCTATAGGATGCCCAAAGAAGGATTCGTCGTGGATCGAAACCAACTCAATTCGTTTTTTGACGAGAAGCTTGCAGAACTTGGTCTTCGTGGAAAAGAAGTGACTGACTTTAAAGAATTTTGGATCCCGAAAATGCAAGATGATCCGTCGCCGTTTTTCTTTGTGACTTTTCTGTCGCGTGATTTTATCGATCGCGTGGCGCCTCTTCGCATTCATCCAACGCCCGATACGGTCATTCGCATCCTTCTTGATTATGAAGGTCGCACTTCGAATGAGCCCGCTCCTTCGTTTTCAGTCCGGACTCCCGAGCGAAAGGGTTTTACGGTAGTGGTGTGGGGAGGTATGCTCAAATGATATGGCGCTCTCATGAACCGGAATCTTGTTTTCGCGGCGGTGTTTCTTACGGGGGCGCTGTGTGCTGTTCCTGCGACAAAAGAACGAGCGGAAAGAAGCGCGCCTCTTCCAGAAATACGATCGACCGAGATACCCTCGAACCAGTCAGTCTCCCCAATTCGTGTTTTTCTGGTGCCGCACCATCTTGTGGCGGAGGACATGATTCATGATATGTTCTCCCAGGCTGCGCATTCCACTGCTTCGTCTCTCCCTGCGAGAATCATTCTCGTGAGCCCGAATCATTTTTCGAATGGGGTGGGGCGTGCGATCACGGCCGATCGGATTCAAGGCCTGGGACAATCCGAAATCCTTGTCGACACTCGATCGATCGAAGTGTTGGAACGGGAAGGGCAGCTCTCGAACGAGCCAAGCGTCCTTCGTCCCGAACATGGAATAAAGAACCTTCTCCCTTTTGTGAAGGAGTACTTTCCGGGTATTCCTCTTCTTCCCATTGTAGTGCGAGACGAAATGAGTCTGAGAGAGAGCGTCTCACTTGCGCGGGCGCTTCATGCTCTTCCGGGGGAGAGCCTCCTTATTCTCTCTTCCGATTTTTCTCATACATTGGATCCGATTCTTGCATCGTTTCACGACGAAGCGACCATTGCGGCGCTCCGCACTTTTTCCGTGGAAAAATTTTCTGCGCTTGATACAGATTGTGTTCCGGGGCTTGCGCTTCTCTCTTCGTATGCGCAGCTCTCTGGAGCATCATCGTTTACACTTCGTAAAAATTCCAATTCTGGATATATCCTGAGGAACGATGTTGCCGGTGAGACGACGAGTTACATCACAGGCTTCTTCTCGAAAGCATCTTCCTTTGAGAGCGCGCCTGAAAAATCTCCTGTACACTTTCTGGCGGTCGGGAAGACGGGCCGACAGTCTCTCCAGAAAGAAGAAATGCTTCAAAGACTCTGGTGGAGTCAGGAAGAGAACTTTTTTCAAGACAATCCGATTTCTTCGGAATTGAGGAGTGGATATACCCGAGAGGGCGTTCGATTTGTTGCCGAGCAATTGACCGATGAGGATCGATTCGATCGCCTCATGAAAAGTATCCCGAATGATTCCGATATTCCGCTTGTTGTCTTTCTCGAATGGGGAGCGGGTGACACCCACTTTTCCCGACGAGAAAAAGCGAGGGCGCTCGTCGATCGGGGAGCTGATCTCATACTGGGAGAAGGAACCCCTTCTCCCGCCGCCCCTCTTTTCGAAACATATCGCGGAGTTCCTCTTTTCTTTTCTCTCAATACAGCCTCCGATCCCGCTTTGTCGTCTCCGAGAGGCGTGCTCGTTGTCGGCTTTTCTTTTCGCGGGGAGGAGCTTCGCCTTTTTCCGTCACTCCTTCTTGGGGAACCAGGGTATCCGATTCGCTTTGCGCCGACTTCGGTTCGGGAAGCTGTTTTTGAACGAAATGGTATTTCTTTTGCTGGAAGCCTTGCGCAATAGGTGAAAAGGGGAGAGAAAACATGTATACTGGCGTCACGTCTTCTTTTCGACATGCTTTTTTATGTTTCTCAAGCGAATCGAAATTTCGGGATTTAAATCGTTTGCACGAAAAACAGTGTTGGAATTCTCCGGATCGAGCGGAGGGTTTCCTATTACGGCAATCGTGGGCCCAAATGGATCGGGAAAATCAAATGTGGCAGATGCGATTCGCTGGGCGATTGGCGAGCAGTCTGCTAAACACCTGCGCGGAAAGAAGGGGGAGGATGTGATATTTGCGGGGACGGATAAAAAGGCACGCCTCGGGAGCGCATCCGTCTCTCTCTTTTTTGAAAACAAAGATAAGCGTATCCCGATCGAATACGAAGAAGTGACGGTTACAAGACGTCTTTTCCGAAGCGGCGAGAGCGAATACCTTTTAAACGGTGCGCGGGTACGACTTCTTGATATTACGGATCTCTTGGCACGAGCGTCGATTGGTCGGGACAGCTACTCTGTTATTACGCAGGGCATGTCGGACGCGGTTCTTTCCGCTTCTCCCGCCGAACGACGAATCTTCCTCGAGGAAGCGGCTGGCGTGAAGCAGTATCGTCTCGAGAAGGAGCGAGCGATTCGAAAACTCGAGTCAACCAAACAAAATATTGCTCAGGTCGAAGCATTGCTTCGTGAAATTGAACCGCACCTCAAACACCTCAGGAAGCAAGCCGAGCGAGCAAGTCGGGGGCAAGAGCTCGAGAAGACGCTTCGAACCAAACAGGAGCGACGTTTTTCCTTTCTTCGAAAAAAATATCGTGCCGAGCGAGCAAATTTTTTCAGAGAGAAAGAAATCATGGAGGAGCGCATTCGAACCCTGGAGGAGCGCGTTCAAAAAATTCACGAGGAACTCTCGTTCGAATCACAGCGTTCGACCGACGAAACTCCCCGAAAGAAATCGGAAGAAGAGAATCGTCTCGCGCGGGAGAATCTTTACCAACTTGAGCGGGAACTCGCTCTTCTTCTTGGAAGAATCGAAACCGAAGAAGAACGTCGAAAACCGCGCACCGTGACCGAATCGGTTCCCGTTGATCGCACTTTCGTGCGGAGTATTCTTGAAGAAATCCGAGTGCACCAAGAAAAACTCATCGATCGAATCTCGCATGTCGAATCGCTCGAAGAACTTCAAGAACTTCGCGAACTCGCTCGCGTCGTCGCAACGCGATTGTTCGAGCTTCACGAGCAAGCGGGCAAGGACTCGATTGTCACGACGCACACAGTTTCACTCTCTCCCGAAGAAAAAGAAAAAAGTGATGAACACCTTCGTTTGCTCATATCCAAACAGGGGCACACACAAGGAGAGCGAGATCGTCTCAAAGAGCGAATTGCAGAAAACGAGAGACTGCTCGAGCGTTTCGCTGCGGACATGGAACAAAGTCGCAAGAAATTTTTTGAGCTGGAACGATCTTCTCGGGAAGCGGAGCACCAACTTTCGAATGAGAAAGAGCGAGCGAGCGAATGGAAAGTTCGTATGGCCCGAGTCGAGGTTCGCGAAGAAGATCTTGCAGCTGAAATATTCGAGGAGCTTCACGTGGTGCCCGACGAGCTTCCTCCTCTTCCCGCGGAAGATGACGAAATTGATCCTGAGAAACTCGAACGCGACATCCTCCGCCTCAAAGTGGAGCTCGAGCACATTGGTGGCATCGACAAAACGGTGGTCGAGGAATGTGAAGAAACAGAAAAACGTTTCTCCTTCCTTACTTCCGAGTCGGAAGACTTGAAGCGAGCGGTTGAATCGCTCCGATCGGTTATTCGGGAAATGGAAACGAAGACCGAGACCGCATTCGAGTCGGCATGGAAGGAGGTAAACAAAGAATTTGACCGTTACTTTAAAATTATTTTTGGCGGGGGAAGCGCGTCTCTTCGAAAAAGAGAACTGTCTCGATCTCTCGGGGAGAATACCGATGAGACTGGCGTTTCGGAAGGCGACCGATTCACTGGTGAAGCTGGTGAAGACAGTGACTTTGGTGAGCGCGAAGCAGGAATCGATATTGTCGCGACGCCTCCGGGCAAAAGAATCGCGAATCTCTCAATGCTTTCGGGCGGGGAGCGCTCCCTCGTCGCCCTCGCCCTTCTCTTTGCTATTATTTCGCATAACCCGCCTCCTTTCGCGGTGCTCGACGAGGTCGAAGCAGCGCTCGACGAATCGAATTCGAAACGCTTCGGCGACTTGCTCCGCGAACTTTCTCAAAAGACTCAGTTTGTGGCGATTACTCATAATCGGGAAACAATGCGCCGCGCCGCACTGCTCTACGGTGTCACTATGGGAGACGATGGCATTTCGAAAGTACTCTCTGTGCGGCTTGATGATGTTGAAAAGGAAGGAACGTTTTCCCTGTAGAACTCCTCCCTCGATTTCTTCGCGAAAAGTGAGGGAGGGAAGAGCCTCTCTTTCTTTAATCTTGACAAAAAAATGGAATGTGCGCTAATATGCCGGGACACGTTGTCTTGTATTCTTTCTGTTTCATTTTCCTATGACTCCCTCGCGATCTCTGCCTCTCGGTATCGGGAAGGCTCCAAAGAAAGATGGTTCTTCTCTCTCTCCGTTTTATTCCGCCGCATTTCGCCGGTTTCTCCATTCGATCTCACCGAGGGCTTTGGCGATTGTATCGGCGCGTTATGGGGCGACGGGAAAGCCGCCGATGACACTTGAAGAAATCGGGAAGACATATGGCATTACGCGGGAGCGTATTCGCCAGATCGTTTCTGGTCTTTTGCGTGATGTTCGTGGGAAACGCACCTCTTCTCCGCTTGAAGAAGTAGCGAAACGAATCGAATGGACGCTCAAAAAGTCGCATGGTATACTCGAAAAAAAGAAGCGTTTTTCGAAGCGATTGCAGGAGACAATTCCAAAGAGCGGGGCGCTGTTCGTTTTTTTCTTGCGGTTCTATCCGATCGATTTTTTTTGAAAGAAACGCCATCACTTCGTCCTTCGGTTCTTCTCTCGTCATTCGATCTTTCGAAATGGGAATCCTTCAACGAATCGGTCCTCCAGTTTTTTACGGACCGAAAGACATCAATCGCTGAAAAGGAACTCCTCCATGCTCTTAAAAAACGCTCGCCTTCAGAGGAGATGAGCGAGGAAGAAATGCGAGGCTTTCTGTCAGTTTCGAAAGGGGTCCAAAAAAATCCGTTTGATCGATGGGGATTTCCTTCCTGGAGTGATATTTGTCCGCGCGGTACGAAAGAGCGAGCCTATCTTGTGGTTGAAGCTGAAGGAAAACCACTTCATTTTCGAGAAATCGCCGAACGGATTGATGCGAAAGGACTCCAAAAGCCAGGTCGCACTACGCATCCTCAAACGGTTCACAACGAACTCATCAAAGACAAGCGTTTTGTCCTGGTGGGCCGCGGAACATATGCGCTCGTCGAATGGGGATATCGCCGCGGTACCGTACGAGAAGTTCTGGAAGAAGTTCTCCGGGAAAAGAAAAAGCCGCTCAAGCGCGAAGAACTTATCGCCGAAGTGCTGAAGGTGCGCGACGTCAAAGAATCAACCATTGTCATCAATCTCAACTCCTTTTTTGCGCGAGTCGGAGAGAATCGGTATTTTTTGAAGGAACCGCTTCGTTTTGAATAAAGAATTGACAGCTCTTGGGAATGGTTCTCTTTGATTCCCGAAAGCTGAAAGGCAGAGCGCCGGACTTTCTTTTTATTTTCTTGAACTTTTGAATCGACTTCTTTTCGAGGATCGGGGTTTTCAACGAATTATCCCATGAGCACGTTCTTCTCTCAGGCGCCCCACGATATATTTCAAGCACTTTCCGATATTTTTGGTGTTATCGGACACGTGTGGTTTTTTGTTTTTCCTCCCGCGCTTTATTTTGTCTTCAAATTTCTCTGGATGGATTATATCCAGGATCAGTATATCGGGAATATAAAAACGGTTCTCCTGGAAATCATTCCCCCTCGAAACGTCGAAAAGAGTCCGAAGGTGATGGAAACGATTTTTGATGGCATTGCGGGAGTCGACAAATCACCAACGACCGTCGAGTCGTTTGTTCAGGGGTACCTCCCTCCCTTTATTAGTTTCGAACTTACTGGGGACGGGGCAACAGGATCGCATCTCTATGTTCGTACTCCTGCCTCATTCCGCAATCTGATCGAGGCGTACTTTTACGCCCAATATGCGGACGTTGAAATTTTGGAGGTGCCGGACTACGTGGAAGAAATTCCGAAGGGTGCCCCCAACAAGGAATGGGACTTATTCGGCGCCGATGTCGAATTTACGAAGCCCGATCCGTATCCCATAAAGACCTATCACTACTACGAGGAAGATGTAACGGGAAAGATGATTGATCCGCTCGCGGGCCTTCTTGAATCATTTGGGAAACTTCCTCTCGGACAAAAACTCTGGTTTCAGATCATCATTACTCCTTTGCGTCCCGACTATTACAATACCGGGAAAGCGCTTCTCAATGAAATTATTGGGCGAACACCGAAGGTAAAACCGACGACTCTCTTGGGAGATATAACTTCAGGGATCGGCACCATGGTGAGCGCGATTCCAAAAGCGATTGCGGGAGAGCCGATTGATCTCTCTTCGGCCGAAGTGAAACCTGAAAAGAAAGACTTTCTCGAATATCAGTTGACGCCCATCGAAAAGGAAGTCGTGAAAGCTCTGGAAGCAAATATCGGAAGAAACGTTTTTGGATGTCGCTTGCGAGTGCTCTACCTCGGAAAAAAGAAAGGTTTCGATCGTTCATTCATTTCGGCCTTCTTTGGAGGACTCAAGCAATTCAACGATTTCAATCTCAACGGCTTCAAGCCAAATGACGCGTCCAAAACGTACGCAAATTATCTTTTTACGCAATCGCGCCTCCGATATCGGCAACGAAAAATTCTCCGACGATATAAATTTCGAGATCCCGATTCGCCGGTACCGATGCTTGCTTTGAGTACCGCAGAACTCGCGACGCTGTTTCACATTCCCGATATGAATGTAGTTGCCCCGTCTCTCACGAGAGTCGCTGCAAAGCGAGGTTCCGCGCCCTCCAATTTGCCGCTTCAGTAACATTTCTTATCGCGATCGCCATACTTATGAATGAAGTGACCTATTTTGCGAAGACGAATTTTCGCAACGAAGACCGTGTCTTCGGGATTAAAGCCGATGACCGGCGACGTCATATGTATATCATCGGGAAGACCGGCATGGGAAAAACGAATCTTCTCGAGAATCTCGTCATTCAAGATATTCAACATGGTTCGGGGGTCGCCTATATTGATCCTCATGGGGACACGGCCGAAAAATTGATTCGCGCGATCCCGCCCTCTCGTATCAATGATGTCATTTATTTCAATCCATCCGATCAAGAGTATCCAGTCGCCTTCAATGTCATGGAGCATGTTTCGGGAGAGTATCGACATCTCGTCGCTTCGGGATTGGTTGGAGTGTTTAAAAAAATCTGGGCCGATTCGTGGGGACCGCGTCTTGAATATATTCTTCGAAACGCTATTCTCGCGCTTCTTGAGTATCCCGGGAGCACGCTTCTTGGTGTTATGCGACTTTTGGTTGACAAAGAATATCGAAAACGAGTCGTCGATCGCGTGAGCGATCCGGTCGTAAAATCTTTTTGGGTCGACGAATACACAAAATGGAATGATCGAGTGCTTCAGGAAGTGATTGCTCCAATCCAAAACAAGGTGGGACAATTTCTTTCGAGTTCGCTGATTCGCAATATTGTGGGGCAAACGGTTTCGTCGTTTGATGTGCGCAATGTAATGGACAATCGAAAGATTCTCATTATGAATCTCTCGAAGGGAAGAATCGGGGAAGATAACAGCGCGCTTATCGGCGCCATGATGATCACGAAAATCCAACTGGCTGCCATGGGCCGAGTCGACACACCGGAAGACGAACGAAAAGATTTTTATCTCTACGTGGACGAGTTCCAAAATTTCGCTACCGAGTCCTTTGCAAATATTCTCTCGGAAGCGAGGAAGTACCGTCTGAATCTGGTACTTGCCAACCAATATATTTTGCAATTGGAAGAAACCGTTCGTGATGCGATTTTCGGAAACGCTGGAAGCATTGTGAGTTTTCGGGTTGGCGCAACGGACGCAGAGTTCCTTGAAAAAGAATTTTCGCCGATTTTTCTGGCGACGGATATTGTGAATCTCGAAAAGTACAATATCTACCTCAAACTCATGATCGACGGGATTGCGGGGGATGCTTTTAGTGCGACAACACTCCCTCCTATCAAACTCCCGGAAAGCGAAGAAAATGCTCAAAAAGTGATTCGCATTTCCCGCGAGCGCTACGCTACCAAGAAACAAGATGTCGAAGACAAAATTCGGCGTTGGACGGGAATGCTCACGGAAGAAGAGCGGCAGGTTTTTGAAGAACGTATGCGCACTCGAGCAAACGAAGCGATTTCTGAACGGAAATCACCCCCGTCTTCTTTTGTGTCGCGAACTTCTCTTCCCGCAGAACCCTCCTCGTTCAGAAGTGCTCCTCCTTCGTCTTACAGAAATATACGATCGGATGACTCTGACTCTTTCTCTCCACCTCCTCCACCGAGACGGGAATCGAACGAGTTTGTCATTTCTTCAAATTCCGAAAGATACGAGGGGCATCGGGAAAGTTTTCGATCGAAAGAAACACCTCCTCGTGAAAATCGAGAACTTCATAAAGCGCGCTGTGCCGTTTGCGACCTCGAAATAGAAGTTCCGTTCGAACCGGATGGAAAACGCCCAACATTTTGTCGTGAGCATTTTAAGAGTTTTCAGAAAACGCTCGCTCGTGCGCGGGGAGATTCCGAGCTAATGGGGAATGAGGGTGTTCAATCGCCACCTCCTTCTTCGGGAAATACAGGCGGCATTGCTGATCGCGAGCCCGAGAGAAAATTGTCGTCTCGTGGTACCACCTCTTCCACGCCTCAGGCGTATTCTCCGCGAGAAACCCCGCTTTCTTTGGGGCAAATGACTCACATCGCCCCAAAATCCTTTCAGCGCATCCGAGATCGGATTGACCTTGGAGAAGTGAGAACTATCCTTTCTTCAGAGCGAAGTTCTCTCGAGAACGGAGCAAGCTCTTCGAATCACCCTGAAAAATAGCGGGGAACTCTTTCTCCGGTGATCCTTCTCTCGTCCGAAAAAGGGGGAGACTGAGACATTCACAGCCATGGAAATTTTTGATATACTCGCTTCGCTTCTTCATTTCTCTTGTTTCCGCGTATGACCTCATTCAAAAAACGTCATCGACGACTATATATCGCATGGGTTATCGTTTCTGTGCTTGCGGTCATCTCCATGCTTTTCTTTCTTATTCTTCCGATTTTTTCTTTTTCTTAAAAGCGCGGTCTGTCCTTGGAAAAATGGGTTTTGTACCTGCTGCATGCAAAGAGGATTGAAAGGGGAAACGTTCGGAGCTTCACTGTATGAAAAGGATTTTTTTGCGAATCATTCCCGGCATTCTCGTAGGGGTGGGAGTAGGAGTAAGCCTCTTTCTCGGCTATCGCGCTCATCAGGAAGCGAAACGAAACGAACGCATACATGCCGAGATACGCAGTCTCGTAGAGGAAGCGAGTCGCATTGATCAGGAAAATCGTAATCTTCGAGACCGTATCGAATACCTCCAGTCCGACACGTTTCGGGAACAAGAGGCAAAACGAATGCTTGAATATCAGAAAACGGGAGAGAAAGTCGTGTTTATTCGAGAGCGATCCTCTCTTTTTTCCGGCGACGAAAAAAAAGATACCTTTTCGCAACCGGGATTCCTTCCTTCGTCGGAGACGACGTCCATTTCAAACTACAGAAAGTGGTGGAATTTTCTCTTCAAAGGGAAGGCGCGTTTTGAAGAAAAGGGTCAGAATACATTGTAGCTACTCATGATATGACGATCTCGACCTCCGCACAGAAGCAGCGCCCGAAACGACGAACATTCGTTTCTGTTTTCTCGGTCCTTTTCGGATCGCTTCTCTTCGTCGCACTTCTTTTTGTGGTGACATTTGGAATAGTGGTGTGGTTTCCTGAAAGCGCAATGAGTGCCGTTTTGCGACGAATATTTCCATTTCCTGTTGCCATAGTCGACGGAGAGCCTCTCTCATTTCGAGAACTTGTTCGAAACCGCGAATCTCTGCGAAGGTTTTATCAATCTCAATCCGATGATCTCGCGAAAAAAGGATTTCGAGTCGATTTCGATACGCCGGAAGGAAAAAATCGGTTGCTCATCCGCGAAAAAGATATTTTGGGAAAATTGATTGAGGATCGCATTCTTCTTTCTCTTGCCTCGGAGCGCCACATTGCTTTCTCCGAAGGAGAAGTAAAAGTGCGGTTCAATCCGCTCTTGACCAAGAGGGAGGAAGTCGTGATCGTCTTGAACAGAAACTCGAAAGGCTCTATGGATGGAATCTTTCGGATTTTTGAGTCACGCGTCGTTCGGCCCTCGCTCTTTCGGGATGCCATGAATCAATGGTTCGAAAAAGAACGGGACTCTTCGAAAGCGAAAGAAACGATAGAAGAGGCCGCTCGAAAATTGAAAACGGGGGAGAGCTTGGAGAGGGTCGCTCGAGAATTTTCGGACGGGGATTCCGCAAAAAATGGTGGAGATCTGGGGTGGGTTCAAACAAGCGCTTTGGTACCGGAGCTCGTTGCGGCGCTCGAAAAACAGAAGAGAGACGAGATCGGTCCTGTTATTGAGAGTCGTCTCGGATTTCATATTGCTTCTGTTTTGGGACGAAAAAACGAATCTGGATCGGAACTTATTCGTGTGCGCCAAGTATTTGTTCGAAAACCCGCTTTTCCGGAATGGCTCGCGAAAGAAAAGGAGAAGAGGAATGTGTGGATTCTGTCTCGACGGTATACCTGGGATCCTCAACAAGGTGGAGTGGTATTTCGAGAAGAGAGCTTCAGAGACTTTGAAAAGCGATCTCTCGAAAAGTCAGAGGGTGATCCCTCGCTCATCTTCTAATGATTGATAAAACGCGTATGGAAAAAACGGACATACCTGGAGGAGTATCGCCAGAATTCTCCGTATCGGAAAAAGAAGAATCGATGCGTTCGAGTCGCTCTCAAAAAAGCGCTCACGCTCTTCTGGTTGGCTTTTTGGCCGGACTCTTGGGAGGAATCCTCGGATGGTGGATGGCGCCTCGCATGGCCGAAGATCTCCGTATACCCCTCCCACCACTCTTGAGAACTAAGGGAAGCGAGTCTCCTCAAAATCCTGAGAAACAACCCATCATCACTTCTTCTTCGGAAGAGGCGCTCCTCGTAAACTTGGTGGAAAAGAGTTCGAAAGCGGTCGTCAGTATTGTTATCAGTCAAGACGTTCCGAAATATCGCAACTTTTTCGATGATTCTGATTTCCCCTTCTTTTTCGGCGGGCCAATGAGTGGGGAGCGTGGGATTCCGCAAGAAACCGAGAAACAACGTATCGGTGAAGGATCGGGATTTTTTGTCTCGTCGGACGGCACTATTGTTACCAACAAACATGTCGTGGGAGAAACGAATGCGGAATACACCGTGATTACGTCCGACAAAAAAGAATACTCCGCAACGGTACTTGCGCGCGATCCGATCCAAGATATTGCGCTTCTCAAAATATCGGGCGGGGAATTTCCTGCACTCGAGCTCGCAAATTCCGATGAAGTGAGAGTGGGACAAACGGCAGTTGCCATTGGAAACTCACTGGGAGAATTCTCGAACACGGTGAGTCGAGGCATCGTATCAGGACTCAAGAGAAATCTGGTTGCTTCGGGATCCCGATTCGAGATGCCTGAACGCCTCTCAGGGATTATTCAAACCGATGCTGCCATCAATCCCGGAAATTCCGGCGGGCCACTTCTCGATCTTTCGGGAAAAGTGATCGGTGTCAATGTTGCTATGGCTCAGGGCGCTCAGAATATCGGATTTGCGATACCGGTCAACAATATCAAAAAATGCACTGAGCGAAGTGAAAGAAACTGGAAAAATTTCAGCACCATTTTTGGGAGTTCGCTACGCTATTATCACGCCGGAGATCCAGAAAGAAAATAGTCTCCCTTTCGATTTTGGCGCTCTGGTTATTCGCGGTGAGAGGATAACCGATCTCGCAGTCGTTCCCGGAAGTCCCGCGGACAAAGCGGGAATCGTGGAAAACGATATAATTCTTGAAATCGATGGCACAAAGATGAATGCCGACAATCAGTTGGGGGATGTCGTCGGAAGGAAACGTGCGGGAGACACGATTCTCATGAAAATTTGGCACAAAGGGGAGACGAAAGAGATTCGCGTCACACTGGAAGATCGCACGAAAAAAGAATGAAGAGAAGTTGAAAGAAAAAAGGAAACCCTCTAGGATAAGAGGGCCCTTTTTTCGTTCACTTGTATGTTTTTTCACGGATCTCTCTTTGTCTCTGCTCTCTTTTTTTGGGGGATGCTCCAAGGGGCCATTGCCTTTCCTGAACAGTTCTTCTTCTTTTCAGGGAGTCTTCTCTTTGCCGCCTTTTGGATCTCAAAAAAGCTCGGCGGATCTTTTGAGGGAACAGTGCTTCCGACTCTTTTTACGTTTTCCGTGCTCCTCCTCTTCTTTTTTGTGAGTCTTCCACAACAGAAACAAATTTTTACTTTTTAAGTTCCGGTGTTTTTTATCTCTCGCTCCTCGGTATCTATAGGCGGCGCAGCTACGGGAAAGATGAAACAGCGAGAGGCATTCTCTCCCTTGTTTCCATGACAACTCTCTTCTTTTTCTTGAGTGGAATTTATGGTCTTTTTCTCAACTTTCAATTCTTTTCGGAACCGTTTCTTATGCTCTCTTCGGCGGGAAGTGTTTTTCTTGTTGGACGCAATATTTTCTTGCAGTACTTTCGAAACGCTCCCGAAAAAGCTCGGTTTTTCGCTTTCTTTCTTGCTCTTTTTTCGGGAGAAATGGCATGGGTCAGTTCTTTCTGGCCATTTGGCTATCTCACCGTGGGAGCTGTTTCGCTCCTTTTTTTGTCAGTTTTGTGGGACACGCTTCTTCTTTCCCTCCAAAGGACGATAACGCTTCGCCGCCTTTTGGTTCAACTTTCGGTGCTCGTCCTGTTTCTCGGTCTCGTGCTTTCAAGCTCGATATGGCGTCCGGTGGTATAATGCATTCAAAGTCCTCTTTGGGATTTTTCTGGTAAGAATGTTTTTCTCCTTCCTCATTGTTTCCTCGGATTTTTTGAAAGAGAGAAAAGAAAGAGTTCCTGATAAGACCACAGAGAGAACTCTTTCCGAAACTTTTCTCAATTGAAAGATTTCTTTTCTTGGATCCCAATCTTCTTGGATCCCAAGGAGAACGGAAGGCCGAGAATCAATTTCGTAAATGGTAAGCATATTTCCTGAATACTTTATTTTCCCTTTGAGAAACGTTTACTACTCCTTCGCAACCCCTTCTTGAAAATATTTTTATTGTCTCTGAAGAGACTGTTTGAAAAAAACTTGAGATACGTTTTATGAATGGTTCACTCAAAAAACACTCGTTTCCGGAATAGGGATTCTTGGTATCGCCGTTATCGGAGGAATCGGAGGAATCGTCGCTGATCGCGTTCTTCTTCCGGACATGGTAACGCACCCCATATTCTCGCGATGGGGGATTTTTCAGAAGGCGTCCGAAAATACAGTTATTATCAATAAAACGGAGCAGGTGATCGTGAGAGAAGACGATTCAGTCAACACCCTCGCAGCCCCTGCTTCTCCCAGCGTTGTCAACATTCTTTCAGTGAAACGTGTCGGCACTCAAATAAGCCGAGCAGGAACATCGTCCGAAAAACCTCAAGATATGCTGCAGGGAAGCGGTGTCCTCATGACGAATGATGGACTCATTGCCACCTTTCAGGCTGCTTTGCTCGAAGATGCTACGTATACGGTTTTTCTGTACAACGGAACCAGCTATCCTGCCACCTTTGTCGGAAACGACTCGTTGACGGGACTCTCCTTTCTGAAAATAGCGGTGAATGCGGTGCCCGCTATTTCCTTTGCGGATCCCGAAAGTATTCATGCGGGAGAAAAGCTCATTCTCATTGCGAATACTTCTGAAGAATACCGAAATCGCTATTCGACGGGACTCCTCGGGAATGCGGATAAGACGTTTAATATTTCTGGTGCTGGAGGAGCATCGTCCGAAAAGTGGGAAGGTGTATTTACGGTTGACGCAGCAACGCTTGAGCCGTATGTGGGAGGGCCAGCGATTGACTATCAGGGAAAACTCGTTGGTATTGTAGGAATTGTTTCCAGTGCGCGCGGGAGTCAGTCATTTCTTCTTCCTGCTTCTGCAGTTCGGGAATCTTTGGAACAGGCTCTTCAGGGAACTCTTGGAAGTCGTCCTCGCCTGGGAGTGTCCTATCTCTCTCTGACGAAAGCCTATGCGGCGGCACATAGCATTGCGAGAGATCGCGGAGCACTTCTCTTCACTCCTTCAGGGAAACAAGGCCTCGCAGTCCTCTCCGGCTCTCCTGCCGAGCGAGCGGGGCTCTTGATGGGTGATATCATCATTGCTGTAAACGGCAAGGAAATAAATCTGGATCTTCCACTCTCTGTTGCGATTGGGGATATGAAGCGGGGCGAATCGGTCACTCTCCGTATTCTTCGGGAAAACTCGGAACAAGAGGTAGTGGTGAATCTTTAACTTTTTGTGAAGGCAAGAGAGTTGGCACTCATACTTGACGAGTGCTAATTTCTTCCCTACACTGGAAACAGAATAATTCGCTTTCTAAGAAAACCGCTATGAAAAAAGTGAATGTTATGCCGCTCGGCGAAAATGTGCTTGTTTCTTTCGAGAAGCCAGAAAAGAAAACTGAGTCTGGAATTTTTTTGCCGGAGAATGCGACCGAAGACCGATCTTCGAAGCGCGGTTGTGTCGTTGCTGTGGGCGAGAGTGAAAAGATTCGAGTCAAGCCCGGACAAGATATCATTTACACCCGCTACGGCGGTACAGATATCAAAATTTCCGGCATGGAATATTCGATCGTGAAAAATGAGGATATCCTCGCTGTAATTACTGAATAGATATCAATAATAGAGTATTCTCTAATAGAGTATTCTCTCTTCTTTCCCGGTACCAAAAAATGGCCCTCTCGGCCATTTTTTCTTTCCTTTCTTTTCTTTTGTTGGACAATGATGAGCTTTCAAAAAGTGAATGGTATGCTTTTTTCTCCAGAAGAGAAGACGAGCCCTCTCTTCATTTTTCTGCTTTCTTTTGTGTTGGAAAATTTTTCTTTTCCCATTCATCGAATCCCGAAGAAAGAGTAAAGGTATTGAAAAACCCGAGGTCGAAGAGAAGTACTCCGCCCGAAAAACTTTCTCGATCGTTGTCGCCATAGACCAGAATCGTCCCGAGAGAAGGAATGTTGAAACGATATTCCTCGAGTCGTGTGAACGGAATATTTGTGGCGCCTGCAATATGGCCACGATCAAACTGATGTGGATCCCGAATATCAAGAAGAAACCACGATCCGCCGCTCCCTATTTTTTCTTTTGCTTGTTCTGGAGTAACCAGGCGCACCTTGGTTGCATCAATCGGGGAAGTTGGGTCCGCTTTCTTTACGGTAAGTCCCGTTTCTTTTTTCCACGTTTCGAAGGTGCCATCGAAAATGCGCACACGGTCTTTCGAAACTCCACGCTCTTCAAGCGAACGAAACGCCTGTGCGGCCGCTTGATCGTTTTCCGAGAGAAGAATAATGGTGGGATCTTTTATTTCGGTCGGAAGAGAAAGGTTTTTCTTCAAGTCCTCAAGGGGCATGCTTCGAAAACCAATGCCATGCTCTTCTTCGAAGAGCGAGCGCGGCCTTGTGTCGAGAATGACAGTATTGTTTGAGCTTACTTTTCCGAGAACGAGTGGACGGAGGTCATCAATTGAGATACGTTGGGCATCGTTCGGGAGAGTCATTTCCGAATCAGGAGTTTTGAGTGCATCGTCTTTTTTTTCCTCCATGTTCGAGCGAAAAAACGACCATCCGGCAATTGCAAGAATAAGGAGAATACCTCCTCCGACAACAGACATATCGCGTGATCGAGCCGTATCTCCCATAGGCATGTCAAGAACACCTTCTTCTCCCAAGTCAAGATGAATTTATCAAACCAATAAGAAGAACGACTGGAAATTTCTCCAACACATCGTGATGAAGATTGTCATTCGAGCCGCGTCCCGACAAAATCGGGGTAACCGCGGATGAAATCGGCAATAGGGAGAGCGGACTTTCCTTCGAGCTGTACCGTGTGGAGAAACAAGACACCGTTTCCGGTTTGTACGCCCACATGTTCGCCGAGTTCGAATACTTCTCCGAGATCATGAGGGGTTTCCGGAGTATGCGGATGAAGGGAAAGGTGATGAAGCTTCAACCGGAGGAGCGATCCGCCGCGCTTCCAGAAGGAGAAGACGCCGGGCCATGGTTGCAATGCTCGAAATCGGTTGTAGAGTGTCTCAGCGCTCTCAGTCCAAAATAGTTTTCCGTCCTCACGTTCGATAAGCTGACACAGGGTCACTCCCGTTTGGTCCTGATCTCTCGGAGTAATCCGTCCCTCAATCCAATCAGGGAGCGTTTCCACAAGGAGCGTTCCGCCGACCTGGGCGAGCTTCGGAAGAAGGGTTTCGGTAGTGTCGTCGGGAAGAAGAGGAATCGAGCGCTTTGAAAGAATGGGACCCGTATCCATGCCACGATCCATTTTGAGAATGGTTATTCCTGTTTCGGTATCTCCGGAAAGGAGCGCGTTTTGTACCGGAGAAGCGCCGCGCCAGCGAGGCAGAAGGGAAGCGTGCACATTGACGCATCCATATCGGGGAACCCCAAGAAACGATTCGGGGAGAATTTTTCCATACGCGGCCACAACAACAATGTCGGGTCGGTACGAGCGAAGTTGCTCAAGTGCTTCGTGTTTGAGCGTGAGCGGCTGAATAACAGGAATGGTGTTTTTTTCGGCGAAGATTTTTACCGCGCTTTGTACCGAGGTTTGATCTCTACCGGAAGGTTTGTCGGGTTGCGTAAATACAGCAACGATGTGATATCCTGCCTCAAAGAGGAGTGTCAGTGAAGCTTCCGCAAAGTGGGGAGTTCCCATGAATACCACTCGAATATTTTTCGAATCGAATTTCGTGGCTTGAGACATAGGAAAAGGACTCTCAAAATTTATGTTCGTCTCTTTCGCTTGTCACGCTCATACCGGTCAGCGATCAGAATACCGTCGAGGTGATCAACTTCGTGCTGTATGACGATTGCCAAAAGTCCTGTCGCCTTTCTTTTCTTTTCTTTTCCGGTTTCGTCTTGATAGCGAACTGTTATTCGCTCCGATCGCTCGATAAGAAAGAATTGTCCCGGAAGACTAAGACATCCTTCTTCGAACAGGATTTTTTCTCGAGAAAAAGAAGTGATTTTTGGATTCACCAAAACAAGTCGTTCATTTTCAACTTCGACCACGGCAAGACGAATTGATTGATCAATCTGTGGGGCAGCGAGACCGATGCCATTTGCCGCGCGAAGCGAATCGAACATGACGGGCAATAAATTTTGGATGTCACTCTGAAGCGGATCCTTCACGCGATCGGTTGATCGGTGAAGAATGTCCGTGTCTTTTCCAGTGACGATAGGGAGTATGGTCGGCATAGCTTTGGAAGAGAACACTCCTCGGGAAGAAAGAGGCGTATCGGTAATCAATAATCAAAAGGAAGAACGGTGAAGATCGTTATGGCGATCGGTCAACCCTCCAACATGAAGGGAGTGATTGAAATATTTTTTCGAAAAGAGATGTGTCGAGGAAGTCGCCTTCTCTCGCATTCTTTTTCTGTGCGTCGAAGAATATTCTTCTCGAATCACAATATCTTTTTCAAATTTTCGGCCGTAACGCTTTCTCGGCACAGGAGAAACGGTGAGAACGACTCTTCTCCTTGAGGCAAGGAGGTGCTTTTCCGCCTGAAGGAGGAGGAGGACTCGGTCAACTTCTTCACAGAGTTTTGGTGAGCTGGGAAGAGTACAGGTGAGCGTCGTTATTCGTCCGAATGGCGGGTAGAGAAGCGTTTCTCGTTCTTCTGTGCACAGGGCAAAGAATCCGTCTCGATCTTCGCGCGCCAGAAAGTCAAAAAGCGGGTTTTCCGGGTGGAACGTCTGAAGCAGCGCGGTTCCATTTTCGCCTACCGTTTTTACGAGTGAAGCGCCAAGATGAAAAACAAACTCATCGGCATCCCACCGAGAAAGTCCGACAAGAGTATCCGCATCCATGATAGCAACGAGGGAAATTCGCGGCAAGTCCCAGCCAAAAGCACCTTCCGGCGTGGTGAGAAAGATGTCCCGGTTTCCGTGAACGAATTCGTCGATTTCTAAGAATGTTTTCTGTCGTTTTCTCGAATTTTTGTCATATCGGACGAAGGTTGATTCCGGAAAGGCGCGGCGCAGGTCACGCTCTACTCGTTCCGTTCCGATTCCCACCTGAGAAAAGACAAGTGACCCGCACGAAGCACAGGAAGGAGTGGCTCCCGTTCGTTTTCGGCACACGTTGCAAATGTATTCACCACTCTTTTCGTACGAGAGAATTTTTCCACAATCGCTGCAACGAAGGAGCGTCTTACATCCGGCGCAGAAAGAGAAGGCACTCATGCCCGAGCGTCCGACCACAAGAATCGCTTGTCGCTTTTCGGCAAGCGTAGTGCACAGAAGTGTTCGAAGTATTTCGGAAAAAGGAGAGCGATTTTTTTTCCATCGCTCAAGACGCAAGTTCACGATCTCCCATTTTCTTTGTTTCGGATGCTTCTTCTGAGAAAGAGCGACAAAATTTTTGTTTGATTTTGCCTCAAAGATTTCCGAAAAAGAAGGCGTCGAAGAAACACGCACCAAAGAGACTTTGAAAATCTGGCGGAATACGTCAAGTACGACTGCGGTCGAAATGGGGAGAATCGGACCGAACGATCCCGCGTCGCCCCCTCGGTTGTCCACGATGACGTCGAGCGAGCGAAAGGGAAGAAAGAGCGCGCCTTCTGTTCCAAGAACAAAGCGCGTTTCTCCACAACGCACTGACTCGCGCACATGACGGAGCTCCTTCTCGCTCATCCCGGGGAGATACACTGCGATGCCCTGTGTGATACCGGCCGCGTGATACCAGTATCGCTCCTGCAACAAAGTGGCCGGATTTGAAGTCAAAAAAAGAACTTGTTTTCCTGATTTAAGAAGCAGGCTCACATATTCGGTGAGTATGCTTCTTCTGTGCTCTCCAAAATCGTCAACGAGCATTGCCTCGCCTTTCGGGATCGCAGCGAGTATTTGAAGAAGATCTTTCTTTTTTTGGATTCGGAAAGTTTCTTCGTACCGCGCTCTTTCGAAAGAAGAGGAGCGGGTGTGAAGACTTCTGGAGAGGGTGGTTCGAGCGTTTTTGGGATGAGTACCTCGAGAAGAGAAGATGCGGGTAGCCCTGAGCGCTTTGAGAGCTCGGATACGAATTGTCGTTCTTTTTCGTTCAGAAAACCGATCGAGAGAACTTTCCGTATCCGTTTATATCGAATCATGCGTCCCCGTGGCGGCACAGAAAGAGCGCTCTCGTCCCAGACGACTCCGCGTACTGTTTGCGCGCCAAAAGGAATCGAGACAACAGATCCCGGCGGAACTTCGGATACCGCAGTGGGAGAGAGGTATGTATAGGTCGATACCGTTCCTCGGGCTCCTCGAGAAACCGGGACCAAAGGGACGACCGAAATGAGGCGTGAGGGAAGTGGTGTCATTTTTTCATACTACCAGAGAAGGGATTTTCTTTAAAAATTTGCCTCTAAAGAGGCTTTTTGATAGTCTAAAAAATATGGAAAGACGAAAAATATTCTTTGGCTTCCCGATCCCCGAAAACGTCTCAAAGCGTCTTGAAGAAAAGATGGGCTCCTCAATCTCCGAGGGGCTTCGCATGACGAAACGAAGAAATCTGCACATCACCGTTCTCCCCATCGGATTTCGAACGGACGAAGATATCGTTCGCATCACCGAAGCAATTCGAACGACGTGCGCTTCCTTCGAACCGTTCGAGCTTTCTTTTGATCGTATCGCTCCTCTGCCGGAATCGGGAAAAGGAGTGAGACATTTTCTCTGGTATACGGGACCCGAAAGCGAGGAACTGCTTCTCTTTTACAATCGTCTCCGAGAAGCGCTCAATATTCATGATGCCCCGAAGAAACACTTTGCTCCCCACATAACCCTTGCTCGCATCGATCACGAGAAGAGGAGGTCCCTTCAAGAAAAGTCTGCCCTCGAGTTATCATGGAGTGTCGTCATTTCGGTTTCGGGCCTCACTCTTTTTGAAAGCGTTTTTACAAAAGAGGAAGGTCTTCGCTACGAACCACTCGAAACCTTTCCTTTCGAAGCAGTGTAATTTTGGGAAAGCAACTCTCGTATCGTTTCCATGAAAACCATACGGCATTCTTCTTCATTTTTCGGAGTCTCCCTCGCTTCGACAGAACGAGAAGAAATAAAACAATGGATTGCCATCACTTCGTGGATCAGACTTTCGACGAGTGGCGACCGCGGGACCAGAATTTCTTCTCCTTGCACGAGAACATTCCCTGTTTCGGAATAATCTTGAGGGAGCCGATCTTCGCGTTCCGGATGGATTCGGTATAACGCTCGTCAGCTTATTGCGAGGAGCTCGCATTCGCCGTTTTCCGGGAGCGGATATCCTGCATGAAATTCTCGAGAGGGCGGAAAAATGGAATCTTCCAGTTTTCCTTGCCATTCGAAAAGATGGGCTTTCTTCGCTCGGCGAAATTAAAAAATCGCTCCTTACTCGGTATCCGCGTCTTCTCCTTTCCGGTATTGAGTGCGAGAGGGGGGCATGGGAAAAATGTTCACGCGACTTTGTACAAAACTCTGGATCCGACCAACGCATTTCTTTCGAACATCTTTCGCCTGTTGTCGTTCTCTCAAATTTCGGAGCGCCGGAACAAGAATATTTTCTCGAATCTCTCCGGGGGAAAGTGGAATCCGTCCGACTCGTGATGGGTGTCGGAGGATCATTTGACTTTGTGACTGGACGCCTCAGGCGTGCTCCCGCACTCCTTCGTGCGTTAGGATTCGAATGGCTGTGGCGACTGTTTCTGCAACCGCATCGCTTTCGAAGAATACTCCGCGCCGTTTTTCAGTTTCCCTATTATGCCCTCAAAGAGAGAAGGTCCTGATTTCGATGATTCGAACAACCGCATTTCCCCGATTGGCATCTTCGATTCCGGATTCGGAGGACTGTGTATTGTTCGAGGAGTAGCGTCGTCGCTTCCGGAATATGATATTGTATTTCTCGGGGACAGTGCTCGCGTTCCATACGGGACACGATCCTTGGAAACCGTTTTCGAATTTACGCAGCAAGCGGTCGAATTTCTCTTCCGGAAAGACTGTCCACTCATTCTCCTTTCCTGTAATACTGCCTCGAGCGATGCGCTTCGCAGACTTCAACAAAATTTTCTCCCGCACCACTTTCCCGATCGCAACATTCTCGGTGTTCTTGTCCCTGCGGCTGAAGAAGCAGCTCGACACACTCGAAATGGCAGAATAGGCGTGCTTGCAACACCAGGAACCGTTGCATCGTTGGCTTTCGAACGAGAAATTCACAAGCAAGATTCTCGCCTTCAACTCTTTCAGGTTGCGTGTCCGCTTCTCGTGCCGCTTATCGAATCCGGAGAAGCGGATTTTCCAACAACCGATGCCGTTCTGGAGCGATACCTCGAACCACTTTTAAAGAAGGGGGTCGATACCATTATCCTTGGATGCACCCATTACGGTATACTGGCAAGGCGGATACGTGAACGAGTTGGAAAAGACATCACTGTGCTTTCGGAGGGAGAATTTCTTGGTGAAAAACTTCGAGACTATCTCAACCGGCATCCTGAATATGCTCGGGCGATTTCTCGAAATGGAACGAGAACATTTCTTACCACGGATCAGACAAACCGATTCCAAACACTCGGAAGCCGCTTTCTTGGAAGCGCATTTGAATCATATCGCATAAAACTTTAAACCCTCTTGTTGTATGTCAACACCTCAGGCACACCAGGTACGAGTTCGATTCGCACCTTCGCCTACAGGATATTTACACGTTGGTGGACTTCGTACAGCCCTCTACAATGTGCTCTTTGCGCGAAAACAAGGAGGGACGTTTCTGCTTCGGATCGAAGATACCGACCGCAATCGATTCGTTCCCGACGCTGTCGAAAAGCTTGTGGACGTGCTTCGCATTTTCTTTCATATAGACGAAGGGGTTGAAAAACGGGAAGGGAAGCTCGAAAATTTTGGTCCCTTCGGACCGTATATTCAATCGGAACGACTTCCGATATATCAAGAACATGCCGAAATGTTGGTCAAAAACCAAAAAGCATATCGATGTTTTTGTTCGTCAGAGAGGCTTGAGAAGCTTCGGGAGGAGCAGGAGGCACGAAAAGAGCCAACTCGATATGACGGAAAGTGTTGCAATCTTCATCCCGACGACGTGAAACGACTTATGAAGGAGGGGGTGTCATCGGTTATTCGACTGCGAATTGAAGAAGGGAATGATATTACGTTTACCGATCATATTCGTGGCACAGTTTCTTTTTCTCGGAGAACACTTGATGACCAAATACTGCTGAAGTCCGACGGATTTCCTACCTATCACCTTGCAAATGTGGTCGACGATCACTTGATGGAAATCACCCATGTGATTCGCGGAGAAGAATGGCTTCCTTCCACACCGAAACACCTCCTCTTGTACGAAGCCTTCGGTTGGAGCGCTCCCGAATTTGCTCACATTCCGCTTCTTCTCAATCCCGACCGGTCGAAACTTTCAAAACGACAAGGCGATGTTTCCGTTGAGGAGTATCTGGAAAAAGGCTACCTTCCAGAAGCATTGATGAATTTTATGGCGCTTCTCGGGTGGAATCCCGGCGGCGGAGCAACGAAAGAAATCTTCTCCATGGAAGAGCTCGAAGAGGTATTCGATCTTTCTCACGTCCATAAAGGAGGCGCCATATTCGACCGAAAAAAACTCGATTGGATCAATGCGCACTACATAAAACATCTTGATGCCACAACCTTTTTCGAAAGGGCGCTGCCTTTTCTCCATGAGAAAGCCTGGTTTCAAGACGCTCACGATTCTCAGAAGACGCCTGAATTTCTCAAAAAAGTATTCAGCTTGGAACAAGAGCGCGTGACAATACTTTCCGATATCGGAGAGCGTGTTCGTTTCCTCTTTTTCAGGCCGATAATCGATGTGGCGCTCCTCCCCTGGAAAAAAAATTCGAACGAAGAAACCCAGGAGACGCTTCGTATCCTTAAAGAGCACCTCTCTTCGTTTGAGGAAAAAAACTGGACACGAGCGACTCTCGAAACTTCACTTCTCGAGCGAGCGGGGGAGAGACGGGGGGACTTTCTGTGGCCGTTTCGCGTTGCGCTGACGGGCGAAAAACAGTCTCCACCTCCGTTTGAAGTTGCATGGGTACTTGGAAAAGAGGAAACACTTCTGCGAATCGAGGAAGCAATTGTCGCCATTTCCGATTCGAAGAAAGTGCTATAATAAAGAATCAGATTTTTTCCTCTCGAAAAAGTAAGATCATTTGAAGTTCGACCTCATTTCAAAACCGAGAAAAACGAAGAAAGGGGAGAGGATCTGAAAAATGATCGCCTCATTTTTCTCTCCACACAAAAGAAAAAAATGTTTCAAAAGAAAATCCCAACTCTCGATTATCCAGCATCGCATTTCCCTCAGGAAATGTATTGTGCTGTTCCCCATGAACGATTTCGGCTTCAGCAAAGAATTTTTGTTTTTTTCCTTGTTCTTCTTTTTGCTTTGGGAAGTTTTTCTCTCCCCGGAAAAGCAGAGATACCTCCCGCTCCGGCGCTCACTCCGGAACAGGAAGCTTTGCTCAAAAAAGCGCAGGATGAAAAGGAGAATTCACTTGACGCATTAAAAGATAAAATACGGACATACGAAAAAATAGTGAAGCTCAAGAAAAACGAGGAAGAACAATTGGTGATGGAAGCGCAAAAGCTCGACGCGCAGTCAAGTTCACTCGAAGGAAACATCACGGAAAACACAAGACGTCTTGCTGACTTGCGACAAGAAATCGAGTCGCTCGAATCCCGAATCGGCGAAAAAGAAACACTTATTCGCTCACAGCGAGAACTTCTCGCAGACATTTTACGTTCGTACGACGCTTCTCAATCCACCTCCGTCAATACGACGTCTCTTATTCTCGCTTCGCCCGAAGATTTTGACCGCATCATGAATGGCCGGGATCGTCTTTTTGAAATCGGAAACGGTGTACAAGAAATGCTCTCCAATATTATTCGACTTCGCGATACGCTCTTTCGTGACAAAAGTTTGGCTGACGAAAAAAAGATTCAAATCGAGAACGTGAAAATGAGTCTCGAACAACAAAACGCTTATCTCGAAACAACGAAAAGAAAGAAAGAGCTCCTCGCGGCCGCCGCTGATGCCGAACAAAAGAAGTATGGCGCGATCATTTCTGACCTCGAGAAACAACGAAAAGAAATAGAAAGTGAAATTGAGGAGCTCGATGCCGCTCGAGCCGGAAAAATAAACCTGAAGTCCATCCCTCAATTTAAAGGGGGAGTACTCGGTTATCCCGTCAGCGCTCCGAAGAAAAGCCAGAGCTATGGAAAAACATCCTTTACCCGTTGGTATACCTTTCACAACGGTGTGGATTTTTCAGGAAGCATTGGAACGCCCATTCTCGCTGCAGAAGATGGCACTATAATAGCAATGGGTGATGAAGGGAAGTATGCGTATGGAAAATGGATGGCTGTACGACACGAAAATGGACTAACGACGCTCTACGGACATTTGAGCAAGTACCTTGCCAAAAAAGGGGAGAAAGTAAGCCGTGGGGAAAAAATAGGACTCATGGGCAATACGGGTTATTCAACCGGGCCTCATGTTCATTTCTCGGTTTTTTCCAGTGATTCGTTCGAGGTTGTCGACTCAAAGAATATAAAAGGGATTACATTGCCAACGGGCGCCCACATCAATCCCGAGAAATATTTATAAAACCACCTCATCATCTTGACAAAAACCCAATATTTGCTATATCTAAGTTAGCGGAAGCCCAGCTCGACAAGGAGGGGCTGCAGAGGCTCATCGAGAACGGCGCCAAGTTCCAAGATCGCATCATCACCGGCATCAAGGAGCTCTCGTTGTCCAATCGGTTCGCCCGCGAGGAAGTCGAGTCGAGCTACGCGTATCCCAAGGGCTACAAGGTCAAGGGGATCACAACGCAGACCAACATCCTGCGTCATCTTTTCTCGGGAATCGGTTTCGCCGATGAAAAGCTGGCCGAGCAGCCGCTTCCCCCGAACGCCGAGGGATGGTTCGCCATTCCGAAGTGGGAGACGCTTGCCCCGGACCTACGGCGAAGCGGTCGAGGAGGTGCTCGCAATGATAGTGTCTAAGCAGAGGTTGTTGTACAATTACAGTGGCAGCCAGCTCGGAGCGGAGCACCTCACGCAGCACGCCAAGACGGCGGCGATGTTCCAGAAGCTCGGCGACAAGCAGAAGGGCTTTGACATCCTCGTCGTTCCGGCCCATTTCAGTCACCATCACAAGGGCCGTTCGGTGCGCCGGGCACGTGAGGTCTTCCCGGACAATGAGTTCGGTCTCGGAGCCTTCGCAATCGGCATCATGTTGCTGACCCACCCCGAACGCGGAGTTGATGAGCGATATCTCCACGTCATCTGCGCTGGTGACGAGTTCTCTAACGGAATCTACGCCAGAAGTGTAAAGAAATATTTTTACAACCTGCCTAAACCTCAGAAATTTAAAAACACGAATGAAAAGTTGAAAAGTAATTGGCGATGAAAATCGTTTAGTGTCGCATAATAAAGATTATGCGACATTTATTAATTTATTATACAAAAACAGAGCCCGAATAGAAGAGAGTTTATTTATTTTGAAAAGACTGCTTGTTACTCTGAGCGAGTGAATGTATGAGCATGTTTTCTCTCCCTTTATTTATATTTACCCAATCACATCCACATCAATCATTCCACGTTTTTTATCCTTGCTTTTTAAAGCGAACAGCAAAGATAGGCTCATATTTATTTCCGAATTCATCGATCGCTTCGACTGTTTTTCCATCCATAAGCGTCGTCATTGCAACATCGGTCAGCATCTCTTGATGAGCTTTGATTTCATCGGAGAGCTCATCATATCGCTCATATCTTTTTCCGAGCGTATCTTTTGCCTTCTGTTCAAAGAGAAGCTTCTTCTCTTTGACACGCTCTAGCTCTTCAACTGCTTTTTCGTATTCCGTTATTTGCGTAAGCGTATCACGATATTCTTTTTTGATTTCTTTCTGTTCTTTCTTCATCTCTTGAATTTTTTGAAAAACTTCTTGAAGGTCCATAAATTTTTTTATATTGATTGAATAAAAGAATAGAAAGAACTATTCGACAGTTTTTTTCTCCGCAAAATAAAGTTGAAGAGTGTAAAAACACGTACCGTCTTCCCTTCGAAACGAAGAAAAAGAGGGAAGAGAACATTCTTTGTCTTTTCTTCCCTCTCCCCTCTTCATACAAAACTAGTTACACGCTGCAGTCGTCGAAGAGCTCCCAGCAGCCGCCACTCCAACGCCAAATCCTGGTGTGGGCTCACTCGAAGAAAGATCCGCATTACACGCTTCCGGTTGGGTAGTAAATCCCGAACAGATAGCCTTCAATACGCTTTTTGGGTCACGAGAAACATTTAATGTGGTTCCATTTACAACAAGTGTTGGGGAGCCTTGAACACCATACTTTTGGTTCAGTTTCTTTATCGACGGCAAAAGGAGGATAGGGTCCGTCTTTTGCAGTATCATGATTTTTGAAACTCTGTGAGTTTAAATTCTTTATCCGTTGCGGAGACGCAAGATGCTATCTTTGATTCAGTAATTTTTGCATTCTTCCCACAGCCCGTCGCATCACCTTCTTCGGAAGAGGCGAAGCACCCAAGATAAGAGGCGTATTTTTGAGGTTCCTCTTTCGCTATACAGTATTGACGAATATTCTCATCAAACTCCTTTTTGCCATGCATGATATAACTCACGTAGCGCATAGAGAACTGTACTGAACTCCCCAATTCTTTTAACGCCGGAAGTATTCCCTTTTGCATTTGAAGTCCGAACGGACAATAACTCATTACAAAGAGTTCGACCTCTGGAACATCTTTCTTGACAGATGCCTCGGTTACCGCTGGAGGAGCTGGTTCGCGAGAAGACTGCGCATCCATATCGATGACCTGGGGAAAGAAACTTTTGCCGTCAGAGGAAACATACGTAGTAATCTTTTCTTTTTCTTTCCCTACTTCAAATACAGCTTTATAGAGACCTCCTTTTTCAGGGGTAAGTTCGGTAAGAGACACTTCGGTTCCCGGCTGTACCATGTTTTTTGTACAAAAGTGAGCACCTTCTCCCGAATTGCTCCCTCATTGTCCCGAGCATTCTTTTTCCATGAGAGCGCTGCGAAGCCGACTCCCACGATAAGGAGAATGGCAAGGGCAATCATGATATCGCGAACCATGCTTCGCTTTTTCTGTCGGCGTCGAGACGTGGAGTCGCCATTTCCCAGTTCTCGATCACGAGGAGATGTTTCCATACTCGTTTCACGAACTTCTTCCATTTTCTTTTCTTCTTTCATACAAGAACGAATTAATAGTGAAATCTCTTCCCCTTTTCCCATCCCTTTTATAAAAACTCTCCCAATGTTCGAATGTTCGAATGTTCCGAAAATATTCCTCACATTTTCTTCGAAAAGATCGTCAAAAGAGAATATGAAAGAGGGTAGTTTTTTATTATACAAGATGTCCAGGAAGAAAGAAAGCTTCAAGAAAATCCTTTTCTTTTAATGAGAAAGAGGCGCCTCTTTCTCATTTTCCTCCCGGACATTCTCCGTATTTTACCCTTATTTCAGAAATCAAAAAATCACCCTTTCTTTGTTGAAGAAAGGGTGAGAAAAATCTTGAAGAAAAAGAGATGAGGAATGACTTTCTAGAGGTTTGGTCTCCTACACGATATCCGTAATATGCACTTCTGTATAGGGCTGACGGTGTCCGAATTTTACTTTATATCGTTTTTTCGGCTTATGCTTTATACCCCAGACCTTTTCATGTCTTCCCTGCTCAACAATGGTCGCACTGACGCTCGCTTTCTCGAGAAGAGGAGCTCCGACCGAAACGGAAGATTCATCACCGGAAAAGAGTACTTCGGAAAATGTCACGATGTCCCCTTCTTCCCCGGGGATCTTTTCGATTTTTAGTCGATCCCCAGTTTGGACCTTATATTGTTTGCCTCCAGTTCGGATAATAGCGATCATAAAAACAGCAAAAAGAAAACAAACGGGCACGCAGTCCACTGTACCAGGTGTTTCAAGCCCTGTCAATCACGGTCCCGAGAGAGAACTCGCGTCACGAGCTGTCCGCAGGCCGCAGCAATATCTTTCCCCATTGCCTTTCGAATGGTCGCCATCACGCCTCCCCTCTTGAGCGTCAGAAGAAAACGAAGCGCCTCTTTTTCATCCATTTCCCTATAATCGTTTGCCGTAGAATTGTAGGGGATGAGATTGACCCTTACTTTTCCAACACGTCGCGAAAAAAGAAGAAGTTTTCTGGCATCTTCCTCACGATCATTCACCCCTCGAAGGAGGATGTATTCGAATGTGAGGTGGCGCCGTCGCTCCTCGTTTCTTTCAAAATAGAGTCTCGTCCAGGTAACGAGATCATCAAGAAACGAATCGAACGAAGAAGGCATAAGTCGTTTTCGAGATTCCGCATCCGCACTATGGAGAGAAATTGCCAGGCGAACTGATGGCCACAAAGGATCAGCAAGCAGTTTTCTGAGAGCCGGAAGAAGACCAACCGTTGAAACTGTGATTCTGGTTGGTCCAAGCGAAGTAGAGCGAAGAAGAAGTACGATTGAATCTCGCACAGCGTCATAATTCGCAAGCGGCTCTCCCATTCCCATAAAAACAACGTTTGAAATAAGGGAGTTTCTTGATTCACCTACTTCTCCGCTGGAAAGATTCGTGTCAAGATGCGATCGCCAAAAACGAAATTGGTCGACGATTTCATCTGTGCTCAAGTTTCTGGTAAAACCCATCTTCCCTGTCGCGCAAAAAGTGCATCCCATAGCGCAGCCAACTTGAGAAGAAACGCAGATGCTCCAATGTCCCCGAGCGTTTTGCATAAGCACCGTTTCTATTTTTGAGCCGTCTTCACACTCCAGAATTGCTTTCTTTGTATCTTTCTTCCGACTTTCAAGAACAATTGATTCGCGAAGCGACATCCATGGAATCCGTTCAGAAAGCATGGTTCGAAACGATTTCGGAAGCGTGGTAACCTGTTCCCAACCCGAAATACCCTTCTCAAAAAGAGCTCGCTCCATTTGTCGGTACCGAAATGACGGCTCTTTTGGAAAGAGAGAAGAAAATCGTGCTCTTCGGATCTCAAGAGAGAAATTTTCGGTACTCATATAGTGTCCATAGTATCTCAGTTCCCTGTCTCGTCAATCCGAGAGATGCCTCTCCAGCTTTTTAAATAACTATTTTAGAAAAGTCAGAATACTTTGACATTATTGAAAATAAGGTGTATAATTCGGTTGTCAGAGGAGATAGTCCCAAATCCAAAAGAAAACTAAAAAACATGGGACAAGCAAGGGTCACTTCTTTATAGAAGGTTTGGAGCGCTCAATCAATGAACTCAGAAAAAGGAAGTGTCATGGGCGCCGAAAGAATAAATAGAGAGAATTTAAAAAATTTAATACAAGCGTGGGAAAATCTCCCCGAAAAGGAAGAGCATGGTGAAGATCCTACTTGCGTTTTTCGCGGAAACAGCATTGGAATATACTTTCTTATGCGCTCGCGAGTTTTCGCAGAAGTAATGCGAAACAGAATCCACAATATATAAATTTATTTCTGAACCAAAGAGGAGGAAATATGGTTGCACAACAATAACGAGGCTATTCCTAGAAAGGAGTAGCCTCGTTTACTTTTTGGAGAATGCAAAAAATTTTTCAGAATTTATGGAGAAATGTTTCCTTCTTGTAAGAGGTAGTTTCTTCTCTCGACACGAAATACAGCCGAAGTATCGGCAGTGTCAATCACATTTTCTGCTGCTTGGAGCGTGAGATATGCTACCACGGCACTCATGAGAAAAATGAGAAGGATAGAAAGGGTACTTGAAACTCTTTGAAACAAATCAAATGAAAAAGGAAGTCGAATCATAGAGAAAAAAATTATAGCATGCTCTCATACTTTTTCTTCCTCACGGCACTTCCCCAGCCCCACACAAGTTCACCTTGATTTCGCTTGGTCATGGCTTAGTTCTCTCAATGTCTATCAAAATAACCTCTTTTTTTCTCGTTTGCTTAAATTTCGCAACAAAAGTTCTTCGGCGGACTGGAATACCGAAAAAATATGAAGGCGAGCCTATTTCTGTTCATGCAGGATAGTACAGGCAAGACCAAATTATCCTGTCGATATATATTGAAGCATAGTCTCTCTCTAGCCCGAGTATTGTGTAAAGGAATCACTACTGTGAAACGTAACCGAAATAGATACGCATAAAGAATTAAAAATTCTCCTTTCGATGATTATATCAAGTATCCCTCCTCCTTTAGAAACATCAGGAAGTGATATTTCGAAACTCTGCGATAATAATCGTTCAGAATATGCTTGGCAAAACTTCAAAAACCCTCGATACCATTGATGTGATTTTTGGTTTTCGTGTTCACCCTATTTTTCGAATGATTCGCAGTATGATGCTTCCCCAATATTTTCAAAGAATTGTAACTCTTGAACGTATCTGTGTAGTAACATTCGAATGATATTCATCAGTTCCTCAGCCACTCATATATACCCGTCCATCACGCTCCAGAAGGACAAACACGATACTCTTTCCTGAGCTCCTCGACGAGGCAATATGACAGAGTATTTTCGAAGCTGCTAGCAGATGGGGATGAAACTTTGGGAGTCTACATTTCACATGCCCTTTCTTCGTTTTCGATACTCTGAAAGAACCATAGAAGAGGCGCTCCCCTTTTTTCTCAAAATTGGCAGCGCAACTAAAATTTTTTTGTCGCTTGACCTATTCACCGAGGAGTAAAAGAAAATAGATGAGTTCGGCTACCTCATACGAGACAAAAACAACGTAGGAGATGCGTCTCAAATAAAATATCCGCACTAGAAATAGTGTAGCAGTCGACTCTTTTTGCTTTACATTCCTCCCCCCTGTATTTGCCACTTGAACTGGCTACAGGCAGAATCTCGACAACCGCATTTCCATGATCCTTGTTGAACAGAGCAGGTCATGCCAACAAAGTAGGAAGGATTCGCGGAAGAAGAGGTATTTATTTGGGGATGAGTAAGAGAAAACGAAGTAGATCCTTGGCACCAGTCTCCGTTTCTGGTTCCGCTACAGTTTATTCCCGTCACTTGAGTCCAGACTCCACCAGTTTCTACATACCCTTTCATATAAACCACTCTCGTATTGTCTCCGGGGATACCAATGGTAGCTTGGAGAGTGGTAGTGTCCGTGGAAGCACATCGTGCCTCGAGAAGAAGCGGGTTTTGAGGAGAGAAGAGATCATAAGGAGCACCGTAGGCATTAAGATCTGATCGAGAAGGAAATGTCGAAGGAAGAAGAGTGCTACAAGGTGAGAAGTTTTCTCTTCCTGAAAGATACACTTCGAGGTTCGTGTAGCCGCTCGCTTGTACGATCGTACCGTCAGAGGCACTATTTTTATTGAGGGCATGTGCATCTTCCCATTCGTCTGGCATGCCATCATTGTCGGTATCAGCACACGGAATGCCAGGGGAAATAAAAGGGAAACCGCCAACTTCGCTTTCATTTGCAATAAGAGTACCTGTATTATTCTGGTAATCACTCACAATTCGAGTATCCACCACATCACGATTTGCAATCCAATTCCCCGCGCAATCGAGTCGATGGGATGATCCTACATTTGGTAAGAGACGGTTTTCAAGATCAAGAGGCGAGTAAACCAAAATCGGATATGGAAGAGAAGGGAGCGGAGAAAGCCGCCGATACTCAGTGGAAAGTGGACCCAATTCGCTCCCATTTTCTCCGTCAGTAAGTCGAATCATTCCCCAGTTATCAGCATTCGGGTCAGCATTAAACGGTCCCACATTTTCTGCTATATAAAAGCTCGGATTGCCTGCTGCAGTTGAGAGATTGCCAAGAGGAAATGCCTGAAGAGCATACTCGCGTTGTTGATCAAATGGCACCCATGGCGATGTCTTATAGAGTGGACCCGCTTTATATTTATTTCCCACAATATCAGCCTGAACTCCACCGCCAAATTGTGAAGCATAGTATGCCCAGTTATAAACAATATTATTTATAAATCGAAAGCTCTTGTTTTTGACAAGAGGATTTCGATGATGCATGTTTGCAAAGAGACTGTTATGAATATCGATATCAGTGATGTATTCAGAAAGGCCATCATTCTGACCAACAATAAACCCGGTGCTATGATCCATGAGTCCTTCGGAAGTAATGACATTTGAAAAAGTGATTTCTTTGGGTTGCGTATGAGGGTTTGCTCCACCCCAAATGCCAAAGTCATCCTGAGACCAGGATGACGTGACATGATCAATCACAACATTTTTTGATCCGGTACCAATAAGCAAAGTACTGCCATAATTGTATCCGTTCACCACATATCCGCGACGGATTCGAATGTAGCGAAGGACAACGTTATGCGTTCCCACTCTTACCATAACTTGATCGGGCAGTGAAGTTCCCGTCACACGCGGTACGAAGTTTTTTCCTGAGAGAGTGATTCCTCCTCCTGGAGCAGTTTGTCCTGCAATAGTAATATAGGGATTGGTGATTTGTAGGGTACTCGTCAATTCTATCGTGCCACCAACACCAAAAATGATCGTACGAGGACCAGTCATTGAAATACATTCGCGCAAAGACCCTGCCCCGGAATCATTCAGATTTGTTACCCGGCAGATGGCGCCTCCGCGACCACCAATACTGGTTGCGCCACCACCGGAAGCGTTCGGGAATGCTGGAACAATCGGGCGTACGGTTCCATAATTTCCCGCAAAACTCGAAAAATTCCCTGCTAAGTCTTTCGCGCGAATCCGATAAAGATATATCCCCCACTCGCAAGCCCAGAATCGGCATATGATGTGCCACTTGTTGATCCGATCACAGTAAAATTAGCGCAGCCAAACCCGGGGCAACGACGAATTTCATATTCCACCACACCGACATCATCTGTAGCGGGAGTCCAATTAACATTTATAGTTGATGTACTTCCCGAATCTGTCCACACAGTCACGGGCGCAGTCGGCGCCTGAGTGTCCGCAGCAAATGTCACGATAGGGGAAAAAAAGAGAAGAGTGAAGAGTATACTTGAAACTCTTCGAGACAAATCGAATGAAAAAGGAAGTCGCCTCATATGGAGAAAAGTATATCATACCTTCCATATTTTTTTCACTGTCTCCTTTGCTCTCGGAATGAGTCTCGAAGGAGAAATTCATTCAGCATAAAACAATCGAGCATAACAATGAAGATACTCTCATTTTCATCAAGACTTTTCGAGTGTAAAGATGAAGGCTCTCAACTCAGCTTCAAGACATCGATCACTTTCCCGTTTAAGACAAAGTCGTCTTCATCGGTCAAAAATATCGCTTTATGCTTTGGGTCGGTCGATTCCGGAAGAAGCACGATATTTTTTCCATCAACAGTTCGGAATGTTTTCACCGTAGCAAGGCCATCGATGACGACAAGCACCTTGTCCCCCGTTTTGTATTCCTTTATATCACCGTTTACAAGTACAAAGTCGCCGTCTTCTATCGTCTTTCCTTCGACAAGCGCTTTGTTCATACTGGTACCGGAAATTTGAACCGCAAAAACATTTTTGCTACTCCTCACAATTTTTCGGGAAACCTTGAGATACCCTTCCACGTATTCGTCGGCAAAACTGAGTGCCGTACCAGCATTTGCCATACCAAGGATAGGAATATTGACAAACATATCGCTTGTGAGTTCTTTGAGCTTGATACCGCGCTCTTCACGCGTTCGTTGAATAAATCCTTTCTCCTCAAGATCACTGAGATACACAAAGAAACTGCGCAGACTCTTCAGACGAAGTCCCAAGCGTCCAGATTCTTCTTGTAATTCTCGTATCGTAGGCATTTTCCCTTGCTCAGAAAAAAATTGTCGAATGGCCTGGAGAACGATTTTTTGTTTTGGTGTAAGAATGTTCATATTTTCTTGCGTTTACTTTTTATACATAAAATAGTATACGCCACAAAGATATTCTGTCAAACTTTCAAAATCTTTCTCTTGAGAGACAAAGAGAAGGTCATTTATTGTCTACTCTTGAATCTTACTTTTTTGATTGAGGTCTTCTACCAAACATTGAGAAAGACGAAATATCTCAAGGGACACTCCCTTAAATGATCGTGATCCCCTTGAGTACTTCCTCTTTATAGCCGATTTGCTTGTATATTCTCTCAGGAAAGGCAGAGCCTGAGGAAAAGCAAAAAAAACCGGCGCTTTACAGCGTCGATTCTTTTTATTGCAAATCTTTTGCGGTCAATCCAGGATTCCGTAATTCTTCACACGAACGACCATATTTTCTCCATTTTCCCGTCAGAGACAGGATTTTGGAGAAAATTACTCCCTAGAAAGGAGGTGATTCATCCACAGCTTCCGCTACGGATGCCTTGTTACGACTTCACCCTTATTACCAACCCTACCGTCGTCCCCGATATCAAACAGGGCCTTCTGGTATTGCCGGCTCTCTTGGTGTGACGGGCGGTGAGTACAAGATCCGAGAACGTATTCCATTAGCTCCGCCTCGCGGCTTGGCAACCCTTTATACCGGCCATTGTAGCACGTGTGTCGCCCAGGGTGTCAAAGGGCCATGCTGATTTGACGTCATCCCCTCCTTCCTCCCCACACTCAACAAAGAATGTTTCCATTCCATGCTCAGTGCGGGGCGGTCTCGCGTGACACTTGTAACACGCGACAGGGGTTGCGCTCGTTTCCCGACTTAACGGAACACCTTACGGCACGAGCTGACGACAACCATGCAGCACCTGGTCTGCCACCTTCGAAAGCGATTCCATTTCTGGAACTTGCAGGCAGATTTCAAACCCTGGTGAGGTTCCTCGTTTGCCGTCGAATTAAACCACATGCTCCACCACTTGTGCGGATCCCCGTCTATTCCTTTGAGTTTTAAGCTTGCGCTCGTACTTCCCAGGCGGCGCACTTAACGCGTTAGCTTGGGCACGGAGAGGGTCGATTCTCCCCATACCGAGTGCGCATCGTTTAGGGCGTGGACTACTGGGGTATCTAATCCCATTCGCTCCCCACGCTTTCGCGGCTCAGTGTCAGATCGGTGCCAACCAGCTGCCTTCGCCTTTGGTGTTCTTCACGATATCAACGCATTTCACTACTACACCGTGCATTCCACTGGTCTCTCACCGCCTCAAGTCGTGCCGTTTCAAATGCAGTTCTTCGATTGAGTCGAAGGATTTGACATCTGACTAACACGACCACCTACCCGCTCTTTACGCCCAATAAATCCGGATAACGCTTGAGGTCTCTGTATTACCGCTACTGCTGGCACAGAGTTAGTAACCTCTTATTCTCCAGGTACTCTCATCGAAATTGCTCCCTGAAAAAGTAGTTTACGACCCGAGGGCCTTCATCCTACACGCGGCATCGCTCGTTCACCCTTTCGGGCATTGACGAATATTCTCGACTGCAGCCTCCCGTAGGAGTTTGGGCAGTGTCTCAGTCCCAATGTTGGGGGCCATGCTCTCACACCCCCTACCCGTCAAAGCCTTGGTAGGCTTTTACCCCACCAACTAGCTGATAGGACGCAGGCTGCTCCTCAAGCGATATATCTTTACTCCGTAGAGCACATCGCGTATTATTCCGCCTTTCGACGGATTATTCGCGACTTGAGGGAACATTCCTACGCATTACTAACCCGTTTGCCATGTTATTGGTTTCCGGAAAGCCGGTAACCAACACATTCGACTTGCATGCCTTATCCATGCCGCCAGCGTTCATCCTGAGCCAGGATCAAACTCTCAATAAAGAAAGAATGAGTATCTGGCAAAAGCCAGTCCATCGCCGCCTCTCTTTCGCAGCGAAGGATCAGATTCCGATATACCGCAAGCGGAAAATCGGAATCAAACTCTCGTAAAGATGGAAGAAATCGACACGAATGCCGATCTTCTGCCGCCCATCTCCGCGCGACAAAATATGTTTCTCTTTTTCTCCGAAATGAATCCAGAAAAAAAGGAATATGGAAGATCCGGATATCTTTTTGGATTGACCGCAAAAAATTGCAATTTTTTGCTCATAATAAATTGGTAAAGAGCCCCGAATGAAAAAGAAGGCAAAGAAGCCTCTTTCATTCGCATGGGCAGTATAGAGGAAGAGGAAACTTCCTGTCAAGAAGACGCTCTTTCTCCGTGAAGATTCCGATGAAGAGGCGATTCAAAAGCTTTTCAGCTTCGATCATCTTCGCTTGTTGAGGAAAAAAGAAAGAGAAGCGGAGCCACCATCCACAGTGTTCGCGCAAGAGGAGTGGCAAAATATCCATAGACCACGGGAGAGAGGAATTGGAGCGCAAACGATTTTGAGAGAAGAGAGAGCGCCATACTAAAGACGAGTCCCGATCCCAGGCATCCCAGAAGAAAAACCCGCGAAAAAAACTTGGAGGAAGAATTGGAAATATGAATGTCGACGAGCGTATCTCCCGTCGAAACGAGCAAGAAAAGGATCGCAACAAAGAGAATCGCCCTCCCTTCCGGCGAGAACGAAGTCATATTTGAAGGGAGAAAGGTCACGATCGAAAGAGCAACATACGAATAAAGAATGACACTCAACAACCGAGTCCGCCCAATCACAAATGACAGCACCATACTCCCTCCGAAAAAAGAAGGAGAAACGAAACATCGCCGGCAAGTTTTGTCGGAAGCGAAAACGAATCGAAAAAATGGGAGATCGTTTTCATACCAGCTTGTACCCTACTCTAAGAGCTTGACACGGTCAACGTTTACGAGAAAAAGAAGAAATGCTAGCATAACGACACTTGACTCTTTTCTCTTCCTATGAGTTTGCCGTTTCGCCCACTCTTCTTTTGGCTTCTCACGATGACGTTTTTCGTCACCTCTCCCATCGTGATTCTCTTCATGATGGGATACCGGTACAGTTTCGATCGCGGTGTTTTTATCTACACGGGTTCGATATCCATAACGGCAAACCCCCAGAATAACCTTGATATTCATGTGAATGGCTCTCCCGTGTCCGCGGAAACAAACGAGATAAACCGCTCTTTTCACATCGGAGGTCTACGGCCGGGAGAGCATACGATCTCGGTGTCGTCTCCCGGATTTTCTTCGTGGTCAAAGACAGTGACGATTCACAGTGGACGCGCGACCGAATTCTGGAATGTGCTCCTCACGCGAAACGACTATCCACGTGTCAACCTCTCTCTTCCAAAAGGAGCATTTGACTTTTTCCCGTCTCCCGACCGACGAAAATTCCTCATCCCTGTTGAAAACGACGGCGAATTCACCCTCCTTCTTCTTACTCAAGCGACCCAAGAAATGCGACAGATATTTTCTTCCCGGGAATTCTCTCTCGCTCCTCCTGCGGCACATCCTCCGGTTCAATGGCTTGCAAGAGATGATTCCTCTCTTCTTCTCTCTCTTCTCTCCCGAACTGATGGATCGCCAAATTTTTTTCTCGTGAATAGCGATACGCTTTCGACAGTGAATGTGAAAGACATTTTTTCAATCCCGCACCTTCGCAGCGTGCGACCAAATCCCGAACGCGCCGAAACGCTCGTCGCGCTTTCCGGAAGAACGCTCTTCGAACTCTCCGTCACCGAACCTTCAAGCGCGACCCTCCTTTCGGAAAATGTGGACGCGTATGATTTTTTGGGTGATGCCGTTATCGCTTTCGAAAGTGCGTCCGGAATTCTCTCAAAGATTCCGCGTGGAAATCCCACCGATCGAATACAGATCACCACCGCGCCCCCAGAAAATTACGATTCGAACTCTCAAGGAACGTGGTCAATAATTGCCTACGACGAGCGGCGCATTGTTGTTTTGAATCGAGAAAAGGGCAGGCTTTTTTTCTTGAATCGAGGAGAGAATTCTCGTTCCTGGAAACGACTTTCGAATGACGCGACGGGCGCACAATTTTCGGACGACGGAAAAAAACTCCTGTTTTGGAACGACTGGGAAATATCGACGGTCTTCACGAGAACCTGGGAAGTGCAACCCGTACGCGAAGAAGGAACGCGGCTCGACATTGGTCGCTTCTCCGAAAAAATTACTTTTGTGCAGTGGTCAAAAGATTACGAACATGTGATTTTTTCTCTCGGAAATGACATTCGTATTACGGAGCTCGACGATCGCGGAGGGCGAAACACGTCTCCTATCCTTTCTCTGCCTCATCCGCCTCTCCGCGTTTCGAGTTTTGGTGAAAATAATCGATTGATTTTCCTCACTCCTTCCGAGAATGAAACTTCTTCTTTCCCAATATTTTCTTCCATTGTTTTTCCGGAACCAGCGGGCCTCTTCGGCTTCGGGACATAAATATTCTCCCAACACCAAGAACAAGACTCGCAAAATAAAATGTTGAAAAGCCCCGAGGATTGCCCAGGGCTTTTTTTGAATTCGTACCTTTTATAGGTTGTTTAGGTTGTTTTCTTATTTCTTATTCTTCTATTTCTTACTCTCGGAAAAAGAATTTCCAAAGAATGTTCCAAAGAATGTTTTATAATCTCCACTTGAAGTTTTAGGAATATTTTCTGAATCAGAAATAGGAAATTCACATTCAACGTTATCCATTGACTGAGGAATTTATCTAATTCAGATATATCAGTCAGTATTTCTATTGCTTCGACCGATAGAGACGCATCTTCTCCCAGCTTCAATAGTTGAAGCTCGACAGACGGTTGAGCGCCACAAAAGACCATGCCAATGCCGATTCCGATTAAGTATTCAGCTTTACAAGCAAAGATTTGTGATCTTTCTCGGATTATTTCGCATGTAGTCGGATCAAAAAGAATAGACACGCACACTTTTGATTCCCTCCCGTGATGGATAGTCTTGTTAAACAACAGGGAGTCCCCCGTGACTCGTAGAGGCAAGTCCTTTGACGGCATCAGTATATGGTGAGGCAACAAAAGTGTCAATTGGCTTTGGCGGAACGAGGAGTGACTTCCAAGTACACTCTTCCTGCAAGGCGCTCCGGAAAATATTCTTGCTTGGCATCTTCCGGGTTTTCAAAATCGGGAGGATACTTGTACGCTTTCCCATACCCCAATTCTCGCATGAGCTTCGTCGGCGCATTGCGAAGATGAAGCGGCACTTTTTCGCGAGGAAAGTTCTGCGCGTCTCCACGGGCCTTCTCATACGCAACGAGAATTGCGTTACTCTTTTTCGAAAGCGCGAGATAGGTCACAGCTTGCGCAAGATTCACCGCACATTCCGGCATGCCAATCATGCGACAGGCATCAAAGGCGGCAACAGCCTGAGGAAGCGCCTGCGAATTCGCGAGTCCTATGTCTTCCGAAGCAAATCGCACCAAACGCCGCGCGATGAAGAGCGGATCCTCGCCTGCCTCGAGCATGCGCGCGAGCCAATAGAGCGCCGCGCTCGCCTCACTCCCGCGAAGCGACTTGTGAAGCGCAGAGATGTGCTGATAGTGCTCGTCACCTTCCCGATCATAGGAAAAGGAAGGGCGCATGAGAACGGCTCGCACCTTCCCGGTATCGATATGTCCCGAGCTCGCCGCCATTTCCAGTACATTGAGAGCGGCTCGGGCATCACCGCCTGAGGATTCCGCAATTGCTTCGAGCGCCTCGGGATCGGCGGAGACATTTTGCTTCCAAGACCACGCTCCGTATCCGAAAGCGACCGACGAAGAAGAGAGAGTATGTCTTGTTTCGAAAGCGGCGAAAGAACAATCACATGGAGACGAGAGAGGAGAGCCGAATTCATTTCAAAACTCGGGTTCTCGGTGGTGGCACCGATAAGCGTAAGGGTTCCAGTTTCGACATGCGGAAGAAGCGCATCTTGCTGGCTTTTATTCCAGCGATGAACTTCGTCGACAAAGAGTATCGTTTTCTTTCCCTCCAACTGTCGCTTCTGGGCAGAGGAAACGATGCTTCGCAATTCTTTGACGCCACTTCCTACAGCAGAAAGCGAGACGAATTCCGCATCAAACTCCTGGGAAAGGAGCAGTGCGAGCGTTGTTTTCCCGACTCCAGGCGGGCCCCAGAGAATGAGCGAGGGAAGCACTCCACTTTTTTGCGCGACCCGAAGGATTGCGCCTTCTTCAAAGAGAATCGACTGTCCCACCAATTCTTCGAGTCGTCGCGGTCGCATCCGATCGGCAAGCGGAGATGAAGAAAATGATTGATCGTGTAACGAAGGCATACGTCCGAAGGATATATTTTCGCAGTGTCCTCAGAGAGGAATCAGAGTTTCCCACGTTCCCCTTCTTCCTTCAAGAAAAAACTCCTCCACTTCCAAAAAATTGTGCGCGCAAATTTTCACACTCTTGAGGAGCGGATATCTGAAGAGAGGCACGTTCTCAAAAGTCGTTCCGGAAGAGTGACGGCACCCTCTCTCAGAAGTATGAGAGCATCTTTGTCCCACCGGACTACGGTCGAGGCCTTTCCTGAGAGCACGCCTCCGTCCACATACCAGTCGACACGTGATCCGAAAAAGTTCTCTGCTTCTTTCACCGTGCGCGCACTTGGAGCTCCCTGGGGATTTGCGGACGGCGCAATGATTGGTCCCGAAACAGAAAGGAGCTCCCGAAGTGGTTCACTCTCCGGAACGCGAAACGCAAGCGTCCCAGTCCCCCGATGAAGAAAAGAAAATGTTTCTGGAATATCCGAGAAAACGATGCTTACTTTTCCCGGCCAGAGCTCTTCGAGAAAACGTGCGCGACTTTGAGACAGCTGAACGCCAAAATATTCCATCTCCTCTTTTTTTGAGAGAAGCAGAATACACGGCTTCCCCGCGTCCCGGCCGCGCACCTGATAGACGCGCTCCACTGAGTCAGGAAAGCATGTAGACGAGACAATCCCGTAGAGCGTATCGGTCGGTATGACCCCTATCTGTCCTCTTTTGAGGCGATCCCCCGCTTCTGAAAGAGAAAGAGTTTCCATGAAAAAATCTTGTAAGTAAAGATGCTGATTGTGCAAACGCTTTCCCATTGGCACACTGTTTCCGTTTCGTTCTAGACGCGTATTCGCAAAACTGCGGGACAGTGATCCGACCCCGGAATTTCCGGAAGGATGAAGGCGTTTTCCACATTTTCCCGCAACTCTTCGGCGACAAAAAAATAGTCGAGACGCCACCCTACGTTTCGATCTCGGGCACGAGTCTTCATATCCCACCAAGTATAGAAGCCGTTTCCTTCGTGAAACATCCGAAACGTATCCACGAAACCGCGCTCGATCACTTGATTGATCCACTCGCGTTCGACCGGAAGAAATCCGGATACACCAGCATTTTCTTTCGGACGAGCGAGATCATTTTCCGTATGCGCGGTATTCACATCGCCACAAAAAATCACACGCTTCCCGAGACGACGAAGCTCAATCACATACTCCAGAAATTCACGATAAAATTGAAGTTTGTAGGAAAGTCGAGCCTCACCCGATCCGCCGTTCGGGAAATAAATATTGAGAAGAGTGAATCGAGGATATTCGATTTCGATCACACGACCTTCGGCTGATAAAGAAGATGCTCCAAAAAAAGTCTTGACATGAAGCGGTGGCTCTTTCACGTACATCGCCACCCCGCTATAGCCTTTTCGTTCGCTCGCCGAATGCCAGTAGGATTCGTAATGATCCGGATGACGAAGTCGTTCCGAAAGAATACTCGGGTCCGAAACTTTGGTCTCCTGCACAGACACGATGTCGTATTTGCTGCGCTCCAACCACCCGGTAAATCCTTTTCGTTCAGCTGCTCGAATACCATTCACATTCCACGAAAGAAGCGTGAGGGTCTTGTCCATAAAGAAAATCCCGAAAACATACGAACCACCCTATCCTACAACAGGCCCCCAGAAAAAGAAACGCCCCCTTGTGGATTTATACCAAGAGGAGGCGAAAAAGAAATCCTTAAGAAGTTTCCGATGATGCTGTAATCATCAAAGAACATGTTGACCTCCTTTTGTTTGTCATTTCTCTCTTCCCCACAAATCTAATGAGACAAAAAAAAGTGCCAAATGAGGAGAAAGAAAGGGAGGAGGAAACAAAAAATTAGAAACCCGTAAATGATACTATCACGATGGGTCAAGGAATATCCCTCGTCTTCTTGATCCTCGGGATCCTCGATCACTATCTCCCCTCCTTCATTTAACCACCGCACTACTCGTTGTTTTAAAGTTTCTAAGAATTGCAGCTTCACGAAACTCACTCCTCTGGTTAAAAGTGGTTAAAATTCTTCAATCAACCAAGAATGACAGTTTCATTCTCCCCTCCTTTATACCAGGAAAAGCGATTTTTATCAAATTTTTTCCGTACTGATCGTCAGATCGAGCACCTTTCGTCGACGCTTTTTTTCCGGAAGCGAAATATCGTCAAGAAGAGAAAACGCCCCTGTTCCGGGTCGAGGTGAATACCACGCAATATATGCTTTTTCAAAATGGGCACGCCGCGCAAGATCGAGCGTCTCTTCGAATTCGGATTCAGTTTCACCAGGAAACCCGACAATAATGTCCGTCGTGAAGCGTATCTCAGGAATTGCGTGTCGAATTTTTTCGAGAAGGGAAAGGTACTCCTCACGCGTATACCAACGGTTCATCGCCTGGAGAACACGATCACTTCCCGACTGCACGGGAAGATGAATCGTTCGATCGATATTCGGAAAGCGACGAATAACCTCGATCAGATCTTCCGAAAAATCCCAGGGGTTTGAAGAGAGGAACGAAACCTTTGAAACGCCAGGCTCCTTCGCAACCGTCTCGAGGAGGAAAGGAAAAAGAGTCGGTATCCGATGACGCCCTAAGTGCTTCACCATGGTGGGACGAACTTCTCGACCATCCGGCAATTGGAATCGGTCGCTTCGCCCACCGAGCGCATCGAGAAAAAAATCCGCTCCATACGAGTTGACATTCTGCCCCAGAAGAAGGATTTCCGTTTTCCCGAGAGAGACTGCATCCTTCACTTCACGGAGGATGTCCGAAAAATCGCGAGACCGCTCCTTCCCTCGTGAAAAAGGAACGATGCAGTACGTACAAAAATTATTACAGCCGTTTGAAATGGGAATAGAAGCAACGCGTCCCGACTGGCGAACCGGCGCATATTCGAAGCCCACTTCTTCGAGCGGCAGAAAATCCACGTCGGGAAGTCGATTTCGAAGCGCCTTCATCATTTTTCCCGACGGTTCCCGACTCGCCGCTCCAATGAGGCACCCTGTAATCACGAAGCGAAGGCTCGGATTCACTTCTTTGAGCGGCTCGAGATTGCGAATGAGACCGAAGACTTTTTCCGCGGCGCGCTCGCGAACAACGCACGTATTGATAACGATAACATCCGCCTCCCGCTGCTCTTTCGCAGCGGAAAATCCACGCGAAATATAGTACGCCGCGATCCGTTCGCTGTCCGCGACATTTTGTTGACACCCAAACGTTTTGAGGAAGTACCGAGGCATCATGCTATTCTAATACCGCTTTGATTCGACGTACCCCAGAAGACGATGCCTCCTCTTTCACAATGCGGAAGCGGCCCATACCTTCAGTCGTTCTCACATGTGGCCCGCCGCAGAGTTCCTGAGAATAGAGCGTGCCGTTTTCACCTCGAACGCGGTACACGCTTACTTTGTCGGGATATTTTTCCCAAAAGCTCCCCTCGACGCCCGAAGCACGCGCCACTTCTTTATCGAGGACTTCCGTCTCGACTGATGCACGAGAAGCAATCGCTTCGTTTACATATTCCTCTACGCGTGTGAGCGTTTCGCGCGAAACTTTTTCGGGAAAGGTAAAGTCAAATCGAGTTCGTTCTTCCGTAATGTTCGACCCCGCTTGGTGAACACTCTCTCCCAAAAATTTTCTGAGCCCAGCAAGCAGAAGATGCGTCGCCGTGTGAAGCGCGGTTGTTTTTTCACTCACATCCGCCAGTCCACCTTTGAACTTTCCGGCGCTCGCCGTACGCGACAGTTCCTGGTGTTTTTTGAATTCTTCCTGAAAGTCTTCCGTAGGCACTTCGATGCCGCGCTCTTCGGCAATCTCTTTCGTCATCTCAAAGGGGAATCCGTAAGTGGAGAACAAATCGAAAACATCTTTCCCGCTCACCTTTCCAGACTTCACGCGGCGCTCAAGCTCCTTCATTCCCTTCTCAAGCGTGAGACGAAATCGATCTTCTTCGTTACCGATTTCCTCGCGAATACTGTGAGCGTGCTCGACAAGCGCGGGATAGGGAGCGCGATATTCATCAATCACTGACTGCGAAAGGAGAGAGAGGCTCCCTGGCGAAAGGCCGAGGGTATCGCCGTAGCGAATCGCGCGGCGCATCACCCGGCGAAGCACATATCCTCGATCGGTATTCGATGGAGTAACCCCGTCTCCCAAGAGAAACACCGCGACGCGAATGTGATCCATGATAATACGCAGCGCTCGCGTCTCTTCGCCATCGGATATATACGTTTTCCCGGTCATGCCTTCCAGCATCTGTCGTGTCTTTGTGAAGAGATCGCTCAAAAAAACATCGGGAATATCCATCGAAGCAACGGCCATTCTCTCCAAACCGCCACCAAAATCAACATTTGGTTCAGGAAGCAGCGAAAAACCGTTCTCCGTTTTTACATACTGCATAAAGACATTATTCCCGATTTCCATGAACCTGCCGCAATCGCAGTTGACATGACACGGTTCGTTCTTCCACACAGAATGCTCATGGAGCAAGCGCTGCTCACCAAAATCCCAAAACATTTCCGTGTCCGGTCCGCCAGGCTCTCCGACAGGCATAGCAAGAGGAACGCCGACGCGGCTCCACCAATTTTTCTTGTCACCATAGTAAAAAATACGCGCGCCCTGAAGCCCCTTTGTCTCGGCATCCTGAGCGATAGTTGTGTCGATACCTTTTTCTTTAAAAAGATTCTGCCACAGTGCTGCTGCCTCGGTATCACGAGGAATGCCTAATGTTTCATTTCCGCCGTAGCAGGTAAAATAGAGCCGGTTGGGATCGAGCGCGAGCTCAACTGTCAAAAATTCCCACATCCACGCAATCTGCTCGCGCTTAAAATAATCGCCAAACGACCAGTTCCCCAACATTTCAAAAAATGTCGTGTGTCGATTGTCTCCCACTTCCTCAATATCCTGCGCACGAAAACATTTTTGTGAGTCGGCAATACGTTTCCCTAAGGGATGTGGCTCCCCGAGTAGATAGGGGACCATGGGCTGCATGCCACTCCCCGTAAAAAGGGTTGTCGGATCATTCTCGGGCACAAGAGAGGAGGACGGCACAATTGCATGTCCCCTCACCCCAAAAAACTCCAGATATTTTTTCCGAATCTCCTCTGCAGTCATAGAAATTACTGGAAAAGTTGCTTCACCGCTTTCTCCAGTTCTCGCTTGTCACTTGCATCAAGATACATTGTGAATTGGTTTAGAATATTCTCTATTTCTCCGGGAATCGCTTCTTGTTTCAACTTGCCGTTCTCAAAATCTCTCCCAAGATCATTCATCTTGTCCTCAAAGAAATTTGAAGATTGAAGGTCTAAATATTTTTCATTATTCCTCTCCTTCAAAAATTGGAGAACCATCACCTGTATTTTTGACGAATCTACGTAGGACATAGGTATAAAGTTACAATTCTCTTCCGCATCCACTCTAGCGAATCCTCACTTCTCTGGCAAGAAAAAACGGGTTTGTTTCTTTTGACAAAGCCCGTTTTGAGAAGAAAGGAGAAGAAAATACTCTGTTCTCAGATTTAAAATGTTCTAAAAACGCTTCCCGAAAATCGTATTGATCTCATCGGTAATTCCCTTACCATCCGAGCCGCTTCAACTTGCCGAAGAAAAAAAGGATTCTGCAAGATCTTCCCTAAGAACTACCGCTCCTTGTCGAAGAACACAGCGAAAAATGTCTTCGGGAGACATACCATTCCACTCGGCTCCATAAACAGGAACAATTGCTCCAGGAAGTGCACGAAGCACGTTTGGGTCCAAACCTTGGACCGACCCTCTATTCGGAAAAGAACCTATTTGCACCAACAACCGATAAGTGTCTTTACACCAGAAGGAAGACTGTCTTTCCGCCATCAGACCTCTCCTTATTCAAGATTTTTAAGAACAGGAAGGAGCGATACACGAAAAAAATATCGGTTCTTCTCACCTCTCTTTCCCGCTCCCTTCTTATCTTATTCAACTTCCACAATGTCATATTCCATACTCCCAGCGGGCGTCTCGACCGCAATGCGAGCACCCTTTTCTTTATTCAAAAACGCTTTCCCCAAGGGAGATTCGTGGGAGATTTTCCCTGCTGAGGGATCGACTTCGTTCGAACCTACAATAGTAAATGTCATCTCTCGTCCACGAAGGCGCGCTTTTACAGTGGAGCCGATTTGCACGCCCGAAGACTTGTGGTTGTGCCGCGCGACCACCGCCTCTTTGAGCGAGGCTTCAAGCTCCGCAATGCGCGATTCGTTCTCGTTCTGCTCGCGTTTTGCTTCACTGTACTCTGCATTTTCGGAGAGATCACCCTGCTCTTTCGCCTCTTTGATTGCAAGAGCGATCTTTTGTCGAACCGCGGAACGCCGCTCTTCGAGTTCATCTTGAAGTTTTTTGAGTCCGTCTTTAGTCAATATCTTTGCCATACTTCCGGGAACATGCAAATTATGCGAAGCGCTCGATGTGAGCGCACAATGCCACCCATGATAGCAGAGGATTTTCCCTTGTCAATACTCTGTTTGTCAAGAGGAACTATCAGTTTTTGAAAGGGTTTTCCCTCTTCCTCCGAAAAATACCATCTGAGAATATCGTGGGTCACAGGAACGGCATTATAGGTTTCTTTGTCGTTTTGATCTTCAACGAGAACCGTGAGAGTAATCGACGGATCTTCGTACGGCGCAAATGATGAAAACCATCCGTGCGTTTTCTCTTCGTTTCCAAACTGCGCTGTTCCCGTCTTTCCGGCGACTGAGATCGGCAGATCCCGAAGCGACCGAGCAGTGCCCTCGGTCACCGTAAGGCGCATACCCTCTCGGACAACTCCAAGTGCCGCGGCTTGCGAGGAAAGGGTGTGCCGCGCTTCAGGAGGAAGAGTCTTCGTCGATCCGTCTGGAGCGCGCACTTGTCCCGTGACGCGAGGCTTCCACACCGTGCCGCCGTTTGCAACCGCAGCTGTCCCCACAGCGATTTGGAGTGGCGTTGCAAGAACAAATCCTTGGCCAATCGAAGCGTGGTATGTGTCACCAATATACCAGCGCTCTCCCATCCGCTCCTTTTTCCATGATTCGGTCGGCAAAAATCCGTCTTCTTCTCCCGGAAGATCAATACCTGTTTTTTCTCCGAACCCGAAAAGGCGTTCGTACTCGTTTAGTTTGTCGAGACCAAGGCCACGAATCGAGCCGTAGCCTCCTCCCACCGAATAAAAGTACACATCACTCGAGACCGCAATCGCCTGGCGGATATCCGTAAAGCCGTGTGCCTTCCAATCGCCAAATGAAAAACTCCCCACACTGATCCCGCCGCGACTTTCTATTTGAGTCGACGGCGTCACAATCCCTTCCGACAGGGCCGCGGTCGCAACGAAGGGCTTGATGGTAGAGCCGGGAGGATACGTGCCCGCGATCGCCCGATGAAGGAGCGGGTGCGCGGGATCCTCAAGGAGCGCGCGGTAGCTCTCTCGGTCGATGCCACGCGCGAGAAGATTATTATCGAAGGAAGGAAATGAAACGAGAGCTAAAACACTGCCATCTCGCGGGTCGAGTGCGACGACTGCTCCTTTCGTCAAATTTTTCGACTCGAGAAACGCACGAAGCGTATCAAATGATTTCTTTTGAAGTTCGGCATCGATATTCAAGAAGAGATCACTTCCCGGAATCGGGTCGAGTGCCGCAAGTTCTCTCGTCGTCATTCCGCGCGAATCGACTTCCTTTCGATCGGCACCACGCGTCCCGCGGAGAACGGACTCGTATTCTTTTTCGACGCCCTGTTTTCCAATCGCATCAATTGGAAGATACAACGGATTCGATTCGAGTTCTTCTTTTTTTATCTTTCCTTCATATCCAATGACGTGAGAAAAGATAACGCTGTCCGAATATTCGCGTATTGCCGACTTTTCGATAGTTACTCCCGGAAACGATTCGGCTCTCGAAGAAAAAATCAGCATTTCTTCTTGCGTCAAAACGGACTTGAGGACAAGCGGGGCGGAAGATTCATCAAGCGCGAGAAATTCAGCTTCGGGAGCTTCTGCTCCTAAATCGAAAATACCATGGAGCGACCGAAATAGCTCTTCCCTCACTAATCGGTCGCGCGGAAGCTTTTCGGGGAGCGCGATGAGTTCCATGCTCGGCACGTTGCGAACGAGTGGTGTTCCGTAGCGATCGAAGATGAGGCCGCGCGGCGCAGGCACCAGAATGTTCCGGGTATTATTTTCTGCCGCGCGCTCGCGATACTTTTCTCCCTCGAGTACACTTAAGAAAAATACCCGACCGCCAAGAATAGCGAGCATCGCCGCTATCCCAAGGCGTAAGAAGAAGAGCCCTGAATGCGAGAGCGGCGTCTCAAGTCTTGCCGCATCCTTTTGGGTCAGCGTCAGAACCGCGTCGTCTATTTCGCTGTGACGAAACACAGAATGTTGAGAAAAAAATTTCATAGAGAAGACGCCCGTTCGAGCGGCATATTCTCAAAGAGAGAAAGATATCGCTCGAAACTCCTCACAAGAAGAAACACGAGAACAAACACGAGAAGAGACACGATCCCACTTCCCGCAAACAAACCCCACGCGCCTGCGGAGAGCGATTCGAAAAAGAAGATACTCTCCTGAAACGAGCGAAAGGGAAGAAGCGCTTCGAACATTCGAAAGACAATCGAAAGTATCCACACGGCTATGCTAAAAAAAATGAGCTTCCACCTTCCCTGTCCCAAAGCAATACGCTTCGAAGCGAATCCGAAAAGAAGGACGGCTCCCATATACTCGAGAGATGAAACGCCCAACTGTGAAGAGAAGGTGAGATCAAAAAGTATCCCCGTCACCAGAGCCCATGGAAGTGCAAAGGAAAATCCTCGAACGAGCGAAAGTGAAACGAGCGAAGAAAGAAGGAGGGGGATGGAAAACGGAGCGACGAGCGGAGAAACGAACGAGACTTCCGCCACTAGGAGGAAAAAAAAGAAAAGAAATCGAAAGAGAGTCGGTTTCATGCAAAAAAATTTATCGACGCTCGTCGAGCACCACGAAAACAAAGCGAAGGCGATCATACCGAAGCGGCGAAGCGAGCGTCGCTTTCTGAAACAGGCGGTCGCTCGACGGCTCAATACGCGTGACGTTCCCTATGAAAAGTCCGCGCGGTATGTCACCGCCAAGTCCCGAACTCACAACATCGTCCCCTTCCCGCACGGTATCGGATTCAAGCACCATGTCAAACAAGAGACCTGTTCCATATTCTCCGCGGACGACCCCCTTCGCCTCGGTTGCTGTCTCCACAGCATTCACGACACTTTTCGGATTGGAGAGCGGAAGCACGCTTGAAGAGAGTGTGGTTGTTTCGACAATGCGCCCGACCAAAACCCCCGGACCAGAAACAACCGCCATGCCTTTTCTCACCCCTTGCTCTTCTCCGATATTCACGATCATTGTTCCGGACGATGTCGAATCGATCGCGATTACCTCGGAAGCGGCAAGTCGAAATCGCTCTCGCGGCAGCACTCCGAGTTCCCGTCTCAGAAATTCATTCTCTCGCTCTACTTCGGACAAGGCCGCATTCTTTCCGCGAAGTACTAGATTTTCAGCGGAAACCCTTTCGTAATTTTGCTTGAGGTTCCCAACCGATGTGAAAAATGAGCCAATCGAACGAGTATGATAAGCAGCAAAAGACAAAACGTTGTGAAATGGAAGCGCAGCCGTCCCAAAAAAAGTTCGAAACGGAGAAACGACTATCGAAGGAATGAAAAAAATCACTGTCACCCCCACGATGCCAAAAAGAAGCGACTTTCCCGCACGAGAACTGAAAAATGACCGCCGTTTCATACGTGTTTTCTATTTGAGCGCTCCGCCCCGCTGGTCTTCGACGAGGACTTCGTGGAGATGCTCCATATCTTCGAGAACAATTCCCGTTCCTCGAACAACAGCCGTGAGCGGATCCTCCATCATGCGAACCGGAATACCAGTTTGATTCGCGAGCAATCGATCAAGACCGCGAATAAGACTGCCACCGCCCGCCAAAATAATCCCGCGCTGAAAGATGTCGGAGAGGAGTTCGGGCGGAGTCTCCTCGATAATCGTTTTGATGTTATTCACAACAATCCGCACCGAATGCGACAGTGCTTCTCGAATCTGCTCATCGTTTGCGATAATTTCTTTGGGAAGCCCGCTCACCAAATCGCGCCCGCGAATCGGGTATGTCATCGGTTCACGAAGCGGATACGCGCTCCCGATCGCGATTTTCACTTCTTCCGCCGTCTTTTCTCCAATGAGAAGATTAAACGCGTCTCTCGCATACCGCACGATGTCTTCATTCATTTCATCTCCGGCGATACGCAGACTTCGCGACACGACGACGCCGCCCAAAGAAATTACTGCTATTTCCGTTGTGCCACCGCCAATATCAACAATCATATTTCCCGAGGCTTCAATAACAGGAAGACGCGCACCGATCGCCGCCGCCATCGGCTCGTCTATCAAAAACGCTTCGCGCGCACCCGCATTCATGGTCGCTTCGATCACGGCGCGACGTTCCACTTCGGTCACTCCAGACGGAACCCCGACCAAAACACGGGGTCTCCGTAAGAACGAAAAGCCGGAATCATGCACTTTGTTGATAAAAAAGCGGAGCATTTGCTGGGTAATATCGAAATCGCTCACGACGCCGTCAACCAGAGGTCGCGTCGCGACGATATGCCCCGGCGTTTTGCCAACCATTCGTTTGGCATGGCGACCGATTGCAAGAATTTGTCCCGTTTTCTGATTCACCGCAACAACCGACGGCTCGTTTATGACAATTCCTTTGCCATGGACATAAACCAGAGTGTTCGCTGTTCCGAGATCGATACCAATATCCTGAGAAAATCGACCGAAAATACCATCGGAAAATCGTTTCCGATAGCGTCGATACCGATCCTGTATATTTCTTCCCTCCATAGCCACGACAAAAGTTCGAAACCGTTCGGTCCTCTTCCTCACCTTATCAAGGAAGCGTTCTCTGAGCAAGAAAAACCCGCCGAAATATTCTTCCGGCGGGCAGCAGACAAGACTACAGCTTTAGTCTTCTCGAAAGCTCCGCTACATATTGATAGAGCTCCCCGATTGTTTCCATGTTTTCACCGTCTCGAAAGCGCTGCTTCGACAGCTCTTCCCAATTCTGTGTTCTCAGGCGCCACGCATCATTATCAATGACATCAGCAATTAAAAGATTCCCCTCAGTGTCGATTCCATATTCAATTTTGAAATCAACAAGACGACATCCAAGCCTCTTCCATGCCTCCTCGAGGAGCATAAAGACTTTTGTCGTTGTCTCAAATATCGTCTGTGCCGTAATGTGTTCCGGCAAAATATCACTTCTCCGTACGGAGAAGTTCAGATCTGAATCTCTCTCGCCAGTCGGAATCTTTGGATGATACAGTTTCCAATTTAGATCCTGAGGGTCAAAAATAAGCGGATCATCGACTGGCTTTCGTCTTGTAACTTCCCGAGTATCATCTGGAAGCACTCCGATACGCTTTCGCTCGCGATTCAGTATCACCCCTTGAGTAGTTTTCAAAAAGAACTCTATAAGAGGCCGATCAAAACGAAAAGGAGGTTCGCCTTTCTTTGGTTTTAGGTGAGGAAAGCGATCCAGGAAACTTCCCACAGCATATCGTCGCGCCACAACCTCGAGGAGAATCATGTCGCAATAAGGAGCAGAGAAGCTTCGGTCCGAAATTTGTTCGATAAACGCAACCGGAACTCCGCAATTTTTCAAGAAAGCAAAAACAGCACAAGTCCTTCCTCTGGAGTTGAAAGAACACGCTTTGTCTTTCCTTCAGCAATCTGAGTACCCAATGTCAACGAAGTCATGGAACACCTCTCTTGATTTTCCGTATTTTTAAGGAAATGAGTGATCGGAACTCCCAAACCATACCAAAAAGAAGAATGCTTTGTCAAAACATTCCTTCACGGCGCGAGGCGTTTCACGTCGCGCGGAAAGAGAACAGCCTGCTTCACGGTCGGGAGACCCAGGAGTTGTTGAATCGTGCGTTCCGATCCCCCGCCCCATCCACCATGAGGCGGCGCACCGTAACGAAAGACGTCGAGGTAACTCGAAAAATCATCGGGCACGAGTCCGCGTGATTTGATGGAATCGACAAGTCGACGATACTCGTGAATGCGTTGCCCGCCGGTCACCATTTCGAGACCACGAAAGAGGAGGTCAAAGCTCTCCGTAAAATGCGGATCAGGTCCCGGCATCGTATAAAACGGACGAATAGCAGTCGGATAATGGGTCAAAAAAACAAAATCTGAGTCAAACACCTTCTTCACATATTCTCCAATCAGTCGCTCTCCTTCCGGATCAATATCGATCTCACCGCCTTCCATCTTTTTTCCATACTCTTTTTCCAGAATATGCAAAGCTTCAGTCAGTTTTATGCGCGGAATAGGAACCGCCGCTGGAAGCGAAACATCCCAGAGCGCCAGTTCGCTCTTCCCCTTTTCCGCAAGCATTGAGAAAACGTCCGCAACAATGCCTTCGAGTTCGTCCATAACATCACCCACGTTCTCGATAAAAGCCATTTCGGCATCGAGACTGATGTATTCGTTTACGTGTCGTGTCGTAAAGTGCGGTTCCGCCCGAAAGACCGGACCGATTTCAAAGACACGTTCAAAAACGGTAGCGCCCGCCTGCTTATAAAATTGCGGGCTTTGCGCAAGGTAAGCGTCGCGATCGAAATATTTTATCTTAAAGAAGTTCGCACCTCCCTCCGTCGCCGCACTCACGATTTTCGGCGTTTTGATCTCGAGAAAGCCGCGCGTTCGGAGCGCCTCGGCATAGGACTCGAGGAGAATTCCGTAGAGACGAAAAATTGCTTGAATATTTCGATTCCGAAGGGAAAATATGCGATTGTTGAGAAGTGTTTCCAAGTGGAGCTCCTCCAAGCTCCCTTCATTTACTTCAAACGGAAGCGGATTCTCGGGGAAGAAATGATCGAGATCGAATCGGCTTCTATTTCAATGCCACCCAAGATTCCGATGCGTGCGGCGCCTCCGGGTCGGACTTTGACGGTACCGAAAACCTCGATAACGCATTCATTCTTTGCCGCGCGCGCCGCTTCGTATGCCTCCTCGTGATCCGGAATTACGACAACCTGCACCACTCCCGTCCGATCACGAAGATCGAGAAAGAGAATCTTGCCATGATCCCGACGCATATTGACCCATCCCAGAAGTCGAACGCGCTCCCCCGCTCGTTGTGGCGTCTCATGAATGAGAGTTCGTTCCTGTTTGTCCATAAGAAGAAAAAAATGAGAGAAAGTGATTCAAAATCCTAGCGCGTTCAGAAAAAGCGCGCAAGAAGCGAGAAAAACCAGTCTACCGAAATCTCCATTTCCACCCGTATTTGAGCCACGAAAGTATATGTTCGCGCGCCAGACGACTCGTAAAAGGCGCGATGAACCATCGATCGCGCGCGCTCCCACGCCCGTGATCATGCACGACTTCCGCCTGCGGGCAATAAACCACCCGCAAACCCTCGCGCCACGCACGGCGACACAAATCGATATCCTCGAAATACATGAAAAATCGTTCGTCGAATCCGCCTGCGCGTCGATAGAAATCAGTACGAATCATAAGGCACGAGCCCATCATCCAGTCAACATCGCGTGTCTCGCAGTGATCAAAGTCAATCATTAAGTATCGGGCGAGATGCCGTGGCGCCCATCGCCCTAAGAATGTACGACGAAAAATAGGTGTCCAGAATTCCGGAAACCGAAGACACGAATATTGAAGCGTCCCATCGGGATTGAGAAGCTTCGGCCCAACGATCCCGATGTCGGGTCGATCACGAAGGAGCGAAAAAAGCGTCGATACCGCCGTCTTTCGTACTGCGGTATCGGGATTTAAAATAAGGAGAAATTTCCCCTCTGCCTTCGTCGCGGCGAGATTGTTTCCCGCGCCCATGCCGCGATTTTTCTCAGCATACAAAAACTGCACCTCCGGAAATTCTGCCTGAAATGAAGAGTCGATATCGGCCGTTTCGCTATTGTCGACCACGAGAATTTCATGAGAAATATTCGAGAAATCCGCTTTCTGAAGCGACAAAAGACAGCCGCGGGTCTTCTCGCGGCTCCGGTAATTCACAATGATGATGCTCACATCCATATTCCTTCGGGAAACGGGGGCGAGGGCTCTTTGACCCTTGTAAAATATTGTACAATAGCCCCGAAAGAAAGTATACTGCCCAAAAGTTGCGCTCGTAGCTCAGTGGAGAGAGCGTCTGGTTCCGGTCCAGAAGGCCGCAGGTTCGATTCCTGCCGAGCGCACCAGAAGAAAAGAAGAAATGCCTCTTGTAGAGAGAGGTGTTTTTCGTTTCCATGAGCCCAATCGCCTCAGAAAGAGAAGGGGCTTGGTGGAAGAAAATTCCAAACTTTTACTCTGCTCTTTTGATCGGGAAACTTACGAAGAACGAAGATCCCTTCCCTTCTCCTTCTGACGTTGCCCAAATCTTTCCGCCCTGCGCCTCCACCATTCTCTTTCCCACATAGAGGCCGAGGCCGCTTCCATTCGTATCAAATCGTTCAGCATGCCTGCCGCGCGAGAATTTTTGGAAGAGGAGCGGTTTCATCTCTGGCGAGAACCCCATCCCGGTATCGGTTACGGAAATGCGTACAGCATCGTAAAGAAGCTCTGCTCTCACGCGCACAAAACCATGAGGCGTATACTTGAGCGCGTTATCTATAAGATTGGAAATCACCTCAATCATTTTATCGCGATCAAGAAGAAAGCACGGCATCACTCCTCGCTCGGGAATGTCAAAGGAAATCACTACTTCCTTTTCCGAAGCAAGTACCGAAAAAGAATCTCTGAGTTCAAACAAAACATCCGAAAAATCAACTTCCGTGTACCGGTACTCGAGGCGACCCGCCTCCATCCGAGAAATATTGAGCAAATTTTCAACCAAGCGAATGAGTCGCTCGGTCGCGATTGATACTCTTTTCACAATATCTTCGGCCGTCTTCGGAAGCGTGCCGTATGAACCATCGGCAAGCAGCGCAACGAATCCCTTGATGGCACTCAAGGGGGTGCGCAGTTGGTGCGAAGCGATGGAAATGAACTCTGTTTTCGACTCGTCAAGTCGTCGAAGCTCCGCATTTGCCTCAGCAAGATCATCGGTAAGGCGCTGCAACTCTTCTTTTCTGCGCACTTCATTGTTGACAGAGCGAATGAGAAGAATCCCAAATATCACTGCAAGAATAAACGTTATTGATGTCAGGATGAAAATTAAGAGTATCTTCCCGGTATTTATGAAGAAGAGCTGGGAACCGATGAGAATTACCAGCGCAATTACCAAAACTTGTGTGGCGATAAGCTTAACGCTGAGGATTCTATAACGGACTACCAAGTAAGAAAGAAATACGGAAAAAACAGGCATTCCGAAAAGTCCATATTGACCATAGGACCAGTTTTCGGTAAAGTTTCCGACTATATTTCCAAATGAAAAGGCTACGAGGAGAGAAAGGATGCCTGCAAGAAAGAAATAATATTTTCTCTTGATAGTCCGATCTGTCTCTTTAAAAGAAGCGGAGAGCACGAATACAAATATCCATACGATAAGGAACGTTTCAACGGTGTACACATAATTCCACAGGAATCCTTCCGATGCTTCCCGGTCGCAATTTGTGACATCAAAATATTCAAGATTAAAATGTGATGAAGAAAAAAGAAAAAGTGGAATAAAGAAAAGAAAAAGGATCATCAGAAGTGAAAAGGAAATTCTTTTTTTTATGAAAACAAAAGTAAAGAGGGCGGCCGCAGCATAAATAAGGAGGTCAAGAAATATCTGTACCGACCAAACAAACATGATTACCGAAGGCTTTTCAGAAGCCCAGAGCACGGAATCAATGAGAACCCAGAAAGAAAAGAATATCATGACAAAAAAAAGCGCCAAATTTTCCACGCTTTTCCAATTAGTATAGAGAACGAAGCCGCCGATCAAAAGAGAGACTATGAGAGGGGCGAAATGGGAATAATAAATAAGAGGATCAAAGACGTTCCCTGAAAAGAGGAAAAATTTTGCACTGTCCCAATGACAGAGATCTCCAATGTTGTCCATAGAGGGTAAAGAGAGAATTCAAATAGAGATATTCAACTCTCCTCACTTCTTTCTGATGAAAACTATTTTTTTGTGCGCGAGGAGAACTTCGATTTTCTGTACACTTTCTGAAAGTACTTTGGTATAAAAGGAAGATAAGAATTGAAAATACTTTCAGGAAGATTCTGCACCCCTTTTATAATTTTTCGACAGCTTTTCGCACCACACGAGCACGGCATTTCCCATTGGCTATCTTCAGATATTGAATAGTCAAAAGTAATTTCTTCTCCTGCTGGTATATCGCACAAAGCCACGAAAGTTACTCGTCCCCGAATACCCGCTGTCGGTTCGCATGAATGATTAATAAATTTGACAAATTTCATGTCGGGTTCCATCCAAGTATCTTTACCGATGCCAACTCTCGAGGGAAAAAGCATCGCGTCTTTTTTTGTCGAAACCTTGAAAGAGACCGTTCTTCCTTTCATAACAAAAATTGGCTTTCCTCGAGGAATATTTACTCGACAGAAAAGACCTCGTCCAGATATCATTGATCGTGAAACATACAGGTCTTTTTGCAGGCACATACGTCTTTCATTTAGCAAGAGCACTTGAGTCCATACGAATGAAAGGAATATTTACGCGAAGCAATTTCTTTCTCCCGGAAGAAATAAGAAAAACGACGAGACCATTTATACCCACTTCATAAAATGGATAGAAAAAAACTACAAAGCTCCACTCTTCAATGGCATAACTATTGACAACCGAGGCAAGAAAAGTGAGAAACCATCCACCGATATCTTCTTCAAAAGGATTGGCCACGATCTTCCTTATCGTAGGAATCATCGCAATGACTTCGACGAACAAGCCGGAACAGAAGGCAATGGAAGGATTTTCATTTATAAAAAACCAGAGAATAAAACTAGCTGCGGCTCCAAGAAAACAGAAAATGTCGAGTTTCTGTATACTTTTCTTACCATAAAAAAGACTGAGAAATGCTACTACCGAAGACCCAATGACATCCCCTAGAAGAAAAAATGAGGTATTGAATCCTCCAGCATCCCGATAAGATAAGAATGTCACTCCTCCCAAAGCGCTGAGGATCCACCAAGTACTTTTGCTTGGAACTGTTTTCCCATGAAGAATCGAAAGAATATAAGGGATGTAAGCAAATAATGAAATCACTCCCGCTAGCCCTCCCATGACAACCATGAACGCCTGATGATTCACAATATTATTCAGGAAAAGTATGGTGGTCGATACGCCAAGGAAGCATCATTCTTGTTTTTCCTCACTACATCTCTCGCCTTCGGGAATATCTTCGGGATGATCGGAAGAACAGAACGTTTCAAAGCAATCCTTTTCATCTGGTTCACACCGAAGTAAAGAGCAGTCGTTTTCCTCGCTCGGGCACGCTCGAACGGCATATGCTTTTTTCTGTACAATTTTGTAAAAGAACGTCGAAACTCCTTCGGGACACATTGACTCTTCATTCTCGCACGAACGAAGAAAACACCGTTCTCGACTCGGATCGCATCGCGACATTCCTTGTACCCAATAGTCTCGCAACAAAAACATTTTGACCGCGGTGAAAAAGATAGCAAAAATGAGAAGTCCTCCGAAAATTCCGAACAACCACCAATTTTTTTTATCCATACTCATTCCGAACCATGCTAAAGAAACGATATTATTAATAGTATATCACGATCCAATCACTCACACAGTCACTTCGAAAAAAAACTACACAACCGTTCTGAAGAAAGCAATCTCTATTTCTTTCCTACTCTCTACTTTCACTTCCCGTGTCCCTTCGTGAAAAATAGGGTGAGTTCAAGAATTTAATGCCCCTTTTCCAGTACCCTGGCAAAAACTTCATTCGGCGTCAAATAGTTAAGCGCTTTCCTCGGTCGATTGTTGAGTTTGTCCTGAACTGACCGAACTTCTTTTTGGGAAATTTTATCAAACGGGCATTTCTTCGGAAAATACTCTCGTAACAATCCATTCAAGTTTTCCACACCTCCTTTCTGCCAACTTTTGTAGGTATCGCAGAAGTAGGAAGGAAGAGAAAGTTTTTGTTTCGTTTCTCCGTGCAAAACATTCTCCGTTCCATTATCTCTCGTAATACTTCTCCTCAATTGCTGCGGAAGCCGAGAGAAATGTCCCTGTATCGCTCGTTCGCTTTCGACCGCTGTTTTGTTTGGAACTTTCTTTAATCGGCATAGCTTCATTTTTCGCTCGTACTGTACCGAGAGTACTGACTTCTGTTTTGAGAATATCACGGAATCGGTTTCCCAGTCTCCAAAGTGTGTACGCTTGGTAATGACCGCGGGTCTTTCGTGAATGGGTATTCTATCCGGAATCGTCTCTTTTCGCGGTTTTCGAGAGAACTTTGGTCGTCTCCGCTTCTGTTTTCGTCGCAGATGTTTGTACCATCCGCCGACCCTTCCTTCTCCGCGGTAAATGTAATCATAGATGGATTCGTAACTTATCGAGGTATCCGTACACGAGGAAAGATTTTTTCGGAGGAGATGTTTTCAACCGGCCGGCTATCTGCTCCGGTGAATGTCCCTTCAGGAGTTCGCTTTCGACAAACTTTTTCAGTTTCTCGTTTTGCCATTTTTCCAGTTTTCTTTTGTTGGTATTTTTCTTTCGTCTTTCCGCATACGCTTCAGCTCGGATGGCAACATAGGGAAGGTGCGGACTCGAATTTCTTCGTATCTCTCGCTTGATGACGGAGTAATCTCTTCCAAGTTTCTCCGCGATCCATGTTTTCTTTTTCTTCATGCGGAGAAAGCTTTCGATTCGCTCTCGTTCAAAGAAGGTTATGGACGTTCCTTTTGGCATATTCATAGCGTTTTTGGAAGTTAACGCCGGAGTATACCAGAAAAGGGGCTTCGGGGTTTGAATTCACCTAGTTTCTCTCGACTTTTTGAGGCCTTCCCCGTACAATGAGGGTACGTTCTCCTGGGTTCTGGACACTCACCGATCAGAATAAATCGGGAAGCTCAAAAGAACCGATGTTTCATCGCAGCAACGCTTTATGAATACGAACGAAGAAAGAACGAAACAAGAAACTGTTTGTGTGGTGGGACTCGGCTATGTGGGACTCCCACTTGCGGTGCGCGCCCGGGAACGCGGGTACCGCGTCATCGGATTCGACGTCAACGAAGAGCGAAACGCGCTCATTAACGATGGAAAGAGTCCAATTGAAGATCAGTACCTCGAAGCCAAACTTCCAAAATACCGATTTGAAGCCACGAACAACCCTGAGCGTATTCGAGAAGCGGACATACTCCTCATTTGTGTCCCGACTCCCGTCGACGAACTCCACAATCCCGACCTCACCCCCGTCGAAAATGCAAGCCAAACCGTCGCAAAAAATCTCAAAAAGGGCGCGCTCGTCGTTCTCGAGTCAACCGTCAATCCAGGCGTTTCCGAAGAGATAATCGCTCCTCTTTTTGAAAAAGAAGGACACACAATTGGGCATGACGTCTTCCTAGCGCACTGTCCCGAACGCATCAATCCCGGAGACGACGTCTGGAATGTCACCAATATTCCGCGAGTGGTCGGCGCTTTCGATGCCGAAGGACTCGCACGTGCCGTTCGCTTTTACGAATCGATTGTCGACGGAGAAATTCGTCCCATGAAATCCATCCGCGAAGCAGAAGCCGTGAAAGTGGTTGAAAATTCCTTTCGCGACATCAATATCGCTTTCGTCAACGAACTCGCTCGCTCTTTCGATTGTCTCGATATCGATGTGGCAGATGTTATCCGCGGCGCTTCAACCAAACCATTTTCTTTCATGCCACACTTTCCCTCCTGCGGTGTGGGTGGCCACTGTATTCCCGTTGATCCATACTATTTAATTGAGCGAGCGAAGCGCGCCGGCTTCGACCATAAATTTCTTCGGCTCGCCCGAGAAATCAATAACGGCATGCCAGAATACACCGTCGAACTCCTTCAGGACGCATTGAACGAAGTCGGTCTCCCTCTCAATAAAACGGGGGTTGGCGTACTCGGCCTTTCGTACAAAGCAAATATCGACGATCTGCGCGAATCACCCTCTCTCGAAATCATCAAACATCTGAAGCGCCACCGCGCCACCGTTCACGTTTTCGATCCGCATATCAAGGATCAATCGACTGTTTCCTCGCTCGAAGCGCTCCTCGAGGCGTCGACCGCTCTCATACTTGCAACGAACCACCGCGAATTCTTATCGGAACTGCCTCCCGAAATCTTGAAGAAACATGGCATCCTCGTCTTTATTGACGGGAAAAATGCTTTCGACAAAAAGGCGTATCAAGAGGCGGGTATCGTCTATAAAGGAATTGGCCGCTAACACGACTCTGGTATGTTTTCCCTCCTCAAAAGCGTGATTTTTGTCGTCGGTGCCGTTGTGGTCGCAAATTTTCTCTTGGATTTTTTCGATCGAAAACTCGACTGGACCTATGTCGAAGAAAGTCGAGCTCGCTGCACGAAAGCGGCACTCGAGTGCAAGGAAGTATTCCAAAAAAATACTGAGAACCGAAAATGTACACCGCGCTGTTTCGAATTTTCAAAGCTCACAATCAAACAGTAGGATGTTTGCCCACTTATTCGCCCCGCAGTCATCTCTTCCGAAGAGGGACGAACAAAACTGAGGAAAGCATCTCTCGCAAGTCGCACTCCGGTATGATATTCAAGTACCATGAAGAGAAAGTCCGAGCGCCTTCCACACAAGAATGTTCGTGTGGTGAAAGAGAGAGAAAACAAAGGCGCACAAGAGAGTGAGAGAGTGAGCCCCTCTTCTCCCGATGAAAAAGTTTCCTAATGAAAAAATTTTGATATCGCCTCTATGAAACTCGTTATCAATATTCCCGCTTACAACGAAGCCGAAAAAATCGGAGAGACGATTAAAAAAATCCCGAAATTTTTTCGGGGAATCGAAGAAGTCCTGATCCATGTCGTGGATGACGGATCGAAAGATGGTACTGGAAAAATTGCGAGAGAGGCCGGTGCTTCGCGCGTTTTCTCGCATCCCCACAACCTGGGACTCGGGCGCGCGTTTCGCACGTCGGTCGAGGCGGCTCTCGAAGTTGGCGCCGACATCATGGTAAATATCGACGCGGACGGGCAATTTGATCCCGAAGATATTCCAGAACTCATCGAACCCATTCTCTCAGGAACGGCGGATATCGTGAGCGCCGATCGCTTCGGAAAATATGCTGCCAAAAATATTCCACTTCTCAAAGAGAGACTCAACCGTTTGGCGGCGCACCTTATTTCGAAATTTTTGAAGACGCCGATTCACGACCTGACCTGCGGTTTCCGCGCCTATAGCCGAGAATCGCTCATGAGACTAAGTCTCCTTGAAAACTTTACCTACACACAAGAAGTCATCATTGATGCAATTGGGAAGGGCTTGCGAATCCTGTGGGTGCCGGTCGAAGTCACCTACTTTGCCGAGCGAAAATCCAAAATGACAAAAAGTGTTACGAAGTATATTCGCCAAAGTTCGCGCATCATCGTGCGTGCTGTTCGCGATGTACGCCCCATGAAGTTCTTCGGGATTCCAGGGTTTGTTCTATTGGGATTTTCAGCGCTCCTTTTTCTTGTCTTTCTCAGATTCTATTTTCAGGACTTCAAAATTTCTCCGTACCGCAACTACCTCTTCTTCTGTGCGCTCGCCTTTGTCGTCGGACTTCAATTCGTCGTCTTTGCACTCCTCGCCGACATGGTGAAGTCGAATCGCCGGCTTCTTGAGGAGCAAATGTATTTTCTGAAGAAGCGCCGGTACACCAAGTAAGTGAGGCGAAACAATGTTCTTTCGGAAAAGATCAAAGAAAACTGTGAGCAAAAAAAATCTCCGCCGAATGTTTCCGGGAGAAGCCAAGTTCCGAACAATATACAGACGCTGATTCTCAATACCTCATCACCTCATCTCTTTATGCCTCTTCGCATTCTTTTTCTTTCGCGCGCGTGTCCACCCGTCGTTGGCGGAATCGAAAATCAAAACGCCGCCCTCTCCAAGTGGCTGGGGAAAAAAGCAAGCGTGACAACGATGGGAAATCCTTTCGGCAAAAAATTCTTGCCGATTTTTCTGCCCTTTGCTCTTCTTCGCACTCTTTTCACCATGCACCGCTTCGACGTTGTTCTTCTGGGAGACGGTGTCCTCGCCATCATCGGATGGTGCGTAAAATGGTGTTCCCCCAAAAGAACAGTGATCAGTATCGTCCATGGACTCGATATCACGTATCCTCTGTTCTTGTACCGATCACTCTGGGTCCGCCTATTCTTGCCAAAGCTCGATCGACTTATCGCGGTCGGCAACGAGACCATTCGCGCAGGAGTTGAGCGTAGTATTCCCCTCTCTCGCTTCGCCTTTGTTCCCAATGGTGTTGACACAAACGCACATTATCATCCCGAGTACACCGCACGCGATCTCGAAGGAATTCTCGGCGAATCAACTCACGGAAAACGAATCCTGCTTACTTCTGGTCGACTCGCCAAACGCAAGGGAGTTGCGTGGTTTATTCGAAACGTCCTCCCGAAACTTCCGGAAAATATCATCTATATCGTCGCGGGAGACGGTCCCGATCGAACCAATATTACTTCTGCGATTACCGAGACTCGTCTTTTCACGCGCGTGAAACTTCTGGGGTACGTAAGCGATCGCGCGCGCGATATCCTTATGAACCGATCCGATATTTTTGTGCAGCCAAATATCAGAGTTGCGGGAGACATGGAAGGATTCGGTCTTTCAGTCGTAGAGGCGGCGTCGTGCGCCATCCCCGTCGTCGCTTCCCGACTTGAGGGACTCCAGGATGCGATCAGTGATCAAGAAAATGGTTTCCTCGTCGAACCCGAAGACCCAAACGCCTGGAGAGAAGCACTCACGCCGCTCCTCGAAGACGAATCCTTCCGAAAAGCCTGTGGCGAGCGCGCGAGAACATTCGTTCTCCGCTCCTTTGATTGGTCAGTCATTTCCGAGCGGTACATCACTCTCATTCACGAAACTTTTCTTCGGACGTCCGGGCAAACTCCCCCGGTAGATGGCACCGAAATTGGTTCGGAGAGCATCCGTTTTTCGTAGCGCGCTTCTATGCCGATCGACCTCCAACTTCTCTTTTTTTTCGTCTCGATTCTTTTTTTGTTCTTCCTTCCAGGATGGCTCGTCCTTTCGCTTCGCAAAAAATCTCAACACCGGTTTTCTCTCTTCCCGCTTGAGTCGCTCCTCTTTTCCTTCGCGCTCGGCATCGGCATGATGGACGCCGGCATGATACTCCTCCATTTTTTCAACATTCCCCTCAGCCGAGAAGCCCTCTTTTTCCTGTCGGCTTTTTTGATCGCGATTCCAAGCCTCTTCCTTCTGCGAAATAGATCGATTGTTTCACTCCTGTCACAAAAACTTCACCAGACCTTCTCTCCCCCCTCTTCACACAATATATCGCTCGAAAAAAAAGAAGGGGAAAGTACCACTCCCCTCAACGCCGATGCTTCCAACTCTTTCACTTCCTCCCAATCTTCCCTCGGCCTTTCTCGCCGACAGTCACTTCTCTTTCTCGGCATTTTTTTTCTCACCCTCACCATGAAGGGAGCATTCTTGTGGAATACGATTCTCCCCACTTCGACCGATCTCGGCCACCACATGTTCTGGGCGCAGAAAATCGTACTCACCGAAAAATTGCCCCGGTACGAAAAGATAAACATCAATTTTTCGGACGGCAGTAATACTCTCACTGCGCCAGAAGCAATCGACGATTTCATCATCGGGGAGCACCTGCCATTCGCCGCTTTTTCGAAAATCAGCACCCTCCCGCTTCTCTCGGCTTTTCCTTCTCTCTTTCTTCTCATAATCAATGTGCTCACACCGCTTGCGATCGCACTCCTTGCATTTCGATTTTCGGAAGATCTCTTTCACAATCACGATCTTTCAAAGCGCGCGTTCCTCCTCGCTTTTCTTTTGGCGGGGCCGCTCTGGGCTCTTTCCTCTCCCGAAGCAAAATATGTGAGCGGTGGCGTCGTCGGAAATCTTTTCGGAAACTTTTTCATTCCTCTCTTTTTGCTCGCGCTTTTTCGCGCGCTTCGTGAAAAAAATCCGCTTCTCCTGACACTCTCCATCTTTGTCGGGGCGACCCTTGCCTTTACCCATCACCTTTCGACACTCGTCCTGCTCTTTATCGTCCTCTTCTCGATTTTCTTTTTCCTCGTGTTTCACATCCGCTCTGCCTTCTCGGAAATGCGCTCCTGGATACGACTTGCTTTTTCGCCATTCCCCCTCACCATTCTCATTCTCGTTCTTCTGTTTTCATTTTTTATTTCTCTCCCCACGTATCTTGATCCTGCATCAATCGACACGGCAATCGGCACACCAAGCAAAGCGACCCGAGAAGGTCTTGGGTTTGCAGAGTTTACACAAGGGGTAGGAGGGGCTCGCATGGGCCTCGCGCTCGTAAGCCTTCTCGTTATTCTCTTTTCTTTTGCCCGAAAGACCCTCTCGGGAGCGATTGCCTTCGGATGGGGATTCAGCCTTCTTGTGATGTCGCTCTTTCCGGGAGCACTTTTCCTCGACATTCCCTCAAACAGAATCGGCACCTACGCCAATTTCCCAATGATACTGCTCGCATCGCTTGCTTTTCTTTTCTCTTTGCAAACCACAAGAGAAAATCCGAAACCCCTTTGCCTCAATATGGAACCGACCTACTTCTCCGGATCAGTTTCGCGACAATTCTCGTCGCAACAATCGTCGGCGGATTTTTCGACAATGCTTTCTCTTTGACTCAAGCGCCCAACGCAAAAAGTGCCGTACAAACATTTGCTGTCTCCCGCTGGGCAGCCGAACGAATTCGGCCTGACGAATGGATTCTCAAAGATCACAACTACATCGTTGCCGACTCATGGATGAAGTTTTTTTTCATGCGCGATTACTCCTACCCGCTTTCGCGCGGCTATTTTCGCCGCTACACCGACGAAGCGACTCCGCGCGAACAGTGTACCCTCCTCATGATTTCGGCTCCGAACACACCGAAAGGTCAAAGCTGTTTTGCCGCAACTCGCGTCAACACGGTGATTGTGAATCCACATTACGATTCCGCGCAATTCGCAAAAGAGAAAGAGATGACTCTCCCATACATTTCCGACGATATCGCCGTTTACCGAAAGAAGCTTCCCTAATTCATTTTCTCACAAACAATTCCCGAAATCTCTTTTCTTATGAAAGACACGCGCCTCATTCTCTTTCTCGCAATCGGCCTCTTTGCCGCATCTCTCACGCTCCTTGCGCGAGAAACGATGCTTGCCGATCCCACACGGCACGACTGGTGGTCACTCTCTTTCGTGTCGGCGCAACCCGAAGATGCGAGTTTTTCTGTTTTGAATTTCGGAAGCGCCAAAACATTTTTCGCGACAGTGTCTCGTGAGAACGAAGTTATTGATTCCTTTTCATTCACACTCGCCTCTGGCGCGGGTCAGACAATTCTTGCAGCGAATCCCGACAAAAACCCGTCCGCATTGTTGTGTGGACAGAAGGGAGTGAAGAGAAAAAAGATCTTACAAAAAGAAAAGAGATATACCGGTAGAGGAAGAAAGAAAACTCGAACAGAAAAAGAACCGTGGGAAAGCGAGGAAGGAATGATTCAAATAAAAAAGCGGCTTGACAAAACATTGTTTGTCGTACCGCTTTTCAAAAGATTTATCTCTAAGATCCCTTATCACGAAGAATAACGATCGTCCTGCATTCCCCTTCTGAGCGAAGATGATAATTCTCAATAATTTCGTATCCACAAAATAAAAGAAAAATTTGAATATTCTTTAGGATCGTCAAAATTTCTTTTAATTCAAGAGAAATTTTCAAGGTGAAAAAAAGTGTATCAAAAAATTCTTTTTTATCTCCTCGGCGAGCAGTTTTTACGGTTCTACGAATAAAATTTATCCGAATCAACATTTTTTCTCTCCTCATGTAAACATGTAAAAATGTTTGGCACTATGGATATAAACCTCCCTGCACCAAAAGCACAGAGTAGGACATAAAGATTGTTAAGAAAGCAACTCAAGACACTACTCTAAAATTCTATTTATGTCAACCCCCAAACGAGTCCTTTTGGTAACCCGTCCCCTCGTCCCCCCTTGGGATGAAGCATCCAAAAATTTCGCCTATTTCCTCGCAAAAAGTATTCGTGATCCGGAAATAGAATTTCACCTCCTTACCGATCATGAATCGCTCGCCGAAATGGGAGAAAACGTCGTCTCACATCCCATCTACCAATCGGGCGACTTCGATTTTTTTGCAAAAATGCGCCTTATTGCCTTCCTCGCGCACAAAGGCAACGCTTTCGATGTTGTCCATTTCCTCTTTACTCCCACTCCTCTCAATTCTTCCTTCCTCAAAATGCTCTTCCGAAACCACCCGCATACCATACAAACTATTGCCACCTTACGCGAAGAACGCTGGGGTATACCGGAGTGGAAACGAATGTGTTTTGCGACCCGCCTCATTACCTACACCGAACACTCCCGAAAAATGCTCGAAGAAGCAGGGTACCGAAACGTAGAGACAATTTCGCCCGGCATTGATCTTGAGCGATTCTCTCCGGGACCCAAAGATGCTGTGATGCTCAGGGCGCTCACGCTTACTCCCTCTGACTTTGTTGTTTCCTACGCGGGCGAATACGCTCGCCTCGGCGCAACCGACATGATTGCCGATATGCTCATCGAGAAACTGCGTGGAAGAGATCCTTCGTCCGAACGATTCCGATTTCTCTTTGCGCTTCGTGTCAAAAATCAGGCCGATCGTGAAAAAAAAGAGTCGATTCGAAAGAAATTTGAAGAAGCAGGCATTCTCGATTTCATTCGTTGGAGCGATACTGTTTCCGACGTGCCTGCCCTGTACCGCGTCGCTGATATCGTCACCTTTCCCGTCCATGACCTCTTCGGAAAATTTGACGTTCCCCTCGTCATCCTCGAAGCCTATGCCTCAGGAAAACCAGTTATCCTCTCCGATCTCCCGCGATTTTCGGAGTTTTCAAACCCAGAAATATGCGCTACGATACCCCGAGGAGACGGCGAGGCATTCTGGAATATGATTGAGCGCCTGCGCCATGATCCGGAAAAAAGAAACGCCCTCAGCAACCATGCGAGAGCGTTTGTCGAGAACTCCTTCAATTTGAGCGAGACAGCGGAAAAATATCGCCAGCTGTACACTCTCGCCCGTTAATCGTTAGAGAGAAAAGGCCCTCAATCGCCTAAGTAAGAGCGAAGGAATCATCCTCTTTGCGCTCTCTAATTCTGCAGGGCTCACCCTTCTTGTTTTTTTATCGATAGAGAATTGGTATTTCCTCAATTGGAAGATAACAGGATAACCCTTTCTTGGTTTTGGCCGATAACGATAACATTCATAGATAACCTTAGGAAATTGAGACTTCACAACACTCATCGTCCAGAATTTCCCCGGTGGAAAAATATCACTCTGGAAATGTTGTCTCACCCTATTATTCTCTTGCCCTCGGACTTCCAACACCTTTTGAAAACCCCCTGAACATCCAACAAGAATGAGAGCAGGATATTTTCCGGAAGCAAAGAGGTCAATGGAAGAGCAGCCCTTTGTGCCTTCACCAATTACAAAACGTACAAGAGATTGATGCGAAGACATGATTTTCTCCTTTTCAACATTTTGAGAGTTTAGAATTTTTAAAGATCCAACAAACAAAAAGAACATCTCCACTTATCGAAAAGAAACAACTTTATGTCAAGAGATTTCGCCATTCGGGAGACAGGTCCCTACAAACGTGAAATGAAAACGAGTCGCATGCAAGTGCCAGTCGTCTTTCATGTTCAAGAATCACTCATGCCAAATGATTCCACACTCGAACAACTCGAAAAGGTCGCTTCGAATCCCGAGTGTTTCCACCACATCGCCGCTATGGCAGATGTCCATTCGAAGCCAGGCCGAAAAAATGCAACTGGCACCACCGTCGCTTCGGAACACTTCATCTTGCCGCAGTTGAACGACTCGGATCCCGCCTGCGGAATGCGTCTCGTCAAAACCAACTTAAACGAATCCAATTTTTCGGCGGAGGATATTCATACGCTTTTTGAAGCACTCGTCCCCCGCATTCCCACAAAAGCATTCTTCGGCACATTCCTCCCCTTCAAGACAGTGGTTGATATTGCTCGGGGCGGCATCGCTCCCCTAATTTCGTATCTGAAAGCGGAAACGCGATTCGAGGCGGAACACTCGCTGGACGGCGGAAACTTTTTCGATCGCGAACTTTCCCGAAAGGAACTGTTCGATATCATGCCGCCCCTCTTTCTTTTTTTCGCTCAGTTTCGTTCCGGCATTCTGGGCGCCGCCGGCAATCACTTTCTTGATCTCATGAAAGTAACGGGTATCGAAGATGAGAAAACTGCCGAAAAATTCGGCCTCAAAAACGGCGACTACCTTTTCATGATTCACTGCGGATCGGGAATTCTCGGGCAATACACCATGTACATGTACACTGCCAAAAAACGCGAGCACCTCTTGACCGCGATCCTTATGAACATCGGGCGAGCACTGTGGCACACCCCCTACCGAAAAATCGTCCGTGAAATCGCTCGGAAAATTCGCGCCTCTGGTTTCGGGAAAAAAGATTCCCTGATTGCCTTCGACGGGGAGAGCGAAGAAGGTTCACTCTACATGGCAGCTCGAAATGCCTGTTCCAATTTCGCCCATGCGAATCGCGCCGTTATCACTCACAACGTCTCTCGCACCATCAAAGAGACGCTGAAGCGTGATCCAGAATTCGAACTCCTCTACGACATGCCCCATATTCTCGTTTCGAAAGAACGGCATTTCGACAAAGAGGTCTGGGTGCACCGAAACGGAACGAGTCGCGCGTTCGGGCCGACACGCATGAAAGATCATCCGCTTTTTCGCGAGACGGGTGAACCTTGTTTCATTCCTATTTCCATGTCGACACAAGCCTACCTCGCTGTTGGAACAGACGACAACGAGTCGAGCTTCTTCTCCTGCAATCATGGCGCCGGAAAATCCAAACACAAAACAGACACGAGTATCCCGCAATCGAAATCAGAGCTTGACCAAAAACTCGCCTCGCGCGGGGTTCGCCTCTACAACGGCCGATCTTCGAAGGTCATCGAGCAAGACGCCGCTCATTACAAACGAGGAGACGATGTGATTGAAAGCGTTCGCGAAAACAACATCGCTCGTCCCGTCGCGCGACTCCAACCCGTTGCCGTTATTATGTATTGAACATTTCCTGTCGTTCTCTTTTCGACCAGAGAAAATTCACGACAGACATGTGAAAGTCGTGTTTTCCGGATTCCGATTAGCGTCTTCCTTATCAGTTCCCTTTCCCACACAGAGACAAGAACCGAGGAAGTGGAGGGAACCGCTTCACGACACCTCCTTGCCTTTATCAAACTCACTCTTTGAAACAACGCCCAGCAAGAAAAAGAGAAGCAGCATCCCAAAATGAGCAGTCCATAAAAAGTGATCCAAAAAGAAGCTCGGGAGAAGGGCAACAAACGCGCAAAAAAATGTGAGAGAAAGAAGACGCTTCTCAAGGTTTTTTGTTTTCCCGACAGAAAGGATGGCGCCTGTAGCTGATATCAGGAAGAGGAGAAAGAGAATGACTCCAGGCACCCCCCCTTCCGCCGTCACGAGGAGGAATACGTTGTGTGCCGGCTGAACACTCCATATCGGTCGCGTTGGATGAAGGGAGTGAACGGCATTCGTAAAATTTCCGACTCCGACTCCCATCAAGATATCTCCTCGGCTCAGCACCTCCTTCGCGTCATACAAAGAAGTAATCCGCTCCGATATAGACCCTTCCCGTTCAATCGTTTTCGAGTCAAATCGTGGAAATATCGTCTCACGAAAGAGGAAGAGGAAAGGAAGGAGAGCACACATTATGAGGAGAAAGCTCAGAGCGAAGTGTTTTTTCTGAGCACTTTCTCCCCAGCGAAACACCCCAAAAGATAAGGCAATAACTCCAAGGAATACTCCCAACCAAGCAGAGCGCGAAAACGTGACCAAAACGCCGAGCGCCACAAAGAAAGTGGAAATGAATATCGTGATCCTCTGCGTTTTGGTACGAGCACCACTCAAAAGAACAGCCCAAAATGAGCGTCGAGGCAAGAAATCCCCCCGAGTATATTGGGGTGCGGCAAGGAGCCATACGCTCGAAGCCACCGACCGCTTTCGTTTTTGAGAACCGAGACGCCGGGGCGCCACACCTCAAAATGACTCATACCAAAAATCGTCGACCTTATAGTATCTTGCAACAGAAACTGCCAGAGCCCGAGCATACTCTCAAGAACCGCTCCCGCAAAAAGGATGAGCGCTCCATATGAAGCGAATTGATACCGAAGAGACCGCGCCACAAAAAATACTCCCGCCGCAAAAAGCATCTTGACGAAAAAATATCGGGCAAGTACCGTGTCTTCCGCCCACAGTATGGAAAGCGCGCTCCACACAAGAAGAGCAACAAGACTTCCGAAGACAATACGGGTCCTCGCATCAAGGAGAGCGCCCTTCGCAATAACGCCGCGAAACAAAAAAGAAAATGAAAAAGAGCGTGGATTGTTTCTTTTCCAAGAAAAGATGCGCTCTCCCAAGAATGTCACCATGAAAAGGAGAAGCACGACGTCCGTTCCAAAAATTCCGATCGTGCCATATTCCCACTTGGACCCATCAAGAGACACCTCCCTCAGTATCCATACTGTTTGAAGAGGAAGGAGAAAAAGAAAGAGAAAAAAAATTCCGCGAGAGAGTGGTGTCATATTCGAAAAACAAGGGTTTCGTATTTTGTAACAATAAAAATCTTTTTCGAACGAAGCGCTCTCAACGGAGAATGTCGAACATATTGAGAAAAGAGAGCGTACCCTCCCTCAAAGGAAAGGGGGATATGGGACTCCATCGTTCCCAAAAAACCCGACACCTGGCCCATGTAACCCCTTCCTCAGAGAGCATACCATATACCCAAACCGCGCTGAAAATGCTAGCATATCCGCATGAAACTCATCACTTTTTCGGGTCTCGACGGATCGGGAAAGTCGACGCAACTCGCCCTCCTGCGAAATACTTTGGAAAAAAGCGGGAAGCGCGTCGCGCTCTTTCATGCTGTCGAATTCTCGATCGCAAACCGAATCTCTCGCCTCATAAACAATGAAAAATCTTTCACGCCGGGAAAAATGCCAGGCTCGACACACGCTTCTTCATTCTCGATCTTGTTGCGAAAAATATTTTTGGCAATCGACGCGCTTCGATTTCGACTGCTCTTCAATACCTTACGGAAACAATACGATATTCTCCTCTCCGATCGTTACCTCATTGATACTGCTCTCCAGATTGAGTATTTACGGGGCGATTCACCCCCCGGGAAAAAACAGGATTCACTTCGGCGCCTCATACGTAAGCCCGATATTGCCTTCTTCCTCCGTATCAACCCGGAAGAGATACTGGAGCGGAGCCGCGTTCCCGAGCAAGGAATCGAGTATCTCAAAAAGAAATTTGCTCTCTTCGAAGAAAAAAAAGAAAGCTGGCACCTTGTTGAAATTGATGCCAGCAAGTCGGAAGAGAGTATCTTTCAAGATATTCTCCTCATTTTAAAAAGCCGGGGAATTCTTGAATTTATGTAGCTTGTTTCAAACTTGTTTCACTGCGTATTCATCCGTCTTGGTGCAAAGCCACGAAAAGAGGGGGGGGTGAGCGCAAAAATCGGAAGTGCCACCACCACTACCACAAAGACGAGAATTATACAGAATCCGAAAAATGGAAGGAGAATGGGAGAAAGAAGTACTATCACAAAAAATAGCAGAAATGTGCGTACTTTTTCCCGTTTCATCAGATACTTCCAAAGCCATACCGCAAAGGCACGACAGCAGATTACCAGGACAGGAAATACCACTATTGCTCCGGAAACAAAAAGTGTGTTTTTGAGTACTTCCCCAGGCAAAAGATTGAGCCCAGAGATCCAGAGGGCGAATAAAAAGCATACCCCCGAAAAACACATCAATCCTATCAGAAAGATTCTTTCGAATTTCCTTTCGTACTCGCTCTTCTTATGGTCTCCAGATCGAAGCTCAATAAAGAGTAAAATAACGGAAGAAAGACCAGCAAGGAGAGCTGCCGCGAAGAGCACTAGAACTGAAGAAAAGAACAAGGGAGACGCCAAACGAACCATACGCTCCGAATCAGAGTAAATCTTCCCAGAAGAAAACAACATGACTGAGAAGAGAAAAGCCAACAGGCTGTACCATATTAGTATGTTGGCTGCCAGGCGAAACATGATTCCCGGTTCATTCTTCATGAAGCACCTCTTTGTGTGTTGTTAAATACCTGATCGGAAAGTAGAACACTCCACCACTTATGTCAACACTCGCAAAACCCGTTTTTCTCCTTACTGTTGCCGAAATCCTCTTCAATGTTTCGGGCTATGTGATCCACGCCGTTTCGGGACGCGTGCTCGGCCCTGCCGACTACGGCCGATATGGGCTTGTTATCACCCTCACTACCACACTCATTATCTTGATTGGAAACGGCATCCCGACCGCCATGTCGAGATATTTGAGCGAACACTTTGAAGGGAGTCCTACTTCCGTACGCGCCATACAAAAAACCGCCGCTCTTCTCCAGGCCGCTCTTATCACGGTTGTGACGGGAGTATTCTTTCTCCTTGCGCCATTTACTGCCCTTATGCTCGGCGACCCCGCGCTCAAACCACTTCTTCGTCTTTCCTCTCTCATTATTCCAGCATTCGCCGCTTCGTCTATCTATTTCTATCACTTTACCGGCATTCACCGATTCGACATACAAGCCGTTCTCAAAATGACCCGCTCAATTCTCCGTATTGCTATCACGGTTCCCCTCATCATTTCCTTCAAACTTCCCGGCGCGATCGCAGGCTATATTATAGTGCCATTCCTCACCTTTCTTCTCGGTTTATTTTTTGACTGGAAAACTTCTGCGGCATTTCGATCAAACAGAAAAGAAGAAACTCCCCTCACCTTCCCCTTTCGCACACTCCTCGTCGCCTCATGGCCCATTACGCTCTTTTTACTCTTCTATGAGATTTTCATTTCGATCGATCTCTATCTGGTTCAAGTGATGCTAGAAGACGATAGACAAACCGGTCTTTATAATGCCGCTCTCAATCTTGCTCGTCTCCCATACTTTCTTTTTTATGCTCTTTCCATCGTCCTCCTTCCCGCACTCGCCAAACTAAAAAGTGAAGGGAATCCCGAAAAAGTATCAGCACTCATGTCGCAGGCCCTTCGATACTCGGGGATTATTCTTCTGCCCCTTGCTATCCTGCTCTCGGCCGCAGCTCATCCCGCCCTCACCCTCTTCTTCGGGAACCAATATTCCGAAGCGGCCGATACTTTTCGTGTCCTCGTTTTCGGACTCTCACTTCTCACCGTCTTTTACACTCTGTCTTCAGGATTGATCGGCCTCGGGCACTCGCGCCTTCCGCTTCGAATCGCACTCCTCGGCACACTCCTCAATGCGACCCTCAATGGGATCTTGATTCCTCGGTTCGGCATCGTGGGGTCCGCTTGGGCCGTCACCATAAGCTCCTTCATCGTGACAGTTTCGACATTTTTTCTCATGCAGCGCTTTGTCAAGACGCCCTTCCACACAAAAAAGGTGTCTGTCTTCATGCTGCTTTGCTTTCTCCTCTTTCTTTCAACGCTTCCGTTTTCGTTTGACACGTTCTCCTCCTTCTTTGTTGCGGCAGGGCTCGGAGGTTTCTTTCTCCTCCTCCTCTTCTCTGCCCGTATCCTTACCGAAGAAGATATTGCTCTTCTTTCTTCCCTACTAAGAAGAAAGAAGGGTTCTTCCAAGGAAAACACCAAAGCTCCCTCTTTAGATATCAACGAAGATTCACGCCCGTAACTTTCACGTACAAAAAAGTACGCCCGAAACAACGTAGGATCCGATTGGAGGCGAAAAATTCAACAAACTTTTTCCGAGCCGATTTGTCTTTCCTCTTCGCCTCAAGCGCAGAACGACCTCCTCTTCTGTGAAGAGAAGGATCGGAAATGGAGAATTCGGAAGAAGGTTCTGAGTCAAGGTGAAGCGCCGCATCGACAAGCGCGCGTTGCACAGGAGACATATACCGATAATTGTTCTCCAGAAAATTGGGATCCTTCCAATCGTTTCCGGTTATTACTTTTCGACACAATGGGTCACCACAACGACATATCAACCGATATTTAGGATCCGAAATAACGAGGGCGTAATCGAAACACAACTCTTCGCCGCAGCGCACTTTTCGAATCGCAAGAAAATTTCCCGCTTCATCGGAGCCCACGTTCCCACGGCAGTGGTGATTCATATGAAACACGATGGGCAACGTACTGAGATCGGCTGGCAGAGAGACGCCCCGCTTTGTGTGCGCACAGAAGTTTCGCACAAATTCCTGGGTAATCTCATCCAATTTTCGAAACGCTTTCCACGAAAGAAAACGCTCTTTCGGAAGAAAGGCAGCACGAGAGAGAATCGTTCCTTTTGGAATATCACGAAGAGCAAACACGCCAATACCGCCAAATTTCTGAGAAGGCCGTATCCGTAAAAGCGCCGGAGTGATTCGCTCAACAGGAGAAATTGGTGAAGATATTGGACTCATTCTCGTCTCAGAAGGAAAACACTCACGCGCCCGCTCGTTTTTCGATCAAGAATTGGCATGCCGTCGATTTCACTCATGGCATCGTACGATTTTGTTTTCTTCCGAATAAGAAAAACGGGCCCTGATTTTTCGGGCATTCCCTTTTTTTCGAAGCGAAGAAGCTTCTTCCCCTCGAGGTGAAGAGGATACGCAAGCGCTTTGTGAAAACGCTTTCGATAGCTCCTCATGCCGATAAGATGCGCGGTTCCTTGAGAAGGAGTATGCCGCGAGAGAAACTCGGCAAGCGGCTCCGTCTCACCGAGAATGGCCATATCTGCGTCGCTCACGCGACCGCTCGCAAAGAGCGCTGCCTCTTTCTTCAAGAAAAGCGCGTTCAAAAAGAGAAGGAGTGAGACAAAAAGAACAAACGTCGCAATACCCCACCTCCCGCGCTCGAAGAGAAATTTTCCCCACGCGCCGAGAAGCACAAAGGGAACAAATGCGGACGCTAAGAAATACCGCATTGCGATTTCATTGGAAACGGGGATGATAAGAAGAAAGAGCGCCACCATGAATACAAGCACTCCGACAAAGAGAAATCGCTTTTCGAGGCGCGTTTCCTTCCATGCGAAGAAGCCGAGGAGAAATATTCCTCCAACGGTAAACACAATCTCGAGAATCGCGTGCACAATATCAAGCGGATGCGTCATGGGAAACTTCCTTTTCATGAGTGCGATAAACCGATTACAGTTATCGCTGTGGCCAAGACTCGTCAGAATAAAGGCGTTCGATCGCACATGACACAGCGCGTCTCGTCCCACCCGCTCACTCACTGTGCGCGTACTTTCAGTTCTGTTTCCTACTCCATTAAAGAAAGCGTTCGTATTCATCCCTTTCGTTTGAACCTCGGAAATGATTTGCGGGATATTGAGAAATATTGCACATGAAAGAGAAATGACTGCCACGAGAACAGAAAGTTTTTTCTGCAAGAAAAGAAAAACGAAAACGAAGAGCGCGAGAATCGGCAGGAGCACCAAGAGAAAGGTATGGAGTTGCACGCCGATGCCTATTGATATCCCAAAGAGCGCAGCCCACAGCAATTTCTTCCTTCCTTCAGAAAAAAGAAGGCTGTGCGCCGACAAGAAAAAGAGCGTCGTAAAAAACGGCATGGAGTTCGGATTCCACGCGAAACGACCATAGCGCACCATATAGCCCGAGAGAGCAGCGAGCAGCATCACCGAAAGTGCGATACGCGTCCCAAACATTCTCGATACCAGCAAAAAGAGGAGCGGGAGAAACAGGATGGAGAAGAAAAGATCCGGATACGCCAAGGCACTCGGAGAAAAGCCGAAGAGCGTCCCCGAGAGGAAAGAGAAGTAGTGCGTAACAGTCCCCAATCGAAACTCGGTTCCGCCGGCAACCGGCCCCAAAAGCGGGATCTTTCCCGTGGTCATGTCGAAGGCAACGATCGCATCTCGAGCCTGATCGGGATTAAATCGAAGCCAATCGTGAAATTCATACATCCGGAGAAATGCTCCGACAAAAAGAATAGCAATGAACGCCACTTGAGTGGAATCGAAACGAATGCCTCCCTTTCGAAAGCGCGAAAAAAAATCATGCATAGAAAAAATGTTCAAAGAGACCGCTTTTACTTCTCTTCTTTCTTATGAGTGTTGTGTCGCTCGCGTCAAAATTTCTTGGAATGAAAAAAATTTGGAATCCAAACAATGCTTCACTTTCTGATCGCTGCTTTAGCGGGTAACGTCCTTCCAGTACTCGAATTTGTTTTTCGAAGGCTCTTCTTCTGACTCTCCTTTTCCATAGATACTGGTATCGAAACTCCCTCCGCGCTTCTCGAGAGCGAGAATACGCAGATCGCCGATATCCCACTGATCGTCATCGGGATTTTCACCCGGCTTCGACTTGGTGAGAGCGTAGCGGCAAAAACTTGGTCCTTCGTAGGTGGTCGATCGACGAATACGATCGTCTCCCGCGAGACGAAAGGCGTAGAGCGTGGTGTGCATAAAGTCGGCCGCCTGCCCTTTGTACTGTACGAGAATATTTTCATTGGGACAATCTCGTATCATATATTCGACCGCGCCGTGAATTTGTTCCCAAGACCACCACATGTCATCCTTTTTCATTTTGAGTACCACGGTATCCTTTTTCGCAGAGACGTACCGATGTGTTGAATGACGGATCTCGGAAAGCCACTGGTAGGTAAAGAACATATTGGATCCGAGGCTCGCTCCCAGGAAGAGCGCAGCAAGAATCGTGGGGAAGAACCGGATTTTTCCGGAGAATGTAAGACACGTTATCATACCGAAAAAAATGGTCGGCACAAAGAGAAGCGGGAGAAAAAATCGCGGTTTGTCCACCGTCGTTGCAATCGGAAGGAAGAGGAGAAAAACGTTGCAAGCAAAATCGGAATCGCCAAAAAAACATCCCGACGAGATTCGTCTTTCTCTTTTCGAAATAAGAAGAGAGAGAGAAAGAGACCGCTCCCCAGGAGCGCGATCCCCGCATACTGAAACGGGCGCGGCCCTCCGAAATATCCGAAACCGATACGGAAAAAATATTCGCCGAAATTTTTGAGGACACGACGAACATTTCCGATCAGTGTTTTCTCGGATCCCTTCTCCGCAACCGCGGCAAAGGTTTCCGACGCATTCTTCCCCCCGCTCAGGACTTCACTTACAAAGACAGGCGTGTAGAGAAGGAGAATGACGCCCAAAAATATCGCGACTCCCTTCCACGACAAAACGCGCCACACTCGCTTCGGTCGAAAAATCGCAAAGAACGCAATAAACAAAGGAAGTGCCAAAAGAACCGTGAAGTGGAGCTGTGAAACAACACCATAAGAAAGACCGAGCGCTGCATACCACCACAGTTTTTTCGGCGTATCGTCCGCCAGAATCCGCAGAAACGAGTAGAGAAAGAGAAGGGTAAAAAAAGTTGTGGAATTCGGATTCCAGGAGAAACGAGCATGCTCAATCGCGAGGAATCCATACGAAAACACGATCGTGAGAATCAAAGAAAGATTCCGGGAAAAGAGCCTTCTCGCCATGAGAAAAAAGAGCGGGATCGAGAGAAGCGAAAAAAGAAGCGTGGGAAGCGCAAGCACTCCTGGAGAAGCGGAATGGAAAAGCAGAGCTGAAGCAGTTTGAAAATAGTAGAATATTGGACCAAGCCGCAAGTGTGTCCCGCCGGCTCTCGGGCCAAAAAGCGGGAGTTCTCCGAATCCGTTTTCAAGCACCTTGAGAGACACCATCGCGTCGCGAATCTGATCGGACTTAATAATCATCCATTCTTCGTAGTGCGTCGTTCGCACAAATACGGCGCCAAAAAGCATCACAAAAAATATTCCCCAGAAAAATATCGTTTTGTATCGCAAACCATTTTCTTCATGTGGGTTCATAGGCGATCTCATTCAATGGAAACAATGAAAGATACTTGAAAACTTCTTCCTGTCATAAATTTGAAACAAAGAGAATCATCCTTTCTGTCTCGAGTCCGATTCAGGGAGTATTCACTTCGGAAGTTTCATTCGACAAATCTTCTTCCGTCCCCTCAGGAAAAGAGGGGTCATGAGAGGGCGGGGTCTTTTCATTTCGATTCAAGAAGCGGGAGACAGCTTCTCCCCAGAAAACGCGATCGCTTGACTTTCGTTTTTCGTCGAGCAAAAGAGCACTCGATTCGAGCGGGGCCGCGTTCAACCACTCGAATGCCGGATCGATCATCCGTTGTGGGAAATCGATTTCGAAGACCGTTATCTGCCCGACCGACTGGGCATCTCGAATCGTTACGGGTTGGCCAAATTTCTCGCGGAGCGACACTTCGGGATCACGACCCGTTGCGAGAATTGCAAAAAATCGCGCCTTGGGATCGGTTGGCACTTTTTGCATATTCCGAAAAACCAGTTCCGGCTGTTGTTTCGCAGAAAGTCGAAGAAGATATTCTATGGGAGCGATGTGCTCCGGCTTCACATAAAAATAGAGGCGCTCTTCCGGAAGGAGGCGCGTTTTCATGAAGTGCGCCGCACGCCTCAGTTGTCCGAGTGTCACGCCATCCTTGGTTTTGAGAATCAGCGTTCGCGAAACGGGCGCATCGCCTCGCTGCGCAGCCGCTTGCTCAAGAAACCATTTTGAGACACCGAAGAGATTCATCGTAAGAAGAAGAATGAAGAGGAGTGTGCCGAAGACAAGGCCAGAGGCGTTCCATCGCTCCCGGAGAAATTCAAATACAAGACCAAAGAAGAGAAACGGGATCGGAAGCACGACAAGAAAAAATCTCGGTCGCAATTGAAAGGCAACAGGAATGGAAAGCGCGCAAAAAACTACGATCCACACCAGGAGAAGCCGCAAGAAATCCTTGCGAATGCCTTCGGACATTCCTCTCAGCCTCTGGAAAGCGATTCCTCCTCCCGCACCCAAAAGAAGAAGCGTCAAAAGAAGAGGGGGGATATTTTCGGGCTCGCCTTCTTTCAGGCAGAATCCCGTCGAAAGAAGACACAAGTACCGCGGAGTCTCGAAGAATGCTTCTTCAAGACGGTTCGTGAGAGGCTTCGCATCTTGCTTTGCGATCAAGGCTTCGAAGAAGTTTCTGGTATTCTGCCCGTCTCGCATGACGTCGCTTATAATCATGGGCGAAAAGAAGAAAAGGAGAATAAGAAAACCCATGCCAAAAACGGGGAGTGCCGAGCGGAAAGCCGATCGAGAAAAAATACGCCTCCACGAGTCAGGTTTCCACAGAGCAAAGTGCCATCCCAAAGAGAGAGTAATAATCCCGAGAAGACTCATCATGCCGAAATAGTGAAGTTGTGCCGCTCCCGAAAAGCCGACAAAAAAAATAAGAAGAAATCCGTATCGCTTCCACCCAGAAGGAGCATGCAAAAAACGAAGGAGTCCGAAGAAAGACACCATCAAAAAAAATGGGAGCGGGTTTGGATTCCAGGCAAAGCGTGAATATTGGATCGCCAGAAATGAGCCAGAGAGAAGCGCGACAACAAGAAGCGAGGTTGAACGACGAAAAAAAAGTCTCGAAAAGAAAAAGAGGATGACAAGAGAAGCGGTGCCGAAAAAAAGATCCGGGTAGGCAAAGACCGGTGGCTCGACAGAGCGCGAAAGAGTGCCCGAAAGATACTGCAAATAGTAATAGGCAGGACCGGTGCGAAGAAGCCCTTCGGAAAGCGTCACTGCTCCGACTCGTGGACCAAGAAGCGGCAGATATCGGGGACCTTCCTCTACTGCCCTCGAGAGAAGCATCGCATCCCGAGACTGATCGAGTTTAAAGTAGAGCCACTCGTCAAAGTGTACGAATCGAAGGAAGAATCCGGAGCCGACGATACCACAGAGAAGAAGTATCGTCACAAGCTTGGGAGAGAGAAATCGTTTCCCGAAAGAAACCATAAACAATGTAAGAAAAATCGGATTTCGGACTCCCCCGCCCCCGCTCATCAATAAAAAAGAAGAGCATTTTTTAACTTCGAGAGAGAAACATCGAAGAAGAGGTCTCATCCGAATCGGAAAAACTTTCTAAGGGCCAACCACTGCCTCATTTCTTTCTATCCTGAACGATAATATTCACATTTCGGAACTGTTCGTTTTTGAGATGAATTGGCGCCACACCGTCTTTCTCAGCTTGTATCGAAATGTTCTCGAGTATAAGATTTTCAACCGGACTTTCAGGGAGTCCCACAATTCTCAAACCAGTACGCGCACGATCGATAGAAAGATTGCGAACCGTGATATCGCGAAAAATTGGAGAAAGCGAAGTGTCGTCGGGGCGAAGCGGCGTTCCGTAATCCATATCAACTTGGATGCCTTCATAGACCGATCGTCCCATCTTCATGTTCTCAATCGTTATATCCTCGATCACTCCCCCTCTCCCGCGCATACTTTTGAACCGAATGCCAAAGTCCGCACGAGTCGCTGTCAGATTTTTGACGAAGACATTGCGTATGCCGCCGGACATTTCGCTTCCGAAGGCAATCGCGCCATGACCATCTTCGACCGTCACGTCATGAATAACAATATTTTCCGATGCCTCTCGAACCCGAAGTCCATCTCTATCTTTTCCTGATTTGATCACGATCGCATCGTCTCCCGCGCGGAAAATTGAGTCATGAACAACGACGTTTCGCGACGAGTCGATCGCAATACCGTCGGTATTCCTCGCATCGGTATACACTTCCACATGACGAACCGTGATATCGGAACTATACACAGGGTGAATCGTCCAACTCGGACTCCTCGATATTTTTATATCTTCGAGAAGAATATTCCGACAACGCACAAACTGCACAAAGGACGGCTGCAGCGCATCTTCAGCAAGAGCGAAGTTCCGCTCCGCAAGCGGTGCTCCTTGGTCGGCGAGCTTCTCAAGCCGAAGAAGCGAAGGCTCTTGAACTTTGTTCCAGTCTTGCCACATTTTCCCATTCCCATCGAGCTCTCCGTCTCCCGTTATCGCAATATTCGTTGCATCTCTCGCATAGATAAACGGCGAATAGTTCATGAGCTCAATACCCTCGAATCGCGAAAAGACCGGGGGAAGATACTCCGAAAGATCATTTGAAAAAAGAATTTTTCCGCCAGCCTCAACATGGAGATTGATATTGCTTTTTAAATGAATCGCGCCCGAAAGCCAGAGACCTTTCGGCACAACTACGCGCCCACCGCCCTTTTGTTCACACGATGCAATCGCCTTTCGAATGCTTTCGGTATTCAAAACTTTTCCGCCCGGAACCGCACCAAATTCCGTAATGGGACAGTCGCGATCAGGAAACGAGGGCTCGACGATTTTCGGCATTGAAAACGGCACCTCGGGCATCGGAGTCGTCACATCGGCTGCGAACCTCTTGCGTTCACGCTCTTTGGCAAGTGCCGGAGGATCGACGGAAAACGACGACGTTGTGAAAATCTCAAATACTGCAAAAACAAATCCAAGGAGAAGAACAGCAAAGATACCCACAAGAGCCGGTTGATCCCCAGAGCCTACAAACTTTCGAAGAGAACGTGAGGAGAGCAGTCGCTTTCGATCCTCTTTGTTTTTGGTATTTCCGGATTGCGCCATATCACATCAAATATTCCCCGCTCATCTTCCAACAAAAAACTCACATGGACCCATCATAGAAGAAATTTTTCCGACTGCCAACTTTAGAGAGCCTGGTCCTCGATGCCGATTGTCGCAGGGACGAAAACTTGCTAGAGTATCCGCATGAACTCCCCCTTTTCGATGAGAATCCTTGCAGCGCTTCGGAGCAAAAATGCGGCGCATGTTTTCATTCTCGTTGTCGTCATCGCTATCAACCTTGCCTTCGGACTTCCCCGACTTGGCACCTATTCCGCCGTCGATGAACCCTACTGGACATTCGAGCGAACACCTGACTTTTGGCGCGCTGTTCGAAGTGCAAAATGGAAGAATACCGATATCAACGACAAGCCCGGCATTACCGTCGCGGAGCTTTCCGGCTTCGGCCTCCTCAAGATAGACCCAATGCCCTACAAGCCGCTCCGGGAAGAACCGAAAACGCCCCAAGAACTCGCCGCCTTCGACACGATCAATATCGCATTTCGTCTTCCTCTCTATCTCTTTTCCCTGCTCGCTCTCCCTGTTTTCTATCTCCTCATACGAGCCGCAATCGGTGCCACGGTCGCGATTTTTTCGACCATCCTGATCGGCCTTTCCCCGATTCTTCTCGGCATGTCACTCATCATCAATCCGGACTCGCTCCTCTTTATTTTTCTTCCGATCGCCATTCTCGCGCGCCTCGCCTCCGGTACAAAATCGTCACGAAAATATCTCATCATCGCGGGCATCTCGACCGGGCTCTCCCTCCTTACCAAATATGTGGCGAATATTCTATTCGTTTTCTTTCTCCTGTTTCCGTTTCTCGAATACCTTTTTGCCGAGAAAAAACCCGATCCTCAGCAATTCCTCAAAAATACCCTCCGTGATCTCTTCATTCTCGTCTTGGTATCGATTCTCACCTTTACCCTTCTCTACCCCGCGACCTGGGTAAAGCCAGAAATGATTCTCGAAGGCACCCTCCTCTCGGCGGCCTTCAAAAGCACCTGGCCACTTTTTGCGGGCGTCATTCTCTTTCTCCTGGTCGATGCTTTTCTTCTCCGTGGCGTCGTTTCGGAACGTGTTCTTCGAATCTTTTCGCGCTTTCGCTCCACTCTCTCAAAAGCAATTCTTGGTATTTTTTTCGGTCTCATCTTGCTCACACTCGCGAATACATGGCTTGGAATGCGGTGGTTCGACCTCGAAGCCTTTGTCATGTCTCCGAAGAATTCCGAAGCGAGTGCAACCCTTCTCAAAAATTTCGGAAGCCTCCTTGCTGATGTGTACAGCCTCATCTTCGGCATACACCCGATCGCACTCTTTCTTTTGCTGGGCACACTCGGCACGCTGCTCTTTTTCAAGCACCGCTTCGGCCGATATCAGGTCCCCGTTCTTGCTTTCACGTTCTTCATCCTTCTCTACTATCTCGGCTCAACCGCAAACTATGTCATTGCGACCGTTCGCTACCAAATCGCCCTTTTTCCCCTCGCATTCATTCTTTCCGGAATCGGAGCGGCGATACTGCTCGAATTCCTGAGCGAGCGATGCGCGCAATTCCATTCCACTCGGTTGCTTCTCGCCCGCGTCTTCTTGCCCGGGCTTTTGATCCTCATTCTCGCTGCGAATCTTGTGTCAGTTCGGCCCCACTATCTTGCGTCCGCTTCCTCACTTCTCCCGAAACGCTTCATCCTGAATTTCAAAGATATGGGCGACGGAAGTTACGAAGCCGCACAATTTTTGAATGCCCTTCCCGACGCGAGAAATATTCGCGTGTGGTCCGACAAAGGCGCGGTATGCGCAGCGTTTATCGGAGACTGCTCAGTGAGTTTCAATCAGAAGCGATTCAAAGAAAATATTCCCGACTATGTGGTACTCTCGACGGGTCGCAAGCGAAAAACCGTGAACATGTGGCTCTCCACTTCTGTTCCAATCAATTTTAAAGACGCATACGAAAAGGCGCCTGCCGAATTTACCGAGATACTCGGAAACCGAAGCGTTAACTTTGTGAAAGTGATACGCGTTGATCGCATCTTTCAAGAAGAGCAATAAAGAAAAAAACGGAAACGCTCGCCCCTTCACCAGAGCTTTGCAACAAAAAAACACTCGAAAAGTCTCGGGTGTTTTTGCCTTTCGCCGCTCTCAAAAAATACCGGACGGTAATCAGAAAAAAATCAGCGCCTTCCTCCTTCTTGTTCTCGTCCTAAAAGATCCCGGGAACGCAGATAAAAAGGAAGAGACGCAAAGCTCACAAACATCTGGAGGATCCGGCTCACCAAGGCAACCGTGACCGCTGCCTCGACCGAGGCTCCAAGATACCCAAAAAACACCGCGTACGCCCATTCTTTGAGACCGATGTTATTTATACTTATTGGAATACTCGAGACGATCGTAATCAAAAAAATGACGCTCAAATATTCAAAGAGCTCCACTCCTCCGCCCAGCGCCCGGAAAAGCACGAGATTCGAAAGGCCGACGCCTACGAAATTAAAAACAAGCGAAAGAAAAAGTGCCGGCACCATAACTTTCCGAAAGGGATAGCTCCCCAGTTCGCCAATGAGATGCAAAATTTTTTCCGGCAACAGGGAGATCCATTTTTTCGCGCGGGGAATTTTCCGCAGCAGAAGAGGTAGAAAATCAAGGATGAGCAAAACGACGATAAGCGCGTTTAAAAATAGCCAAAAAGGATGCGCGAGCACAAGCTCCCAATGAAAGAGCGAAAAAAAGAGAGCGAGCACCATGGCAGCCCACAGCCCTGTGAATCGGTCGATAAGCACCGTCGAAATCGCAGGCGAAAGTTTTCCGTCTCGGCGACCGAGCCACAGAGCACGATACGTATCGCCCCCAATGGTGGAAGGGAAAAATTATTGATAAAGGCGCCCGTCAAATACGCCTGGAAGAAATCGCCTTGCGGACGAGCAAAGCCTTTATGCTGAGCAGGGAGTCGCCACTTTTTTGCAGAAAGAAACATTCCGAAAAGAAGAAGGGCAAGATACAGAAGAAGATAGTTTCCATCAACTTCCAAAATCCGCTTCATGACGTCCGTCCAGTCGAGACGAAAGAGAAGCCATGACACAAATCCGACTGATACCAAGAGCTTGAAAGCAAAAGACAAGGGCTTTCTTTTTTCGGATTTTTTCGTTTCGAGCAGCATACGATTGAGACAATCCTCACAAAAAATTTTTATGAGCTTTTGGTGATATCTTGGTAGGCTTTTCTGTATGATTTTGCTACTTCGACCCACCCAAGTTCGAGCGCTCGCCGACGACTCTCCATACCATAAAGCCGGGCCTGCTCGGGATGCTCGGCAAGAAAGACGATCTTCTCCACAATGTGCTCGGGATCGTTCATTCTGATCACACATCCGTTTCGTCCTTCCTCGACCAATTCGCGCGTGCCACCCGTATCCGTCGTAATAATGGGGAGCCCGGAGGCAATCGCCTCGAGCACGTTGTTGCTCATTCCTTCGCTTAAGGAGGGGAGCACATACACGTGTGCGCGATGGTAGAGCGGCACAATATCGCGGTGTGGCACGCGCCCGAGAAATCGCACGCGATCGGAGAGCCCTTTCTCACGAACAAAGGTTTCGAGCATGAGGCGCTCGTCCCCGTCTCCGGCGATATCGAGTGTAAAAACTCGTTGCTTGCGATTTTGAAGGATGAGCATCGCTTCGAGAAGCGTTCGCAAACCCTTTCGCGGCGTAAGACGCGCGATCGCCAGAATGCGAAACGGAACTTCGGGACGAGCCGTATACTCGCGCGGCACGGGGAAGAATTCTTCGGTATCAACGCCGTTTCGGATAATGGCAATATCGCGAGAAGCATCAGTAAGGAGCGCGAGCGTGCGAAGGCCCTCACTGTTTGCGATAACACGCGCAGCATGTCGCCAAATAGATCGTGTCACCGGGCGAAGAAGCGGGTACATGTTTTTGAAGCGCTCGCTGTAGCCCGGAACATCGGAACCGCGAAGCGACACCAGAAAAGGTACGCCGAACTCAAGACGAAGGAGGAGCGCCACAAACCCCGAGGGCACCGAGAAGAATGCGTGCAAAAGATCAAATCGTTCCTGGCGGAGAATCTTGCGGGAAAACAACCAGGACTTCCAGGCGTACGCAACCAAATTTTTCTTCGATTGAAAGTGAAGATCTTTCGCGCCGGTTTTTTGCCAACCGGGAGACGCTCGATCCGAATGTGCGGAGCTGGATACTCAATACGGTGCACGTCGTCGATTGACGACGTCACTACCGTCACCTCTATATCAGAAAATTTCGCGAATTCCTTCAAGAGGTATTCGGTCGCATTCCCTGCTCCCCCGCCAAGCGGTGGATATTCATAATTGTGAAGAAGAATCTTCATGGTTCTTGAAAGAGAGTTGAGAGTTTCAGCTTTTCATCTTGCCCATTCTCTTGTGTCTCGCCTTCGGGCTCTTGAGTGAAGCGGGTATTCTCTTTCTTCTCCACGCTCTTCCAGAAGGTGACGCGCTTTCATGTGGCTCCCGAATCAGCAGAAAGAGAGAAACACTTTAGACCCCCACTCCATAATACGTAAATCCGGCCGCTTCCGCTTCGGAACGCTCGAAAATATTCCGTCCGTCCACAATGATTTTCCGCGCCATCCGCAGCGCAAGTTGAGAGAAAGCCGCGGTACGGAATTCATCCCACTCTGTCACGACAACGAGTGCTTCCGCACCATCGACTGCCTCCATGAAATCACGTGCGAAAAAGAGATGCTCATCGCTCGGAAGCACCGCTTTCGCATTCTCCGTCGCAACAGGGTCGAATGCCGCGACGACGGCGCCCGCCTTCAACAAGTGTTCGATAAGAAGAAGTGCTGGAGCTTCCCGCACATCGTCGGTGCGAGGTTTAAAGGAAAGTCCCCAAACGGCAATCTTCTTTCCCTGAAGCGAACCGAGCGCTTTTGTGAGGATACCAAGGGGGAGCAATTTCTGATGATCATTCGAAGCTTCAACTGCTTTCAGAATCGAAAAATCGAAACCATACTGCGTGCACGTATGAATGAGGGCTCGGACATCTTTCGGGAAACACGATCCACCGAAACCCACTCCAGCCGACAGAAATCGAGAACCAATACGAGGATCAAATCCCATGCCGCGCGCCACTTCTTTCACATTGCCTCCTGCGAGCGCGCAAAAATTCGCAACTTCATTGATGAACGCTATTTTCGTTGCGAGGAAAGCATTGGAAGCATACTTGATAATTTCCGCGCTTCGGATGTCCGTAAAGAGAATCGGGCGGCCCGCACGGGCAACCGGACGATATATTTTTTCAAGCACGGCTCTTGCCCGATCCGAGTCGGTACCAACGACAACGCGATCCGGATTCAGGAAATCTTTGACGGCCGTTCCCTCCCGGAGAAATTCCGGATTCGAAACGACGTCGAATGCTTTCTGGTCGCCCGCAATACTTCTTACGATGTCACGGATACGCTCAGCTGTCCCCACGGGCACCGTTGATTTGTTGATGAGCACGCGATACCGATCGAGATTTTTCGCAAATGTCTCGGCAACCGCAAAGACATACCGAAGGTCCGCCTCACCCGTTTCGGGATCGGGCGGCGTACCGACTCCAAGAAAGACTGCTTCCGCTTCGCGAAGAGCATAATCGATATCGGCAGTAAAAGAGAGTCTCCCCTGCGACACATTTTCCTTCACGAGTTCTTCGAGCCCAAACTCGTAGATTGGGATTTTCCCCTGCTCCAAGAGTTCGATTTTCTTGCGATCCGTATCAGCACAAATAACCGTGTGCCCAATCTCTGCCATACAAGCGCCGGAGACGAGTCCGACATATCCCGATCCGACAAAAGTGAGTTTCATAGAGTTTTGATACAAGAGAGCTCTCTCCCTTCCTCCGCTCTCGAGAGCAGCCGATCGTTTAATGAAGGACGTCTCTCCATCTCTTCACATTTTTTGAGAAAGACTCTCGAAATATTCCTCTTCGCACACCTCGTTCCTCTCGAATCGAAAACGAAGTCGAGTGCCACAAGAAGTTGGCGGAGCAAATATCACAAGAGGAATCCCGAAGGAGAGAAGGAAGGAGAGAGAAAAAAACAAAAAAATGAATCGTTACCTTTGCTCGATCACCGACCGAATCGTGTAATTCATCGCACCGCGTCCTCGATAGTAAGAGCGAACGAGCATATCCGTCATGAGGCCAAAAATGAAAAGTTGTATTCCCGCAAGGAGGAGGAAGATCCCTATCATCGGCCAGATTCGCTCGGAAAGAGACGCACCGAAAAACACCTTCTCAATGAACATCCACGAGAGAATACCAAATCCCACGACGGACAAGAAAAAGCCGGAGCCGCCGAAGAGGTGGACGGGCCGATGCGAATACGTTCGCCAAAACCACACGGCGAGCATGTCGACAAATCCTTTTACGCCGCGCTTCCAGTTGTATTTTGTCACACCGTGAACACGCGGATGGTGCGAAACAGGAATTTCGGCGACTCGAAAACCGCGAATTTCAAGAAGCGCGGGAATAAAACGGTGCATCTCGCCGAAGAGGTCGAAGTCCTCGAAGCACTCGCGTCGGTACACCTTGAGACTACAGCCCGAATCATGAATCCCATCGTGAATGAGAATCGATCGAAGCATATTCGCGACACGCGAAAAAATAATTTTCTCAAGCGAGTCTTTGCGCTTCACGCGCCAACCAGCGACCACGTCATATCCTTCTTCGAGTTTCTTCAGGAGATTCGGAATATCCGCAGGATCGTTTTGAAGGTCACCGTCCATCGTGATGATAATGTCTCCCGCCGCCTGCTTGAATCCCCCATCAAATGCCGCGCTCTGACCAAAGTTTTTCCGCAGCAAAATAAGCGTGAGGGGAGAGAGGGTACGGCACGTAGCAACCGTTTCGTCTTTCGATCCATCGTCAACAAAGAGAATTTCAAAAGGCGCGCCCAAGGCACGGAGCGTCGAAACGATGCGCTCGTGAAGCGCTTTCACATTGCCTTCTTCGTTATACAAAGGCACCACTACCGAGTATTTCGGTCGCATCGCATGAGATTCCATAAGGTCGAGAAAAATACCCCTACCGTCCTATTCTAGCAAAACCCCGCTTCGGAGCAAGAAAGAGATGCTAAGGCAGAAAGCGACACTTCCCCTCTTCGATCTTTCTGCTATGCTATTTCACATGAAACGACTGCTCACTTTTTTTCGAGAGAATCCGTTTCTCTCTGGAAGTGCGATCGTGCTCATAGGGAGCATGACCACGAATGTTTTGAACTACGCCTTCAATCTCGTCCTGGGGCGCCTCCTTTCTCCCGAGGAATACGGCGAAGTGGCGCTCCTCGTCACGCTCTCCATGCTCCTCACCGCACCGCTTGCCGCGCTTCGCATCCTCCTCACGCAACGAATCGCCGTCCTTCAAAATGCCGGGAAGCACGAAGAAATACGATCGCTCGTTCGGCTCACTCGTCGCGTTTCATTCGCGCTCGGCATCGCGTCAACCGCCTTCCTCGCCGCACTCGCTCCGCTTGCCGCTCGTTTCTTTGAAATTCATACGACGCCACTCCTCCTTTTGTCACTCGTTGTTCCCGCCTCGATCGCGATCTCCATTTCGATGAGTGTCGCGCAGGGACTCCAAAACTTTCGCGCACTCTCACTTTCAAGCATCATCACCACCGTCACGAAACTTTTCGGGAGTGTCGCGCTTGTGCTGATCGGTTTCGGAGCAGGGGGAGTCAGTATGGCGCTCGTCGGAAGCACTCTCCTTGCCCATCGTTATCTCCTCTCAGTTCCCGCTCTCCGGAAATTTTTCCCCTCATCATCATTCCTCTCTTTTCGCTCGAAAGATCCCCAGGAGCCCCTTTCGAAAGTCGCCGCCCTCCGAAACACCTTCCGAAATGTTCCGCCGTACTTTCCTGTCGCCTTTGGTGCAACCCTTCTCCTTGCCCTCTTCGGCAATATTGATGTGGTTCTCGGAAAACGCGTTCTCGAGGCGGGGGATGCGGGAATTTTGAGTGCCGTCGCCGTTATGGGACGGATCATCACCTATGGCGGGAGTGCCATCGTCACCGTGCTCCTCCCCATGACCGCCGCCACCCTCCCCGAAGATGCACCCGCGGAACGTGCGGACGCGCCCAAACGCGCACGAAAGAAAGCTGACCGACTCCTCGCGCTCGCCTTCATGATTGTGGGCGGAACAGGCGCCGTCTGCCTCCTCCTCTTTTTATTTTTCTCCGTGCCGGTCGTAACCATTCTCTTTGGAACACGCTACCTCTTGGCGGCGCCCTTTCTTCCAGAATTCGGTCTCGCTATGTTTTTCGGATCGCTCTCAACAGTTTTTCTCTACCATTTTCTTGCAAAACTCTCTCGACTGTTTCTCGTTCCTTACACCTTTGTGACCGTCGCTTTCATCGCGAGCTTCTTCACCACTCACCCCACGATTCATTCGATCGTTCGGGCCGAACTCATTGCAAACGTTGTTCTCTTTGTTTCATTTTTACTCGTGTTCGTCTTTGAAAAATACAGAAATATCAAAAATCATTGACATTTTTTTCAAGAAAATATTTGCCCCTCGGACAAAAATTCGGTACACTGAATCGTCGGGTATTGAGTTTTTCCAAACTCCAATCCGCTCGAAAGAGAAACGGCTGCCCTCTAATCCATCTGACTGATTTCTTGATGTCTCGAATTTCCATCGTCGTTCCCGTCTACAACGAAGCGAAGAATGTTCCCGTCTTGTTCGAAAGAGTCTCCGACGTCCTCACAAAGACGTGTCCCGATCTCTCGTTTGAAATAATCTTCGTGAATGACGGAAGTCGCGATGACTCCCTCACTCAACTCACGCATCTCGAAAACGCCCATCCGGAAACAGTGCGCGTTCTTGATTTTTCCCGAAATTTCGGGAAAGAAGCGGCGACCACCGCGGGAATCCGCGCCGCAACAGGCGATCTCATCCTCTCCATGGATGCTGACTTGCAGCATCCACCCGAACTCATTCCGAAATTCATAGAGAAGTGGCGAAACGGCGCGGAAGTGGTGATCGGCGTACGCAAAAACGACGCGAGCGATACGCGCCTCAAACGCATGGGCTCGCGCCTCTTCTACAAACTGATCCGAGCCGTCTCGCAAACGGATATCGTGCCGCGTGCCACCGACTTTCGACTTATTGACCGCGGTGTCGCCGACGAATTCAACGCCCTCACCGAGCGGAGCCGCATGACGCGTGGCCTTATCGATTGGCTTGGTTTTCGCCGCGCCTTTATTCCCTTTACCGCTCCCAATCGGCTCCACGGCACCGCTTCCTACGACATGAAAAAGCTTGTCTCCCTCGCACTCGAAAGCCTGGTCGCACACAGTCTTTTCCCTCTTCGTCTCGCGGGCTATATCGGCATTACGATTATCATCCTCTCGAGCATTCTCGGTATCGTCATGCTGCTCGACCGCTATCTTTTTGTATGGGGACTCTCCTTCTCGGGCCCCGCGATTCTTGCAAACCTGATTCTCTTTCTGGTCGGAGTCGTGCTCGTCTCTCTCGGGCTCCTCGCCTTCTACATCGCGCACATCCATACTGAAACGCAAAACCGGCCGCTCTACATCATTCGAAAAAAGCGATGAATCTCCTCTTTCTCAATTGGCGTGATCTCAAAAACCCTCGCTCCGGCGGAGCGGAAGTCGTCACAGAAGAAGTGGCAAAGCGCCTCGTCTTACGTGGGCACCGCCTCACCCTGGTCACCACCTTCTTCCCAGGCGCACAGCGCGAAGAAATGAGAGACGGGTACCGCATCATTCGGAGAGGCGGTGAAAAGCTCGGTGTTCATTTGTGGGTTTTTCTTCTGTGGTGGACGAAACTTCGAAAAGAGCGCTTTGATATCGTGGTCGATCAGATTCACGGCATCCCCTTTATGACGCCACTCTACGCTCGAGGCGTACGGAAAGTCGCCTTCATTCACGAAGTGGCGCGCGAAATATGGCTCCGGATGTTTCCCTTTCCGATCGGAAGAATCGGCTACACGCTGGAAAAGTTTTTCTTCCTTCCCTACCGCAAAACACCATTTCTCACCGTCTCAGAAGCGACCAAGCGCGATCTCGAATCGGTTGGTATTTCTCCGCGCCACATCGCCATTATCCCCGAAGCGATTACCTTGACGCCGATCGCCCGCAGTGAAGACGCCCAAAAGGAAACACGCCCTACCATTATCTTTGTGGGTCGAGTCGCCAAGATGAAAGGGGTGAGTGACCTCATCGCCGCCTATGCGCTCGCCAAAAAAACGATTCCGAACCTCGCCCTCTGGATCGTAGGAGGCGGAGACGAATACAAGAAAAAGCTCGAGCAAGAGAATAAAGACGACGCCGACATCACATTTTTCGGTTTTGTCTCGGAAGAAAAAAAGGCAGAGCTTTTGCGGTGCGCGCATATCCTCTCAAGCGCTTCTGTAAAAGAAGGGTTCGGCCTCGTCGTGATCGAAGCCGCCGCTTCGGGAACACCCTCGGTCGTCTACCGGGTCGATGGATTTACCGAAGCCGTGAAAGACGGGGAAACCGGAATCTTGACCGATACGAGCCCCGAGGCGCTCGCAAAAGAGCTCGTCTCCCTGCTCGAAGACAAAGATCGCTACACAACGCTCCAAAAAAACGCACTCGAACACAGCCGCTCTTTTACCTTCGATCATACGGCAGACGTATTTGAATCGCTTCTCCTTCGCCTCAAACGATAAGAATTCGATAAGAATCCCAGAAATCCGAAAGCTCATTTCGTCACAGTTTTTCGTCTCCTCTCTTTTGACACCAGTATCCAAAGCTCACTCCTCGATATTCCTGTTGTTCAGGGAGAAAGAATGCGAGTGCCTCTTTTTTTGAATTTACCTTTTTCCTATGACGCCACTTCCTCACCTCGATCCCACCAAAAAAGCGCCTTCCTCCCCTACTGCGCCCTTCACTCCCAAAGACGAGAAGACCAGCGTTTCGACAGACTCCCCGCTCGTCTCTGTCATTGTCCCCACCAAAAATTCCGAGCCATTTCTCGAAGCCTGCCTCTCCTCAGTGAGATCGCAGATTTTCACCGGGAAAATCGAGCTCATCGTTGTCGATAATTTCTCTACCGACAAAACTCGCGACATCGCCCTTCAATACGCCGACCAGGTTTTTCAAAAAGGACCGGAGCGCTGCACCCAAAGAAATTTCGGCGTTTCGAAATCGCACGGAACCTTCGTTTTCATTATTGACTCCGACATGAAACTCGCCCCGAACATTCTCGCTTCCTGCGTCTCCGTTCTGGAGTCACATCCGGAGAGCGTTGGTGTTATCGTTCCGGAAGAATCCTATGGGGAAGGATTCTGGGCCAAATGCAAAAAACTCGAAAAAAGTTTTTACGTCGGCATTCCCTGGATGGAAGCGGCTCGATTCTTTCGTCGCGATATCTTCGAGAAGGTGGGCGGATACGACGAATCCATGGTATCGGGCGAAGACTGGGATCTTTCCCAAAGAATTGAACAGCATGGAAAAATCGGGAGAATCAATGACTTTATTTATCACAATGAAGGGCGAATCAATCTTTGGAAAACTGTGAAGAAAAAGTTCTATTACGCACAGAAGTTCGCGAAATACACCGAAAAGAACCGGGGCAAAACCGACAACGTGGACCATCAGACAGGTATACTTTCTCGCTACCGACTCTTTTTCGCTCAACCGAAAAAACTCTTCAAGAATCCTCTCGTCGGTGTTGGTATGCTTTTCATGAAAACCTGCGAATTCGGCTTTGGAGGAGTAGGATATATCACGAGTAAATGGCGGTAAGACAATATCCATGAATCATCTTTCAAAATTCTTTTCTTCGAGAAATCTCGAAAATACGTTCCTCATAGGCTATTATGGAGGAACAAATTATGGCGATGAACTCCTTTTGGAAATACTGCAACTTCTGTTCTCGAAACACGGAGTAAAGAATGTAAAAATTTACTACTCGAATCCAAAGATTTTCGGAACATATCATCACGACTTTAGCTATTCAATCATCAACTCTTCAGAAAAAGTCGGTATCCTCAAAGGGTTTTTCGGTTCAAAAATATCATCATAGGAGGAGGAGGGATATGGGGACTCGATTTCAATAAAAATATATTCGTATTGAGCGCGCTTTTATTTCTTTTCTCAAAGCTCTCCAGGAAAAACGTCTACCTTTTGGGAATAGGATATTACACATCCACTTCTTTCTTAGGCAGAATATCGGCCTACCTCGCGGCAAAATCAGCAAAACTTATTTTGGCGCGAGACCCGGAAACTTTTGAGAATTTCTCGAAGTTTAATAAGGCAAACACGCTGCTCGACCGAGATATTAGTTTCTCGCTCGATGAAGTTTCGACCGATGCCTACGAAAAAGAAGCGGAAGAAATATCGAAGAATCTCGGTTTCCATGAACCAATAACACTCGTAGGATTTCGCCGCTTCACCAACAAGAAATTTTGGACCTATACCAACACTCTTTTCAATTTCGTTCGGAAAAATACTTCAAAGAAATTTTCTCTTGTCGTCTTCGAATCCAAAACTATCGCTCCAAAACTCTACTCAAAAATGAAGGCTCTGGAACAGGAGCATGGGAATATCACAGCATCGGATTTCGAATATAACCCAATTGCGTTTATTCTGGCACTCAAAAAACATGCCTCGAATCTATACGTTATAGCCCCGCAGTACCACGTTCAAATATCTGCTCACTTCGCAGGAATTCCATTTCTCCCAATCAGCTACGATAATAAAGTATCGGAGTTTCATAGAAATATCAGCAAACAATCAATTGCAATACATGAAATGTCAGAGACAAAAATACTTGAAAATCTTTGATAGATTTACACGCATTGCACTGCATTGAAAAAGCTCAAAATTTCATGGAGAAGAACGCGCAAAAAATAAAAAAATATTTTAATGACATACCCCTAAAAGTGAAGGGGTTCATGCCTGTTGTATTATTATTTCTCGTATTTCTTTTTACCACTTCGGTTTTTTTTATAGACTTAAGGGGAGAACCACTTGCCTGGGGAGACTATGCCCATACCGATCAGCTCTCACGCCAAATCCTTACCGATAAGACTATCTACCTCTGGAGTTATGCGAATTTTGGAACTTCGATAAGAACTTCTTTGACAAATATCATCCCACTTGGAATAACAAAAATCCCCTTTCTTGATGATCATGGAGAATTTCTTCTTTTACGAATCTTTCCACTGTTTCTTCTGATGTACTCCGCTTACTATGTAACTTATAAACTTTATAAAAGCTCCCTCATATCATTTGTTTCAGGATTTTTTTCCATAGCAAACCCAATAATATTTGGTGACTTTAGAAATGGTCAAACAATTTGGGTTTATTCTTCACTTCTTTTTCTTCTTTATTTCTCAATAAAAATATTCTATAAGGAAGAATTTTCCCTAAAAAATACTGTTCTTTGGGTACTGACTTTATTCTTAACCGTAACATTTCTTCCTCCGGTTATCTTTATTCTCTTTCTTTCACTTATTTTATTTGTGGGAATAAAGGTAATACTGGGACTATCATTAAAATACACAGTAAGACTCTCGGTGTTTTCTATTCTTTCAATTGTTCTTCTTTCGTTTTTATTCCTCCCGCTTTTCTTAGTGTCATCTTCCGGAAAGGAATCACTTCCCGGATCTTCGTCGATTCAAGATTATCTTCACAACTACAAGTCCACTTCGCTTATAAACACTCTTCGGTTTGCTGGAAATAATGGGAATGGACAAGTAACTCTTGGATATAATCAAATATCAACAAAAAACATCTTTGGTTATTCTTTTATATTCCTTCTCTGTCTTATACTTCTACTCCTTCAAAAAGAAAAAGATACGAATACGAAGAACTTTAAAGAATCAAAAACCAAGAATCTTAATACAGAGTTTTATGGGATTCTCATTGTCATAATACTCATTATTGGATTTCTCCATATTCTTACTGTGAATCAAGAATTTGGTACCAAGGCTTTTGAAATGGGCTGGTTTACAAATACAATAAGGAACCCAGCGAAGGTACAAATCATCTTGCTTATTTTTTCAATTCTGTTGCTTGCAATAGTATTATCCTTAATTAAAAGTCTTGTATCAGCCAAAAATTTTTTCATTCTTGTTTCCGCATTTCTCATCGCCAACTGTATCTATGCATGGCCTCTTTTTGGAAGAGATATTTCACTTTTTCAAAAAAGCTCTCCCGAAAAATATAAGGAAAGCATTGTTATAAACGAAATTATTGAGAACGCCAACCAGCGTCCAGGAAGATCGCTCGTAATTCCTTCCTATCATCAGGACGAATTAAATTATGAAAATTCCAGCTACAGCATAAATACCTTTCGTTTGGGAGGTTCGTATAAAGAAACCAAACTTTTTCAAGACACTCTTCAATCCCTTTTCAATCAACAAGATCCCCTCTTTTTCGACTTATTAAGCATTTCATCAATTGACCGAGTGTATCTTAAGAAACAAGAGTTTTACCAATCCGAAGAAAAATTTGGTCTCTTTTCACCAAAAATAGATTATCAATCAACATATTCATTCCTTGATTCAAAATATTCTGATTCGAAAGAAGAACTGAAATACTCTACTAACTTTATTAACAGAGAGTCCAAAGAAGAAATTCGAACATTTAAAGAAATTTTTTCCTATCAATTGGAAGTAAATAGTCTTTCAAAGTATAAGTTTTTGAGCGCTTCTTTTGAAAACCAGCCTGAATTTTCTTTGACTCCAGAAGGAGTCTTCCCTTCAAGAAAAGTTTACCCTTTATTTGAAGAAATATCACCAAAAAATATCGGATTTCACACCAATGATATTGAAGAAAGTATTAACAATTCTTCAGGAAGTCTTTCTCTGTATGCTCGAGCTCCGGAGTCGGCAGTCCAGAGCAATGACTCAACGTTACTTCTCTCACCATCGGAGCGCACAGATTCCTTTGTTCGGATTCCCCTCGATAGAGCCGCGGGACAAATTTCGGTGAAATACGAAGATCCCGAACATGATTTTTCAAATCGAATCAAGAACCCCTCGTTCGAAGAAGGTTTGTGGAAAGAGAAAGTCGGGGATTGCAATGCGACGGACGATAACCCCGTCCTTGAGATGACGTTGGGCGAGAATAGAGCCTCAGAAGGAAACCGATTTCTTGAGCTCGCTGCCACACGCCACATCGCCTGCACAAACCAAAAAGATATTCCCGTTCGCGAAAAAACCTCGGCGCTTTTCTCGTTTGATTATCAAAGTCCGAACGGAAGGCAAGCAGGGTTTCATATCGCTTTCAATGACTCCAAGAAATCTTCGGTAAGCGAAAAGATTTCTCTCGAGAAAGAGGGTGTGGAGGCAGAGTCTCCCTGGCAAACATTCACGAAAGTGATTTCCGTTCCCGAGGGAGCAACATCAGCTACTCTCACGCTCTATTCGTACTCGAGAGACGAAAAGACAAATGTCGTCACGCGTTACGACAACTTTTCTCTCGTAGAGCTTCCCGATATTCTCGACCGATACTACCTCGTGTCGGATCCAGAAACAAACTTCAGAGAGCCGCGCGAGATTGCTTTTGATTTGGTGAACCCGACAAAGAAGCTCGTTCATATGCAGGGAGCGACGACGCCGTTTTATCTCGCGATGAGCGAAAGTTTCCATCCCGAATGGAAAGCGTTTTTGAACGACGAAGCAGTAAACGGTTGGCTCAAAAATTGGATCCCGTGGGTTCATCCGCGTCAAATTGACGAAGAAAAGCACTTCAAATTAAACGGATTCTTAAACGGCTGGTTTGTAGAGCCGGAAATACTCTGCCAAGAGGAAAGCGTTGCGTGCCGAAAAAACGAGGACGGTTCGTATGATATCGAGATGAGAATCGAATTCTTCCCGCAGCGATGGTTCTCTGTAGGGCTCCTGATCAGTGGGCTCACGTTCGGTGGTTGTATCTTCTTTCTCTTCTTCGATGCTTTTTGGCGCCGGCGCCAAAACAAAACGGGAAAAATTTCCTCATGATTCGCTCCCCATTTTTTTCCGCTTTTATTTTCCACCTTCTGCTTAACGATTTCCCTCGACCTCGCCGCGAGACGTTTTCATGTTGAACATTTTCCCGTATACTAAACGGCGAAGAAACGAATATATGCTGAAATATTTCCTACAACTTTTTTCTGGAAGTTCTTCCGAAGAAATGAAAAAGGCGGATCGCGAGTTTCGCTCGGTTTTGGAACGCCAGTTTGCCGAAAAGAAATCCATACTCGAATCCCTTCGCGACTATGACGCAGGAAAGAAAAACATTTCGACCGCTCACCTCGAAAAACGTCTGTCAGGTATACGAGACGCTTCGTAAAGAAGGACTTGTGTCCTTTCCTCTCGTCCCGCGGATAGAGAAACGGGTCGAGGCGATCGTCGAGAGCATCAACAGCTGCTACTTCGGGCATGAGCTCTACGCTTCCTCGGCCGAGAAAACACTTGCTTATCTCTATTTTCTCATCAAGGATCATCCGTTCACCGATGGCAACAAGCGGACGGCGTGCCTTGTTTTCTCTATTCTTTCGCAAATGAACGCGCTCCATATGCGCTCTTGTGATGTCGCACTTGACGAGCTCGCGGTTTTTTTGGAGAGAGACCGAGGGAAAAACCATCGCGAGATGATTCACAAAACAGCACTTCTCCTTTTCTTGGGGAAATAATTCTCTTCGTGGAATAGCTTTCCCACCTTTCTGTCCGCCTTCTTCTCTTTCGCCTTCTCTCCTCCCTCATACGAGATACAAAAAAACCTCCCCACGGTCACCCGCAGGAGGAATAAATACCATGAATTCAGTCATTTTCCAGTCGTTATTTTTTCATCCTTTCTTTAAGGCACCATTTCTCCTTGTCGCGCCCGTATGCTGGCTTCCTGAAGTCGCCACCCGCACGTCCACGTTCCATTCGGCTCGGTCGGCTTCCGACACATCCACGCAAGAATGCGCGTGTTCTTTCCAGACAGTGCAGTATCCACAGATTGGCCAGCAATGAAAAGTGTCGCAGTTCCGGGACACCATTCTTTACTCCCACCTTCCCTCGGTACCGTGCAGGTATCCGCCGTGAATCGAACAAGTGTATTCGTACCAATGTTCAAAATGTACACATCTTTGTGTACCCAGAGTATTTGCGAACCTCGGAAAAACACCTCCAGATAGTCTGGGGAAGACTCGAGACACCAAGGAGTAATAACAAGAGCTCCTTTTTCATCAAAGGGCGGTGCATACTGGGGATTCGAACTCCAGGGCGGTCCCCAAGTAACAGGAGTGAACACAGGACAACGAATCATACTGTGTGTAATGGAGACATCCGGATCGCGCACTTCCTTTCGGAAGCGACGACAGTTGTTTTCAGAATTGGATTCAGGCATCTTCCCCGAGTGCACGCAAACATGAAACCAGTATGTCCCAGGAATCATAGGTGCTGAAAACACCTCGCTGAGTTGATCCAAGAAAACAGATCCAGTAGTAAGTTCTGCTCGTGTCAGCGTCCGACTCGCAAGGAGAAGGTTTGATTTCTTTCCCTCTTCTGGACCCGTTCGAGAAATCAGGATTGAAACGGGTTCGATGGGAATATCTGCGCCGGAAGCATGTACCTCATACCAAAGACGGTATGATTCGCCCAGCCAGAGATATCCTCTCTGCTCGTTGATCATACCGGCATTTTCGAGAACATAGTCGAAATCCCTTGCCTTGCTCGTAAAGGTTTTCATCTTGGATCGATTATTTCCCCTGCAATCCCTGGAAGTCCTTACAGGATTCCGTTTATCACCTTCTTCGGGTTCCAAGACTTCATCATCAGTATCGGCACATATCCACATCTCCAGTTTTTTCCCGGGAAGATTGGGAGTTTCGTAGAGAAAAGAAAATTCAGGACTCTTTCCTTTTCTGAGCCGATCAATATCAACCCCGATTTCAGCTCCTCGCCACCAATCTTTGTAGGTAGTACCATCCTGGTTTTTCACCGAGAAAAAGAATCCGAATTCTATCTTTTTTGAGTCCTTTTTTTCTGGTCGGAGAGAATCGCTCACGTTCGCATTTGCAACAGAAGCAACGCCTTCATATTTGATGGTTTCACCAACTGTGAGAACCTCTTCCAAACATGTACGACAGTTTGCTTTCAGAGAAGAGCCGTTATTAGTTCCATCGGGATTGAGACGAAACGCTCGGTCTTCGACAGTAATATCGGCATTGTGAGATGAAACAGGAGCAGTATTTGAGTCATCCTCTGCACCTCCTCCACCCTTGTCCGTGTCCGAAGAAGAACCTCCACTTCCATCAACAATTCCATCTCCATTGTCATCTCGACATATTGGATACATCTCATCGCAGTTTTGCATCATGGCAATTTCTTCCGATTTTCCAATATCATAAGTCTCTGAATAGAATTTTGATGAACCCCTATTAAGATCATTATAATTATATGGAAAAAGGACAACAGGTTTCTCGCCAACCCTCTCCTTAAATACTCCTTTCTCATAACGATCCCAATAAAGAACAAAATGAAGATGCGTCCCGGGATGGTTACAGGGGCTCGACGAAGAAAAGTTGCCTGTATTTCCCATAAGGCCAATAACCTGTCCAGATCTTATGTGATCACCAATAGAGACTTGCAAAGATTCAGCATGGGCATACTTACTCACTAGCTGAAATTCTACCCCTGGTTTATCACGTATGGATACAACAGCATGCCGCACTTCGACGTATTTCCCATATCCACTCCTATCTCCGCTATAGGACTTAATAACTTCTCCCTTCTGAGTAGAACGAATTTCCTTTCCGAAAGCTGGATGCTCTCCGGAAGGCGATTGGCATTCTCCACTAACAGTAAAATCAAGAGCATAGAGATCTTCTCCAAGATGGAGACCACATCCCGAAGCACAACTTACTACAAAAGGGGTTCTTCCGGGTTCTAGGGAAAGAGATTATTGAGAATTTCTCGAGCCTGACCATTTACTTCAGATGCAGAAATTTTACCAATCATTAGAAGTGAAAGTATTAACACAAACAAAGATTTGTTAATCTTCATCACTACAAACTCCCAGCGTTAAGTTGTCAACGAACTAGTGTGATACCCACAAACTCACTTCCTTTTGGGTAGCTCTTCATTCTTTCAGCACAAAATCATGCATAAAAGGAAAAGTTACCCTTCAAAAAAGTGAGAGGAAACAGAAAGAGAGGCAAGAGTATTTTCTTCTTTTATTCTATTTTTTCCACTCCAGAGTACTGACAACCCCCCTCAGTATATATTCAAACGAATTGAATTCTCTGGCTGTCGCCAGAAGTGATATTTCAAAAAAAGAGCGGGTTCTTTTGTCAAAGAAAGAGTATGTTTCTTGTCTGTGTGGAGCGGAAAAAATTGTCCCCTTGCCCTCTTGGCGAGAAAATATGATGGCGTTCCGTGGTACGTTCCTTCTTCAAACACAGAATCTCCCAATGCTCCGCGATCCCCCAGACCACTCTCTCAATAGGAGGACATCAGATTTTCCGGAACCGTCATCTCCGAGGAGGGTTCTTTCTATAGATAATGAAAATCCCTTTTCAACGATTGAGGAACTTCGAGGAAGAAAGGAACTTGAAACTCTTTCCTCTGTCCCGAATACCAACAATCCATCACGGATTTTTCGAATACTATACGAAGAAGGATACTTGAAAGAAAATTCCGGATCTTCATAGAGGCTCCACCCTATCGTATCCACTCTCCGAAAGAGACCTCCGAGCTTCTCTTCTCCCCTCTTTTCGTCGATCATTTCTGATTCATCCGACATCACTTCTTTCCTTTCAACATTTTCTGAAAGTACAGGTGAAGATCGTTCGATACCTGATTGATTCATTTCTTCAACCGTTTCATTTTGGCCTCGAAAGAAAAGCCACCCTCCAAAGAAAGAAAGAGCAGCAAGAAAAAGAATGAGGAGTAATGTTTTTTGAGAAAGAATATTCATAGAAGAGAAAGAAACTTTGGGGAGAATAATTATGAAGGCTTTTCGGTATGCCTCAATGTCTGCTGGGCTGAATCGTACTCTTTAGGATAAAAGACTCCTTTCAAAAATGCAAAAGTCTTTATTGGGAAGCCACCTACAGACTTTTCATGATTCTCGAAAAAAATATTATTAACCATCTTCAGCTGCTTGTCAAGAGTGTATACGAAAGCTATGCGCTTCCCCTTTCATTTTCGAGATATGATATGTATTTTAGCGGGCTTACTAACTGAAAAGCCATTTCCCATTTTTGGTTTCTCAATTGGAGAGATTTTCCTTTCGAATACTTTTGAGTGAAAAGAAATAACCCTTTCTGTGCCAAGAGCGCAGGACATAAGAGGATACCAAACACTCATTGCCCTACAAAATTTACGCCGAGTGAGAAGACTAATTTATCTTAATTATCATTGATTGTCCTCATGCAATAAGAAAGTTAACTATTCTCTTTTATTCCTCAGTCAACCGGAAGACGAAATTCAAATCTATATTCCTCGTTTCGACACAGCTACAGAAGAGTTCGCATATTGTTTCCGGAGAGTGCAGTATCTACAGATGAGCCAGCAATGAAAAGTGTCACCGTATCGCTTCGACCAGAGCGCTCGTCAGATACCCGGCAAAAAGTTTTTTTGTAACAGGATCGAATTTTTTGGTCATGCCAGATGCCTCATTATACTTTCTCGAAGACTCGCTTGCGAAATAGCAAACCCTTTTCTCAGAATTTTTGAAAATCAATACACCATTTGAAACACGTTCCGTTTCATTCCCATCATCGATGTATCCGGGACAACAAGCACTTCCCTCGCACGATGAAAGGTCGACTCTCGAATCTTCTTTTGTTCCCTCAAGGAGGGTAGCAAATATGTTGGCACCCGAACTCGTAGGAGAGTTCGACTTCTCCGGAGAAGCGGTTACGGAGAAAGTGCCGGATTTCTTCGACTCTGAATTGAGAGTAAAATTGATTCTCTCTGCTACTTCTCTTTCAACCAAAAATCGTATGCCATATTCCGGGATGGTATACCACACCATACCATTCTCTTCGTTTTCTGTATCCGAAAGACGAGAGCCGGGAGAAGAAGAGGGGGATGAATCAGGTGTCGGCGCTTCCACTTTTTTTGAAATCGTATCTGACTGATTCGTTTCTTCAACTGTTTCATTTTGGCCTCGAAAGAAAAGCCATCCCCCAAAGAAAAGCAAGATGGCGAGAAGGGGAAAAAGAAAGAAAAGAATTTTCTGGGAAAAGTGAGTATACATAAGAGAAAAGCGAGGGAGGAGCGAACAAGAAAGGAGCGAATACGTTTTGCTCATCGCGAGACAGAAAAGGGTTTTATTGTATGATACCATAGAGAATTGACTGGTTCCGAAAAAATACGGTACCCTACAAAAGAGCCCAAGCTCTCGCTCCCCTCTTTCTCTCCCCTCTCGCACACTTTCATGCACCGATTCATATCATTCATTCGAAGGCTCTTTCCGAACTCGCCGAAATCCTGGGCGAGGACCATTCTTCTTTTTGCTCTCTTTACAACACTCACTCTCTTTACCGAGCTTCGTCTCGATGAAACGCTTCTCGGAGTTTTCGCCGCCTGGATTTTTTTCGCCGATAAAGATGCGCGTATTTCAATCGGTTTTGCGCTCGCAGGACTCCTCGCAATCCCTCTCCTCACTCTCCTCGAAAATCGCGACATTACTATCGGGACAGGCGATGCGGCAGAGACGATAGCGGTGTGGGTTTACTTTTTTCTGATAATTGGGGTCGGCAAACAACTCTTCGATTTCGTGCGAGACACAAAAGAAGAAGGAGCGCATACTCGCGAATCCTCGAACTCGTCCCCACACGAAGCGTGAGTGAATCATGAGAGACTTGCTCGATGTGAACTCTCTGAGTGCCAGAAAAGATCGAGACTTTTCGCGGGAAAGGATGTTGAAGAGAAGCACTCATATTAAATTTAAATGAAGCTCCTTCCCGAAACTTTTCGAAAGACGGGATCAATTCGTTTTTATTCAAACTCCCCCTCACCGACATCATGAAACTCTTCGATCACTCTCGACCTCTTGTGAATGATGGGAAACGCTCTCGGGAAACCGTCATTCCTCTTCTGTTCTTCGCAGCAGTGGCACTCTTCGTCACGGCTCCGTTCTTTTTTACTCGAGGATATGTTTTTCTCCTCGATATGGTGTGGGGACCGGGCATGACCATGGCGGACAAATTCCGAAGCGGCATCGACTCGGGACTTCCCCTCTTCTTTGTTCACCGCGCCCTCGGCACTTTCATCCCGAACGACATCCTGCAAAAATTCTTTTTATGGTTCGCACTCTTCCTTCCGGGTGCGTCTTTTTTTCTCCTCGCGAGACGATATTTCCCTGTTTTGTTTTCCGTGGGTGCGGGACTTTTCTTCCTCATGAATCCGTTTGTCGAGGAGCGCTTTCTCGCGGGGCACTGGATTGTTCTTTTGGGCTATGGATTTTTGCCACTCTTCCTCCTCTCCCTTCTCGACTTCCTTGAAAAATTCGATAAGAAACGATTTCTTCACTTCGCCTTCTTTTACACGCTCTTCCCGCTCGTTTCTCTCCACATGACCTATATCGCAACGCCACTGCTCTTCCTGACGGCCTCTTTCTCTCTTCTTTTCAAAACACTTCGCGAGAAGGAGCCTCTCCTCCTCTCCCGAAAAGCGATAGCGTCCGCAATGATCGCGTTTGGCTCGATATTTTTATTGGGAAATGGTTTTTGGCTCCTCCGTTTTTTTGACGATACTCAACCATTTTCGGAATTTGGTAACTCGGATTTTGAAACATTCGCTCCGATCGAGCGACCTGATCGGAATGTTTTTCTCTCGGCACTCGGACTCTCGGGATTTTGGAATGACGATTTCTTTACAACGGAAGATCTTCTTCCCTTCCGAACGCCGCTTGTTCTTTCTCTGGTCCTCCTCAGTTTTGTTGGCGCTCTGTCCCGCATTCGGAAACGCGATCCACTCGCCTTGGCACTGGTCTTCCTCTTTTTTCCAACACTTCTTCTCTCAATCGGATTCGGGAGCCCCATTACGCGCCCCATCACCGAATGGTGTCTCACCCACATCCCTCTTTTCCGGGGACTTCGCGATACATCGAAACTGCTCGCTTTGATTGCGCTTTCCTATGCTTTTTTCCTTCCCCACGGGATTTTGGTTGTTTTAAGCGCGATCAAGGAAGCGCGTGTTTCACTCCCCAAGAAAATGGTGATCACAAAAGTCTTCACGATCATTTTCCTTTTTCTTCCGCCATTTTTTCTTTCAGGAACTCTTTTGTGGGGAGAGAGTGGCCAACTGAGGGGAACCCCCTATCCGAAAGAATGGGCAAGAGCAAACGAGCTGGTAAATTCAGACCCGAATGCCACAATACTCTTCGCTCTCCCGTGGAAAAGTTACCTTACCCTGCATTTTTCCGAAGAAGCATTTGTTGCGAGTCCAGCAAACCCCTTTTTCACCGCTCCCGTCCTCACAGCGAAAAATACCGGAAACCCCCGACTTTCTTCAACCGGAAAAAGTCCGTGGGACGAAACGGCACTTCTCCTCCAAAGTGAGGTTCCGAGTATTCGAGAGACAGGGATCCGCGAACTTTCCCGTCGGGGGGTTTCCCACATCGTTCTTCTGAAGACCGATGAATGGAAACCCTTCATTGCACTCGGAACGTCTCGACTCCTCGAAACGCTGATGGACACCGATACTATCGCGCTCTACGTGATTCGAGCAGAAAAATGAAAGAAGTGAAAATTTGCGTCTCCCCAAAGATACAAAAACTCTCTCATGTTTCATGAGAGAGTTTTTGGAGTTCACGAGCGTCATTTCGAGATTCCGAAACAATGCTCGTCTCTTCCAGGTCGACATATGAACACTTCTTCATTCAAGAAGCTAGTCCATATTGCCATATCCTGGCGTAATTTCCTTGATACGCTTCGCGACATATCCGCTTCGCGTTCGGTACGCGATAACGCGCACTTCTTCTCCGCGGGACGGATCGCCGATGATTCTCGTATCACGCGTCACACGAATGCTGACGATCCGAGCGCGACGGCCTTCTCCAACACGAACCACAACTCGGTTTCGCGTTATGCTTACCACTTTTCCACGAATAATCGACGGAAAGTAGTATGACGGAGAAAAGTAGTGGCCCCATCCATACCAATGGCTGTAACGTTCCGAGGAATACTCGTTACCGCGACCCCGTTCGTTGCCTCGGTCATCATTCTGTGCGTTCGCCGCCCCGGCCGAGCTCAGGACTCCGGCACTCGCGAGAGCAACTGCCATCATGGCGACCGCGAGAATATTTTTCTTTCCTTTCATGATGTTTTTCTATTTGCGATTTATACTTCGCCCTCCGTCGACCTTACATTGCAGAGGGCACCTCACTTTGTGCATAATACCATTTTCAAAAAATCAGTGTCAACAAAATACTTGACATTTTGAAATATTCTCTTGACGATAGTGGTCCATATTTCCCGTTTTCTTTTTTCAAATCTTTCTATACCAAGAAAATTTCCCTTCCCCAATAACAAGAGAAGTGTTCCCGCTCTCTGACACAAGAAAAAGATTGTTATACAGCATCTTGTTTTCCAACACTCGAAAACGATGAGTCAACAAATTTGTTGAGGAACTTCAACGCTTCCTCTTGACAAAGTTTCTTTTTGTTTGTTAGCCTAAAAATATCCAAGGAGGGTGGCCGACAAAGAGGGCTCAGAATGAGCTTCACAATCTCTTTGCCATCTCGCTCCTTTACAATTCGGGTCAGGAAGTAAAAGAGACAAGAATTGTGAAGGACTCTCTCGTTAAGAATAACCTGTGCGAAGCACAGGAGGAAACGATGAAGAAGAGCATAGCAGTTGGTTGTTTGCTGTTGGCGGCGAGCTACGCCGCTCAAGCGGGATCCGTTGTCGTAGGCAGCGGATATGTCGGAGGCAGCCAGTATTCCCAGGTGTATGTCGAGGGCGGCGGCAACGCCAATGCCACCGCCTTTGGTGGAGCAAACACTAGCGGCCGCTTTGCCTCCTCCGCAGGCCTGCGCGGTGGGCTTCGCTTAGGCGGGGAAGCACTGGCGAGCGGAAGCTCGCAAGTCGATTGCGGGCGTTGCGGCGGCTTCGCTGGCTTTCGGGTTAGCGCCGGGCAAGAAACGAGTGGGGAACTAGCCCAGCGAACGAGATTCTCCTCACCTCGCCGATGGTAATTTAAACTGAACATTCCGGTAAAGGAAACTCATCTCCTTTACCGGAACTTCTTTTTTGGATTTTGGAGGTAACATGAAGCAGTCATTCGGAATTTCTCTTCTCTTTAGTGCTCTTTTTGGTACTCTTTGCATTTTTTCGCCAACATCGTCCTTTGCTTGCGACTCGGACGCCACAAATTGTGGCGGATCATCAAATTCAAGCGCCGGAGCAATATCGAGATCAAATGCAATATCGGGTTCAAATTCGGGAGCTTCCGCTTCCGCAAATCCGGTTGCGATTAACGCTCCAACGACCAATATAAATACATCAACGGGGCCTTCAAGTGCCGAATTAAACTTCGGCCAACAACAAAATTTTGCTCCGAGTGCGACGGTTATTTTTGCGCCTGAGGGTTCAAAAATTCCGCCTTCCGCACCAAACGGAATAACGGCGCCACTCCTCGCCCCCAGTATATTTACCAATCCTCCACAGCCGCCGGCAATGGCGAATATGAAGGCTATGGAAGCCTATATCGAAGCGTGTACTCCTCGGTTTTACGGGCCTCCGCGCATCTCAACGGTAGAGAGCGAGCATTCGACTGCAAGAATTTCCTTTCTCCCAGGATTTCCGGCGCGCGCGGAACGAGAGTCGGGCATGCCGGTTGTCTCAGTTCGATCCCCACGAGTTCTCTCGCAGGTATCGTGTGCGGGACTCATCACGATAGACGGCCAAGGTGCTGCAGCAAATCCCGTCATGCTGATGACGGATGCAATCAGAATTACCCAAGAGAGATTCCCCGGCAGCTATCGGTATATACTCGTCTCTTTCGAGAGCGTAACAGGCTACACCGTTGAAGCAAAGTCAGGGGGATTTGGTCTCACGGCATCTCCGGGAGGATCATTCGTTCCCGAAGGAGCGAAAAAGTTCCTCCAGATGGTTGCCGGAGTTAGCGGAAGTTCGGGAACTACCGCACAAAATTTTGTCCCCTCAATGACATACTTTGTCTTTGTTGAGGATCAACAGGGGAGGACATTCGATTTTTCTCCCATGATGGGGGACATCGCATCAGCGGAAGAGGCGCTGGATACGAATACGAAGAAGAAGAATGGAAACGGGAAGTCGCTTCGAAGAAAACAAGCGGCTTCGGAGGTAATAAGATAAGGTAATAAAATAATAAGGCAAAGAAACGAAACCACCATGACTCCTCCTGAGTCATGGTGGTATTTTTTTCGTTTGAGTGACAGCAGCGAAAGAGCTAGGATCCGCTCCGTGGAAGAACTTCCCCCCGAGCATCCATCGTCACATCTCGGTCAAGCACGAAATCTTTCTTGAGCATTGATCCGCCTTTTCGAAGAAGCGTAACAGACATGGGAATGTCATGCACCCCTGGCTGTTTCTCGATCAAGAGCTCGTAAAAATCGGGAGTAATGGACGAAGGCAAGGTATAGGTATAAGAAACTGTTTTTTCGGATCCCATCGGCACGAATACGCGCGCCCCAAACGTCTCACGGCCCACTTCTTCCCCAAAAACCGGTTCACTGACAAACCCTTCACTCGAAACGAGCCAGCTCCCCTTCGGCACATACAGCCGAAAGAAAGACTGATAATTCCCGGTACGCCAATCCTTTTTCTCCGCCGTATGAAGATAGGTAACCGAGAACGTGGCTGTGGGCTTTTCTTTCGAGAAATCGAGGACGTATTCGTAGGAGCGTTTCACAAAGTAATCGCTTTTCCAGGCCCCCAAGTTCGCATCAACCGCAAGGAGTGCATCCCCTTTCCAATTATGAAGAACCGAGCCGTCCCACCCGGCTTCGCGAATTTTGTTCGACACTCCTGGGTCGTCAAAAGCAACCTGGATATCCTTCGCGTGCAAATCGCGAAGAATCACTTCGATCAATTTCCAACGCCCCGACATATCCAGCGTTTTCACTTCGTTGAGAATTTGAAAACCAAGTTCATTCATCATGGATTTTCGTTCGCCGCGTTCGATGCCCTGTTCCAAAAATCCGACTTCTACTTGATATTCGAGATCCCACACGGCACTCTCTCCGCCATAGGTACCCGGATATCCCGGGACTTCGACGGGTCCCGTGACCGACAAGAAAGACACCAAGACATCGGTCGTGATACCGATCACGCCATCGAAAGTTTCTTCGCCGTTTCCCATTCGGTAAAATATTTCGGCTTGGCGCGCATTCGTCGGAAAGTCCGGAGAAAAATTCGAATCACGAAGTTTCCACGAATCAACGTGGAGCATTTCACGCATGGGATACGGAGGCTCTACGGTAGAAGGAATTCTGCCATCGAAATTTCCAGTATCATGCACCGAGAAATCGAGCAACTCTCCGTTTCGGATTTTCACGATCCCGAAAGAACCAATAAATCCCCCTCCTGGCCGAAGTTCGTAGTTATTCTGAAAGAGGACGAGATACGTTCGCGTAATACCGTCTTTTTTGAGAACGAAGTCGGCGACAGAAAGAAGTGCCCGCATATCGTTTCTCGTTTCTTCCGCAAGAGGAAGAGCTCGAACCGGCGCATCAAACCACTTCAGGTTCCCATTTCGCACTTCGAGAAACAAAAACCACAGCGACAAAAGAAGTGCCGAACACCCCCAAAAAAGAATCCAAAATTTTCGAGAACGAGATGGTTTCATAGGAAAGAAATTTTCATTGTCTCACTCGCCGCGCAAGAGTTCGTTCAATCTCGCCTTCAACTCCTCGGGAGTTGGCTCCCGTTTTTCTGGAACCATTTTCTTCGGCTCATCTTTCTGTGTTTCTGGTTCTGTGAATGCTGCCGTCGACGAACCTTGCCCTTCGGCTTCATCCGCTTTATCCGAAGCGGCTCCTGAGCCTGACGCAGGAGAAGAATCAGATTCTTCCGGAAAGAGCACTTTTTCCCATGAGAACTCGTCGGCCCGAACCGTCTCGAGCGTGCCAAGAGGCAACGAAGCGCCCAAGGAAGCAGAAAGAGCGGGTGGCGCGGAAACGACTTTCGAGGGCGTCTCTCTTTGAGAAAGAGGGGTTCCGGAAGATACGAGGGGGCGCTCCCAAATATCATGAGGCTCTTCGTGTTCTGATGTGTTTCTCCCGATCGTTGCATCGAGCACTACGGACTTTTCGAGTATTGAATCGGTCTTGATCTCGGGAAGCGATGAGACTCTTTCGGGTGTTGGCGGCGAAGAAAAAGAAGGAGCGGGCTCTGCCGTTACTGAGGACGGTATTTCTTTCGATGATTCCGTCTCGGAAGAAGAATTTGCGGATGTCTCCGAGAGAGAAGTAGGAGACGCACTCCTTTCTTCGGAAACCTGCACTTCCGCTTTCTCTTTGAAAAGAGACAGCGGGGAAAACGTTCCGACCGGCTGGAGCATATTCGTATGCCGTTTCGAAAAAATCGGCCTGGGAGAAGTCGCACGAAAAGAAAATGGGAATGGCTTTTTCAGGAAACTCGTCACTGCGAATGAAAGTACAGCCGCAAGAAGCACGCTCAGAATAACGAGAAGGAGAGGATTTGAAAGTTCCGGACGAACCGAAATATCCCCTACAAGTCGAAGATCCGCTTCGAGATCGCGATCATAAAAACGACCAGAAAAACCATAGAGCGTTTCGATGACCGCGTTCAGAAGTTCGTTTGATTGCGAAGATTCCGGCGAAAGAAGAGCGATTCGAATCACGCTCGTCTCCGGGAGCACTTCGGACTCTACTATTTTCGACCACAATTCTCCCCGAGTCACGTCGACTTCTCCCTTCCAGGGGTCGTCGATATTTTCGTGTTCCGCGATCAATCGATTATAAAAAGCGCTCGACCCGAGAAGCGCCGAAATATTTTGGGCCACCTGCTCCGCTGAAACAGCGGAGGATTTGGAAAGAAATCATGACGGTCGCTTCCGCCCGGTAGCTGCGAAAAGATTCGAAAAAAAGAAGCCACCCGATCACAAAAAAAGCACGAAAAAAAAGCGTGAAGAATCGTGGCAGTGATTTCACAAGAGAAGAAAGTGAATCGAATCGCATAGAACAGGGAAACTAAGGAAGAGATTCCGAAGAAAGCCGACGCACCGTTCGCGAGAAAGGCCGTTTGGAAGGAAAGAGTCGTTCGTAGACGCGCAGTGTCTTTCCGGCAACCGCATCCCACGAGTATTCTTCTTCAATTCGTTTTTTGGCCCGAGCACCGAGCGACTCCGCCTCCTCAGATCTATTCAGAAGAAACGCCATGGTATCGCGAAGATCGGAAACATTTTTATTCTGAAAGAGAAGTCCCGCATCGGAAAGTACTTCTCGATTCACGCGGATATCGCTTGCTATGACGGGGAGACCATGAGCCATCGCCTCAAGAAGCACGATCGACATACCTTCCGACTCCGACGGCTGCACGAAAAGGGCGGCATGTGAAAATAATTCTTCCAACTCTCTCCCGTAGCGCTCTCCCAAAAAGAGAATATTGTCTCGATCTTTCGCCATGAGCCGAAGGTATGATTCGTATTCGGGCGTATTTGCATTCGCGCCCACAATAACAAGCTTCATATTATTCGGAACTTTGTTCGTATCCTCAAGTTCCATAAAAGCTTTGATGAGGTAATGCACTCCTTTGTGTCCCACAAGCCGTCCAACTGACAAGATATAGCGCCCTTCCCGGATGCCGAATCCCGCGAGAGACTCAGGGATCGCTTTTTCGGAAGACACGTTCGCGCCATTGGGAATGAAAATGGCAGATCGCCCGTACATTTTCTTCACATACTCTCTGAGTTCCCGAGAGACCACGATCGTTTTTTTGGGAACACGGCATGCTACTTGTTCCCCGAGACGAAGGATATATCGCGCAAACCATCCCCATTTTTTATGAAAATAGTCTCGACAGTGAAAGGTAGAAATGACTTTCGTCCGACGAAGAAGCCATGAAGGCAGAAAAGAAAAAAGAGACGGTCCCACCGCCTGATAGTGAATGATGTCGTATCGAGAGAAAAGCGCATGAATCGTCGCGAGAAATGTATGGGTCATCGCGTCGAGATGCTTTGTGGGAATCGTGGGAAGATGAACAACGTGCACCCCTTTCCATGCAGAAAGTGCCGGGTCGGTATAGTACGAACGAGCGTACACAAAAACTTCGTGCCCCTTCTCAGCGAGACGAAGCGCGACTTGTTCCACATATTTTTCGATACCTTCTCCCTTCGCTGGTATCCCTTTTTGTCCGATAAATGCAATGCGCATACCTCTTTGTCGACATCAAAAAAAGAAAAGGATGAAACTTCATTGGTAGAAGTTTCGTTCATTTTTGTTTTTGTTTTTAAAGAGCAGTGTTTCCAATACTGTCAGAACTTTCCCTGATGCCTCCTCCGTTGAGAGAAGATCGTCTCGAAGAACAAAGAGAGGCGAAGTTCAAAAAGAGGGGGACGCCTTCATTCAAGAATCTTCTTTCTTATCGACTGAGAATTAGAATGCTCGAGCGATCGGAGAAATATTTCCGGCCGCATTCCCCGAAAAGAGAATGTCTTTTTGAAGAACGAGTCCGTTCCAGAGAGAAGCAGGCATATTTTTGGCTTTCGAAAGACGCGCCACCCCATAGTGATCATTCTCCGCGATTCGCGTTTTCTTCACAACAATGGAGCCTGTCGCGCCGAACCCACTGACTTCGATTCCTTCGCGACCATTTTTGCGAATGGAGTTTTTGCTTGCAACCGTAATGTCAGATCCGTCGAGCGTGAGCGCCATACCAGAATAATCGTTTCCACTTATCGCATTGTCGTCAATCCATGCTCGCGTTCCTGCCGCAAGCATAATCCCATTCCGCTTATTTGATTGAATGCTTGAATCCGAAACGACTAATTTCCGTTTTTGAGAGTACACGCCGGACCAACCATTTCCAGTTATCTCTGACTTTACGATACTGACACGCTCTTTATCGGTTCGTTCGCCATTTTCGATGAAAATCCCGTCACGACGATTATTGCGTACACGCACTTCAATGATTTCTGCCTTTGCATTTTCGGTAACATAAATACCCATTCGACCATCTTCAACCGTCACGCCCCACACCTTCGAGTTGTCCTTCATTTCAATGACGGCATCCTCCTTATCATCAGATTTAATAATTGTCTTCGTCTTTCCGGAACCAGAAAGTTTAACTCCTCGAGGAAGAGTAACTCGCTCCTTATAGGTTCCCGAGGAGACTACCACTTCATCTCCCTTATCTGCCTTTTTTGTTGCCTGAGAAATCGTTTTGTATGGATGCTTCGAAGAGCCGTTTTGCGTTCCCGAAGCGTCTTTGTCGACATAAATCTTATCTCCACCTTTTGCAAAGCCAAAAAACGGAAGTGCGACCACTGCAATGAGGAGCAATGTCATTCCGCCTTCCATCAATCTCATTTTCATACGGTTTCTTTAAGAATATCTTTAAAAAAATAGGATGCCAAATCTGAGCTTTAAACACTAGCAAATTCACGATTTTATGTCAAGTTTATGTCAAGGAAAAGAGAACCCTGGAAATACACATATAGAGACCCTGTCCCTCGCTCCTTCTTTCACAGAAAGAACATGGGTAAAGATCTCCATCAATAAGGCATTTCACAGCAATACGGCACCAAAAGACTCCGTTGTTTTCCTCCTCAGATAAACCCTTTGCATGAAGAGTTCAGGGTCGAGATAACCGGAAAGTTTTAGATATCTTCTGTCTTCAGATATTCTTCATATGGAAGGGGGGATACTTGACATTATTTAAAAAAACTGCTAATTTTATTTGTCGAACTTTCTAGCTTTCCTCTCTCAAGCCATGACAAAAAATGCTTTTATTTCATCACCAAATACGGAGACCTTTTCTGTTCTCGGCGTCACCGTTCACAACGTTTCTTTTTCCGAGGTACGTCAGTTTGTCGTCGATACGATTTCCGGATCGGAATTTCGCCACATTGTTACCATAAACCCCGATCTCATAATGATGGCTCAGCGCAATCCAGAATTTCTGGATGCTTTAAATAGAGCTGATCTTACTACGATCGATGGCGTAGGCATTTATCTTCCCGCCATTCTGCAAAAAAAGAACCTCAAGGGACGGGTGTCTGGATCAGATCTTTTTGAAATCATTCTAGAAGTTGCCGAAGAGACCAGTACACCTATATTTCTCCTGGTAAACCAGAGGGGATTGAGCACCTTCCACGATATGTCCCTTTTGGTAAAAAAACGATTCCCAAATATAGAGCTCTTCGGGTATGATGTAGATACTGTTTCTGTAGCAGAAATCGAAAGTGGATTGGAGAAAGCTCGCTGCTTTCCTATCGTACTTTCAAATTTTGGCGGTGCCCTCCAGGAGATCTCTCTCGCGAAACTTCGAACACTTTCCCGCACCAAAGTTCGACTTGTCGTCGGTGTTGGAGGTGCCTTTGACTTTTTCACTGGAAAACAGAAACGCGCGCCATTTCTCGTGCGTCGGTTCGGATTTGAATGGCTGTGGCGTTTTATTCTGCAACCACGACGAAGACTCAGACGCACATGGGAGTATGTCTTTGTTTACTCGATACTCTGCTTTCGTGAAGCATTCGCCAGCGCTTACCGGAGTCCAAAAAAAACCTCGCCCCCGCTCCGCACTTTCCACAGAAATATTCCCTCGTAGCAAGAGGAGACCCATAGAAACTTATTTTCTTCCAAAGAGAAAAACGCGCCTCGGCTTCGTTTAAAATAATCACGTATGATTTCAGGAGAAACAGGAAATACTCTCGCTCTTGCCGTCATAACGGGGGCTTCGAGCGGAATAGGTCGAGCATTTGCAAGTATCTTTGCGAAACAGGGCTGTTCGCTCTTTTTAATTGATCGAAATTTCAAGACGACAATAGAAACTCAAAATGCCCTCACAAAAGAAGGAGCTCATTCCATCACTTTCTGTGAAGGAGATCTCGCACATGAGTCTTTTCTTTCAAGCATTCCAGAAAAAATTCGGGGGATCGGCCTTCCGGTGCACTATCTTATAAATAATGCAGGGATCGCTACACAGGGAGATTTCCTTTCGAATGCTTGGAAAAAAGAGCTGGCATCCATTCATGTGAACGTTCTCGCGCCGACGCTCCTTACAAAATTACTCCTTCCAGAATTAATAAAAGCCCAAGGAAGCATTCTGTTTGTCAGTTCTACCGCCGCTTTCCTTCCAGTTCCAGGACTCTGTGTCTATGGAGCTACCAAATCGTTTCTCCTCTCGCTTTCAGAGACGCTTCGTATAGAACTCAAGGCTCTTGCCGTTTCCGTCACTGTTCTTCTTCCGGGACCGACGCAAACCTCATTCTATAAAAATAATGGGATGAATTCTCTTTCTTCAAAAAGATTTCCCACTGCCGAAGAAGTTGCCATTTTCGGATACCGATCCCTCAAGCACAAAAAATCTGTTGCAATCTATGGAGCAAAAAATACATTTCTCTTTTCTGTACTTCGACTTTTTCCTTCCAAATTTCTCTCTTGGCTCCTCGAAAAATTTTCCTCCTTCGGAAAAGAAAAACGGAAAAACTTCTTATCGCTCACTAATTCCCTCGATGTATTATGAGGATACTCCTCATTCACAAATTTCATTTTCGATTCGGTGGTGCCGAAAAAATATACCTTGAAACAGCAAAGATGCTTCGCGACGCGGGACATGAGGTTGCTTTCTTTTCCATGCATCACCAAAAAAATGAACCTACGGAATGGGAATCCTATTTTGTCGACGAAGTTGATTTCTCAGACGAGGGAAATCACTTCAGCAAAAAATCCGGACTGCATTTCGCATTCTCTGGAACAAGCAAGCGAACGAAAATCTGACCAAACTCATTAGAAGTTTTCATCCCGACGTAGCGCACTGCTTCAATGTCTATCATCAACTCTCACCTTCCATACTCCTTACGCTCAAAAAAAATTCGGTTCCCATCGTTCTTACGCTTTGTGATTTTAAAGCTATTTCTCCGAACTATTTCCTCTTCAATTTTCGAACAGCGAAAATTTGGAATCACGCTTCCGGAATTCGAACTCTCCTTGATCGAGCAGTAAAAGATTCTTTTCCGAAGAGTCTCGTGTACACAATGGAAAAATGGCTTCATGAAATTCTCGGAAGTTACCAGGCAGTAGACGTCTTTCTCTCTCCCAGCGACTTCCTTATCAAGAAATACCACGAATTGGGATTCAAGCGCGCCATTCGAAGAATTCATCATCCCCTCCTTTCAGAACCGACACAACAAGGAGGATCACATCTTCCCTGGAGTGATCGCCCCCCTATATCACTTTTCTTTGGGAGGCTTTCGCCCGAAAAAGGAGTCGACACCATTCTCCGTGCCCTCCCTCTTGTTCCCGAAAGAAAACTTGAAATCGTCGGTTTTGGACCGAGTCAAAGCGAGCTCGAAAAACTCGTGACCGACCTCCATCTCGAAAATCGAGTCACTTTCATTGGTCCGGAATACGGTGAAGCCCTTGCAAAACGCATGGCACGCGCAAAAGAAATCATTGTTCCGGCAGCATGGTACGAAAACCAACCGTTTGTCCTTATGGACTCTCTGCGATCCGGAACTCCGGTACTTGCCTCGGCAATAGGCGGCATTCCTGATATTATTCGCGACGGAGAAAATGGGTTTCTTTTTGCTCCTGGAGATCCGAATGATCTCGCCAAGAAAATACGATCCCTCTCCGAATTCGATATTGAAAAGATCACTCAAGAAGCCTATCGTACTGCAAGCGACTACACCCCGGAGCGATACGTGCAAGAAATACTCACCGCCTACAAAGATGCGAGAGAACAGAGAAAGATTTCCTAAACCTCCTCAATCATTCGTGACATTATGAAGACCCAATTTTCTTTTCGACCTCTTTCTTTTTGGCTGGCGACCGTCAGTGTATTTTCTGGATCTCTCATCGCCAATCTTCTTTTGGAAGTAAATCTTTGGTTTTCTTTTGCCATTACCGGAACATTCGTTTCCATAATGTTGCTCCACAAACCATTGGCACTTCTTGGGATCCTCTTTTTTACTCGGATGATCCTCGATCACATTTCCGAGCAAACGGTCTTCTTTTTGTCCGATACTCTATCCTTCAGTCTTTCCCAACTTCTTGGCGGATTCTTTCTCTTTATTAGCCTGTTCATTTTCGTTCTGTATGCAAAGAAACTTCCTCGCTTTACTCCCTGGAGGGCATTCTTCATATTGATTGGCTCGGCAATTCTCCTCACGCCACAGAGCATCGCGCCCATAAAAGCCTGCAGGAAATTGCTCGCATGATTTCCATTTTTTCCATGGGGTTCCTCGCCTACATTTCAGTACGTTCTCTGAAAGATTTCAAAAAGTTCTCCTCATTCTTCTCCTCTCTGGTATCATCCCGATCATCGAAGCATTTCGCCAATTCTTTTAGGCATAGGCATGTCGGACAATGTCGTCAGTGCTCCTCGCATCTATGGAACTTTTGTACATCCAAATGTCCTCGCACTGTATCTGTACTCACTCGCTGTTGTTCTCGTGATGAATTTCTTTCCAACTTCCGAAGAAGAAAAGAAGAGAACCTTTCACACTTTCCCGGTCATCACTCTTCTTTCCTTTTCTCTCATCATAATTCCCATCATAAGCCTCACGATTCTCACCTACACGCGAGTAGCATGGATTGCCCTTTTCTTGTTTGCCCTTTTTGTAGCACTCTGGAAATTCCGATTCCTCCTTTTTCCGCTCCTGGTAACACCCCTCATCCTCATTCTCTTCGTGCCCTCGATACAAGCACGATTTTCGGAAACATTTGAAAGAAGCGTCGACAGTTCTATTGTTTGGAGGCAAGGCATCTGGCATGACGTTACCACCAAACTTCGCATGGACCAGAAGGAATATTTCGGAACTGGTCCTGCCACATTCACTTTGTATGCAGAAAAATTGCGAGGCACTCGTTTCGGGAGTACCGATGCTCACAATGATTTCGTAAAATTTTACGTAGAAGGAGGATGGTTTGGATTTTCCGCTTTTCTTCTCTTTCTTTTCTTGCTCACCATCGACATTCGATCTCTCTTTTTGCTTCCGGCACCCCTGCGCGACTTTGCCGTTCTCTTTTCTCTCTATGCGGGCATTCTTCTTCTTTCCTCTCTTTCTGATAACGTTCATCGCTATACGCCTCTCCAGTGGATTTTCTTCGTTCTTCTCGGGGCTCTCCTTGCTCTTCGAACCCATGAAACAACGCAGGTGCGGATCCAAGAAAATGGAAAAAAAGAATAAAAAAATAACCCCGAAGAGCTTCGAGACGTCAGTTGCGTCTTCGATGATCTTCGAGGTTTTGTGAGACTCTTAACCGTTAACTAGTTAACGGTCATTATTGTGTGAGGGTTCCCTTCCTCATCATTCCTAACTTCACAATTACCAACTTGTGGCTGGTAAGCAGCCACCGTTATTCCTGTGCCGGGAAAACGCACCCCGAACCACAATCTACCTTGCCCTCCTTTGAGGGAGGAGAAAAGTTCCTGGGTGATCCTTACCCGGCATGTTACTCCATAATCTTTTGTGGAGTACTGGCACGGTGTGGCCCCGTAAGTATTTTTTGTGATTTGGTGAGTTGCCTCACCATCACCTGTTCCCCTAATTTTATTCACCGGAATAACAATCCATTCCGCTCTTCGGCATGCCTCTGAATTGTCACTGCAGCTCGCTGCAATGTCCCGGTCAGGTCGTCCTGTCCCTTGAAACGTTTTCATCCCGGCGAGTGGCTTCTCGCCAAGTTTTGAATTAAACACCCCCCCCGTACCTTGTATAGTAATAGTTACCATATCTCCTTTTCTTACTTTCTTGCAGAATACTTCTGCAAGAGCCGATTTGCCGAAGAAAAAAAGAGGGATTACTACTGCCAGCAACTTTGCAAAAATTTTCATATACCCTCCTGAGGGTAAGATTTTTAAGGAACGTCCTTGTGGGGAAAGCGAAGAATCCCGCCTCCGCAGAGACTTCAAAGAATCTTTGAAAGCTCTGTTGAGGGGGCTGTAGCTTCTCGTAAGAGATAGCACAGCCCGGTTTGATTGTCAATCAAGAGTTTTTTGTTTACCGCGAGACTCGAAGCTCATATCCGCGGCCCCATACACTGCTTTATACTCTCCAGTGTTTTCCGATCGGCACTTCAGTGTCCGTACCTATCGATCGTTAAAACCGTGATCCTCGAAAGACACCTGTTCGCGAGGAGTTCCGGTTTCCTTTTCGATTACTCTGCTCGCCTCACTTGGCGGCAGTCGCTGCGCCTCAAGTTCCGCGCACATATTATGCGCCTCACACGAGGGACGGGCCCCTTCTTCAAGGGCAGTTGTAGCTTTTTTGTATGCTACAACGTGACTCTTCCCTCCTGGGTTTACCTCTGCCTCCACTATACCGTGAGGGCGCGGGAGTTCGACGCCTAAAGCCACACGATAGAGACGGTTTTTGGTAGCAGCACCAAGGGTGGCCTTGCCGCCCCATGGCTTTGTCGCGCCGCGAGTATGCCACAATCCTGTCGCCATCTCAGGAACAAGGTTGCTTTCCTTGGTCTCGAAGCCGACTCGTCCCACGATGCCGACAACGGGCTTCCGACTATCCGTCGCCACCTGTTGCCCCCGATAATACACGGGTCCAGTCTTTCCGGTGATTGGAATCTGGGCAAAGAGATTCCCTTCTACCATTATGCCTTCTCGTTCACTCGGGTCGGGTTTGGCACTAGTCGTTATACCAAAGTCTATCGATTCCTCTTCTCCTTCGCTTCCAGGCTTTTTGAGAGACTCTTCCGAACTCGCAAAGAACTTCTTCGCGTCGATCGAAGAGTGAAGGGACTAACCTTTGATGGGAGGCTTCGTAACACCATCCTTGTTGCTTCCACGCGTCGACTCCCACCCTCCAAGTACATCAGCCTCTAAACGCCAGTCGTTCGGCGTGTGGTGTTTCACCCGGCCACCACCGCCAATCATATTGGAATGCTCGGTCCAAGAACCGATCCTATATCGAGATGTTGACCCTCCAAGAACCGGGCCAACACTGGTTCGATCGGTTACTCGGAACTGACAGGTGACACGCCCCCGACCAGACCCCGCTTTGATTCCATTCCCAAAATCTCCCTTTACCGCAAAGGTCCCTTCAGGGCTACAAACTAACTCCTCGTTTTGAGGAGTGTCCACTTTCTCTTCAGGCGGTCGTACAATCGGTTTCGGTTCGGAAACCACTCTCTCCGAAGTTTCCGGCTCTTCTTCACGAACCGGAGAATAAATATTGCCGCAATTAACCATGATTCCCACTTTCTTTTTCCCTATTGCGAGAACCTTCGTTGCGACACCTCCTGCCTTTACTGAAATCTTCGTGTTTCCCCATTCTTCACCATTTCCATTCGACAGGGAACCGATAACAGTTTCATTTGGCAGGAAGGAATCCGGAAGATCACCATCCTTCAACTCCCTCAAGAATTGCATCCGTTCAGCAGTTGAAAAACCCCTCTTTTTGAGGGCTGCGTCAAAAACTTTGACACAACTCTGGGGATCTCGTTTGAATGTCGGGCATAAGGGGTTTGCCCCTTCATTTTCGTATATACGTTCGTATATACGGGTTTTTCGCACAGGTACATGCCGAGGCTCACCCTTCTTTTGGCATGCTTCTGGAAGGGGGATCATTGCCCCAATTGGCAGGCGCTTTGGATTTCCCTTCCACATCAATTGCCAATTTCCTTCGCCGCCACAGTATTTCTGAGCCAGGCTCCGAGGAGTGTCCCCACTCTTCACTACAACCGTAGTGGCCATGGCATTAGACATTGCCAGGAATACTCCCAGCAAAGGCACCACATACTTCATTACCGATTTCATTACTTGTCTCCTTGGAGGGCAAATCCCTCCGCTGCTACAAAATCGTTTGGTGACCGCTCCTCTCCTTCAAGGAGATTCGGTTTAGTCAGAGCCGAACAAACAAGCGCTGACATTTTTGGGAGTAACCCATAGGGATTCGCCGTTACTACTGAGGCTATTTCCCCAGTCGAAATAGAGTAGAAACCACAGTATTTCCTTCTCTCCTCTGTAGTTATTAGGGAAGGGATTTTCAAGACTTCCCTCGCGTCTTTTTGGACATAAAGCCGAACCCCCGATCCTTCTATCGGGAGAGACTCCTTAGAGAAGTCAGTAAATATTGCCAGGTATATTCCTCGAATTTCTTCGGGGGACAATTTCCTCATCTCTTTTTGAGAGATTGGGTAGCGCTTTCCACGCGGGGAGAGAAATATTACTTCTTCCACTGCCCTCGCAAGAACGTATGCCTTCCCTCCACGAATATAGACGGAGAGGATTCTTGACTCTCCTCCTCCCTTTACAATAACGTGCGCAGCTCGGCGCACGACGAGGATTTGTTCGTCACTGACGAAAGAGTCGAAAATCTTTTTGTAATACCCGGGGACTCCGATTTCCGGAGGAACCGGGAATTCGAATCCCACCACCTGTTCGGGTGGGGGGAGTGCGATGAAAGTGACTACTGCCGCCGGCGGTTCAAAATCCACATCCACGTCCGAGTCCGCAATATTACTTTCTCTTCCCCTTGCTCTTTCAAGCCCCAATATCTCTGCAGGGGGCGCCACTGCACACCCTGCAAGGAGAAGCACGATCACAATCAAAAACTGTTTCATTGGAACCTCCTGCGCCGAAGGCGCTGTAGAAACTAAGCAAAGAATGGTACTTCGTTGGGATAAACTCTTGATTTTCAAAGAACATTTATCCCTCCTGCAAAACGCCGAAAAAATTTCCGACGCTTCGGCACGAGAGAGAAACAAGGAACACAGGGGAATCGGACGAGAAGCAAGAAAGAAACACAGGAAAAGAAAAGCGAAAAAGTCGAAGCTGCTTATTTATCAAATACCAAATGACTCTCCGAGTAAATCGTTTCGAGGTTCGACTTTTCTGTTTCGCTTGCCGTCAAGGGGCGAACCGTTTTCGAGGATTCGGCTTCTTTGGCAATACGCCTGGCGAGCACTTCGTCCAAGAGCTGATCTTTTCGAAGGCGCGCTTCTTCGCGAAGAAGGGAGAAAAGAAGAAACATCGTCATACCGAAGATGCTCCCAGCAATTCCCGCGAGCGCGAGGCGTTCGATACTCGGATTTTTTTCCACGATGGGTCCCGAGAGGGTTCGAATTTCGACACTCTTTTCGTCACCGCTTCGAAAAAGCGAGTTCTTCTCGGTCAAAACTTTGCCCACTGCCTGCGCCACACGAAGTCCACCGCGATCACTGTCCGCAAATACTTCAATATGAAGCGAACCGACATCCGGGTTGTTCGATACCTTTACTGTTTTTTCCCACTCTTTGAGACGATCTTTCGGATTCGAAGGGAGAAAGTTTCCATCGACTCCCCCCGTCTCGACAACCGCAGCGATGAATTTTTCGCTTCCGACTGATTCCGAAAGAACTTTCCCGAGGTATTCGGAAGACTTGAGCATCGCATAAAAATCCTGCGACTGCCCCATGCCCGTTTGCACCACCAAGAAGTCCGTCGAGACCTTAAAGTGGCGCGAAAGAAAGACGAGTGAAAAGAATGCGATTGCGCCAAAAAGCAGTCCCGAAAGAACGAGACTTGCCCATTTCCGCGTCACCGTCGAGAGAACCGATTCGTAGCTCATAGAAAGAAAAAACGCGACTTAAGAGCGTGACTTGGAACCTTACCTGAAAATTTCGTTCTTGTCAAGATTTCTCACAAAGAAACCGGGGCCCAAAGGCTCCGGTTTCAGCACACCTCATACACCGCTCGAGGGCGATTTACTCTACAACACTGTCTCCGCCGGACAACTTCGCAAAAAGCTTGCTCGGCGTTGAGATATCGAGATTCGGATCGGAGATATACGCGAGATATCGCTTCGCACTCTCCGCGATCTCTTCGGGAGAGAGATTCATCGAACGATTGACCGTAAAGGCAGGTCGGAAGAGCATTTGACAGAGGTTTGCCGTCGCCTCAATCGGACGGAGGAGTTCACTTATACTGTAGCGATTGTATCCACCAACCTGGTAGGACGGAAGCGGTCCACCGCAACTTATCGCTTCAACCCATTCCTTTCCGGCAAGCTTGTCACCCCCGGCTCCATAAGCGAAGCCGTAGGTAAGAACATCATCGAAGTATTTCTTGAGAAGCGGCGGAACACTGTACCAATAGAAAGGATGCTGGAATACGATGCGGTCATGAGAAACGAGAAGTTCTTGTTCTTTTTGGATGTCGATCGTCCAATTGGGATAAAGATCGTAGAGTTCGCGGACATTCATATCCGTTCCAACGAGCGATTCCCGCCAGGCTCGGTTCACATTCGACCCCCCGTTCAAATTCGGATGCGCTACTATCACGAGTGTCTTCATACGTGTTTCTTTTCTTGTCGCGAGTTACTCCTTTTCTTTCGACTACAGCTTTTCCAGTTCCTTGAGATCCCGGTCAGGAAGATAGAGCACAAAAAGCCCTACAATAATTCCAATAACTGCTGTCACGAAGTGCGCTCCCCCGAACAACACTCGATCAAGTTCGTCGAGCAGATACCACAGCCCCCTCCAGATCAATACGATGCCGAATACCACCCAGACATTCTTCGCAAAATAGTGAACGACATTCATAGGAAAAAGAAAAGAGGCAAACCTCTTCTCGACCGGAAAAATATTATCGAATCGACAGAAGCTCCACATCGAAGATGAGTGTAGCATTCGGCGGAATCACATCCGGAATACCATCTTCACCATAGGCTTTTTCCCCAGGGATGGTAAGGGTCCGCTTTTCTCCCACCTTCATGTCGAGGAGCCCTTCGTCCCAGCCTTCAATCACTTCGCCGTTTCCCACAATAAACTCAAAGGGCTCGTTTCGATCGAGACTCGAATCAAACTTCGTGCCATCGGTAAGCGTCCCCGTGTACTGTACGGAGACGGTATCACCCGACTTCACAACCCGATCACCCGTTCCCTCTTTCGTCGTTCGTATATCGAGCTTCGTCACTTCCCGAGATTCCTCATCTCTATTTTTATTTTTGTCGGGAGACGTTTGTGGAGCAGTATCAGCCACCGTACTTTTTGAAGAGGATGTTTCCGGAGCGGGAACCTTCGGTTTCTGGAGAAGAAAATACAAGGTGACGCCCGAAACAAGAACGAGGAGAGCAAAAGCGATTTTCATACGCGTTTTATGAAGAGAGAAAAGCTGAATCAATTTTCCGGAGCCTGTCCACTATACCACGAGAACGAAAAACAGAAAACTTGAGGTCTCACACGGATGGTATCGTCTTTGTCCGAAGCCGAAGTGAATTAAGAAGCACCGAAACCGAAGAGAGCGCCATCGCAAAACCCGCAAACACCGGGCTCATCGTGATGCCGAAGAATGGATAGAGAAGCCCCGCCGCGATCGGAATGCCGATACCATTGTAGAGAAACGCCCAAAAAAGATTTTGTCGCGCAATACGAATTGTCGCTCGAGCCAAAAGTATGGCTCGAAGAACTTTGCGAATATCCCCATGGAGGAGTGTAATGCTCGCGGACTCAAGAGCGATATCTGTTCCGGTTGAGAGCGCAATACCGACATCCGCAGTCGCAAGCGCCGCCGCGTCATTCACGCCATCTCCCACCATAGCAACTCCTCCTTTTTTCATCGACTGTTTCTCGTCTCCTTCCTGTTGAAGATCGCGTATCACCTTGGCCTTCTCGTCGGGAAGGACCTGCGCATAGCGGCGCGTTATGTGAAGGGCTTTTCCCACCGTTTCGACTGCATTCTTCCCGTCTCCCGAAAGAAGGACCGTTTGAATACCGTGCTTTCTGAGAGCACGTATCGCCTCGGGAGCATCCCTTTTGATGCGATCACCAAACGAAAGAAGTCCGACTGTCGCCTCAGCGACCCTCACTTCGACCACGGTCTTCCCCTCGGATTCGAGTTGCAACCGTTTAGGTGATATTTCTTCGTGCGGACGACGAACCGTCACAATACGTTCTTCGACGGTTCCCGAAACGCCCATTCCCGCTTCCGAAGAAAAATTTGAGACCGCCGAGAGCGACAACGATTTCTTGTGGGCAGCAAGAACGAGCGCACGCGCAAGCGGATGTTCGGAACCCGCCTCGACGGACGCTGCGAGACGAAGTATTTCATCGCGCGAAAATTTCGGGTGAAGCGAAACCGTTTCAAGAATTTCAGGCTTCCCTTCTGTCACCGTCCCCGTTTTGTCAAAGACCACCGTTTCAACCGAAGCGAGCTTTTCGAGGCTTTCCGAATTTTTTATGAGGATACCCATGAGGGCACCACGACCCATGCCGACCGTCATCGCCGCAGGAAGCGCGAGCCCTAAGGCGCACGGACACGCAATCACCAGCACACTTACTGCCGAAAAAAGAGCAAGCGGAAAGGCGACTGGAAAAGAGAGAAACAGAGTTCCGATCGTAAGCCAGCCAGTCACCGTGAGAAGCGAAATACCTAAGGCCGCCGGAACAAACACGCTCGAAACCCGATCGGCAAGTGCCTCGACCGGCGCTTTCGATTCCTGCGCCTCCCGGACCGTTTGCACAATGCGAGCAAGGGCAGTTTCCTTCCCCACACGCGTTGCGCGCATTTTGACGAAGCGAGAGAGATTCACTGTTCCCCCAAGCATCGTGTCTCCTGGAACTTTTTCTGCAGGGAGAGGTTCTCCCGTCAGCATTGATTCGTCGACCGTGGCATTCCCTTCGAGAATTATCCCATCAACAGGAACGACTGAACCAGGGCGGAGAAGAACCGTGTCACCAACCACGACTTCTTCGACGGGGACGGATTCCTCAAAACCCGCCCGCATGACCGCGGCCCTTTTCGCGCCAAGACGACGAAGTTTCCGCAGCGCTTCTCCGGTCTTTGCTTTCGCAAGCGCTTCCCAATATTTTCCAATGGCGACGAATCCGATCACTACGATCGTCGCGTCGAAAAAAGAATCGTCGGGAAGACGCCATGCTCTCCACAAATTCGGAAAAAGGAATGCGACCGAACTCACAAGGTACGCCGCGAATGTTCCGATACCCACCAAGGTATCCATATTGGCAACCCCCGTTTTCGCAAATCGGCCGACCGCCACCAAAAACGGACGCCCAACTGAAAAGAGAATGATGGTTGAAAGAACAAAGAGAAACACGCGCTCAAGCGGCATAGGAAGCGGCAAAGACCACACGAATGGAAAGAGACGAGCCGCAACGCTCCAGAGCATGAGGAGGAAAACAAAGATCGCGATCGGCCCTGCAAAGAGGGCCCGAAAAGCAGGAGACGAAAGAGAATCATCGTGAGCCATGGATTCCGGAGAACTCGTCTCTCTCGCCTCGTCCTCCGCAGAGAATTCGTATCCAAGCGGACGAAGGGCCGCGTTCATGTCGTGAAGAGACGTGCGCTTCTGGTCGAATGTAAGGCGAGCGGTTTCTCCAAGAGCGCTCACGGAAATATCTGACACTCCAGGAAGCGAAGAAACTTTTTGAGTGATGATGCGAGCACAACTCGCACAGTGCATGCCCGAGACACGCACGGTCAAAGGAATGTTCATAGAGAAGAGGGAACAGAAATACCGTACCAAGTTTCGCGCAAACTCGCGAGATCACCTCCGCTTTTCCGCAGAAATGCTTCCACCGAATCCGCGTTGTCAAGAATTTCTCCGCGACTCGAACGTATCCGAATGGCGCGTGTCATCTCAATTCCTGCTTGGTGATGAGCAAGAAGCGCGTTCAAAAATCGAAGATCAAAATTCGCTCCCGCCTCACCAAGCTGAGGAACCTCTGGGTCGCGCACACTTCTCGGATCTCGGTACCATTCCTTTTTCCAACGCACAAGTTCTTCGATCGCCTTCGGTTCTTCTCGAAGAATAGTCTCTGCAATCGAGCGAATTTCGACGCGAGTCGTCTTTTCGCGTGCCGCTTCAGCAAGGAGCATGGCTCCCCGATGGTGCGCAATCATCGCATTCATATACGCGAGGTCAGCGAAACGATCAGCGCGAAAAGAGCGCATATTCGTTTCTCCATATCGATCCATTCGATATTCCGGAGAGAAAAAATACCCGAGAGCCACCCCAGAAACAAAGAGAATCGCCATGCTCGAGAGGACGAGCGGACGAGAAAATGAATCAAGATTCATATGAGAAAAAAGATAAAAGTAAATTACTCAATCACTGATATTTCCAATGGGAACAGCATGTCTCTCGCGTGCATCCCGCTCTTTGAAAGAAGAAGAATGCGGAACGAATTAATCGGTTCCAATTTTATTCCACAATGAACACTCCTTTATACATACCCATTGAACAAGAGAATGGGATAGTACCAACTTCCGTCGGGGTGAATTCGAATCGGTTTTCACCCATCACAAGCGTCGTTCGAATACCAAGCTTCGGAACAACGAGGCTCGAAGCGCACGAATACGGGCTTCGTGCAGTAATAATCCAGAGGACCGGACGCCCTTTTTGAATGCGAAGTGTGTCTGGTTCATACCCGCGTGCATTCTCTTCCATATGTACGACCTGCACCGATGTTTCGGAAGAGTTGGAAAGAGAGGTCTTTTCCTCTTTTCCTGAATCCCGAGAGGCAGAGGAAAGAACAGATACTCCTTCAAGAGAAAAAAGTCGTACTGCATTGCCGAAGGTAAGAAGAGCAAAGAAGAGAACCAAGAGGCCCGAGAGACGAAAAAATATTCTTCCCACCTTCCCCGTAAGAAACGAAGCGAGTGCGCCGATCCCCAAGAGTCCCGGAGCCGTCCCCACGGCGAATACTCCGAGGATGAGGGCTCCCGAAATAGCACTTGCGCTCCCCGCAGCAAAGACCTGGATCGCTTGCGTAAAGCCACACGGCAAGAAGAAAGAGAGCACTCCCGAAAAAACAGCATCTCGATCTCGATAGGTATCATTCGACACCCTTTTCCCCGCACGAAAGAGGCGTGAGACGCTCGGAGGAAGGGTGAGGGAAAACCGTTCGATACGAGGGAAAATTCCCAAGAGCTTGATTCCGAGAAGGAGGAGTGCAACCGCAGCGAACAGAAAAACCGCTCCCGAAAACGTCGGGGAAAACGAAAAGGCAGACCCGAGTAATCCCAGAATACCGCCGCCTATCACAAACGCCCCGAGTCGACCGGCGTGAAAAAAGAGATGTGGACGAAATTTCTTCCACGAAGAAAGGGTCGGATTCGCTTCTGCAAAACGCGCAGATACACCAAGAACCAGCCCCCCAACAAGCGCGAGACACGTCGAGACTCCCGCGACTGCTCCGATAACAAAAACGATGCCGAGATTCTGAGGTGAAGACGGGAGCATCGATTCGATATTTTCCACCCCGAAAAAACGAATCGCCGAAAAGAGAACAACAAAGAGAATTGCCGCGAGAATGAGATCAAGATAATCTTCTCCATTTCGGGAGAAAAAGGGTGGTCGGGAAGAATGCCCGACTCCATATCCCGACGACTCTATCGCCTCTTGAATTTGAGAATCGTCCGGCTCACGATCGCCAAAGAAAATTCGCGCTTCTCCCTTTCGGGAAGAAATATGCGTTTTCGAAACACCGGGAACACCCCGGAGCGCTTCGTCCAACACGATCTCGCATGAGCGACAATGCATGCCCTCGATCGAAATGACTTTTGAACGAACCGCTATATCCGGAACCTTGGTTGCTGATTGCGAAGTTTTCATACGTGGTTTTCAAAAAATTCCTCCGTAACGCATTCGAATGACGCCAAGAAAACGCGCGTCAAAAAGACGCTGAGGATGAGAAAACCTTGGTATGAATCACTCCGGAAAAGAGCGCTCGGAAAAGAGCGAGAAAAATACGAAATGCATCTCTCGCACATTCGGGAGGACGAAAACACTCGTCAAGAAACAACGTCCGGGGAAGAAAGAAAACGTGCAGCAAAGCCAGTAATCGCCCAGCCAAGGCAAAAAAGAAAGACGAGCGAAAAAAACGGTGAAATGACCCCAGACAAAAACGCCCGCCATGACGCCGAATAGGAAAGCGCATCCATATCCCCTGGCGAAGAGGTCTCAATATGAGAAGCGTGATCATTCGAACTCCCCTCGAAAAACAGGGTACAGTTTTCCATGTTTCCCTCCATAAAAGCACGGGAAACACACAGACACGGCAATGTTGCCGAAAGAAAAAGGAAGCTTAAGATAAGAAGTCGTGCGCGCATCAGCAAAGTATACCAAGAAAGAAAGCATTTCGAAAGAAGGAGGAGGTTGTTTCAGAGAGAAGCGTCTGTTCCGGAGAATAATTATGAGAAAATTCTTTGGGGAGAGACGCCAAAAAGGAAAGAGGGCAGAGCGTGAAGCACACAGGGGAATCGTGTTGGAAGCCAGTGCGAAGAAGTGGAAACTCGCAAAGACTAGACTAATGATCGAAAAAGATGGGTAAACAAAGATTACTTCTGAGACAGCGACTCGCACGCTTCGCCATCTTTGTCACCATCCAGCCGATTCGTATCGTTCCCAATTCCGCCCGCATTGGTGAAAAACATTTGCGCTTCGCCTCGCGTTCCAAAATCCTCACAATTATATTCATCCGTGTATTTTGCGCCGGGAGTTCCTTCCGGGACCGCCTTCCCCTCTTTGTCTCGGAGCACTTTCGTCACAAACCCGCCCTCATTCGTTCGTTCGAGATTCCCACGTTCGTCACGCATGATTTTGGAATCCGAAACGGAGTTTCCCGAAAGAATTGATCCCAAATCAAAGTCAACGTTTCCCAATTCAAGACCAAGCGCACCCAACAAAAGAACAATGATTCCCGCAAGCATGCCTTTTGCGACTTTTCGACTCGTCGATCCGCGGTAATCGGTCGCACGCGAGCCTGCCTTTCGAAGAAAATCCGATACTTTTTGGTTCATAAAAAATCTAAACAAAAAAGTAGAGCACGATGGCGACCACCAGGATCGTGACGATCACGGCGATTCGAATCGATTTATTTCCGCGAATCGTATTCATAGAGTTTTCCTTCGAAAAAATTTCGAAGTCTTTAAAAAAGACTGAAAAAATGAATCAATCGGCGCCGCATTCTTCCAAAACACAATGAAGAAAAGTGGAAACCGATCGCTTCGAAAAAGGGAAAAAGAGTCAAAGAATATTTCGGCAACCGAGAAATCTTCTGGCACGATTCCCACACAAGAAAACCTCTGCTACTGTGTAGCCTCTCGCGAATCCGACCCTTCCAGGAACCGGAGAAGAAATGTGCGAGCCGTTTCTGGATTTGCTCTTCCTTTCGAAGCCTTCATCGTTTGACCCACCAAATACTGGAGCGCATTTTGTTTTCCGTTTCGATAATCCGTGACTGACTTTTCGTTGTCTAAGAGAACCAATCGAACGATTTCCTCGAGCGCTCCCTCATCACTCATCTGAGAAAGCTGGAGACGATCCACAATGTGGGAAGGATCAGAATCTCCGCCCTTCATCATTTCCGAAAGAAGACGCTGGGCCGCACTCGAATTCACCTTTCCCTCGGCAACGATCGTCACGAATTCCGCATAATTTTCCGCGGAAACGGGCACACTTCGCATATCCCCGCCACGATCGGCAACATATCGCTTGCGCTCGGTCAGAAAATAATTCGCTGCAAGTTTGAGGAGTCGCTTCGGATCGACCGAGGTTTCGCCGGAGGATCGCTTTTCGAGAAGTTCACTCGCCACGCGCTCGAAGTAATCGGCCACATCTCGCTCGGAAACAAGTGACGAGATGTCCGAAAGCGAAAGCCCGAACTCCTCTAAGAATCTCGCTTCTTTCGAATCGGGAAGTTCGGGAAGACTCTTCCGGAGACGCTCCGTTTCTTCTTTGGAAAAGATGAGTTTCGGAATGTCTGGCTCGGGGAAATACCGGTAATCGTGAGCGGATTCTTTGGCGCGCTGCGATACCGTGCGCCCCGCCGCATCGTCCCATCCGCGCGTCTCTTGCACGACTTGTTTTCCACTTTCCAAAATTTCCGTTTGCCGAAGAATTTCGAAGTCGGCCGCGCGTTCGACGGAACGGAATGAATTGAGATTTTTAATTTCCACTTTCGTGCCACTCAGCCTTTCGTCGCCCTCGCGAAAGAGAGAAATATTCACCTCGCAGCGCATCTGTCCCTTTTCCATGTCCGCATCGGAAATATCGAGATAGCGAAAAATTTGACGAAGCTTCTGGCAAAAAAGGCGCGCTTCTTTGCCGCTTGAAAAGTCAGGCTCCGTAACAAGTTCAAGAAGCGGGACTCCCGCTCGATTCAGATCGACGCAGGTTCCTCCTCTTCCATGAGAAAGTTTACCGGTATCTTCCTCGAGATGAATGCGCGTGATGCGAAATACTTTTCCGTCGATCGTCATGCTGCCGTTCTCACACAAAGGTTTGTCGAACTGCGATATCTGGTAGCCCTTCGGAAGATCGGGGTAAAAGTAGTTCTTCCGATCGAATTTCGAATCGAGGCGAAGCGTGCATCCGAGCGCGAGTCCTGCCTTCTGTACGTATTCGATCGCCACACGGTTTGGCACAGGCAAAGTCCCAGGTTGCCCGGTACACACCGGGCAAATATGCGTGTTCGGCTCTTTCTCGAGACCGCGGCCATTTTCACACGCGCAAAACATCTTCGATTTCGTTTTGAGTTCGGCATGTACTTCCATGCCGAGAACGGGAATATATTTCATAACGCGCGTACCGGAAAACAAGGAGAAAAACGTTTGATATGCTTATCATACCCACTCTTTTAGAAAAGAAAAGAGCGAACAGGGAATTTCCCATGCTCGCTCAAAAAGAAATGGTTCAATCTAGAAAGATCTTTTTCTCTGCATTGTCAATGCAGAATTTAATGTATTTTACTCTTCACCTTCATTTTCCTCCCTTCTGCAAGAATTACAGGAATCTACTGAAGGAAAAAGGACCACGTATGATTGATGATAATCGAATCCTTTCAAATACGCATCCCCCCGAGTGCTCCCGGAAGGACTCATCATTATTTGAATCAGCGCAGAAAGAGCAGCGCCTCCCGTCACTCCCGGAAAGATTTCTTTATGTCCAACCGGGAGCATGATCGGAACAAATTTTCCATCCATTGAAATAATAGAGCTAGTCTCTGGACAGTAGATATCCGGATGGTGAGCCAGCTTCTCTATAGGCATAGAAAAGATGACTTCGTAAGTATTGTAGCGAACCATAGGGTGGGGGTATAAACTCCTCCTTTTTTCTTTTTCCCACACCATGAGATAAAACAAATCAGGAACGCCTTTTGCCTCAGAATACCACGAAGGCCAGGTGCTTGCAGTCATCCTGTAATTCTGTTTCCGAACTGAGAATATTGAAAACAAAGTCTGGTAAATACCGTTATTTGTTTTCGCTACAATCCTTCTCCCGTGACATTCAAGGGACAGAAACATCGTCCCTTCTTTCGTCAATCCTCCCAAAAGAGTATCAGGAGAAATGCCGACCGCCTCAAGATCGCTCCGCATTGCTCGGCCGGAAACCTCGCATTGATTGCTTTCGAACCCATTATTGTTCGATACGCTTTCAAATGGATAAAATTTTTTTTGAAGTATATCAACCGAGTCATCTGCTCTTACAGAGCCAGAGCCGATAAGAGCACAAAAAAGGAACGATACTAAAAAAATTGACTTCATTTTTCCTCCTCACAAACGTCGGAATGACGCTCTCGATACAGAAAAAAGAAAGTTTAAACCGATGAGAATTTGTCGGAAAAACCATCCATCGAGAACGTCACTCAAATGAAACGGTAGCACTCAATGCTCAACATTGTTGTTAATGAGCTCCTTTTCTCCATACCATTTTCAATGAACCCTACTGCAATTATAAGAATCTGTCAAGTCATTCCTCTTCTTTTTCGAGTATCACCTTCAGCGCAGCATCAATTTTCTCATGAAAATGTTCGAGATCGGTATCGTTCGAGATCACGATATCGGAAAGCGCGATCGGCATTCCCTGATCAAGACGCTTGAGCTGCGCGATATCTCGGTTCATGGCTTCTTCGCGCGTGAGCGGACGCTCTTTGCGATTCGAAAGACGCGCGTACCGAAGAGGGGGCGCCGCATGTACCGTGATCGTCGTAAATATGTCTCCAAACGCGAGTTTCAGCGTTTCATATTCCGTCCAGCTGTAGAGACTTTCGACCAGAATGCACGGTTCGTTGGAGAGGGCCTGTATTCGTCGCACTACTTCGCGAGCATAGTAATCTTCGCCGTATTCATTCCGGAGACTTTCGCGAACAAGCCGTTCGTTTTCGGGCGTTGTCTCCAACTGGCGGCGACGCATCTCATCGAACGTGATATCCCCAAAGTAGACTTTTGGGAAACCATACGTCTTTCGCACATACTCAATCGCTTCTGTTTTGCCACTTCCCGGCATGCCGAGAAATGCGAGAATATTTCGAGTCATAGGACCTGAAGAATAAAAATTTCAAGTACATTCATCTTCACATTTGAGAACTTGAGAAATAAAGGAAGAGGGTGAAGCGACAGCGTGTTCGCTTTTTTTGAGGCAGCACAGGGAGAGGATATTTCGATCAACGTGTCGCCTGTCGGTTCGTGCTTCTTTGTTTTTTCTTGAGGGTCTCAAAAACTGCTTTCGTTTTTGCCGCAGCACTTTCCCAAGAAAAACGCTCAGCGAGCGCCCTGCCACGCTCGGACAATTTTTCTGCACGCGCGCGATCTCGCAACAGTTCTTCGAGCGCGCGGCGCACGTCTTCGGGACGTCAGGGATCGCTCAGAATGGCGCCTCCGCCCAGCGTTTCCGGAAACGAAGAACCATTTGAAACCACAACCGGCGTTCCACACGCCGCGGCTTCGAGCGGTGGAAATCCGAATCCTTCGTAGAAAGATGGGGCCACAAAAACACTCGCCAAATTGTAAAGTGCTGCCTTGTCTTTATCTTCGACAAACCCCAAAAATCGAATGCGATTGCGAGAAGGAAGTCGGTCGATCGCTTCTCGAATTCCCCGCCACTTCCAGCCTTTTACACCGGCTAACACGAGCTCGAATCCATCCGCTTTCCCTTCCCGCACCAGCGTGTCAAACGCCTCTGCAAGCGAGACAATATTCTTCCGCGGCTCAATCGTCCCGACCGATAACACAAAGCGGTACGGCAATCCATATCGCTCCTTCACCGAAAGAAGCGACGGATGATTGCGACTCATCGGGACACATGTGGGATCAATGCCACTCTTGACTACCACCACCTTTCGAAGTGAAAGACGGAGAAAAGTGACGAGATCGTCCTTGGTCGATTGAGAGACACAAATGATGCGATCAGCGCGACGCGCAAGCCGGCGAAAATGAACGAAAAAATGCCACCATCTGCGCTTCCATGAGAACGTTTCAGGCCAGAGTTCGAAGGAAAGGTCATGCGCTGTTACCACAACTCGCGTGTGGCGGGAAAAGGCCGCAAAGGTGAGATTCGGAACAAAGAAGACATCTGTCCCGCCAATCAGTCGGTCGAGCTTCGGAAATCCGAAATACCACAAAGAGAAATTCAGGAGTTTATTCGGGATACGAAACGAAGCAAGACGCACGTGTGGGAAGCGACGATCCCAATCACGCGGGCACGGCGGCAACTTCCAGGCATTCCAAAATAAAATATATTCATTTGCAGAGTCGAGAAAAAACAGATGCTCCAGTAATTCGAGCATATATTCTTCCACTCCCGTCCGTTTGCCGCCCAAGAGCGGGCGAATATCAATGCCGATCTTCATGCTCTTGTTGATCGACCCCTCCTTGCCGATTCGATTTCAGACTCGCCACGAACATACCAGCCGCAAAGAACCCACAGAATTCCCAAGAAAAGACCGGTTGCCGTTCCCCCCAAGAGCACTGTCCCAAGAGAAATTCGCCCATCCGAAAGAGACGGTTCTTCGCCAACAAGGGCAAACCATCCATCCGAGCGATTTTTTCCATTTAACGAATTGGTTTCGCGATTGAGGACCGAGAACATTTCGCGACTAACGCGCTCGGCAAGTACGCGATCTCGCACCACGAACCGCACGCGAATAACCTGCGAAGAGAGTCTCCCCGCATCAAATGAGAGGCTTCCCGAAGAGAGACCCGCAGCGCGTTCGATGTCCGAAACGACGCGAGGCGATTCGAGCCACCGTACAACCGTATCCGCAAAACGCTCGTCTGCCTGAAGGCGATAGAAATCATCGAAAGTATAATCGCTCGTTTCGCGCACTCCGGCGCGCGCGACATTCATGGTCACTTCCGCACGATACGAGATCGGTTGCACGGCGTATATGAGAGCAGCGACAAGAAGTACCGATGCGAAAACCAAAAGAAAAGCCGCGCGGCTTTTCCAAAATAATCGAAGAAGTTCTCGGAGTTCCATAGTTTTGTGATTGGCATGTCTCTCAGAAAAATGTCTCGATTCTTGTTGTGTGCTCGAATCAAAAAACTCCCAACACCACCTTCCCCTTTCGGGTCTTTTTTCTCTGCCGTTTCGAGAGAAACAAAAAATTCAGCACTCCTCCTTCGCGGCACTTTTCTCCCGAAAATTCCGGTATTCGCGATCTACGTATGCTCGAATCTTTTCGAGAAATCGCTCCCGATCAAAACGAAGCGCCTGCTCTCGAATACGCTCGGGATCCACACGATTCTCTTCAAACTTTCGCACCGCTTCGATTAACGATGCTGGTGTTTGTCGTTCGAAGAAAATCCCCATGGTACCCTCTTCCAAATGTTCGGGAATATCTCCGCCGCGATAGGCGATGAGGGGGCGTCCCGCGGCGAACGCCTCAAACGCAACAATACCAAAGTCTTCTTCTTGTGGAAAGACAAAGGCGCGACAGCTCCCGTAGTAGCGAGGCAGTTCGGAATCGGGCACGCGCCCGAGAAATTCGATAGTGGGTCCCGCGAGGCGGCGCAAACGATCGTATTCGGGACCGCGCCCAATAATTTTGAGAGGGAGTTTGAGTTCGTTAAAAGCACGGATCGCAATATCGTGGCGCTTGTAGGCAATGAGCCGCCCGACCATAAGAAAAAAGTCTTGTCGCTCATGAGGAGAGAGCGGTACAAAAATATTCGTCTCGACCGGCGGATGAATCACCGTCGCCTCTCGACCATAATATTTTTTGATTCGATTCGCAACAAAACGCGAATTTGCGATTATCGCATCCGGCCGGCTCGCGCTTATTCCATCCCACAAACGAATGGGGCTCATGAGAAACGGAACAAGCCGCTTTATGAATCGCGGAAAACCAAAATCCTCCACATACTTGTGGCAGTCGTCCCAGGCGTAACGCATGGGCGTGTGCATATATGAAATGTGAAGGGTCTCGGGCCCCGTGATCACGCCCTTTGCATAGCTCGAAGAATCTGAGAGGACGAGATCGAAGCCGCGAAAATCGAACTGTTCGATCGCAAGCGGCATAAGCGGCGGAAACAAGCGATGATTCTTCCGCGTCCACGGCAACTTCTGAAGAAATGACGTGTAAATAGTGCGTCCTCCAAATCGGCCCCGCATCGCCTCCGGATCATAGAGAAGCGTGAAAATCGGCGCCTCTGGAAAAATTTCCAGAAACGCTTCAAGTACCCGTTCCGCCCCTCCGTGCTGAACCAAATAGTCATGGACCAGTGCCACCTTCATACGCGCAATCAGACGTCATTCCTCACGATTCATTTTCTTTCGAAACGCCATTCCCAACACAAAACTGACAAGTGAGAAAAGAAGGGCTCCAAGAAAAGCCGAACCAAAAGAGGCGATAGAAAATCCGTCCGTCCCAAAAAGCAAGAAGTTAGAGAAGAAGCGCATTCACGACAAACGTAAAGAGTCCGAGCGTCAACAGGTTGACAGGAAGTGTGAGTATGAGAAGGAGAGGCCGGAGCGTCACCCCAAGAATCCCCCACAAAAAAGAAATCCACAAGGCCGTCCAGAAGTCTCGCACGAGAATACCCGGAATGACACTCGCCACAAAGAGAAATGAGACAGCATTGAGGACCCACGACGCGAAGAGTTTCATACGTTATTTTCGGAAAGAGAGAGCGGTTGTTCGCGCTCAATAGAATCAAGGAAAAGCGCCTGCGCCGCAAGCGCTTTAAATATTTCCGGATCCTCAAGGTCTCCATTCTTCTTTCGAAGTACCACAAACGCAAGGTGTCCTTTCACGCGTTTTGGAGATTTGATGATAATATATTCCCCTTCTTTTATGACGGACTCACTTCGCTTCGACAGCGCCCGAAAATCGGGAACGGGACACGATTCCCCCGAGCCCTCGAGTTTCTTTTCAACCTTTCCCGAACGAAGATCCACAATAGAGAGGCAAAAAGAATCGGTCTTTCCGAGAAGCGAGAGGGCTTCTGTGATCGACTCGTACACTTCCTTCATGCGCTCAGGCGTTACAGACCCGGTTTCCGGAAGATCAAGCGCGATATTTTTGAGGATATCCATTTTCCGATTGATCTCTGCGATATACGAATACGAATCGGCGAGATCGCGAGAAACGCGCGAAGCTTCTTTTTGAATTTTCACCTTCTCACGCAGGTGAAATCGAAGTTGCCGTTCCTTCCAAAGGAAAAGGCAGAGACCTGCCGTTCCCACGACAAAAATAAGAATCGATTCCTGATCATCTTCCCGCAGGAAGAACTGATCTCCGTTGATGATTTTGGGCAAAAGAACCACGAGAACGAAGAGGGCGAGATAGATCCAATACATGAGTATAACTTAAAGGTTGAGCGTCGAAAGATATCGCCGCAACTTGTCGCCAACCTCCGGTGTTTCAGTCCGAAATGAACGGTGGTTTTCAGGAAGTTGAATTTATCTCCGGTGTCGAGCCATTCACCTTCGAGAAGTTGCCCGTGAATTTTTTTTCCTTCGCGGAGCATAATATTAAAAGCATCCACAAGACGAATTTCTCCCGACTCTCCTTCGGTCATAGTGGAAAGCGTACGGAAAACATCGTGTGTCAAAATATATTTTCCCGGCGCGACAACCGTACTTGGGGCTTCTTCCGCTTTCGGCTTCTCGACAATTTTTTCCACTTCGAGACGCGTCTCGCTGATCCAGTTTCCTGCAACCACTCCGAACTTCGATACTTCTTCCCGAGGAATATCCGTCAGTCCGATAATGGACGTCTGAAGTTCGTTGTAGGCGTCGATTAATTGTTTGGAGGCAGGCGTTTTGCTGTCGTAAATACAGTCGCCAAAAATAACGAGGACGCTTTCGTCATCATCCACCAAATGCGCCGCCTGAAAAAGCGCGTGTCCATCCCCGAGAGGAACGGGTTGCCGTACGTAGGAAAACTTCGCAAGTCCCGCGATACGCTGCACCGCCTCCAACAAATCGAGTTTGTTCTTCTCGACAAGGGTGTCTTCGAGCTCGTACGAGACATCAAAGTGGTCCTCGATTGCACGCTTCCCCCGACCCGTCACGAAAATAATTTCTTCGATTCCCGACGCAACCGCTTCTTCGACAAGATACTGCACGACCGGCTTATCAACGACGGGGAGCATTTCCTTCGGCTGTGCTTTCGTTGCCGGCAGAAATCGCGTTCCAAATCCCGCAACAGGCAAAATCGCCTTCTTGATTTTCTTGTGTTCCATAAGTTTTCAGTTTTGTTACGGACGCTCATCTCAAAAATAACACTTTCGAAACATCATCTTTCCCGTCACGAAAAATGAGCCCGGAAAGAAACAAAACAAAAGAAACGACGTTCGATCGGACGAGTACTCGGACAAGTATACTCACATTCAGAAAGAATCGGAAAAAATTCAGCAATAGAGAAATTTTGAAAATACGTGCTCCATCTTCTCACGCTTCCCGCGCTTCTCCGCACACCGCTCTTTTGCCTCAAGAGCTCGAGGAGCGATATAGGGGGAATTTCTTACACAACGCTTTTACCTCGGCATTGAGGGGTCGGAGTATCGAAGCATCCCCTTTCGATCGAAGCGCGCCATCCATCCATTTCGCGATGAGGCGCATTTCCCGACTTCGCATACCTCGGGTCGTCACAGCCGGAACGCCGATACGAATTCCCGAAGGATCGACAGCGCTTCGCGAATCATCGGGAATAATATTTTTATTGACCGTAATCCCGATCGAATCAAGAAGCGTTTCCGCTTCTTTTCCACTTATGCCGAGTGTGCTCCAGACATCAACGAGAATCATGTGATTTTCCGTGCCCCCAAAGAGAAGGTGGAAACCGTGGGCACGAAACGCCTCTTCAAGAACGCGTGCATTTTCGAGAACATGCGCGGCGTACTTTTTAAATGACGGGCGCAGTGCTTCGCCGAAAGCGACTGCCTTTGCAGCAATCACATTCATATGCGGACCTCCCTGCACGCCCGGAAACACCGCTTTGTCAATCGCTTTCGCAAACGGTTCCCGACACAGAATCATGCCTCCCCGTGGACCTCGAAGCGTCTTATGCGTTGTGGTCGTGACGACGTCAAAAAATTCAACTGGATTGGGAAGCGCCTTGCCGGCAACCAGGCCTGCGATATGCGCCATATCCATCATGGTAACAGCCCCTATTTTCTTTCCAATCGCAGTAAATTTTCGGTAGTCGATTTCGCGCGTGTACGATGAAAAACCCGCAAGCAAGAGCTTGGGCTTCTCCTCTCGGGCAAGCTCGCCGAGCTTTCGGTAGTCAATGGTTCCGTCCGCTTCCGTCCTATATCGAACGAAGCGAAAAATCGATGCCGGAAACGTCACCGGATGCCCATGCGTCAGGTGTCCACCGTGTGAGAGATCCATTCCCAAAACAGTGTCGCCCGGCACGAGGAGCGCAGCATACGCCGCCATATTGGCCGCAGCTCCCGAAAGTGGCTGAACATTCGCGTGATCCGCGCCAAAGAGTTTTTTCGCGCGCTCGATCGCGATCGTTTCCACAATATCGGTAAACTCTTGCCCGCCGTAGTAACGTCGTCCAGGATACCCTTCGGAATATTTGTTGGTAAAAACAGTGCCGAGCGCTTCCATAACGGCTTTCGAAGCGTAGTTTTCGGAAGCGATCATTTCGAGACCTTCTTCTTGTCGCTTCATTTCTCCCGCTATCGATTCCATCACCACTCGGTCTTCTTTCCGGATATCGGTGTACCGAAACATAAAAGAAATATCTCAAGGATTACACGCGCACCCCGAGTATCGGCAGTATATCAAACCTTCGAAAAAATAAAAGCAGCGTCAGAGAGACGCCGCTACTTTCCCAAGAAAGAGAGAAGTCAAAATGAACGAAGAGCCCTCTTTGCAGGAAGAGATGCATGTGAGCGTTCCCACCGAACAGAGAGTCCGCAAGGCAAGACAATGCCTTCCCGCCGTAACGGAAGACCCAACTCGAACGACTCGGTCACTCCGGCCGGGACAGCGTGTGTCGCCATCTTCACCATATTTTCGAGGACAACGGGCGAAAGTCCGGTCGTATAGGCGTTCAAGAGGAGAAAGAGCGCCCGATCGGAGAGCAACATCGAAATTTTTTCGAGAAGTGAAAAAAGATGGGACTCGAGTTTCCAGAGCTCTCCTTTCGGTCCGCGCCCAAAGGAAGGCGGGTCGAGAAGAATCGCTTCGTACTGGTGACCCCGACGAAGTTCACGATCAACAAATTTTATTGCATCGTCGGCAAAAAATCGAACCGGAGCATGAGAGAGACGGCTCAGCGCGCAATTTTCCTTCGCCCGCCCCACCATTCCTTTCGAAGCATCGACGTGAGACACTTCTCCTCCAGCCGCAAGCGCGGCAACCGTTGCGCCTCCCGTATACCCAAACAAATTGAGGACGCGGACGGGTTCTGAAGCGCTCTCTATTTTTTCCCGTATCCAGTCCCAGTTACACGCTTGCTCCGGAAAAATTCCCGTGTGTTTAAATCCCATGAGTTCTACTCGAAACGAAAGATCGTCATACGAGACAACCCACTGTTTTGGAAGAGTGGAGCGCCTGTCCCACGAACCGCCTCCGTCACGACTGCGCTTATAGTGCGCATCCGCTTGATTCCAGAGCGCTTCATTTCCTTTGGGCCACAGCGCCTGCGGATCGGGACGGCGCAAAATATACGTGCCCCACCGCTCCAGTTTCTCACCATCCCCTGCATCGAGAAGTTCGTATTCTTTCCATCCATTTGCAATGCGCATAGAGTCCAGGTGTCTCGTGAGGAATCTCTCCCTCTCAAAGAAGCACGATTGAAAAAAATTTTGCTCAAGAAAAGCATTCATTAAACATTCTTTCGTCGACGCGCCAGAACGCGCAGGGTCTTGAGGCACAGCGCAATATCAAGAATGAGCGACCAATTCTCGATATAGAAAACGTCGAGCTTATATTCGTCTTCGAAACGAAGATCCGAGCGTCCGGAAACCTGCGCCATACCCGTTATTCCCGGCTTAATAGTGAGGAGGCGACGGTGATATTCTTTGTACTTTTCCACTTCCCGCTCCTGATGCGGACGCGGTCCCACAAGTGACATACTGCCAAAAAGCGCATTAAAAAACTGCGGGAGTTCGTCGAGAGAAGAGCGTTCGATGAATGATCCGATGCGCATCTTTCGGGGATCATCTTTGATTTTGTACAGCACGTCGTCGCGCACGTTGCGCTGGGTAATGAGTTCCTGTTCGTAGCGCATCGCAGATTCGAAATCTGGATTTTCCTTGGTGATGCAGTACTTCCATTTCATGTAACGAAATTTGTACACAAAAAACGGCGCGCCATTTTCGCCAATACGTCGATTCTTGTAAATGACAGGTCCTGTGGGATCTTCGATTTTGATGAGCGCCGCAATAACCGCCATGATGGGCGAAAAAATTATGAGGAGGAGAATAGAAGCAACAATATCGAAACCGCGCTTCAAAATTTTTCCCCACCCATCAAGCGGCGTGTGTTCGGCTTCGATGAACGGTTCCCCTTCAAACATCCGCACCGAAAAGCGCGAAGTCTGAAGCGTTGTCGGCACATATTTATACGCAATGTTATTCACCTGACAAAAATCGAGCAGTTTCGTTTGTTCTTCGTCGGGAAGTGACGGATCACAGACAATAATTTCATCAATTCCCTTCTTCGCGCGAATTTCTTTGATCTCTCGAATACTTCCGGTCGTAACGACCTCGGAGAGCCGATATCCAAGCCAGGGCTTTTTGGAAAAGGTCTCCGCGAGTCGTTTCACCGCGCTGTTTCGTCCAACAAGAAGAACGCGATGCACACCGATACCGCGAGAGACAAGAAGAAATCGCTGCAGCGCGTGAATGAGCGAACGGCCGAAAATAACGAGAATGACCGAGAGTCCCCAGGCAAGAAGAATGATAAAGCGCGAGGAAAACCACTCGCGCCTCAAAAAAATAGCAATGATAAGAACGACGAGGGACAGGGTCGTTGCCGAAAGTACTTTTCGCGCTTCCTGCCAAAATCGTCGCGTGGACCGAATATCGTAGAGCCCTTCGAAAGCGTATATCACGAGAAAAAAAGGCGCCACAAGAAGCGCAATTTTCAAGTACTGATCGAACGAAAATACTTTTCCGATTCTTCCGAGTTCGAAGAGCGCGCGCGTTTCGGGAAGATCACGAATGAGAAAAGCGAAAACCGCCGCGAGCACGATCATCGCGTAGTCGACGGGAACTCGAAAAGCGCTGAAAAAAAGTTCGGAACGCTTCATACGATGGAAATACACTCGCAAAAAAACGAAGAAGGCCGGAGCGGACAATAAGCCGGATTCTGTATAGAGACAATCATTTCTCTGGTCCGAGCAATTACTCGCCGGATCTGTGCGGTACCCCTTTCGCTTTCCGATTCGGAAAGCGAAAGATACGACCTTGCACGCCGGTAAGGATTTAGCCGTTTCACTCCTCCGATTGCTCAGAGGACTCCGCATTGAAAGATCGCTCCTTCGATGCGGCTCAGGCGGTTTCCCGACTGAGCGTCTCTGTTCGCACCTCTTTTCTGAAAAAGAATTCCAATGGAATACAAGAAACCAAAGAAACCGCTTTTCCCGTAAAGACGGGTGTTACCCGCTACCGTTTGCCATTCGGCGCCGAAGCGCCGAACGCTCGTGTCCGGACTTTCCTCCCCGCTTCGAATTCGAAAGTCCGAAGCAAAGGCGATTGTCTATCCGCTCCGCTCTTCCTCGTTCGAGACGGTCTCATGCTCTCATACCCTCATTCAAAAACACCGTTTTTCCCGATCGAGGAACTCAAAATAGTAATACAAAGAACCAAAAATGTCAACAACTTATCTCGAGAAAAATCCTCTTCCCTCCCCAAAGTCGCTTCCATATATTCCCCTCTCCTTCGCCTCTTAGCTCACAAAGATTCCCCTGGAGACATTCCCGTTTCGTCTTTTCGTATGCTCGCACCCAATTTCGACTCGAGCGCTTTCCCAATGTGATCCACCGTCCGATCGGCCTCTTCTCCCGACACCATCTCCTCAGCTTTGCCAAATCGAATATGAACCGCGAAACTCTTTTCCCCTCGCTCGTTTTGATAGCGATCGAAGAGATCGACACTGGTTACCAGGCGATTACCCGCTTCAAATATCACTCGCTTCACATCGGAAGCTCGCGTCTCTCTCGGAACGAAAAATGACACATCTCGAAGGGTTTCGGGAAGCCGACGAAATGGGGTAAAGATCTTTTTTTCGACTCTTGCAGCAAGGAGAGCATGGATGTCGCACTCGAAAGCAACTCCCCTTCTGGGAATGCGAAATGCCAAAGATACGTTCGGATGAATTTCTCCGACGGTTCCGAGCACGTTCCCGTGTCTGTCAAGCAGTATCGCCGAACGGCTCGGGTGCCACAGCGTCCCGTCGAAATTTCCGGGAGAAAGAGTATGAAAAATACCAAGTGTGTTGAGTATCCGAGAGAGACGCGCTGAAAATTCAAAGAATGCCGCTCCATCGGAAGAAGGCTGATCACCGATCACGCCCGAGAAGAACCGGTGCTCGCGCACTTCATTTGTCACTTTCTCATACGCCTTCGCCACTTCGAAGAGCGCCGCTTCCGGAAATCGCCGGACATTGAGCGCCAAGCGATCAAGAAGTCCCGGAAGAAGTGATATGCGAACGAGAGCCTGCTCCGGGTTCATGGGATTCTGGAGTTCAAAGTGCCGCTCCACCAAAAGCCGAGCCAAACGCGCTTCTTTCTCACCGTAAAAAGAGTAAGCGTAGATCTCAGTAAGACCCTGAGCAACCGAACCGTCCCGCAGCGATCGCTCGAGAGCGCGAAGCGGATCGGTCGAAGAAGCGCCGAGCGAAAATTCTGGGGCAACAGGGAGAATATGTTCATATCCAATTCCTCTCCCAATTTCTTCTGTAATGTCAGCAATCGTACGAAGGTCGAGACGAAACGGAGGCGGCGTCACCGCGAGCACGTTTTTTTTCTCAACCACCAAACATCCGCGAAGCTCGAGAATCTTCTTCATGTGGCGAACGGAAATATCTGCTCCGAGGAGCGTCGTCACACGATCGGCGGAACACTCGATCACTCTAGGAGAAGGAATTCTCCCTCGTTCATCGATTACTCCTTGCACTTCCCCGCCCGCGAGATGCTTCACGAGCTCAAGAAGCCGTGTGAGCGCACGCTCTGGAAGATCGGGAGAAAGGTCTTTTTCAAATCGCATCGACGCATCGGTCTCTATGCCGAGACGAGTCCGCGTACGACGGATTGAGACCGCATCAAAGGAAGCAGCCTCAAAGAAAACGTTTTTCGTCTCATCCGACACGGCCGATTCCTTTCCTCCGAGAATTCCGGCAAGCGCAAGCACGCCGTTCGAATCGGCAATGACGATATCTGATTCGTTGAATTCATAGGTCTTCCCGTCGAGCAGTGTTGCTCGCTCGTTATTCCTTGTAAAACGCGGACCAATCGTTTTTTTACTTTCTCCCGCAATCTTTTCCCAATCAAATGCATGGAGCGGCGCGCCGAGTTCAAGCATGACGAGATTTGTTAGGTCGACAATACAATTTCTCGATCGCATGCCAAAAACAGAAAGACGCTCGACCAGCCACCGTGGCGAAGGCCCCATCGTCACTCCCGAAACGAGCGCGCCAATATACCGACAACATTTCTTCTCCGCTTGGAGGGAAATGCGAAACGGGAGAGCGCGATCGGTATGAGGAAGAGTAAGCCCTTCGTAATCGTAATCGAACACGCGCTCTTCAAGTGCGGCAATTTCGCGAGCAAGACCCACATGCGAGAGACAGTCATGCGCGCGGTCAGGCAAAATTTTCACATCAAGCACCCAGTCGGAAGCATCCCAAAATTCCGAGAGTGGGACTCCGAGAGTCGCGTCTTCGGGAAGAATGAGAATACCTTCATGGTTCTCGCCGATACCGAGTTCCTTTTCGGAACAAATCATTCCCTCGGAACGAACGCCTCGAATTTCAGCCGCACGAATGAGCACGTCACCCGGAAGCATCGCGCCCGGAAGTGCAACCGCCACGATATTCGAGAGCGCGATATTCGGCGCCCCACACACGATGGTTCGTTCTCCATGGGAGCCGCATTGTACCCGAGCCACCTGCAAACGATCCGCCCCAGGATGGCGTTCCAGTGAGATTACTTTTCCTACGATTACCTGGGGGAGCGTGAGTCCTGTAGGCAGAATCTCCTCCACTTCGAAAGCACGCATGGTAAGAAACGCCGCGAGTTCCTCGGGAGATTTTTCGGTCCCGGAAAGTTGTTTGAGCCACCGGTAAGAAAATTTCATAAGAAAACAAACGAAAAAAGTCTCAAAACTGATTGAGGAATCGAAGGTCGCCGCTCTGGAAGAGTCGGACATCCGGAATCTTGTACTTCATCATCGCGAGACGATTGGTACCAAATCCCCATGCAAATCCACTCCATCGGTCGCGCTCGTACCCTGCCGCCTCAAAAACCGATTGATGCACCATGCCAGCACCGCCGACTTCCAACCACCCCGTCCCGTGGCACGACGAACATCCTTTGCCGTCACAGACGGTACAAGCGATATCGAACTCGAATCCCGGCTCCACAAAGGGGAAAAAACTCGGTCGCAATCGAACCCCGATACGCTTTCCAAAGAAACGACTGAAAAAAAGTTCAGCCACATATTTGAAATTGCCAACCGACACCGATTTATCTACAAAGAGCGATTCGAATTGGTAGAATGTGTGTTCGTGCGAAGCGTCGGTTGCTTCGGATCGAAAAATTCTTCCTGGAACAATAATCCGAAAAGGAGGCGTATGCGTTTCCATATATCGGACCTGAACAGGCGAGGTATGGGTTCGCAGGAGGAGACGTGCGCTTCGATGATCTTGGGGATCCTGAGAAGAACGAGTATCTTCGCGAATCCAAAACGTGTCCTGCATATCGCGGGCGGGGTGATCGGCGGGGATATTGAGGGCGTCGAAATTGTAGAACTCGGTTTCCAACTCCGGACCGTCGGCGACATCAAACCCGAGCGACCGAAAAATATCAACAATCTCATTCTCGACGGTGGTGAGAATATGAAGATGACCAACCGGAAGCGAACAGGGTTGATCCGTTACGTCGATCCATTCGCTCTTTACATCGAAGCTCGCTTCCGAAAGGCGAGCGCGTGCTGATTGAGAAGCGGCAGTAATGGCGCGCTTCGCCTCATTTGCACGCTTGCCAACCTTGTGTCGCTCTTCGGGTGGAAGGAGAGCCAGAGATTTGAGAAAAAGACCGAGTTCGCTCTTTCTTCCTAAAAATTGCACCTCCAAATCACGAAACTCGGCAAGCGTCTTTGCTTCGGAAAAAGCAGTACATCCCGCTCTTTCCATTTTTTCAAGAAAATCAAACGTATTGGTTTCCATAGTGAACTCATTGTATCCGTGTCATACGGCCCTGTCAAAAAGAAAAAGTCCGCAAAAAAACTGCGGACATGAAAAATTTTCGCCGTGGGAACGGAAAATGGAAAGAGAGGAAACTCTTCTCTCAGGATTCCCAACAGTATCAAGAGCAAGGAGGGATGTTCGGAAAAAATGATGTCAATAAGAACACCCTCTAAAAACCAACCCTTCTTCTGCTCGTATTTTCTCTGCCACTCGAATTTCTCCCGCGGGGGCTTTTCTCACGAGCTTCCTACCAGAAGGAAGTCTTGAGCGACGAAGAAAAAATCTTTCACAGAAATGCTTCGAGCAAGAAATTCCTTTCGGAAAAATACCGCTCGTCACATTCTCCATCTCCCTTTTTGCCTTCTTGTAAGACAGGGGATTTCGACGACCCATCATCATTCTCCTTCAAATTGATATTGTTAATGTTCAAAAAAATGTGGTGCGATATCGAAGCACTCACCTACAATCGCAACGTTCTTGCGATAAAATTTATAAAATGTGTATCTTGACGAAATCCTTTTTTCCGCAGTGTATAATGGCGAGATTTTCGCGACTTGTCAAGACGAAGTCGCGATCAAGTATTTTTTCGCCGTTTATCTCTACCCCACCCTGCTCTATTTTCCGTCTCGCCTCCGCGCGACTGTTCGCAAAATCCTGTTCAACCAAAAAATCAAGAAGAGACTTCCCCTCGGAAATCGTGACTTCCCGAAGATCGCGGGGCACTTCCCGCTTCGAAAAGAGAGAAACAAAAGCGTCTTCCGCATCCCCGGCAGCTTCTACACCGTGATAGATCGCAACGATTTCACGGCCGAGCCGAAGTTTCGCATCACGCGGATTTTCGGAACGCAAAACGAGCGAAACTTCCTCACGTGGAACCCGCGTACAGTGAATGAAGTACGTCTCCACCAGGGTGTCCGGGACACTCATGACTTTGCCAAACATATCTCGAGGAGGATCAAGGAGATTGATGGTATTTCCCCAACTCGAACTCATCTTGCGTCCGTCAGTTCCTGGAATCAGATTTGTCATGAGGATATCCTGCGGCTCACTTCCAGCATGTTCCTGAAGTTTTCGCCCCGCAAGAAGATTGAATCGCTGATCGGTCCCTCCGATTTCCACATCGGCAGACACTTCGACACTGTCGTGCCCTTGCATGAGCGGGTAGAGCATTTCCCGAAGCGAAACTCGCTTCCCCGCGTCGAGGCGCTTGCGAATATTCTCGCGAGCGATGAATTCCGCAACCGAAAAGGCATCTGCTTCTTTTCCGATATCCGAAAATGTGAGTTTCGAAAGCCACGTGGAGTTCGCATGAATTTCAACCCGTGTCATATCGAGAATCTTCCCCGCCTGCTCTGCATACGTCGCCATATTCTCCCGCACCATTTCTCTGGAAAGCATCGGGCGCTCTGACTCCTTGTCACTCGTGTCACCGATCTGACCCGTAAAATCTCCGACGATAAATACAATCGTGTGTCCGAGCGCTTGAAAATCGCGAAGTTTGAGCAGAGTCACCGAACGACCCAAGTGAATGTTGGGGCTTGTGGGATCAATACCGAGTTTGATGCGAAGTGTTTCTCCGGAAACAAGTCGATGTCTCAGATGTTCGCGGTCGATCACTTCCGCAACACCACGCGACAAGAGTTCATCGATCAACTTCTGCTTTTCATTTTCATCCATAAGAATCACCTATTTGCTCCTCAAAATTTCTCGGTCAACAAAAGAAGTGCTTTTCGGAAAAGAGCCGAGAGAAGCTCTCTCCTTCTTGCAAGAGAATTGTTTTCGCAACTCATTCAAACTTTTCGGAAACGATCTCAAACAAGTCTATTTCGAAACTCTCCCAAAATCTCGTATGACCCAAAATTCAGTCTTTATTGAATTCGAGTGTTTCCTTCCCCGTGAGCGGCAAGAGGCAATGTGACAGACTGATTCGCCCTTAATGTTCGAAGAAAAGTATATAAGAAATCTTTCTTAGGACAGCACGCTGCACTTGAGGCACCGCCTAAATATTCATCTTTCTGCGCGCCAATCGGTATTGATCATCGGTCATCATGCCGCTTTTCCGGGCTGTCTCCAGCTGCGCCAAGATTTCATCTTTATGTTTCTCAATATTCTTCGGAGTAAGCGCCTTCTTCAAAACTTTCTCGCGTTCAGTCGGCGACATTTTGAGAAGTTGCTTCATTGCAAACTTTTGAAACATTCCCATGTCTTTCGGATCGGGCGCGCCGGGAAGTGATGCGAGTTGTTCTTCGAAACTTTTTTCCGTTTCCTTTTTTCCCGACGACGAACCGCTCTTGACCTCATTTTTTGGATTCGAAGAGGAAGATTTTTTGGCAAAAGGATTCCACATAAAAAGCGCGTTAAAAATGGATTCGTCCTTCCGGCGACAGAAAAATGAGAGGGTTACCGTCGTCTTCGTCGATTCTTTTTCTTTTTGCGTTCCTTACCAGAATTCCGATGGGAAGGAGAAGCGCCATTTGTCACAGGAAGAGGAAGAGAAGATCCAAGCACTCCAGCGGAAGAATCAAGAAGAGGCGAGTCAGGCGTATCAGCAAGTATCTTCTTTTTCTTATTGGAAGAGACTGATGTTTTTTCGAGCTCCACCCCAAACTCTTTGCGGGAGTTTCGCTTCTTCTGAAATTCATATCCGGTTACCAAAAGCGCCGTCGCGATATAGATGGAGGAATATGTTCCGGCGGCGACTCCGACAAGAAGTGCAACCGAAAATGACCGAATCGATTCGCCGCCAAAAATACTGATTGCGATGAGAACAATGATGACCGTAAACGATGTGTTAAAGGAACGGGCAATCGTCTGGTTCAGCGAGCGGTTCACGACCGATTCGAAATCCTCATGGCCTCCCGACCGCAAAAGATTTTCTCGAATTCGGTCATAGACGACAATCGTATCATTCACCGAATACCCAAGAATGGTGAGAAGTGCCGCAATAAAGGGAGCGCCCACTTCGACACCAAAGAATTTCCCGAGGAACGAAAAGACTCCGAGCGTAATCAGAATGTCATGCGCGAGAGCAACGGTCGCCTGGATACCATAGTGCCAAGAGGAAACGGGACGCGAAACGCCGCGAAACGCCCACGCGATGTAGAGAATAATTCCAATAACCGCAAGAAAAAGGGCAATGACCGCATTGCGCTTAATACTCTCCGACACGGAAGCACCGATAAATTCCGAACGGATGAGGGTGACTGCTGCATCTTTCTTCTTGAGTTCAGCAAACACAGCCTCGTTGAGCGCTTCGTCCGAAGCGGCGTAACGAATAAGCGTTCGCTTCTCTCCGGACGGCTGCACGATAAGACTTTCAACGCGAGGCACTTTCTTCATCGCATCTTCGATCACTGCTCGGTCGGGCACTTTTTTTCCGTCCCACGACACCTCAAGAAGCGTTCCTCCTTTAAAATCAATGCCAAGCTTGAGTCCCCACGTCGCAAGCGCGAGAATGCTCGCCAAAGAAATAAGGAGAGAAAAGGCGTAGAAATATTTTCTCTTACGAATGAGTTGCCACATAGGAAAATGTATGACGTCAAAATTCACTTTTCGACATTGGGAATCAAGCAGAAACACACGATACGCACCAGACCGATCCCTGTTCCCCACGCTCTCTTCCCGGAAAAAGTGGGATGACCAGCTGATTACGAAACAAGCGTGGGAGATTCCTTGGTTTTTTCCGCTTCATATCTCTTGCGCTTCGGCACCAGGAGAAAAAGATGTCTTTCGGCCCACGAACCGATCGTCGCATCAAGGAGAACGCGCGTCAGAATAATCGCCGTAAACATGGAGAAGAGCACCCCCAGCAAAAGAACCAGCGCAAAACCTTTCACAAATCCCGTACCGAGCCACATGAGGATGAGACACGTAAGAAGAGTAGAATAATTTCCGTCCCGAATCGATGGCCACGCGCGACGAAATCCTTCGTCGATTGCTTTGGTGAGATGCTTTCCATTCTTTATCTCTTCCCAGGTTCGCTCGAAGATAAGAATGTTGGCGTCAACCGCCATACCGATTGAAAGAACGAAGCCAGCGATACCCGCAAGCGAGAGCGTGATCGGAAACGGCGTCAGACTCGAGAGCTTGAAGATCGCAAAGAGAAGTCCCGTGTAGAGAAGAAGAGCGATCGAAGCAATAAGACCAAAGAATCGGTAGTAGGCGATGACAAAGACAATGACCGCACCGACACCAACCACTCCCGCCGTCAAACTTTTTTTGAGAGATGCTTCACCGAGCGATGCCGAGACACTCTGTTGACCGATAAGCGTGATCGGTGCAGGAAGCGCTCCTTCGTTGAGGCGCGAAACAAGCTCTTTCGCCTCTTTGAGGGTATAGTTCCCGGTAATCACCGCTTGACCGTTTGGAATTTCTGCCTGCACTGTGGGCGCGCTCACGATTTCGCCATCCAAGAGAATAGCGATTTGTTTTCCAATATTCTTCTTCGTAAGATCGGCAAAAAGTTTCGCGCCTTCCGTATCGAATCGAAGCGACACCTGCGGCATACCCATGCCCTGATTGCCACCATAATCAACAAAAGCGTCTTTCAAATTCTTGCCCGAAAGTCCGGTCGGTTTAAAACGAGCAGCCTCGGGAAGCATCGCGAGACTCTGCTTCATGAGAAGAATATGTGAGATGCGCACTTCCTTCTTCTCTCCCTCCCCGCGCTCATCAGTTTTCTTAAGAATATGGAAGCCGTACGGAGACTCAACTACCTTCGGCCAAACAGTTTCTTTTTTCAAGTCGGGATTGAAGGCAACGTCATCGAACTCTTTTACAAACTTTCCCTTCGAAGCGAAATCGAGATCTCCTCCCTTCTCGGCAGACCCAGGATCCTGGCTCTCCTTTTTTGCGATCTCGCCAAAATTCTCGCCCCGCCTCACTCGATCAAGGATCGCCTGCGCTTCCTTTTTGGCAGACTCGTTCATCGAAGCAAGCTGCTTTTCCATAACCTCTGAATTGTCTTCCTGAAATTCGAGGTAAGGTGTTTCGCGAAGCATTTTCTTTGCCTCATCAACATCTTTGACCCCCGGAAGCTCTACGATAATGCGGTCTTCATTGCCAGAACGAGAGAGCTGCACAACCGGTTCCCCCACCCCAAAGGCATTGACGCGCCGCTCGACAACACCGAGCGCCGCCTGAAGCGCCTCGGTTTTTTTCTCGCTGGGAATCTGTGACGTGTCGACACGATATTCAAGGTGAATTCCTCCTTGCAAATCGAGCCCCAAATTTGCAGAAAGCGAAGCAAGTTTCGGCCCGAGCCACGGAATCATCTTCGCTCCTTGCGGAAATGCAATGAGCGTCGCCAGTACTGCCAGAAGAAGAACTCCGAACAATCGGAGCGAGAGCCATCGTTTCATATTCGAAGCGCTAAGTGGCCCCAGTATAAGAGGTTTCCGACCCCTCGGCAAGCCTTGACATAATAGAGAAAATGAAAAAGGAACGGCATGGCGTTCCTTTTTTTTGATCTGGATCTAGACTAGCTCTTTAAGACTAGATCTTTGAGAAAACAAGCACGATAATATAGATAATAGTCAAGAAAATTACTACAGCAGAACAAAATCCAAATACGAGAGCTCTGTCTCGTTCCATTTCCTCCAGAACTTCTCTCAGTTTTTTCATTTTCTCTCACTCCTCTGTTCAAGTTGATACTGCAATTGACCCCTTTGACAGTCGTCGTACATAAGGGGATTATTCCCCAGAAAACGAGCGCAACGCGGGTATATAGACTGGGTATCCGGACCGCGATTTTCGTGGTGTCGCCTATGCTCCACCGCGTCTCGTTTCCGCGCAACAATGTCGCACGTGGCGAGGACACTTACAAGAATAAGGAGGATAACGGCAACGTAAATTGCCCCATTGCCGATCTTTTCAGACATTTCACCAGAACATCGAAACACGGGAAGTCCCTCCATAAAGAAAGTGTGGCGAAATTCATCCTCACGAAACAGGAGGATGCTCTAAAAAGAACCGTCAGCCTTATAAAACAGGGATCTCTGAACTTCCTTCTCAAACAGAATTAGATCGCTTTCTGCGCTCTTTCGCCTTCCACTGGCAAACAATATACAACTCCATCGAAGCACTCTTATCCGTAAATACGGGATGGCACTCCGGGAATGTAGGCGCGTAGAGAAGCGCGTCTCGCTCCTCCTCCAAGAGTTGCAAGAAGGGAATAGCCCTGGCAAGCCATATATCGCTGACTTGTCCCCTCGGCGATAAATATTTCTTCACAGGAAATCATCCTTGTGACTGCCAAGGTTTCCTCACCTTTTTTTTGAAGCGAGGGGAAATTCTTTTTTGGGCTCTCGCACCCCAAAAGACTCAAGCAGAGAGCGAGGGAAAGAAGAATGCTCAAAAAATTTTTCATTGTTAAAAAACCTCTCTCTATTTGTTGTTTGCTATTAGTGAAGAAACCTGCTTCTTTGTACCCGAAAATTCCAGAAATGTCAACAGGCATAATCTCTCTCTTCGTCCACAATGGAGAACGAGTTGTCGCTTAGTATTCAACCTTCTCGAGAAAGCGCTCCGCCGCTCGCAAGAGTTTCTTCGCGTTTTCGAAAGTTGCGCGTCGAATCGCTCGTTCGGGAGAGAGCCACAGAGCATCCAAACTCTCATCCGAAAGACGGACAGAAAGATCGTTTGGAACTTCTGCGAGGAAGAAATGCACTGTCTTCACAATCCAGACGGAGCGACCCTCTTTTTTTCGTTCCGCTCGCTCGCGCCCTTTCGCTCTATAAAAAAAGTGAATCCTGCGATGGAATTTCGGGAGAAGAGAAAGGGAAACGATTCCAGTTTCTTCTTCGGTCTCGCGCCGCGCCGCTTCTATGAGCGACTCTCCATGTTCCACATGCCCGCGAGCAAACTCCCAGTGACGATGTCGATACTGCAACAAAAGATATTCCCGATTTCCGTCCGGCACTCGACGAAAAAGCACCATGCCCGCCGAGACCTCGTAGGCGATCGGGAGACCGAAAATACGGTCGACTCCTGGTTTTCCAGACATCCATTTCATAGGGTCGAGAGACACAGGGACAGACGTGTGCCACAGAAAAAGAAAAGATATTCGAGAACAAACATGCGATTGCGAAAGATAAGTAAACTCACTTCGAATGATCGACTCCCCATTATCCTTCGCGTATCGCCTTGATAGGGTCGATACGCGAAGCCTTCCAGGCGGGAGACACGCCGAACAACACTCCGGTCAACAGTGAAAAAAGAAGTGCGATTCCAATATTTTTCAAGGAGATTACAAAGTCGAGCGGAAACCCGAACGATGCCGCCATACGAAACGCACCGAAAAGAATGCCGATCGAAAGCGCGATACCAATTGCCCCGCCAATAAGCGCGACGAGCAAAGACTCAAACAGAAACTGCCGCAAGATATCTTTGGGACGCGCACCAACTGCTTTCCGGAGTCCGATTTCCGACGTGCGTTCCGCAACCGATACGAAGAGCACATTCATAATACCAATCCCTCCTACGACAAGCGATATCGAGGCAAGCGCAATAAGAAGAATGCGAACCGCCCCAAAGATGGACGCCACCAGCTCCTGCGTCTCCTTCACGCTCATAACCGAGTAATCTTCTTCTCCCACTTTTCGAATGTCGTGACGATCACGAAGGAGCCGATCAATGTCGATCGCCAAACCAGGAACACTCGCTTCGTCTTTTGCGGTTACCGTAATAAACGTGGCGTGGTGTATTCCGAGAATTTTTTTCTGCAGCGTTTCAAGTGGAATATAAACGAAATCGTCGAAATTCAAAAATCCCGCCGTGCCCCGCTCCTCTAACACGCCCACCACGCGATAACTCTGCCCTTTGATGCGAATGGATTTTCCAACCGCCGGACCCGAACCAAAAAATGCGTTCCGAATATTCGATCCCAAAACAACCACTTCTGCTGCTCCCCGATCATCCTCCTCGGTATAGAAGGCGCCCTCCGTGAGGACAATGTTTTTATCGACTTTCGGCGCACCCGCGGTCGCTCCCAGAAAAAATATCTGCTTGCTCGTTTCCCGATAACTCGAAAGTGCCTGCCCGATATTCCCTGCGTACCACGCCTCAACATTCGGCAGCTTCGCAATCGCTTCGGCATCGTCTTTCGTGAGAGTCGTAATGCGGATTCCCTTTGCAATGCCGCCCGAATTCTCACTCGAAATATGTGCCGCCGAAGGAACCTTGACTTCGATTTGAATGGCATTCCCTCCGAAACTCTCCACCTGATCCATCACATATCGCTCGACCGCATCTCCCGCCGAAGCGATCGTGAGAACGGCAACCGTTCCGATCACAATGCCAAACAATGTGAGGAGCGTTCTCCCCAAATTTCCAAAGAGATTCTTGAGCGCGAATTGAAGCGGGAGGAAGAGTTCATGCATACGAAGAGAATACGATCACTCATATCGAAGCGCTTCCATAGGAGAAATGCGCGCGGCGCGGCGTGCCGGATAGAGCCCGAAGAACACGCCCACCACAAACGAAACCAAAAAAGCGACGAGCGCAGAAGGAAGCGTAAGAAAAAATTCCCACTCGTACCCCGCTGAGCGTATGAGAACCGCAGAAAGAAAGGTAAGAAGAATACCCACCAAAAATCCGAATGCGCCTCCTAAGAGCGACAAAAAAATTGCCTCCAATAAAAACTGGAGCAAAATGTCGCCGTCTCGGGCACCAACCGCCTTTCTGAGCCCCACCTCGCGAACTCGCTGCTTTAGAGCAATCAACATTACATTCATAATCCCAACCCCACCCACAATGAGGGAGATGCCTGCCACAAACACAAGAAAGAACGTAAGGATATTGGTAATGTTCTTCAGTACCGAAAGTGCTTCCACCGTATTGCGAACAGAGAAATCATCGGGCTCTGCCTTTTTGAGTCCATGTCGATCACGCAAAATCTCTCGCACCGCCACCTCTACCGCAGGAATATTTTTTTCTTCATCCACTTTGACGCGCGCCAAATTCAAGTAATCAATTCCGAGAAGGAGTTTCTGCGCTGTCTCGAGCGGTACGAAAATATTCGTATCGATACTCGAAAATCCCGTACTGCCTTTTTCTTCCAACACGCCAATCACTGTGAAACTGACATCTTTGAGTGAGAATCGTTTGCCGATCGGATCGGCGTTTCCAAAAAGATCACGAGCGCGCGTCGCTCCAAGAACCGCGACTCGACTCCGACTTGTTGCCTCTTCCTCGGAGAAAAACCGCCCCCCACGAAGCGGAATATTTTCGACCTCAGGAAGCGAAGCGGACACACCCTGATACGAGACTTCGGCCGATTGTCGACCGAAAACAGCATTTGCTGATCCGCTCACGTATCCCGACCCCGCCACGATATTCGGTATCCGGCCCTTCGCAAGGATCGCATCGAGATCCTCGTTCGTGAATGTGGTAGTGACAATGCCAAAGACCGAAGCGGGCGGCCCCTTGGGATCGGAGGCACCCGGCAAAATTCCCACCAAGTTGGAACCGACATCACGAATTTGTCCCACGATGAATTCTTGCACCGACCGCCCGATCGACATCACGAGAAACACCGAAGCGATCCCAATCACGATGCCAAGGACCGTGAGAAACGTCCGCACTTTGGTCGCTGCCAAATTCCTCGCCGCCATGGTAAGCGATTGCACTCCTCGTCGAAACATGCCTCCAGTATAGAGAAAGACCCACGAAAAGAGAAATGAAGACTCCCTGGGAAAAGAAAAATGATGAAGAACTTCTTATCAAAATGCTATCTCACCCTTTCATTCATGAATCTTCATTAAATTCTGCACAGTACTGAATTTTGAAGTATCATTTTGAATATCAGCAAGTGAGAGATGTACACCGCGAGTTATATCCTGGCAGAAAATATCCACCTGGAGTTGCAAGCTATCATTCGCCCTATTATTATGGACAACAATTCTTTTTTTGGCTTCACAAAAATAAAATCATGAAGAAATTTTTTCGAAGATTGCGCTGAAACGTTGGCAATTCCTTCGTGTAAGAAAGCGCATCGAAGCGCATAACAATCCTCACCTGTCAAAAAGATATGTTTTTCATGAAAAGCTCCTACAGCATGAGTGTAGATTGGTTCAACGTATTTTTTAAACCACAAAGAATAACGCTTCTTTGAACTCTTCTCTTCAGGATTATCTATTTTCCCGAAAATATCAGGAAGAGTAAGGGAGATGAAAAGCGCTCCATACCAATTCCCTGTATCAATATTTTGATGAACAGCTTTAATAAATTCTTCCAGAAGATTTTTCAAAATAACTTTTTAACGAAATCCCCGCCTGTCATCTACCACGAGCATCCACCACTAAACAGGGATCGAAAGTGTTGGACATCGTCTGCCGCCGGCTCACCAAGGAGTCTTACTTCCCAAATCGTCGCGCGCGATTCGTGTATTCCTGTATCGCTTCTGCAAAGCGGTCGGCATCAAAGTCCGGGTACAGCTTCTCGGAAAAGTAGAGTTGCGAATCGGCGACATCCCACATCATAAATCCCGCTGAGAGATGCGGCTCGCCGCCGGTACGAATAAGATAGTCGACGGGCGGAAGTTCGCGCGTCAAGAGTGCCGACTTCAGAGTTTCGGGCGTGACGTCCGCCGTGCGCGCGCCGGCATCAATGAGAGATCGGATCGCTGAGAGCATATCGTCGGTACCGCTATAGGCGAGAAAGAAATTGAGCGCATACTCGGCGTATTCTTTGGTTTCTTCTTCGCAGCGAATGAGAATATTTTTGAGTCGTTCCGGAAACTGGTCGCGCCACCGACCGATAAGTCGGATACGCGCGCGATCGCGGTGCACCGCTTCGTTTTCAATCAGCCGCAAAAAATATTCTTCATAGAGCCGAAGGAGCGCGCGCTTTTCATCGAGCGGGCGCTTTGTCAGGTTTTCGATCGACGAACCCCAAAAGGAGAAAGCGCGAATACCAAGCTCGCGCGCACGCTCAATAATCGCTTCGGTATTTTTGGCTCCCGCCTCGTGACCTTCCCACGGCAAGAGTCCTTTTGCCTTTGCCCACCGGCGATTGCCGTCCGGGATAACGGCGACATGATACGGAATGAGAGATGCAGGTTGCATAATACCGAAGAAATAACGCTGCTTATGCGATGATCGAAAGTTCAACAATCCTCTTTTAAAAATCCTCGAGGAAAATTGGGAGAAAAGAAAAAAACATTCAAACAGTGTGTGAGAAAAATTTTTGGCAAACCTTTTAGCATTCCCGCCGTTCCATATATTCGGCTATATCTAGGAGAAAACGCTTCGGCTCTTCAGGGATCGCAGGCGACACAATGGCGCTCTTCCCCTCTTCGAGAGAGCGGCGCGCGAGCTCGCGCGCCGCATCAAGCGCGCCCGAAGTCGTAAGAATCTCACGAAAACGAGCCGATTCTCGAGGGGACAGGTCACGCCCCCGTCCGAGTATCCGAAGCAATTCCTTCCCCGCTTCTTTCGTCGTGAGCTCGAGCGCCTTCGAAACCAGAATGGTAATTTTCCCCTCTTCGATGTCGGAGCCGACGGGTTTTCCAAGTTTTTCTTCCGAGCCGAATATCCCCAAAATATCATCTTGGATTTGAAACGCAATACCTACGGGCACCGCATATTTTTGAAGCGCATCCCCAAGTTCCGAATGCTCTCCCGCAAGGAGAAGTCCCAGCTGGAGCGGCCCATCAATCGTATAGCGCGCGGTCTTGTGCTCGTACATGTCGAGAATTTCGCGCTCGCTCGCTGTGCCGCGGTATTCAATCATAATATCTTCGGCCTCCCCGATCACCGTAAGGGAGATGATGTCCTGCAACTTCGAAAGCGCCTGAAGCACGCGCTCGGCCGGAAAGCCCGATTCGAAAATAATTTGGTTGCCGAGTGCGCCCACCATATCCCCCACAATGATCGCCATCGAGTTGCCGAAATGCGCCGTGTCGCGACGAAACGCGGATCGTTTTCCAAGCGCGCGGAAGTGTTCGTGCACGGTGGTTGTGCTGTGACGCTTTTCGTCACGATCAATGATATCGTCGTGAATGAGAAGAAAAAGGTGAATGAGTTCTATCGAGACGGCCGTCCGAATCATGCGCTCGCGATCCTCTCCTCCTCCCGCGAGGTAGCCCATATACATAAACGCCGCGCGCAGACGCTTCCCGCCCGCAAGTGCGAGCGTTTTCACATACCGAAGCGCCTCCGTCATAAAAGGATCACGCAGCGCCGTTTCGGAAATCACACGATCAAGATAGTGCTCCATCTCGACGTCGATACGCGCTTTGAATTCTTTCAGTTGCTTTTGAATTGGAATTGATTCCATAGAAAATATCGGGGGCCACGCGAACCACTAAGATAATTCCTCTTTTCCTACAAAGAAAAAGTCGGGACATATGCCGACTTTTTCGATTCGTGAGAACGAAAGTTCATGCCTCACTCTATCATTTCGCCTCCCGAAAGACAAGGAGGCAAAGGCATGGTGAATTCAAACCCCGAAGCCCCTTTTCTGGTATACTCCGGCGTTAACTTCCAAAAACGCTATGAATATGCCAAAAGGAACGTCCATAACCTTCTTTGAACGAGAGCGAATCGAAAGCTTTCTCCGCATGAAGAAAAAGAAAACATGGATCGCGGAGAAACTTGGAAGAGATTACTCCGTCATCAAGCGAGAGATACGAAGAAATTCGAGTCCGCACCTTCCCTATGTTGCCATCCGAGCTGAAGCGTATGCGGAAAGACGAAAGAAAAATACCAACAAAAGAAAACTGGAAAAATGGCAAAACGAGAAACTGAAAAAGTTTGTCGAAAGCGAACTCCTGAAGGGACATTCACCGGAGCAGATAGCCGGCCGGTTGAAAACATCTCCTCCGAAAAATCTTTCCTCGTGTACGGATACCTCGATAAGTTACGAATCCATCTATGATTACATTTACCGCGGAGAAGGAAGGGTCGGCGGATGGTACAAACATCTGCGACGAAAACAGAAGCGGAGACGACCAAAGTTCTCTCGAAAACCGCGAAAAGAGACGATTCCGGATAGAATACCCATTCACGAAAGACCCGCGGTCATTACCAAGCGTACACACTTTGGAGACTGGGAAACCGATTCCGTGATATTCTCAAAACAGAAGTCAGTACTCTCGGTACAGTACGAGCGAAAAATGAAGCTATGCCGATTAAAGAAAGTTCCAAACAAAACAGCGGTCGAAAGCGAACGAGCGATACAGGGACATTTCTCTCGGCTTCCGCAGCAATTGAGGAGAAGTATTACGAGAGATAATGGAACGGAGAATGTTTTGCACGGAGAAACGAAACAAAAACTTTCTCTTCCTTCCTACTTCTGCGATACCTACAAAAGTTGGCAGAAAGGAGGTGTGGAAAACTTGAATGGATTGTTACGAGAGTATTTTCCGAAGAAATGCCCGTTTGATAAAATTTCCCAAAAAGAAGTTCGGTCAGTTCAGGACAAACTCAACAATCGACCGAGGAAAGCGCTTAACTATTTGACGCCGAATGAAGTTTTTGCCAGGGTACTGGAAAAGGGGCATTAAATTCTTGAACTCACCCATACCACCCTCGATCGACAAAAGATATTTCCTCTGACGAGAAGCAATGAGAAAGACGGTTTCCTCATCTTCGTTTCTCACCTTGCACCACTCTTTTGCGAACGAAGAAAGAGATAAATAAGACCGATCTTTTGTAGAAATCGTATCAAAATGATTTTCCTCACAAAAATACATGACGAAAAAAACGATCTCACAACAATTTCTGATGGTTTCCAAAAACCTCGTTCTCTCAGGGTGGAAAAATCAAATAATTTTTTCCTTCTTTCCTGCCGTGAGATGGAGAGAACCTTTTTCAAACTTCCTCTCATTTTTTGACAGTACTATCACTCCCACAGAGAGAGACGGAACAAACAAAAAAACAAACCCACTCCTTTTCAGGAATGGGTTTCATGAGGATGCCCTCGTTATGGTGCTTGCTGAAGGCACAGGGCTATGGTCATAGGATCCGATACCGACCAAATACTTCCATCGGTATCGCCATAGCGAATGTGGACCGTGAGCCCCTTCTCTTGTGCCCTCCTCAGAATAATTCGAGTAGAGTCGGCAAATGCTCTCCCCTTCGGATCTTCCTTGGAAATCCACAGGCCATTGTGGATCGTTATGCCAGAAACACCCCAGACAACAAAACGGTTTCCAGAATGATCTTCTTCCATGAATGATCCGGGACCTGGAGTATGGCAGACATGAGCGGCAAAAGTGGCAGGGGCACACACTATCCCACCAAAGAACACGAGGGATGCCACCAATTTTTTGACGATTTCATTATTTTTCATCATTTCACTCCTCTTTCTGTTGCGATTATTGCATCATTCCTCGGTACAACCTCATTATAGTTGAACCGTCTTCATCTTCGCCACCGGGTGGCGATTGAACCGTATCGACATACACATTTCCTCCGTCCCAACATTTGGGAATGCTGTCGAAACACACCGTCGTGGTCATCTCCCCGCTTCCCGCAAAGAGAACCTCCGGAATGATTCCGGTTGTCGTGCCTCCTGCAGGTATAGCCCCAATCGAAAATGTTCCGATTGATGTATCTTGTCCTCCGGCAATGGGCGTGTAGAACATCCTGCCCGTCATCGGGAGAGAGGCGGCGTTCCCGGAATTTTTGACTTCAATGGAAATATCCTTCTTTTCCGTTGTGTATACATGACTCCCGTTTATGAACGTCACGTTGGTCACAGAAATGACGGGGACTTGTGGGGCGGGAGGTGTTGGCTCGGTCACTTGGAAGGTGATCGATTTCCGGTTGTTCCCGCGGTTTTCTTCCTTGTTGGGTGTTTGCAAGAGTTCTCCTTCCGGATCCGCAATAACGGTGACCGTACATATACCCGTCGCCGCAAGAGGAAGCATGAAGGAAAATGACTTGGTGCGGTCATTGTCTCCGTGACGAAGCACATCTTCGTCGATATCGGTCGTATCCATCATCCGAGAAGAGACACAGCCCGAAAGTTCGGCAGTCACGGTCATCCGTCGGTTCTTGCCCGCATGAAAGTCGTCTCCGGTATTGCCGAAGTCGGCAACAATGGTAACCGTTGACCCCGGAAGAAACTCGGTTCCTCCTTGGAGGGAGAGTCTCTGAACATACACATCCGGAATGCTGTATGCCTGGAACGTCTTCGTATCGCAGTTATCGGATATGCTCTTCTCCTTTGGCGGACTACTCCCGGTATTCACACATCCGTAGAGCGTGTAGTAGCCGGGATCACGAATCGTAAAAGCGTGATGCGTCGTTTCTTTGTCTCCACCCCCAAGTCCATCCACCGTCTTCGAATCAAGCGTGACCGGCGGATCGTTGCCCGCCTTCTTGCCATCGTAGAGGATGCACTTGTTCTTGAAGGAGCCGATAGAGACGCTGGTCGTATTCTTCGCTCTCACGCCACAGTAAAGGTCTCCGACGCGGACATATGCGTTCGAATCCGGTTCTTTGTCCTTCTCAATATCAACGGACGCTTCGAGATTGGGCGCGGAACTCGATGTTCCGGCGGTGACCAATTTCGGGAGGTCCGACGACGAGGGAGAACCGTACTCTTCCGGATCGGCTGGTGTCGGATAGGGACCCGAGCCGCCATATCCGGTACCGGTTTCTTGGGAGGCGCAGCCATCAATTGCCGCTGCATACGCCGGCCTCATGAAGAAATCGAGAACGGATGTCGAACGGTAACACCCAGTCGACGAGCAGACTGACTGCGTCGCGGGGTATCGCCATTTGCTTTGGTTGTCGAGAATAGTCCAGTCGGAACCGGATTCGCACCTCTTGTCCACCGAGTTCTTCGTGTCCCAGCAGACCTTTCGATTTGCCGAGATTTGGGCGCAGAGGCGGATTGAGGGGCCGGAGTTGAAGGGGGAATTGTTGCGGATAAAAGCAATGGGGTCGGTGAGGGTATTCGTGCTCGGCCATTTGGAATTCGACATTCTTCCCCATCCACTTTTTGCCATATTGTCCCATGGTCCATCATGAATGGCGAAGTGAAGATGAATACCGCCAATATCATAACGACCGGTTTTCCCAATCGAATGACCAGCAAGGACATCTGAATTGAGCGACGGAATCGTCGAACATGCCAAATGTCCATACACCGCTATAAAATCATTTCCGCCTTGCTTCTTGTGCTGGATGAAAAGTGCACAGTTTCCAGTACCCCATGAATCCACACCAGCATCGACATAAATGACTTTGCCATCCGCAATCGCATAGACGTCAACATCTGTGCTTCCCGTCATCATATCGACGCCAACGTGATAGAGCCCATCGAAATAGCAACCACCATTGGCAGTATCTCTTCCGAGCCATGTGCCACACTTGGAATCGAAACTTGTCGTTCCAATCGGATAGTAGAATCCAGTCCCTGTCCGATCAAGTGCATAGCTCGCATTCGCGAATAGGCACAGAATCACCAAAACAAACCTGACAAACGCTTTCATTTCTCTTTCCTTTCGGTCGAGTTTGGTTATTAACGAACTACTTTAGCGCAGAGATGAAAATACCATCCTGCAAGATTTCTTCGTATTCGTAGTAAATACTAAATACATTGCGAAGAAATTATTGCAAGAAACTATTTGAAAAACATTCAAACTATCAATCTATATATTTCTAGTTTATGCCATCAAACTTCACTGTTTGGATCATCCCACGAAGAACCCGCCTCACATCTGGATATGTATCCAATATAAGGCTCGAGGACAAATCAAATGAATAATCTTTCGGAAAAGAAGCTGTGGTCATTATTCCCTCACCAAAACCATTGTAATAATATAGTGGCGAGCCATTAATCACAGCTCGCTTAATAGAAATATTATAGCTAGCTTTCCACAACTTCAATATAGGTTCAGAAAATTGAAAAAATGGATTTGTCTTAAAAGAAATACCTATAATGATTGCATTCTCATTTCCTCCTTCAAACTTATACCATTTTCCTTTTTGGCTGAACCATATATCAATACTTTTGTTTTCCTCCCTGTACAGTTCGCGCATCTCCCAATTTTTCGGTATCTTCACCTCAAACCCCAATTCCTCATTTCGGTAGGTTTGCCAGTTAGTCGTATCGATCGGCGTAAAGGTATATTCCCCATCAATCAAATCCTTAATGCTCTCGATCTCGCTTTGGGTAGCAGGCTGCTGAAGAGTGGAACCAGGAACTGTTGCCGGAACTCCTTGTGGCTTTTCCACTACCTGCACCGGCTGTTGCGAAGCTACGGGCAATTGTTTCGGCACATTTTGAATACTTCTCTGCTTGTGAAGCAGAAACCACCCACCAAGACCGGTGAGAATAAGAAAGGTGGCGAAAATGAGAGCTTTTTTGTTCATAGGAAAAATTTATCAAATGAAATCAAAACTGTCAAGAGTACCTTTTTCTATAAGAAGCATGTTTGACACTCTATCTGTTTTCAAATTGAAAACAGAATGAAACGTCAAAAAAATAACCTCTAGATAAATAATAGTATTCGAAACTGCCACTTGGTCGCATTATCGTAGATGATGCAGTCGGAACCGGATTCGCACCTCTTGTCCACCGAGTTCTTCGTGTCCCAGCATACCTTTCGATTTGCCGAGATTTGGGCACAGAGGCGGATTGAGGGACCGGAGTTGAAGGAATAGATGAAGCCATTGAGGGTCCATTTTTGCGATCCGGAATTCCGATGGTAGGTTCCATCGGAATTTGGAGAGTAGGTGGCATTATATACTCCACCACTTCCAAAACTTCCCGTTGCATCCATTTCCGAAACAGTAAATGCTCCATCATCGAGAACGCTTTCCACATAGGCTTCATGCCCCGGCTTTGAAAACTCCACGATAGCCCCGACTTTTGGAACGGAGCCAACGAAAAATCCAATATCTCTCAATTTGTCATACCACTGACCTCCATCCCATCCGCTTCCGGAAATCTTTTCCGCAATGTCCGGACGCTTGTACACCGCCCACCACACGCAGTTTCCAGAATTTGCAGGCGAAATATTGCAGGAAAAATGATCCGTTGTGGACGTATATCCATAACAAGTCAGATCACCAGCATAAGCACCTGCCTCAAAAAGCAACAAGAATAGAAAAACAAAGATTGTCTTTCTCATCACATTTACCTCGCAAGTTGTCAAAGAACAAATATCCTTTGAGAAACGGTTTAACCGCTTCATAGATCGCACAAGGATCTATAGTTGTACAATCGAGAAGAGGTCAATGAATGCTTAGTACTTGAGCACAAAACTCTCCGCAATGTCCTTTAAGATGGCAGAGTCAATAGATAGTTGATCCGTTGATTTCAGCGTAAGCATAAGAGAAAACATCTTACTAGCCCTATAGTATACAATATCCCTTTGGTGGTTTTCTTGATCAATAGAACAATAGACAGATGTCATGTTAGTACTATTGCCCTCTTGTACTAGTAAGGATTCACACTCAGCAGTTGAATTAATTCTTGGAACTAGATAAAAAAATTTATTTGAGTCACTAACGGGATCCAGAGGATTCCCAAAATTGGAAGTGTTTGGTCCATAATCATAAATATTAAAATCGATCACAATCTCTGTGTTATTTTTCAAAACAAGCTTATAACTTCGATTAGGAAATATGCTTAAATCTGAATATTCTTTTAGGGGAAAATTTGGATTATTTGATATAACATGGGAACCACCGCTACCTTGGTCATCGTATCCAAGAAATTCTATCCAGTGCCATTCTTTCGGGAACTTAATCGTAAAAGTTTTTGTCTCTTTTGTCTGCCAGTGACTCACATTCGGATCAACATCAGTGACAAACTGTCTTGTTTTTTCTTCTGCGTCTGGCTTTTCTTTCTTTCCTTTGTTTCCACTCTCTTCTGGTACAGATTGAACTGTTTTTGCTTGCTCCTGAAGAATTCCAGATCGGAACAACAAAACTCCGCCAAGAAGAGCGAGAGAAAAGAGAAGCGCTGCAAAAATGAGCATTTTTTTCGACATAAAAGCATTGAAATAGAAAGATAGAGTTTTGTCAATCGTTTGTTTCTGCAATAAAATAAGCAGTTTGATACTTTACCTATTCTCATTTATGAATGAGAATAGGAGAAAAAACCAATACAAAGAGTCTTAGAGCTCTGTATCCCAGCACGCCTTTCGGGTTGATGAGGCTTGAGTGTAGGGGAATACAGGCGAAAAACAGTTGAAGTAGGAACTGCTGAGGATGACAGCGAGGGGGTTGGTGAAAGTATTATATAACTTGACCAAGAAATATTCGACATGAGTATCATCCAGAATCGAACAAACATATTTTCTTTCCTCCGAATTTTCAAGGTACAAAAAAACAGGCCATAAAAAATTCCAGACCCCTTACATACAGAGAAATTTTCTCTCTATGTAGAAGATCAAGAAGTCATTTTGAAGCTTTGAAGAAATCCATCGATAATAGACTTCTTTACAGAAGGGTAAAAGACCAAATTCCAAGCACCTAATTGATCAATGACTGTATTCACATTATTTGAATCAACCACGAATACAGCATCATTTTTATCTATACTAAGACTATAAATCTTTGAACCAGCTTTTTTTGAGAAAGCAGCCTTTCTTTAAAAGTACTCTGATAAATTTTTTCCAAATCCGGAAGATTTATCATCACTATGTTGTCCTCACGCAAGGTTCCCGCGTAATAAGCATCAAGATCCTCTTTGGGGAAACAAGCGACTCCTCTCTTTGTATCAAGTTCAAGAGCTATTCTTCCGCAGAACCAATCTTTTGGTATTTTTACTTCAAATCCCGCTTCCTTGTTCTGATATACCTGCCAATTTTCCATGTCAACTGAAGAAAGAATATAGTTCCCATCGAGAAGATCCCGTATATCTTTCTTCTCTTCCTCTCGAGTATCGTTAATCTTGGAGGGAACATTTTGTTTTATTGAATGTTGTTCAACAATCAAATTGTTTTCTTTCTGAGAAAAAAGGGCAAGATACGCTCCAATAAAAAAGATGATTGCAGAAATAAAGGCGATAGAAATAATGGTGTTTTTCGGCATAAAAGCATTGAAATAGAAAGCTAGAGTTTTGTCAGTCGTTTGTTTTTCCAATAAGCAGTTTGGTGCTTTACCTGTTCTCATTCGTTGTCTCTTCCAAGCCAGGTCCCACACTTTTGATCGAAATAGCTGTCCCAGTTGGATAGAAGAAACCAGTTCCTGTCTTATCGAGAGCATATGAAACACTTGCAATCAAAGAGGGCCATCCATAAAAGAAACCGTATGCTCACTCGCATTTCTCTCTCCTTTGTAAAAGAGTTGTAAATGAACTCTTTGTCTGCTTTGCGTAGGAGAAAATACCGCCCTACAAGATTCCCGCTTCACTAACTGATACAGGAATTGTTGTGAGGCACTATTTTATAGAATGTAATGTGGAAAGGAGAGTAGAAAACAAAACTCGTTTTTCAGAAGACAACTGATCGGAATAAGTTCTTATGGCACAAATATCTGGACCACATTGAAAAAAAGCTTCCTCAAGAATACTCCCCTCATTCCATGCTTCCATGTCATGTTTCTGCGGCTCTTTTTTGAAATCATACTCCACAAGAAGCATGCTCAATTTATCACCCCGTCTTTCGTGAAAAACAGTTTCAATATTTCCAGACTCTATAAACGGAACTAAACTAAAATCCAATAGATCATTTCTTGAAATTGAAATAAGTTCTTTTTCTTTAAGACGTTCATAGGGAATCAAGTAGAAGGAAAAACCGCCCCCAGAATAATCAACAAATGACTGCTCATCCGTTTGCTTCATTGTAGCCGGAAATTTGAGAGAATACCCATATTCTTCATTCCGATAGGTCTTCCAGTTCGAAGTGTCGATGTTTACAGTTGAGCTTTTCTCTTTCACATTCTGTGGCGAATTTTTCTCTACTATTTTTTGCGTGTTTTGACTCTCCGGAGATTTTTGTGGTTCACGAAACAAAAACCAGCTCCCAAAGAGAAGAAGGCTAAAGACAAAAGACAGGGAGAGCGTAAACATCTTTTTCGACATAAGAGCATTGAAATAGAAAGCTAGAATTTTGTCAATTGTTTGTTTTTGCAATTTTTGCAATAAAATAAGGAGTTTGGCGCTTTACCTATTCTCATTCGTTGTCTCTTCCCAGACACGGACCACATGCAGAGTCGGAATTCGCTGTTCCGATCGGGTAATAGAACCCTGTCGATGTTTGGTCTAGCGCATAACCCGCATGCACAAATAGATAGAGAATGATTACATTGCATATAGCGAAGACTTTCACTTTCCGCTCCTTTCAGCCAATTTGAATTATTAATGAACGACGCTAACGCAGAAATGAAAAATATCATTCTGCAAAATATTATTCCAGAAGTTTTATCGAAGAAAGAAATTCCTTTTTTCGGGTTTCATCGAGTCGTTTGTTTGTCCAGGGAAAACTTATTTGATAGTATCCGCCGGCATATTCAAACATGATTGCCTCATTCTCGAAATCATAACCTGGCAATGAAACAACATATGCTTTTGTTCTATCAAAAAACATTTCCCCTTTTACTTTTATATAGGTATGTTCAGTATCCCCAATAAGCTCTTCAAAATTTGAATACTGCTTTTTGCCCGCCCAGTCTCCTCCTCCTAAATGGGGATCATTAAGATCTCTCCAATAAGAAATTGTAACAGGAGAAGAGTAACCGGGAATCGGCTTATTATATAAGTCCCTCTTGTTTTCATCATATTCCATAACCGACACAACGTGTCCATCCTCCCGAGCAACCTCATCCAATCGAAACGTATTCGGATATTTAAAACTCAATTTTAACGATTCATTCCGATAGGTCTTCCAGTTCGAAGTTTCGATGTTTGTGGCAGGACCTCCCTTTTCCCTCCTCGGGAGTGGAGCCTCTTTGATGGTCATGGGGTCTAATCTTTCTGGAGAGAGTTTCCATTCAGGCAACAAAAACCATATGCCCATAAGGAGGGTGGCAAGGAGAAGAGAAAGGGAGAGGATGAGCACTTTTCGGTGTGTGGACATACGTGTGAATTGTGAGCATGATATACGGGTACGTTCTTACTAAGAACATGCCAAGGAAACTTATTTCAAAAACTCTTGTTCTTCTTTTCCTTCGAGGTATTGGTAGGAGCTCTTGTTGTCTCGTCTTCTCTTGCATGGAAACGGAAATGAATTTCCCCGGAATATGTTCCGGGGAATATTTTGATTTTCTTTTTTTCAGTTCGGGATCATAATTCTTTCTTCCGTCCCGATAGACTGTATTTTTGAGATGCTCAAGCGTTCTCCCGAGAGGCCGAAGCTCGAACCGGAGCGTCTCCGAGAGAGCATACTTTCCCACAGAGGCGTGAAAGAGCGTTTCTTGCGATTCCCGATCTTCATTTAAGGGAGAAATCATAGACAGGTGAAAATCAAAAATAAAAAAGCCGGTTTCGTTTTTTTGTCCGAGTTATACTCTCTGTATACAGTATATATCCATTTCTCGAGTATTTCCCGATCACTCCGGCGGCAACTCCCTCACTGAAAGACCGCGCGCTGACCGAGTGTCGACGTGCAAACTCCTCAAGAAACATCGTATTACCTTTCCCTGCGAATAACAAAAACGCATTCTTCTCCTCGGCTCATGAATCAAGAAAACCCATCGCTTTCGTTTCCTGTGGCGCACGAGCCCTCGGACGCCGAACTCGTTTTGGCATCTCTCCGGGACCCAGACGAATTTACTCCGCTCGTAAGGCGCTACTGGGACCGTCTGTTTCAGGTATGTCCGGCGCATCTCTTTTGCCACAAACGAAGATATTGAAGACATTCTTCAGGAAACATTTCTTAAGGTCTACAAAAATTTAAACGACTTCGACGGCAATCTCGCTTTCTCGACGTGGATCTATCATATCTGTCGCAACACCGTGATCGACTCCATCCGAAAAAAGTCCTCGCGTCCCGTCACAGTCACGATCGACTCCGAAGATCTCCACCGTTTCTTCTACGAAAACGGTGATCTCCCAAAAACAATTGATACCGCCGAACTCCTGGAGAAAATGACGCGCCTTATTGAGTCACTTCCCATTCTCTACCGCGAGGTACTCGTTCTCAAATTCCTCGAAGAAAAATCCTACGAAGAAATTATGGACATTGTCGAAAAACCAAAAGGGACGGTCGCCTCCCTCATTAATCGGGGCCGAAAAATACTCCTCGAGAAAGCGCATAACGAAGGAATTTTTTGACCATCATGGAAGGAGCCATTCCCTAATGACATTGCGTTTCCCTCCGAAATAAAGCTCCTCTCACAAAATTCTATGAATGAAAACGGACATCCGCTTCCCGATATTGTGAAAACGATCAAGGATCGTCATATTACACCGACATCAAAGCGATTCCTGATCGCGAAGAATGTCGCTTTCTGGTCTCTCTTCATCGTCTGCAGCATTACGGGGGCGCTTTTTCTTTCGCTCGCACTTCTCGATATTTTTGACATAGGGCCTGACCTGTTTCGAGAAAGTGGAGTGCGACATCTCCCTTTTCTTCTTTTTCGGGCGACACCACTCGTCTGGGTGCTTTTCTTCACGCTCTCTGTTGCCTCGGGCGCGCTCGCCTTTCAAAGCACCAAACATGGTTACCGATACCACAGAATTTTTGTGGTGAGTCTTTTTGTGCTGTGCGCTCTCACGCTTGCCCTCCTCGCCCACTCAATGCACATCGCCGAACGAATGGAGCGGACAATCGAAAACCATTTGCCGCAACGCGCGCACCCATTCTTGCCCCCGCGAGAATCGCGATGGTCGTCTCCGCAAGAGGGATCGATTGCGGGACGCTTGATCTCGAGACCAGAAATGGGATCGTTTCGCCTCGAAACTCCCCGAAAAGAAAACTGGATTGTTCATATTTCACCTGACACCCGAGTCGGGAGACGAGTGCGACTCGAGCCAGGCGAGTATGTCCTCATTTTCGGAGAAGCGCGTGACACGGAAAATTTCTCTGCGAATTTTATCCGCCCACTCCGGGGACGCGGAGAACGAAATGGGAACATCCGATAACACGGGTAGCAAAGATTCGTTGCAAACTTTATGAAAGGCGTTCGTATACATTGTTGCGTGGCGCACACGAAGCGCATAAGTTTTCAGCAAAATCTATGATTTCAAATAAAGTTCTGGCGGTATCGGCAATAGCAATCGGGACCGCGCTCGCGAGCGGTTTCGCACTCGTCGGAAATGTTTCGGCGGACAATATCGACCCGAGAAATTCGATTATCGATCGTTTGGTATCGAAATTCAATCTGAATAAGAGCGAGGTGGAAAATGTGTTCCAAGAAGAACGGGCCATGCGACAAGAAGCGCGACAGAAAGAAATGACAGCGCGACTTGAAGACCAACTCGTGCAAGCCGTGAAGGATGGGAAAATTTCCGAGGAACAAAAAGCGCTTGTTCTCAAAAAGCATGAGGAAATGCGCGCCGCCCGTATGGCGGATTTCGAAAAGCGAAGGACGCTGACGAAAGAAGAACGCCGAAGCGAATCACAAAAGCGTCGCAACGATATGAAAGCCTGGCTCTCAGAGAACAATATTCCTGAAGATATTATGGGAATGGGGATGCGAGGAGAAAAAGGGAGTGGCATGGGTCATCGCGGGGGAATGATGCGATAGAGCAGAAAATAACGAATATTGCCCTGGTTCCTCCCAAATGAAGACGCTTCTCAACTGTCACGTTGAGAAGCGTTGTTGTTTTCGCGTATTCTCTTCGTGTATTCTTGCGTGAGAAAGGAACGCTTTTCAATGGATATCAGAGATAAAAAAATGGAGCGAGAAATACTCTTCATGCTATACTGAGGGAAATTCTGAGACAATAAATATATGAACAGAACAATTCTCGCCCTCCTTTTGCTCGGGATTTTTTCGTTCTTCCCCTCCCCTCTTTTCGCTGCCCCTGCTATTTCATCTTTATCCGGAACGGTTTCGCAGGGATCTTCAGTGATGGTCTCTGGCTCGGCATTTGGTACCAACTCTGCAATTCAGGAATGGATCGGATCCAATATTGAGAATGGTGCCGATGGCAGCGCTTTTTCAAAGTCAAGTTGGTCGGCAGGCCAATGGGCTCCTGTTTCCTATTCAACTGAGCAGGCACGAAGCGGTTCAAAATCAATAAAGACAACGGTTGTACCTGGGTTTGATTATAGAAATGGCCTTTTTACGCACACCCTTCAAACACCCATAGGTTCCAGTGAAAAATTGTATGTAAGCTGGTGGGTAAGACCAAGTACCGGTGCAGGGACGGGTCAGTGGAAAATGCTCCGTGTGTCTGGAACGGAAACTATTATTGATGGGCCACAAGAGTTGGTATTGTTCAACTGGAATAATGCTTCTAACTCTCAACGGGTTATAGACCCGGGCACTTCAAACGACCAAACATACTGGAGTAATGAGGGTTTTCCGAAGGCAAATTCATTGTGGCAAAGAGTGGAGCTCGTCGTGAATACTTCTGGTATAGATCAATCAAACGGCTCAAACACACTCGGTCTCTATGATGGTTCTTCATTCGTCTCAAATACTTGGAATTCAACACGAAACTTTACTGCATCCGGACAAGAATATAATTATCTACTCTTCCAAAATTACATGGGCAATGGCGCATCGGGAAATATTGATTTTTGGTTCGACGACATCTTTATCCAGAATGGAGTTGCGCGAGTTGAATTGTGTGATTCTCCCACGTGGAGTACACGAGGTGAATGCGATGTGCAGCCAAGAACAGCATGGTCTGATACCTCTATTTCGATAACTTTGAATGCGGGAGGGTTTAGTGCCGGACAAACAGCCTACCTCTACGTCATCGATGCTTCCGGCACTCCGAATGCTTCTGGCTACCCCGTTACCATAGGTGCCTCCTCTTCCGACACCACCCCTCCCGTTCGCTCCAACCCCGCTCCCTCAGGAAGCCTCACCGCTGGAACCACAAGTACCACGATGACGCTTACCACCAATGAAACCGCAACCTGTAAGTACGGCACCACCGATCAAGCCTACGCGTCTCTCCCGAACACCTTCACAACCACAAACAGCACCAGCCACTCACAAACCATTTCGGGTCTCAGTAATGGACAAAGCTACACCTATCACATCCGCTGTCAGGATAAGGCAGGAAATGCAAACACCACTGACTTCACGGTTTCTTTTTCGGTTCTTTCTTCCACCCCCACCTTCTCCCCCTGCTCGACCCTCACTCCTTCTTCTTCTCTCCCCGGAGGCTATGGCAGTCCCTTTGACCTCTTTCTTTCAAATACGCCTCTTGTTGCTGCAGAGTGTACTGCAAGTGACATCCATACCCTGAAGGCAACGATAGGGATTCCTGGAAATCAAACACGAGTCTCGTACACAAAGGGGTATTGGTACAATCCTGGAACCAGTAGCTGGGTTGAGTACACCGGGGCTTGTAGTGGCACACAGAATGGAAACTGGTGCCAGGGACCTGTCACGGCAACAGTGACTCATGCGAATATTGATACAACGAGTGCCCAGACACCCGTTACCTTTGTCGGGATGACCTGCTCTGTACAAAACGGTGCCTGGAAGTGTGGGTGTCGGGATACTTCCTGTTCCTCCTTCTTGTGGCAGGTGCAGGGAGCGGGGAGGTAGGGGGTTTTCAAAGAAAAAATCCTGTGCTAAAGTCTCAAAGAGCCAGAGGGCTCTTTGTTGTTTTCCATGGTCCCATCGTCTATCGGTTAGGACATCAGGTTTTCATCCTGAAAAGAGGGGTTCGACTCCCCTTGGGACTACTCTCACTTTCTTCTTCATGTCTTCTTTATTGAAGAGATATTTTCTCGCGAAAGTGTTGAGGAGACTTGGTACTTTAAGTTTCCTCAGAAAGTTCTTAAAATGAAACTTCAAAATTTATGAGACTGTTACTTTATCAATGTAGAGACAACCGTTTACAGAGCCGTATTCTTACTCTTGACAAAGAAATTAAAAGGTGCTAAAAATTCTAGTCCAATAAGTATTCCTTATTGGCGTTTCCCTGAAGTACCTTAATTTGGAGAGAAGAGATGAGTAAGAAAACAGTTGTCGCACTTTCTGTCGTCGGCCTTATCGTTGTCGTTGGTGCATTAACCACCACCTTATATACCGACTACAAAAACGGCCGCGAAGACGTAGTCGTGCTGGAATACATCTATCACACACTAGCCGCCGGCTACGCAAACGGTGAGCGGGTAGGTGACCGTATCGAATACTTCACCACCTGTGGAAAATGGGAAGGGAAGTATCAAAATGCAGCAAGAACCGTACCTGTAATTGATGGTATCCAGGTAAAAAACTCGGAGGGATACAGTAAGATGTCTGTGCCCCCCGAAACAGTGACCCTGAAACCAGGTGTCACTTTCTGGAAAAGCACAACTCGCATTTGCGATCTACGATTAAGAAACCTAGTTACTCGCCTGCTATAATCATATCTCCTATATCCCCCGCAAAACAAAATCTTAGATTCGATACTCAAACGCTCGTCCATTCACATACGTGAAAAACACCATCTTCATTTTTTCAAAACTTTCATATTGGGTGTTTGCCATCATCCCTTTCGCCGTATTCCACACATGCTCAATCGGATTATGATCGGGGGCATATGGCGGCAAGTTGATGAGATGCACTCTCTCGAGAAGTCCTCCTTTACGGAGGGCTTTTCGTATTTCCCTTCCCTTGTGAAATCGCGCATTGTCCCATACGATACAGATTTTTTTATCAGGATACTCTTTCAGAAATTGTTCCAACGCTTTGAGTATTTCTTCTTGGTTTTGCCAGGGAACTTCATAAAGATGGCATCGAAAGTTTTTTTGATTGAGCAATCCGAGATAACTTTGCGCTTCTCGCTTTCGATTCACGTGCACGATCGTCCGTTCTCCTTTCTTGAGCCACGCTTTTCTGGTGAGAGCTTCCAATTCCATTCGCACTTCATCGGAAGCAAACACTTCCCACGAATCATCCTTGAGAAAGGGGCTGATTTCTGTCTGTATTTCAACCATTCTTTCGACAATATGAGTTTCATTCCGGTGAAGATCGAAGGTATCGGGATACTTGAAACTCAGATTGCAAAAAGAAAGGAGGAAGTGATATGAACGAACGGGTTCAAATACGACTCCAAATATCGCTTGAACATATGTTTTGAGGGCGGGGACATCCCAAAAGGTTTTTGGAAGAGTGTATTCACTTGGTGGTTTTTCGAGGGCTTCTCTGATTTCTTCTTTTTTGTTCTTCTGTGAGTTTACTTGCGTTCTGATTCCCCTCATGTCCGGTGAAGATACTCGCCATGCGTTGTTTTTCCCAGTTCTTCATCCATACACCGATAGTATTTTCGTGTCTCGAAACAATATCGGCGATGTCTTTCAGAGGCATTCCTTTTTCTCTCGTAAGAATCGCATGGCATTTCAGGCGAACGAGAATGAGCGGGGATGTTTTGAGATACGCTTTGAGCAAATCTTTCTCTTCGGGGGAGAGTTCAGTTTTTGTTTTTGCGGGCATGAATCCAATATACCAGATCCCCTATTTTGTTTTGCGGGGGATATAGCAGGTAAAGGCCGCTCCGACAGGAGCTACAAACGACCCGCCTATAAGAGGTCGTTTTCTTTTTCCCCAAATAAGATTTAAAAAATAATTTTAAAAATCTATAGACGGAAAACGAAGAGCACCATTTCGGCCTCGTCCACTTTCCTCAGAGTTAGAGTTTAAGAAAAATTCATCCCGTGAAGACTCCCCTCCACCTTACATCAAAGTCTCTTCTCTTTTTGGTACAGAAAAATCCGTCACATGCTCAATTTTTCTGTATGCGCTTCAAGAGGAAAGAATTCTTGGGAGAGATCTTTCCAAATCTTTCCAATACGCACTCCTCTGGTTTTCTTTTCCGAAAAAGAGTCTATAATGGATGGAAATCTTCAAGAAAATTTTCCGTTCTCTTCTCTCAAATTTTGCTCCACTGCCACACAATAATCCACAAAAGCTTCTATCGTATGGCACATCTTCAAAACATCACACCGTTTTTGTGGTTTCAAAAAAATGCGGAAGAAGCGATGAACTTTTATGTGAATATTTTCCCGAATTCACGCATTCTCCACATTGAGCGATACCCAGAAGACGAATCGATTGATGAACATTTTGTCGGTATGCATGGCAAAGTGCTGACGGGCACTTTCGAACTTGATGGCGAAAGATTTATGTGCCTCGACGGAGGAAGACCAAGCGAGCATCTCTTCGATTTCAATAACGCCGTTTCGTTCTTGGTAGAGTGTCGCGACCAAGCGGAAATAGATTTCTATTGGGAACGACTCTCGAGTCGCCCGGAAGAAGAGCAATGCGGCTGGTGCACCGATCGCTTCGGACTCAGGTGGCAGATTGTGCCCAGAAACATGGAAGCGCTCATGAAGAAGCCTGCCGCGATACGAGCGATGATGCGCATGAAGAAAATCGATATCAAGGAGCTGGAACAAAAAGCACAATAAAAAATGTGCGGCTCGCATTCCCAAAAACAGAAAATGATGAAAAATCTTTCGGAGCTAAGTATCTTCCCTCAATACTTTCTTCCTTCAGAAGAAAATTCAGGAGCGTGAGCAATTTTCCCTATGTTTCTTGATCTCAAACTCGGCCTCTTGTGGGCAGTCGTCGTTGGAATCGCCTTTCACGAACCAATCACTGTTTCGTGGATACTCGCATCCATACTCTTTGCGTTCCTTCCGGATATCGACTTTTGGGTGGAGCTCGCGCGCCGCGGCACGGTTGGTGGCAAAACGCTCGGCGATCACCGAACACTGCTCCACGCTCCCCTCCTCTACCTTCCCGCTGCCGTGGGAATGTGGTGGTGGCTCGGACCCGCGTGGGCCACCCTTTTCTCGATTGGTGTTTTCGGTCACCATATTCATGACACCATGGGAATGGGATTTGGAGTCCGTTGGCTCTTTCCTTTCTCGAAAAATTTCTACAAAATTTTTTCCGATAAAGAAGGGAATATTTTTTACGATCGGGAACACCTCCGCATCACATCGTGGAATCCAGAAGAACTGCGTGTCGTTCTCCAAGAAAAAGGAAACGACCACTGGCTCCAGGAAGATCTCGCCTACGCCCGAAAGCATGCTTTCTCCACCGCCGCCAGACTCTTCTTCTCGGCTCTCCTTTTTTTGATTGTCCTCGTCCTCCTCCATATGAGGTCGAAATAGAAAAGAAAAAACGGACCTTCCTGGGTCCGTTTGTGGGGGTATCAATTCATTCAACCTTACATCGGCGAAAGAGGCTCCGCGAGACGCGGCTTTTGCGGAGCGTCACCGATGTCGTCACCCTCTTTCGGAAAGATGCCGAGATCGGAGTGTTTCCGATTCTCTTGGTTTTTATCCGAGAGCCAACGGAGATAACCATCATCAACTACTCGCCCGTCAAATGCATTAACAAAAACGATTTGTTCGTCTCCTGTTTTGAAAGAGAGTACAAAAGAATGCCACAGATTATTTACAGGAAATTCATACCCGTTCAAATCATAGATCCCTTGGTATTGCTTTCGATCAACCCGAGAGATTCCATTTTTGAGTTTTTCCTCCCTGAGGTAGTCATTCAAAAATGAAGTAGCCAGCATATCGGTAACTGGCGGAAAGGCACTCTGTCGATAAGCATGTTCTTTTTGAATGGACTCAAGAGTCTTCTCGGAAGGCTCCCAGGAACCTTTCGTAATAATCGCAGTACCGTATGGATGAACATTCCTCAGTTCAATATACTCCTTCCCCGAACTTTTCCCCTCAATATCGGCTTCGATAATTCCGATAATACCCCCTTTTTCATCAAGAATACTAACCCAGTACACCCCCTCTTTTCTCTCTGTTTTTATATTTTCAGGAGGAAAGAAAAATGCAAAGACAAGGTCTCCAATATGTCCGTGTTCGAAGCTTATAGTTTCATTTCCTTCATAAAAGTCATTTACGGCAACAAGAAGCGCCTCACCAAGCTTCCTCGTGTCTTCTTGTGGCACCACAATTGTCGACTCATCCTCACAATACTCACGCCCATCTTCAAACGTCACGACGCGCTCGTTTTTTCCATCACAGGTTTCTTCTTCGTTTTTGTCGTCATCTTTCGGAGTTGGCCTTTCAATTTCCGAAGAAGCAAGATGAGACGGTTCGCCTTTGAGAGAGGATTCTCTTGATTCGACAGGAGGAAAAACACGATTTCCAAAGGAACGAAGGGAGAGAGTCGGGGACTCGTTCGACAACCTGGAGAAGAGAAAGCTGCCGAGCACAAGAAGTGTCAGCACTGCAAGACCCAAGAAAAAAACAGATCGTTTCATAGCAGCATCCAAGAAGAAAACAAATTTTCAAAAACTTTTTTCGGGAACTGTTTCTCACGCTACCCAGAAGTCTTGTAATCGTCAAGACAAAAAGTGATTTCTTCCGCCTCTCTAAGTTTGATATACTGAAAAAACTTCGGTTCGATATGAGAGGCGGACGGCGTTTCTTTCTCCCCATCAAAAAGTTGCGGGGGCTGACCGATGAAGTTTTGATTTTATTGAAGTTTTCTCTTTGAAGAATCCCCTGAAGACCTGAAAAAAGTATGACTTCGCCCGAAAGAAAAATGCAGATATGAAAAACGAATACCCAATCTGTTGAATATTTTTTATGCATTTTTCTTCTCTTTTTCGCACACTCTTCCCCTTGACCGCGGTTACGTCCCTCGTCTTCTTCTGTGGTCCCAATGGAGCAACCAATCCTTTTTTCCCATCGGTCAGGACAAAGTATAGTAGACAAAGACAACACCCCGGTTCTCCTCCAGGGCGTCGGCTTTGGAAACGATGTCTGGGGAAATGGTGAACCTCCCTCGGCACACCATAGCGAAGCGGACTACGCCCGAGTGAAAGCGCTCAACATGAATACGATTCGATTCTATATCAACTACAAAACATTTGAGGACGATACGACCCCGTACGTTTATAAACAATCCGGCTGGGACTGGCTCGACCAAAATATCGCCTGGGCCGAAAAATATGACCTCTCTCTTATTCTCAACATGCACGTTCCACAGGGAGGTTTTCAGTCGATGGGAAGTGGCGACGCCCTCTGGACAGATATCGAAAATCAAAACCGGCTCGTCGCTCTGTGGAAGGCGATTGCTCTGCGGTACAAAAACGAATCGCGCATCGCGGGCTTTGGCATTCTGAACGAACCCGTTCCTCCCCATTCAATCAGCGAATGGGAAACGCTCGCGCGGCGAATCGTGAGTGAAATTCAAAGCATCGACCCTCATCACCTCCTCTTCGTCGAGCAGGCGATCTACGTAAAAAGGAGGTGCCGCGCGCAGTGCTGACCTCGACTTTCCCGTGATTGATGACAACAACATCGCCTACGAATTTCATTTCTACGAACCGCATCCTTTTACACACCAGCTCTTTGACTGGAGCGCGCTCCCGAACGAAGAGCGTTACCCCGATGAATCCATCGTCAATTTTTCAAACAGCGCCTGGCACTCGGCGCATTTCGGCAATCCTGCTCTCTCCTTTGGGACAAGCGAGTGGACATTCTACGAAGGAAATTCGTTTACCATAAATGATCCCGCTATCAAAATGGGAGTGCCCGTTCTCATGTGCATTTCGGATACCGGCACTGCCTTTTTTGACGATATGACTCTCAAAGAATACGATGCGGGCGGAAACTTCGTTCGCGACGTCCTCGCGATGAGCCTCGACGACATGAATGGCTGGGGCTACTGGAGCGCTACCAACACGGGGAGCGCGAGTCTCGCTGCAACCGGCCACAGCAATGGAAAAAGTATCGCGATTGCAGCCAGTGGCTCGGATGCGAACGTCAGTCACTACGGAAAGGTTTTTCTGCCAAAGTCAGGCTTCTCGTATCGGATGAGCGGGTGGATGAAGGGCGAATCAATCGGGAGCGCCGCCGAATGCAAATTCCGTATGGATTTTCTTTCCACGACGGGTCCCGTTTATACGCGCGACAAACCCCTCCTCGAGGCAGAGATTCAGAAATATAAAAACTGGGCCACCACCAAAAACGTTCCCCTCTATATCGGAGAGTTTGGTGCGGGACGCTACACTTTCGAGGAAAATCGTGGCGGCCTCCGGTGGGTCGAAGACGTGATCGACATTGCGAAAGCAAAGAATATCTCCTTTTCGTATCATGATTATCACGAAGACAACTTCGGACTCTATTTCGGATTCGGCTCGCTCCCGACACCAGGAAACGCGAACACCGCCCTCATCAATCTGCTCACCGAAAAACTCCGCTAACACCGATATCGTATGATCCTGTCGATCGAAACGTCGTGTGATGAAACAGCAGCCGCCCTCGTCGAACGAGAAGAAGGAGGTGTTCGCGTCGTGTCGAGCGTCGTCTCCTCACAAATCGCCCTCCACGCGCCCTTTGGCGGCGTCGTCCCCGCGCTTGCCGCGCGTGAGCATGCGAAAAATATCGTCCCCGTCATCGAAACAGCACTCCGAGAAGCAAACATTTCAGCAAATCATATCGAAGCGATCGCGGTCACCGGAGGTCCGGGACTCTCGCCCGCGCTCAGAATCGGTATCATGGCTGGGAAAACACTCTCCTATCTGATGGAGAAACCGCTTCTCCCGATTCACCATATCGAAGGGCATATCTACGCAAACACCATTCTCCCCTCACAGGCGTCGCCCCATTCTTCCGAATTTCATTTCCCGCTCCTCGCTCTCGTCGTCTCCGGCGGACACACCGAACTCGTTCTTGTGCGCACGCATTTCGCATATGAAATTCGCGGCGCAACCGAAGACGACGCCGCGGGAGAAGCCTTCGATAAGGTCGCAAAAATGCTCGGGCTTCCTACCCAGGCGGGCCCTGAAATAGCAAGGCGCGCCGAAATTTTTCGCGCTCTTCCCGAAAAAGAACGTTCCCCTGCTCCAGAGTTTCCGCGTCCCATGATTGATTCCGGGGATTTCCGCTTCTCCTTTTCGGGACTCAAAACAGCCGTCCTTTATTTTTTAAAAAAGAATGTTGCCAACAAAGAAAGTGATCACTTCATCGAGGCCGTAAGTTTCGCATTTGAAGAAGCGGTCCTCGAAACACTCCTTGCAAAAACGCGCCTCGCCCTCGAAACATTTCAACCGGCGACCCTCACCGTTGTCGGTGGTGTCTCGGCAAATACCGAGCTTCGCCGCAGAATGCGCGCGCTCACACAAACACAATTTCCCGGAACCCATTTCATGATCCCGGAGCTCCGCTACTCACTCGACAACGCTGCTATGATTGGTGCCGCGGCCCTCTTTCGCTTCGAACGCATGAGCGATACACACAAGGATCGAGCGCGCGCTCTCTGGAAAACGCTCGGTGCGGATCCCAATCTCCCACTCGGGGCATATGAGGAATGCCTTGCCACATCTTGAACAAGAACACTTCCGAGGATGAATTTTCTGTCTCGTTTTTTTTGCTGTAGTTTGTGAGAAAAATGAAGAAAAGAAGAAATGCGGAGAGCACCTCTTCATCAATCCAACAAAAAAAAGGGGTTGTGGCGACACGAGAAGTGAGAGTCTGGGAATATTCTCAAAATGTCTTGAATATTCAGGGCGCGAATGGTACTCTTTTTGTATGAACGAAACCATACCGCAGACGTACCAACCCCAAGAATACGAAGACACTATTTCCCGCCTCTGGGAAGAGAGCGGGCTTTTTCATCCCGAAACCTGTATCAAAAAAGGCGTTGCAAGAGAAGACGCCGCGGTGTTCTCGATCGTGCTCCCGCCTCCGAATGTTACCGGAACGCTCCACTTGGGACACGCAGCAATGCTTGCAATCGAAGACCTCTTCGTACGCTTCCACCGCATGCGCGGCGATCGAACGTTGTGGCTCCCGGGAACCGATCACGCCGCGATCGCAACTCAAGAAAAAGTCGAGCGACTTTTGTGGAACGAGGAGCGAAAGACGCGTCACGATCTCGGTCGCGAAGTTTTCTTGGAGAAAGTGAAGGCCTTTGCAAAAAATTCTCACGACACCATCGTAGGGCAAGCCAAGAAAATGGGCGCATCTCTCGACTGGAGTCGCGAAGCTTTCACCCTCGACGAAGAGCGGTCCCTTGCTGTGCGAACCGCTTTCAAAAGACTTTTCGATAAGGGTATTCTCTCACGTGGAGATCGAATCGTGCACTGGGATCCGAAACTTCGCACCACTGTTTCCGATGATGAAATCGAATGGAAACAAGAAACGGTTCCTTTTTATTACTTTCAGTATGGTCCTTTCGTCATTGGAACATCTCGACCCGAAACAAAATTTGGCGACAAGTACGTTGTGGTGCATCCCGATGACGAGCGGTACGCTTCCTACCGAGATGGCGAGACATTCTCCCTAGAATGGGTACACGGTCCCATCATCGCCACCCTCATCAAAGATGCGGCGATCGACTGCGAGTTCGGCACCGGCGCGATGACGATCACTCCGTGGCACGACGGAACCGACTTCGAGATTGCAGAGCGTCACGGCCTCGAAAAGAATCAAATTATCGGCTTTGACGGAACACTGCTCCCGGTCGCGGGAGACGGTTTTGCGGGGCTCGATATTCTTGAAGCAAGAAAGCGCATCGTCGAGACGCTTGACCGAAAAGGACTCCTCGTCAGAGTGGAAGAAAACTACACGCACAGTGTCGCCACGAATTCGCGAGGCGGCGGTCTCATCGAACCGCAAATCATGCGGCAGTGGTTCGTGAGCGTGAACAAAACCTTCGAGCATGAAGGCGGCCAAACAACCCTGAAGACACTCATGCGCGACGCTGTCCGCATGAAAAATGTCGAAATACTTCCCGAACGTTTCGAAAAAATATACTTCCACTGGATCGACAACCTTCGCGACTGGTGCGTTTCACGACAAATTTGGTACGGCCACCCTCTTCCCGTCTCTTACTGTGACACTCCGAAACACAAAGGATGCGAAGCCCCGATTGTCCAGGTTGAACCTGTCCTGTCGTGTCCGTTTTGCGGCGGAAGTGTGACAAAAGATCCGGATACACTCGACACGTGGTTCTCGTCGGGACTCTGGACATTTTCAACACTCGGCTGGCCCAGCTCTTCCCGCGATCTCGAGACCTATCACCCGACAAGCGTCGTCGAAACCGGCTACGACATCCTCTTTTTTTGGGTAGCGCGCATGATCCTCATGAGTACCGCCCTCCTTGGCGAGGTTCCTTTCCGAACCGTCTCCCTCCACGGACTCGTGCTCGACGAACACGGACGAAAAATGAGTAAGTCGATCGGCAATGTGATTGATCCCCTCGACGTCTCGAAAAAATTTGGAACGGACGCGGTTCGCCTCTCGCTTGTTCTCAGCGGAACACCAGGAAACGATATTCGTTTGGGAGAAGAAAAAATCGAGAGCTTCCGCAACTTCGCGAACAAGCTCTGGAATATTGGCCGCTACATGCAGGGCCTTTCAAAAGAAAGTACCGAAGAAGAAACATCGGGCACAGAAAACATCCGCGCGATTTCTCTCGCTGATCATTGGATTCTCTCCCGACTCGACGAAACGATGCGCGAAACGACCCGCCTCCTTGAACGATTCCACGCATCACTTGCGGGAGAACTTCTGAAAGCATTTACCTGGAATGATCTCGCTGATCGTTACCTCGAAGTTCACAAACTGGAACGAAACGATGCGCTCCTTCGATATGTTGTTCGAACGACACTCACCCTCTGGCACCCCTTTCTCCCTTTCGTCACCGAAGCACTCTGGAAACACCTCGGTGAACACTCGCTCCTCTTGGGAACCGCCTGGCCATCCCTTCGCCTTTCAAACGAACGTGAACAACGAAACACAATCGCCTTTCTTCCGGAGCGAGCGACGCAATACGCCTCCCATATACAAAACCTGATCGAAAAAATCCGCGCCGCCCGCACCCTCTATCGGGTTCCGGCCGGAAAACTTCTTCCGCTCTTTGTCGAGATTTCGGAATCGGAAGAGGACACCGAAGCGTCACCCACAAAACTCCGAGAAACAATCGAGAGTCATCGGCTCCATTTCGAGAAACTCGCTCATATAGGCGACATTCAATTCGAAGCAAATAAGAAGACTGCTGCTTCTCTGTCGGGCATGCCCTTTTTGGCCTCGCTCGGTCTCGAAGGAGCCATCGATATCGAAACCGAGCGACGCCGCATCGAGAAGGAACTTTTCGAAATTGAGTCGTTCGTACACCGCGCCGAGGCGCGAATGATGAGTGAATCCTTCCGCGCGAAAGCGCCGCACTCTCTCATTGAGGAAACGAACCGACTCCTCGCCGAAAAAAAGAAAAGAGGAAGTACTACTCAAAAATGCACTCGAAAACCTCACATAAAGAATCCCGAACATTCTCCGAAAGGATCACTCTTTCGAAGTCACCACTAAAAATGATTGAGAAATAAAAATCGTGTCGCGCTCGATATTCGAATCGGATCGATATCGAGTGATGTTTTCCTTCTTATGATCTACGCTCTGGTTCGCGGCGGCGTCGCCGCCATGACAGCGCTCCTCATACAAATACTTCTTGCCGCCACTATTTTCGCGCCCGATTTTTCGTCGCGACTTTTTCTCGAAGGGCGAAGCGCTTCGACCGTTCCGGTATTCTTGATTGCCTTTATCGAAGAAAGCACAAAACTCCTCTCGCTTCGCGGCATCGGCTCGGAAACATTTCCCTTTTTTCGAAACTCCATTTTCAAAGGACTCTTAATCGGACTCGGATTCGCGCTCTTTGAAATTGGCATCAAGCTGCTCTTCTTGCGAGGCGATGAAGCCTCGCTCACGCTCCTCTTCGGCTCTCTGAGCGCGGCTCTCTTTCATATTTTCACGGGCGGTCTCCTTGGCACAGCATGGTTTTTCCGCAATGCCCCCTTTCGCCAGACAATTTTCTTTTCGCTGTTCTTTTTCGCAGTCGTCCTGCATATACTCTACAATGTTTTTCTTTCCCCGTTTTTTTTCAGTCGAATGACCACGCCATAAATTGACAGGTTCCTTGTGAAAATAATTTCGGTTTGATATACTGCTCACAGATATAAAATCAACAAAAATAAACAACCGTAATATCAGCACTGCTCTATGACAAAACAAAAACAATCTTTCTTCGAACGACTTACTGGAGCACGAAGCATCCCCGAACGAGATTCACAGGTTCCTGTTTTCGAAGAATCAACCGAAGAAGTCATCGAAACTTTTCAGCCACAACACATGGGAGCGCCGCGACCAACTTCTTTCCCCGAATCGCCGTCATGGTCCGGAAGCGCCACTTCCGAAACCGAAGCAACCGAAGACGCCGAGGGACAGCTCACCATAGATGTCTACCAAACCGAGGAAGCGATCGTCATGAAATCAACGATTGCCGGCGTCAAGCCCGAAGATGTCGATGTCGCTATCAATAACGACATGGTGACAATCAAAGGAGAGCGCAAGAACGAAGAAGTGGTTCCCGAAGATCACTACTACTACCAAGAATGTTACTGGGGCTCGTTTTCTCGTTCGATTTTGCTGCCGGTCGATATCATCGCTGACAAAGCGGAAGCCTCGCTCAAGAACGGTATTCTCACGATTCGGCTTCCCAAAGCGGATACAACTCGGATAAAACGAATTCAGGTTCGTGGATTCTAAGAGCGAGATCATTTTCGTCCTTTCTCCGGCTTGTCTTCGCGCAAGCCGGTTTTCTTCTGACTCCGAAAAGATTTTTGTATGAAGTTCGTATCACTTTCTCCGTTTCGATATCAATCGCTCCTCCGAATTCTGGGGTACGCGTGTTTTTCGTTTGCTGCATTTCAGTTTTCTCTCCTTGCCGCCCATGCTTCTTCCCTCACCCTGTCGGCCGTCGGGACAACTGTGGTTGTCTCGGATGCCGAGCAAGCGACATGGTTTCAGGTATCCTCCAGCCTCGGTTTTCCATCGAATCGCGGACTGTCGGAAGGGATTTCCCCTGACGTCTGTCCGTGGAACTTCTTTCTGTGCGACTTTTCTCTCCCGGTTTCGACGCGTTTTTCGGCACACGCCTCTTCCGGATCGATGCCAAGCGAAGCTGGTATTCGATCGTTTCTCGAAAAACTGAATGATCGAGTTTCCATTTCTCCTCTCGATGCTGTCTTCACGGTAAACGAGGAAGGGATGGTTTCCGCCTTCTCCCCAAGTCGAAACGGGACTGCCATCGATATCGAAGCGAGTCTCGCGCTCCTCAAAAAAGAAGTGGTCTTGTCTTCGAAGCGATCTTCCCAAACTCCGCTTCGCCTTCCTACCATTTCAACACCACCCCGCATTACCTCAACCGATGCAGCGAAGCTCGGCATTGTGAATTTTTTGGGAGAAGGGAGAACCGACTTTGCCGGCTCTCCCCAGAACAGAATTTTCAATATTAAGCGAGCCCTCTCGGAATTTCAGGGTGTGCTGATCGCTCCAGGCGAAGAATTTTCTTTCGTCCAAACACTCGGTGAAGTAGACGGTGAGCACGGCTATCTTCCGGAACTCGTGATAAAGCGCGGTCGCACCGAACCGGAATTCGGCGGCGGCATTTGCCAAGTTTCGACGACGCTCTTTCGTGCCGCCCTCAACACAGGTCAAAAAATCACCGAGCGGAAAAATCACGCTTACCCCGTTCGCTACTATAAGCCTTACGGCATGGATGCTACGATCTATATTCCTAAACCCGACTTTAAATTCAAAAATACCACCCCCGCTCATATTCTCATCCAAGGATCAGTCGAAAATACCGAGCTTATTTTCCGATTCTATGGCACTCAAGACGGAAGATCGATCTCAATTGACGGGCCGCACATTCTGGAAAAAAGTGCCGACGGCTCAATGAAAACGTCTTTTACACAAATCGTCACCGATCAAAACGGTCTCGTTACGCTTCGCGATGAATTTAAAAGCGCCTACGACTCGCCAAGCAAGTATCCGCATCCCGGGGAAGAAACTTTTACCGAAAAGCCTCGGAATTGGTCGGAAAAGAGTGGCGCGAGTACCAGCGAACGCGAATAATCCCCCGTTGACGGCCCCTCAGTATTTTGATAGGATTCGAGCGACGTGCGCACGTTGGCATTTTCTCATTTCGCCACCACCACTTCACGCTTTGGCGCGCATAGCTCAGTCGGTAGAGCAGTTGGCTCTTAACCAAACGGTCGGGGGTTCGAATCCCTCTGCGCGCACCGGAAAGAGAAAGTGAATGACTCGAATACTTCGGGATTTCGGAAGGAGTTCCGAATTTTCCTCTGGCGACTGCGCCCTCGTAGCTCAATGGAGAGAGCATGGGACTTCTAAGCCTGTGATGAAGGTTCGATTCCTTCCGAGGGCACCAAATAGTCTGAAAAAAGAAAAAATATATCAGTTGTCAGTTAAGAAAAGAGAAGTTCAATATCTTTCCGAGCGAGAGGAAAAGAATATACTTCTTGGAAAAGGAGCACAAGCTGTCTTTCGAAACTCCAAAACCACGGGTGGCATGAACCAGTCTGAGAGCGGCGCATGACGAGAGTTCAGCACCGATTGATCAGATATTTTCTCTTTCGAAACACAATAGTTCCATTCTTGATCTTTCGGAACCCCCAACAATACAAGAAGTCTGTAGAGGGGCGGGTATCGTCTATCGGTTAAGACATCGGTTTGTGGTACCGAGAAGCTGGGTTCGATTCCCAGTACTCGCCCCCCTGCAGAGTTCAGATAAAGGGAAAGAAAGCACAGCAGCTTTTCATTCTGAAAGACAGCTTCGCCGAAAGAGAGGCGGTGTGAAAAAAACAATCGGAAAATACGAAAAAGAAGAAGAGTTCGAGAGAATGTGGAGAGCAGCAGTTTCCTCTCTTCTTTGTTCTCGTTCAGTTGGCTTCATGGTCGATTGTTTGCGAGAAGAGGAGAAGAGAATGGATGAGGTGCGATCGAAAATACACAAGAGGCCCCGATAGCTCAACGGATAGAGTACCGGTCTTCGGAACCGAGGATGGGGGTTCGATTCCCTCTCGGGGCACTAGGAGTTTTCTCTTCATACTGTTTATAGTCGGCATGAGACGCCCCGTTCCCTCAATTGGGCGCCGGGCCTTCTTTTATATTTTATAAAGCGATCCCGATACAGAGAACTTTTTTTACGATAATTCCATAAAAAAGGAGCCGTCAGTGAATCAAATCAAGTTACATGAGGAAAGAAAAAATAAAAGGAAACCTCAATCGGCCTTTCCTCGGAGGAACCATCGCGTCTGGAATATTGAAATAAATGTATAGAATTCAAGGACTTATTACGATTTATTATCGTCGAAGATGAAAGATTGAGACTCTCTTCCAGAGATCTCTCAGATCAAGAAAAAGAGCACTGGTGCGAACGGTGAAGTTGTTAGAGGAAGTGGGCGAGCTCTGTAACGAGGTACTGACGTTTTATGCTCTCCAGAGAAAAACGAAGTTAAGAACTAATAATGAGGACAATCTTCCTGTAGAATGTGCTGATTTCCTCATCATTCTTCTCTTGCTTGCTCAATCTATGAATATTAATCTTGAAGAAGCTTGAGAAAGAAAAATATTTACCATTAACAAGCGATATGAGAGCAAAGCGGAAGAGAGGTGAATCCTGAAGCAGTAAAGAAAAAATTATGAAGACGAACTTAAAAACGTCTTCTCGACAAAAGAAAAGGAATATAAATCTGAAGAGCGTTGAAAGACAAGGAGGTTCAGATACGTGAACTTGAGAGGATTAAGTGAAAAAATAGAATCAAAAGAATTTTTAATTTATTCAGGAAGAAGAGAAAATTATTATTGCCTTATAAGATTTTTCCAGAATATCGAGATAAGGAGAAATCTATCATTCCATGTAAAAAATCGCGCCTCCTTATGCGCGACTTTTTGTTTTTCGAAATACTCATTCGGACAGGCCTCCCTTTCTCATCAACCAACCATTCGAGAAGAGAGATCGAAGAAACTCTTCTTACGGGTTTCCGAAGAAAAGATCCTGAAGCGGAGGACGATCGAGGGCATGATTCTTTTTTCGCTCTTCCAAGAGAAGAAGTGTTTTTTCGAATCGATCTTTTTGAAACTTCACACTCGTATCGCGCGAAAGTCGGTACGCACGTTCTTCTTCGGGGCTCCATTCAAAAAGGTACAGACTCCGATACCACGAGAAAATGCCGAATCCCATCACTCCAATGAGAAGCATCAAAAATACCCAGCGACTTTTTTCTCGCCACCCAGACGAAAATCGACACACAAGCGTCGTACAAGAACGAAATCCCTTCGAGCTTCGAAGAAACATAGAGAGGTGTTAGGGGGAACTGAGATACAAGGCGGTCGAAAGCGAAGCACGAACGAAACGAGCGCCTCTCGAATCTTCCGTGGAGACATCGAGCGCCTCCTCTCGAACGGGACGAGACGGCACAAATGGATTGTCGGAAACAACCGGTATATTTCCAGGAAGGAGACTTGGTGAAGCGCTCGCTTCTTTCTTCGCTTCGTCAGGATTCGGAAGCAGCTGTATTGCCAAGACGTCGAGCATGATCGGCATTGTGTCGAGACGCTCAACAAAGTGCACCACACGTTCGTACGGACCGGTGACTCGGAACTCGACCGGAACAATTCGGTTTTCAGGGAACAGCGGTGCGAGTCCTTCTGGTTTCTCCTCTTTTCGGGGAGCGGTTTCGGATTTTTCTCCTCCCTCAGGAGAAAGAGCGATCTTCTTGGTTGCCTTTTTTCCAGACTGAACCAGTGCGGCGGAAGAGGCTTCCGACACTACCGAAACACCCTCTTCGACCCCGAGTGATTCAATCGCCTCAATCGCGGAAATAATCGCGTCTTTCGATAAAAAAACGTGGAGATCATCTCGCCTGCGCTCAATTTCCTCTCGATCATGTCGCATCTCGGGAATTCTCTTCGCTTCTTCTTCGAGAATTTTCCGATCTACTTTTTCCCGTTCAATGGTGTGCATTTTCTCTTCGTTCTTTTTCCAGGCAGGAAGTATGCCGAAAAGAACCAGAGCAACAAACAAACCCCCACACACAACGAGGGCGATCCATTCTCGAAATTGTCTCCAAAAATTCGTCATAGATACACGTGAATTGATTCTTTTCTGCCGCCATCAAAAACTTGAAAGTACGGCGATAGTTCTACTCACGATCCCTTGAGCAAAACACAGGTCCTCTCTATTGCAGCGCTTAATTGAAAATCGATATTCTCTTTGACTAACTTATCGGCAAGTGGAATAATCGCGTCTCGAAAACAATCGGATTCATTGATCTGACGCTCGAAGAGAAGCAGCGATTCCCGATCCGTCGCTTTTCCGGAAATTTCGAGAGAAAGATCGGTTTTCGTCATGAGGCTGGTGTAGAGAATTCCGGGTGGCGTCGATCGTTCGAGTTCACGAAAGAAGTGGCTCCACGAAACGTGACCCGAGAGAGCGGCAGAAATTTCCGCAATGTGTTTGTTGGCATCACGAAAGACCGATTCATACGATTCAACTTCCTGCTTCCTCGACACATTTTCGCCCGAGAGACGCTCTCCCGACGATCGCTCGATCGAAAGAAGAAAAGAAATCCCAAGAAGCATGGCATAATAAAAAGCGCCCAAAGAAAGAAATGCCGCTCCCTGAAGGACCACCATTCGAAATCGGGAGTTCTTTCGCATCTCCTCTTTCTTTTCAGGTGGCAGAAGATTAAGCAGGATTTTCATAATTTGACATGCCGCGAAGCGCGAGACCGAGCGCGGTTGAGTACTGAACTGATTGTTTTTTGTTGATGAGAGGAAGCGAATTTCCCATTCGAAGATTCACCCAGGGGTTTCCAAATTCGACTGGCTTCCCGAGTTTTCTCGCGAGGTAAGGTAATAGTCCCCGCATATTGGACCCTCCTCCGCAGAGAATGACGCGATCGACTGCCGCCGAGTATCGCAAAGTGTTCAGATAAAATTCGACCGACCGCTCCATTTCGACGGAGAGACTTTCGAGAACCGGTTCAACCATTCGAAAGAGCGGGTCGCCCTTCACAGGCGATCCGATGCCCTCCGAAATTTTGAGACGCTCCGCTTCTTCGAAAGGAATACGCATGCCCTTCGAAATAGCGTCGGTAATCATTTGGGAAGAAAGCGGTATGCTTGATGTGAAAACCGGGATGTTGCCGAGCGCAATGAGAAAGCTCGTGCGTCGATCACCGAGATCGATGATGAGCGTTGTCGCATCGCTTTCTTCTTCGGGCAACAGAATCCTTGCTTGCGCGATTGATTCCGTCTCAAATCCCACCACTTCGAGGCCCGCCGCCTCGAGTGTCGCCACAAACTGATCCACCACCGAACGCGAAACGGCAACAACGAGAACACTCACCTTCCCCGATTCACGCGTGATATTTCGTCCGAGCGGATGATAATCGTAATAGACCTGATCGAGAGAAAGCGGGATATTGGCTTCTATTTCCCATTTGATCGCCTCCCCCATTTCTTCCGGACTCATGGTGGGGAGACTCAGAATTCTTAAAAATGCCTTGGTTTCGGGAAGCGAACAGAAGACCTGTCTTGAACGCACCGATTTTGGTCCCGCGGTTGCAAGCAAGGTGTGTACCCCCGAGACGACCGCTTCCTGTTTCAAAATTTTCCCATCGGAAACCGTTTCAAGCGGAAGATTGACCGATCCATAACTCACGATAGTATCGCGCCCTGACTCCTCCTCCAGAAATACCATCTTGAGAGAGAGATCGCTTAAGTCGAGACCAAACGGTCGAGGTGTCATTCGAAAAACAGTTCTGCTCCAAAAAGACATAAGAGGTGCAAGAAATTCGAAATTGAAAATTGTGAATGATATTTTCTGGACGTACTGGAAAATCGAAGCACACCGTTTCTCGAAATTTTCCAGTATCTCGAGAGGAACGCGCTCACGCCGTTTCGGAAAACAAGAACAATCTCGACAGAAATTTTTTCGGAGTGAGAAAATTGCTCGACGAAATTTGCGAAAAGAGCAACTCATTCGCTTCGAATATTTTGAACAATTCGAAACAAGTTTCTTTTTTCATTATAGTTCTTCCCAGAGATCTATGGAATACTGCGTGCCGGTCGGAAAGTATGGCGGAGGACTTACCGTAAGATTCGCGTCGAAAAGGAGTTCGCGATTTTGAAACCCCGTACCGTCCGTATATCCGAATCCGATTCTGCCCTTCGAAGCGATTGCGCCAAAAATAGTAATCTTGTTTTTGTTGTATGCGCTCCCGTAGTGCGCGCGCTGCACGGCTCCCTTTTGCGCGAGGAGCGCACCGTGAAGCGTGAGCGTATTCTGACAGTCACCAGGAAAACCAATCGATCCCTCGGCGATAAATCCGAGCGCTTCTTGTCCGCTTCCGCCGTTTTTATATTGCGCGCCATCCTCGATATAAATGTTCGGATCTGATCCTCCCAAAAGGTCGGCAACCGCGATCGTCATGCGTTCCGTCTCTACTTTTACTCCCGCCACTCCCTTTCCGTTAAACCACACATTGTCTTCTACAAAAATGAGTCCCTTCGAAGGAAAACTGCGAGAGATACGCGAGGGGGTATCGACTCGCGTGACACTGTCTTTGTCGTCCACGGTTTTCACTTTCGTAATCTCATACCCCGTTGGTTTGAATTCGATGCGGTATCCTCGGTATCCGGCACCGCTCGGACCATAGTAGTGCGCGGCCTCGCCACTCGTTTGTGCTTCGCTTTTCATGTATGCAAGATCGGCAGTCACGCTGTTGAAATCAATCTTCGGAATGGGAAAGTTCCTCCCACCCAAGAAGACAGGGTTCGAAAGGAGCGTATTGTAGGGTTCGCTTCCAGGCCATTCTCCGCTCCAAACGCCTGGGCGCTCGCACGCTCCTCCGCCCGGGGTATCGGGATCGTTGTAGCAGGTAACGCCGGAAGAGGTACTGTTGTGAGCGACGCCGTCAAACCGCACGCCTTCGTTGCCATGCATCGGTCCAAATATCTCCGTTCGATTACTGAGACGAAACGTATCATTCCCGAGAATCATATACTCGCTCCATGAAGGACGTCGGAGACGAACCCGCACCGTTCTCGTCGCTTCCGGAGAAGCGTATGTCCACCCTGTCGACTCAAGCGTGAAAACAGTCGAGTGGCTTGCGGGGGAGTCACGACAATTCGGTAGCGGCCGATGCCCAGAAAATCTGCCTCGTACGGAGTGTCGACTCCGTACGGGCGCGGGCTCGAGAGTTGCCAAAATTCATTCATTTGTTCGGTATTCTTTCCGTCGAGTTTGTGTGCAATGTACCAGCGATAAAAATGCGCGCCGGACTCCGCAATCTGGAGCGCTTCTTCTCGCTTCGCAGCTTCCAGGCTGTACTTTACATTTGATACAACAAAGGTGACGAGTCCGGAGAGAACAATCGCCGCTACACTCGAAATGACGAGAACAAATACCATGGCCGAACCGCGAAGACGGGGGGGTTGAATTTTTCTCACCGAATTTGATTTCATAGTTCAAAGAAAAAGTATCCTTTCACCGTGCAGGAAAATCGAACGCTGGCTCGTTACTTCTTCCATAAATTCCGCAGCGAAACAATCGTCGAAATTTCTACACTCTGAGGAGCGGTCGTCGGATCGACATTGACGAAAAGAGAAATCGCCACCATACGCACCGAGGAGGGAGCAGGATTCTCAGGAAGAGGGACGCTGTCGCGGTCATAATAGGAAAAAACTGGCTGCGACGCCGTATTCACCACCGAAGATGCAATAATAGAAGTCGAAGCGTCTCCAGCGGGATAGACGGGAGGAGTTGCCCCATTCGGATCAGTTACGCCGACTTTCACCGTCTTCGGAGAACTCGTCGTATCGTAAAAAAGATGCACCCGTTCGATCACGTCGTCTCCGTCGACGTCCGAATAAAAAGTGAATTCGGTCGGGGTGGCAACAGAAACGGGAAAAGAACCGTTCGCGCTCATACGCGCATTTCGAATCGCATCGGACAGCCCCTTCACGCCGCGCGATGCGAGAAAAGCTGTCTGTCCCACTTCGATCGTAAAGGCCTGTGTCCGCCAAATGCTGGTGAAAAATATCGCCATCCCCCCCATCACCATCGTCAAAATGCTCATCGACACCAAAAGCTCGACCAAGGACATGCCCCGAAGACGTTTTTCCGAAAAACATCGTGAATAAAAATGCATAGAGAGAAGACGGTGGAAAAATCTATCAAGTAACCAAACTATTGAGAAGAGCAGGAGTGATTTCAACCACAACTCCGTGCCGAAACTTTCTTGAGAGAGTATTCCGTCTCGAATGATTAGAGTGGGTTGAGAGAAACTTCCTCAGATTTCATTTCATTCAAAACAAGCGTCGCTGTTCCCGATCCATCCTGATAGCCAACTCCTTTTACCTCATACTGGTACGCCTGCGGCAACATCGTCGACGACGCTTCGTGCGGAAAATACGCGCGACCGAATTGGTCAGTGAGAATCGTTGTATCGTACTGTGTCGGATCAATGGGATCGAAGACGCGAACACTCGCCTCGGGAACCGGGGATCCCGAAGACGTTACGGTAAAAAATACTCCGGTTCGCGCTCGATCAATCGCAAGAATCGTAAATTCATTCGGCGTTCCCGACACATCGAGGACGAAGGAAAAAGGATCTGTTCCTTCGGCGCGGTCGATTTTCCAATACTCGTTTGTGGAGGGAGTGAGAGAATCTCTGTTCACGAAATAGGTGCCCGGCGTCGCACTGGCAATCGAAAATGATCCTGTGTGCTCCGCCTCAGGAACCGCATACACATTCTTATTCGCATTTGAGGGATCGGTTCCCAAGAGTCGTCCGCCAAAGAGTGTATACCGCACGGTATCAAGCGTGTCGCTGCCGAAAATTTCCTTCGGGCGAATTCGAATAGAGTATGTTTTATCCATCGCAAACGAAACCGTCTGCAAAAATCCCGCGAGAATTGTGAGGTGTTTGTCGACCGGGTCGAGCGACGCCGTAACAGAACGCGTTTCCACTGATTCATATCCGGACTTGGAAAGAGAAACTTTATAGTGACGGTCGGTCGCCTCTTCGAGGCCAATAAAAAGACAGCTTCCATTCTCCGTCACGCATTCGGTGGTCGTACCATTCACGAGATGCGTAATCCGAACCAACACAGTGGAAACCGCTTCGCCGCTTGAGTCATTCACGTTCACAACGACATTCCCTCCCCCTGAAATCATTTCGATACCGTCCGGCACAAAACGACTTACCAGACGAACGGTTTGTGATTCACTTGCTCCCCACGACACATCAATACGCACTCGTTTCGAATCGTTCGGCACCGCATCATTGGGAGAGCCACCCGCCAGTCCGTCTTCGGGATCGTCAATATTTTGAATGATCGTTTTCACGGTAAAAGTACCGTTTGATCGCATTATTGTTTTTTCGCGATCGGACGAGGGAAGAATACCGCGAAGGGGAAGCGAAGCTTCGTCGTCGAATCCCACATCTTCATAGGAAAGATTCCGAAGTTTTTCCATTTCTTGGTTCGCCACCGCAACCGCCGAAAGACGATGGCGCGTATCGATCGCGAACCAGGCACTATTTGAGTACACCGAATAGAATGTGACGGTGATTATGGAAAAGATAGAAAGAAGGACGAGCGCCTCCACGAGCGTAAACGCCGGGAGAGCCGGGCGTCGCATTCGAGTCGAACGATGTGTGAGAAATGAAAAAGTCACATGGGGAAGAAATACGGTTTCTCTTTTTTTTGACACCCTTCAGGAAACAAGCCGAGGATTTCCAACACACACCGCCCCAAGAAAATGTTCTCCCTTTTCCAACAGCACGCACGAGATGATTTCAAAAATTCTTCTGCCCAGAAATATCACTCTCGAAAAGGAAGGGTGTGGTCTTTGGATCCGCTGTCGAAGGTTTGCAAAAAGAAAAAACGCTTCATGAAAAATTTTTGAGCGCTGCTTATTTAATATTCTCAAGAACGCTGTACATCGGCTGAAGCATTGCAACCGCAAAAAATCCGACTCCTCCTCCGATAAGAAGCATGAGGATCGGCTCAATAATCGATGACATGTTTTTCGTAATCTGCGTCACCTCATCTTCATAAAAGGTGGCGAGCTTTTCGAGTACGGTTTCGGTTTTCCCCGTCTCCTCGCCAACGGCGATCATTTGTGGAACAAGAAGGGGGAAAATTTTCGGGTATCGCAAAATGACGACGCTCAATTCCGTCCCCCGCTGAATCTCGGAGATCGCCGAAACCAGTGCTTTTTTGTACGCATCATTCGAGAGAACCCGAGAAACAATGCCGAGGCCGTCAACAACCGACACGCCGCTCTTTAAAAGCGAGCTGTAAATGCGAGCAAAGCGCGCGCAGTTTACTTTGACCACGATATTTCCGACAATCGGCATAAAGAGGAGAAAGAAACTGAAGGCACGCTTTCCGGTTTTCGTCGCCAAAAATACTTTTCCTCCGACGAGAAGAGCGAGAACAATCACGCCGCTTGCAATAAAATGATGGCGCAAAAAATCGCTGAGACTCATAATAAATACGGTCATGGCAGGAAGCTTGACATCCATGTCTTTAAAAACACCCACGATACTCGGAAGAATATACGTAAGCATCAGAATCGCAATACCAATCATGGCGACCAAAATAACCGCCGGATAAATAAGCGCGCCTTTCACTTTACTCGTAATGTCGTGTTCCTTCTCGAGTTGAGTTGCGAGAATGTCGAGCACCATCTCAAGATTTCCGGAAACCTCTCCCACATAAATCATGTTTACGAAGAGCTCGTTAAAAATAGTGGGAAATCGAGACATGCCTTCGGACAGCGTCTTCCCCGTTTGAAGATCCGCCTGCACCGATTCGAGTACCGCTTTGAAGCGCTTGTTTTTCGTTTGACTCGAAAGATTTTGAATCGCACGCGAAAGCGAAAGTCCCGACGAAACCATGACCGCCAGATTTCGCGTGAAGACCATTTTCTCTTTGAGAGGAACCGTGCTGAAGCGATCGAAAAATTTGACACTGACGCCCGCGGGAGCTTCGTCAATCATTTTGATGGAGGTCGGGACGAATCCTTCGGACGCGAGCGAGGATGCTACTCCCTTCTCGTCTTTCGCGGAGAGTTCTCCACCTTTCGCTTCTCCTGTTTTCAAATTTTTCGCAGTGAAAAGATACTTCGGCATAGAAGAGAGAATGAATCTACAAAAATTATACCACGAAACCCAAGCGATGAGACGAAAAAACGTCCCGAAGGACGTTTGCTCGAAGAGAAAAAAGTATCTCTCGAATTTGTCTCACCAGAAAAGAGCGAAGGAATGGTGAAAAGTATTGATGTGAGGAAAAACGATGAAAAGAAAATCCGCCGGTATTTCCCTTCTCTCCGAAAGAGGGTACACAAAAAAATAAGAGATCGTGCACGAGAGAGATGAAGAAAATACTAGGATAATGCAATCGTTTCAACCTCACTCAGTCGACGGCGAAACGCCTCAAATACCTTCGGTCCTCGCGGTTTCGGAAGAAAAACGAGCCGGGCATCGTTTGCTTCGATAATACCCTCGGAGAGCGCGGTTTTGGGGTTCCGCGCAATTTTGTTGTGTTGAATTTTCCGTAAAAAGGCTTCGAGTCGCCGACTCGAAAGCACTGTTTCTCCGAGACCGCGAATCTTCTGAGTGAGCGTCGTATCCCGCACTCGGGAGCGGTGGGGAAGAAAAGCCGGAGCGAAGTTCGGACGAAATCGCTTCATCCATCTATTTGCAGATTGGAATTGATCGAAAACGCCGTCATCGAAAAGAGGAATAAGGAACATGTATTCGTTCGACGAGAAAATGTCTTTGAGACGAATTTCAAGCGAGTCGGTCGTTACCCAAAAATTGAGACACGCACGATTGCGAATTTTTTTTCCATGTCGGCGCATACCGAGCAGATGAAGGACAAGGGTTGCAAACGCTCGTCCCGTCCAAATGTGTCCTGCTTCGAGCACAACGAAAAAATCCCAATCGCTTTCGCGTTCGGGGTTTTTCATAGAGAGACTTCCGGTAAGTCCCGCCATTCTCACAAAGGAAGTGCCGAAAAAACTCGCGCCACCCTTTTGGCGCGACGAATATCACGATCCGCGCGCTTGCCTTTCTGTATCCGATCGAATACCAACCTTTCTCGTCCCCGTACAAAAACAAATCCGTGCGAACGCGAAAGTCGCTTCGAAAGAAAACTCCCGTCGAGCGTCTCTCCTACCTCCCGCAGCGACGGAGCGGCGCTCATTTCTCCATCCCCATCGGAAGCAATGAGAAGTTGCCACACTTCAAACTCGGTGAGCGGGTAATCAAACACATCGTAGTACACGACTGTCTCGAGAATCATTCGGTGAAGCGGGATCATAGGAGAACGGTTATCATTTCTTTTTCATTCTTTTCTGCTTTCCTTGCAAATCGTTTCCAAAAAATCTCTCATCCAAAGATCCTTTTCGCGTCGGTAGGATGAGGAGTCATTTGGATATTTCGCGGCGAGTGTCCGTTTGAGTATTGAGTATTCTTGAGCAGATTGGGGGTGAGATCGAAAAAAGTCCCGCAGCAGAATCATTTCCCGTACATGCGGATGATTGTCAGGAAATATGTGAAGATTTACTTTTCTCAGCCCATCACTTTCTCGTATGAAAAGCTCCGATTCAGGCATTCCATACGAGCCAAGAGATCGATATCCGGAACAGGAAAGCAGAGTTCGAAATTCGGAAAGAGAATCAAGAGAAGAGAGTGTTACCAAAATATCCACAATCGGCTTTGCCGAAAGCCCCGGAACTGAAGTGCCGCCAATATGCTCAAGAGAAAGGGCGGCTTTACCAAATATTCCGGAGAGTACTCTTTTCTCAGATTCAAAATATTTCTGCCATTCCGGATCAGAGTGAACGACTTGGTATTTTCGAGAAAAAGAATTTTCCTTCAACATAAGGAAGAATTTTCCGAACTTGTGCCTTTGGGAAATGATATTCGGCGGGGATCACAAATATTTTCCCGTGAGACTCGCTTTGCACTTCTTGAGCTCTGCGGGCGTTCCCGAAAACACCAGATTGCCTCCCATGTCTCCGCCTTCGGGGCCCAAGTCAATGACCCAGTCCGCGTGGGAAATGACATCGCTATTGTGCTCCACCACAAGAACGGTATTCCCTTTGTCGACGAGCGCATCAAGAACGAGAAGAAGCCGTCGCACATCTTCGAAGTGGAGACCGATCGTCGGTTCGTCCAATATATAGAGCGTCTTCCCGGTTGATTTTCGCGCGAGTTCCGCAGCGAGCTTGACGCGTTGCGCCTCGCCCCCGGAAAGATTCGTCGCGCTCTGCCCGAGGACGAGATACCCAAGCCCGACTTCGTCGAGGGCGCGGAGTTTTTCTTCAACAGGAGGCTGATCAAAAAAGAACGCACGCGCTTCCGAAACAGTCATGTCGAGAATTCGTGAAACATTCATGCCGCGATACTCGATCGCAAGCGTTCGATCGTTGTAGCGAGTACCGCCGCAAACCTCGCACGAAACATACCGATCGGGCAAAAGATACATCTCTATTTTTTTCATCCCACTTCCCTGGCAGACCTCGCACCGACCACCCTTCATATTGAAGCTAAAGTGACTCGCGGAAAAACCAGCCTTTTCCGCTTCCGCGGTCGCCGCAAAGAGATCGCGAATCGGCGTCCACGCCCCCGTGTACGTTACCGCATTCGAGCGTGGCGTGCGCCCAATAGGATCCTGGTTTACCACGATCGCTTTGTCGAGAAAGCCGAGACCTTTTATCGAGCGGTGCGCACCCGGGGCAGTACGCGCTCCATAAAAATGCCGCAGGAGCGCTCGAGAGAGAATATCGGTAATGAGGGTTGATTTCCCCGATCCCGAAACGCCCGAAATAACCACAAACGATTCAAGCGGAATTCGAACGTCGATATTTTTCAAATTGTGTTCCGTTGCACCAAGGATCGAGAGGAATCGCGAAGAGGTTTTCACGCGACGCTTCTCAGAAACGCGACGCTTTCCGGAAAGGTATGCTCCCGTCTCGGTGTTCGAAGCGAGGAGCTCCGCCGGCGTCCCCGAAAACAAAACTTCTCCCCCTTCTCGTCCTGCCCCCGGCCCCATGTCGACGATCCAATCCGCCGCCTTCATAACAGCAGGATCGTGCTCAACCACGACGAGCGAGTTCCCATTGCCCTTGAGCGAACACAGGGCATCGATAAGGCGCTCCGTATCACGATTGTGAAGGCCGATGGATGGCTCATCAAGGACATACAATACTCCCGAGAGCTCCGATTTCATCTGCGTCGCAAGTTTGATGCGCTGCGCCTCGCCGCCCGAAAGCGTCTCGGCGCTCCGAGCAAGCTCGAGGTATCCAAGGCCCACTCGTCTCAGCGCCGAGCATCGCTCGACAATCTCTCTATAGACCGGACGCACAACAGAAAGCGACTCCGAGTTCGTCTCTTTTTGGAGGAAAGAGAGAAAATACGTTTCGAGTTCGTCAATTGAAAGACTCGCGATATCGTGAACGGTTTTGTGATCAAAGAAAACAGCTAGCGCTTCGGGCCGAAGCCGCTTTCCATGACATGATGGGCACGGCGATGAAATCATGAATTTCTCAAGGAGGGATCGAATATGTTCAGATTTTGTTTCGCGATGTTTTTTCTCGAGGAGCGCGAGCACACCCGGAAAAAAATTTTTTTTCTTGCGTTCGAGTTCGGGCTCTCCAAAAAGCACTTCTTTGAATTCGCTCTTTTTAATTTTCGAAACCGGAACATTGAGTCGTATTTTTTTTCTCGCCGCAAACTGCTTGAGGAGTTCGAATCCGTTTCCACTTGCTTCTCGCTTTCCAGGAGTAGCCGCCTCAGCTTCTGGAGTGCCCGGCTCCTCTTCCGACTCGTCGTTCCCTGCGGACGTAAATGACGATTTGCTCCACGGACGAATTGCGCCTTCCAAAAGCGTGAGCTTTCCGTTCGGCACCACGAGCTCCGGATCAAATGTTTGCTGCACCCCGAGTCCCGCGCAGAGAGGACACGCTCCCTCGGGACTATTAAATGAAAACGTTTGTGGCGTCACCTCAAAGAGTCCCGTCCCGCACGAAGCACACAGGTATTCTCGACTATACCGACGCTCTTCAGTTTCGTTGATCAAGAGAGAAAGCGTTCCGCGACCGAGTTTGAACGCGGTTTCAATGGAGTCGAGGACGCGTTCGATGTCCGGATGTTTTGCGCTGAGCGTCAGGCGATCAATCACGACATCCATTTCCGAAAGGAGCATGTCGGAAGCGTGCGGCATGACCTCCGAAACAAGCATGACCTGATTATGGAAGCGCACCCGAGCATAGCCAAGCCCGGAGAGCGTTCGCAGCGCCTCCTTCTCGGTCTTCCGGCGAAGTTGCTCCATCGCGGTCAAAAATATGACGCGCGTTCCATCGGGAAGCGCGAGAATTTCTTCCATGATATCCCGCGCGTCGCGTCGCGCGAGGGGCGCAGTGCAGGTCGGACAGCAGGGCGTCCCCGCCTTTGCAAAGAGAAGTCGCAAGTAATCGTATGTTTCGGTGAGCGTGCCTACGGTTGAGCGCGGCGAGCGCGCAATACTCTTCTGATCAATGGAAATCGAAGGACTTAAATTTGAAATGCTATCGGTATCGGGCCGCTCGAGCGCTTCCATAAAGTGTCTCGCGTAGGAAGAGACGGATTCCATGTAGCGGCGATTCGCCTCGGCATGAATGGTATCGAACGCGAGAGAGGATTTGCCAGAGCCCGAGAGTCCGGTCACAACCACAAATCGCTCGCGGGGAATATCGACATCGACACTCTTTAAATTATGAGTGCGCGCCCCGCGAATGGAAATGACACTCTTTCCTTTTCCTTCCGCAAGAGACTCGCCGGTCTCTTGCGGAAAAGGACGGGTTCGCATGGTACGTGACATAAGAATGGGCACTTCAAAAAAACACGATGTTCCCCAGTGTAGCGTATTTTTCTCGACCTGTCACCTGTTCATTTTTTTCGGCAAAAAATGAAAGCGCTCCGACGAAAAGAAGCGCAAACGAATACTCCTCAGTTTGGAGGTTCGTCCCGACATACGAGAAAGTTTCCAAACGATCCGCAACTTTTCTTGTCGGCATCTTTCGAATTGTGCCCCGAGCGTTTTGATATTCTCAAATGAACGCCCGTCCCCTCACCTTCTTCACCCCTCGATAGGGAAAGTCCCTCTTGTTTCGCCACAAAGAAAAGTGGCGGAAACAAATTCTTGAGAATATCATCCTTCCCCGAAATCGACGCCGCTCCCGAACTCTCTCGATGAAGAAAAGAAACCATGGCTTCGATTTCGCCGAGGTAGACGGAGTGCCCATCATTTCCAAATCCAGACGAGAGTGTTCGATACGTTGTAAAAATCGTACTCATGTTGGAATAAAAGAAACCTCCAAGGAGAACAAGTGCGGCAATATTCCTCGCAGCAGATTTTCGAGAGTGATCCGATCCAAAAAGGAAACCAAGAAAGAGAAAAGGGAGAAAAAAGACCGGGAGAAAATATCGGTATTCCAAAAATCCTGACGCGAGAATCGGAATCATGAGAAGAAAGAAAACGAGAGAAAAAAGAAGGAACGTTCCAAGAAGTGTTTTCTTCGCCTGATCCGTTTCTCTCCAGAATCGTCTTCCACAAAGAAAAAAGCCGACGAGAGAAAAAACAAGACTCGCCGCAAGGAAGAAGAAAGGCGTTTTTTCTCGAGCTTTTTTGCCGGCCGTGCCCGAGGCAAAAAGTTTTTTTGAAGGAAGAATGCATTCTTCTCCCGAGAGCGAAGAAATACTGTGGAAATTTGCCTGTGCCTGGCACAGAAGCGCCTCAGCCACTCCCTTCACCGAGAATGCCGATCCCTTTCCTTCGCGAACAGGCGATGAAAAAAGAGTACGCGTATTTGAAAATCCGCTCGAGACTTCACTCTCGATCTGCGGCGCATTCAGCCCCCCAACTACTGCCAGGAACACACAAAAACGAATCGCAAACCCTTTTCTCGAGAAACTTCGGTTCATTTCCTTCTTCTTCACACAGAGAAAAAAACTCGCGCCGCACGCCAAAACAAGCGTAATCGAAAACGAAAGAAGCGCAAGCGCATGGAGTTGTATCCCGATTCCCATCGCGACACCGAGAGCGACCACCGCGGGCCACGGAGTGCGATCACGCTTTTCCAACACTGCCGCAAGAGAGAGAACAAAAAGAAGTGTAAAAAACGGCAAGGCATTCGGATTCCATGCAAATCGCCCGTACTGAAGCGGGAAGAATGCGACCGAGAAAAGCGCCGTTATGAGGATCGAGATCGGCACCGAAAATAACCTGTGCATCACCACAAAAAAGAGGGGAAGGGTGAGGACCGAAAAGAGCCAATCGGGATACGCGAGAACTGTGGGACGCATTCCAAAAAGTTTCGCCGAGAGAATCTGAAAATACACGAAAACGGGCCCGACCCGAAAGAGCTCGTCTTTCGTCTCTCCCGATCCGCGCATCGAAGGGCCAAGAAGCGGCCATGGCTCGAGGCCATGAAGTACCGCTTCTACCAAAGCAGCGTCTCGCACCTGATCTTTCTCAAACAAGAGAAAATCATGAAACCGATACGTACGAAGAAAAATGCCTATCGCCAGAATAAGGAGGAGTATTCCCACAGAGAGCCACCGCCCTTTGCCCACAAGGTCAGTCCGAAAAACATAGAAAGCGATTTCTTTTTTGATTGGTTTATTCTGAGAAAAAATACTCGAACATTTTTTTATCCCGAATGGATACAAAAACAAAACAGGGTCCCCCGGAAAGAGGCGCACAAGAGAGTCGAAGGATAAGGCTCTCGAAAAAATCCTATCATACCAATCGCCTCCTGACGATATCAAGCCACCGAATCATAAGGAGTACCTTGCCAAGTTCACTGCCCTCCCCTATACTCCCCGCGAAGAATAAAAGGAGGCCCAACCAAACGTAATTGCGTTTGGTTGAAATCGAGAACTCAAAACGCTTCACGGATTTTTCCCCGAAAGAAGAAGGAGCGAAGGACAGGACAGAGAAGAAGTTTCGTCCAAAGATTTCGATCGAGCAAATTTCTTTCTTCCCTCATATCTTTCGTGCCGAGCTGCGCTCAAAGAAAAAAGAGCCTCTGCCAATTCTCTTTTCTCCCTTGTTCCACTATTCCTCAATCAGCATTTCTATGAACGAGACTCTTTTTCTCCACTGCCTTTTGCGCGTTCCCGGAATCGGCTCCGAAAAAATACGAAAACTTCTCGCGCACTTCGGCACTTCCGAAGCAGCATGGACAGGAACACGGGAAGCACTCCTCACCTCAGGACTTTCCGAAAAACTCGCCGAGAAGATTGTCGGCGAACGAAACCGCATTTCTCCCGAGCGCGAATTGGAACTCCTGGACCGCCACCGTATTCGTCTTGTTGGCCTCTACGACGCCGACTATCCCGCACTCCTCACGGAAATCCCCAACCCACCAATCCTCCTCTATACCCGAGGAAATGCAGTGCTTGGCGATCGTCCCCTTATCACGATAGTTGGCACGCGAAAACCTTCCGAATACGGCGTCGGGATCGCACGCGAATTTGCGAAAGAGCTTGCGCGAAGCGGCCTCACCGTGGTTTCCGGTATGGCGCTCGGAATAGACAAAGAGGCACATCGCGGCGCACTCGAAGGAAACGGGGAAACGATCGCCGTTCTCGGAAACGGCCTCGACGATGATTCGATCGCGCCGCGCACTCATCTCGAACTCGCACATGCGATCGAACACCAGGGACTTCTCGTGTCGGACTACCCACCGGTAACGCCCGCAAGCGACTTCACTTTTCCTGCACGAAATCGCATCATGGCCGGACTGTCTCTTGGCACGATCGTGATAGAAGCCTCCGAGAAAAGCGGCACCCTCATCACCGCACGCCTCGCCACAGAATACAATCGAGAAGTGTTCGCCGTTCCCGGCTCAATCTACACCGAAGGATCGCGCGGCCCGCACGCACTCTTACGAGAAGGCGCGACACTCGCGGCTCATCTTTCTGATATTCTCGATGCGCTTCCGCTTGTTCGCGACACGAAACGACTGCATCAACGAGCGTCGGTTCCCGAAACGTCGTCCCCCGCCCTCTCGTCGGATGAGGAAAAGCTTCTCAAAATTTTGGGAAGTGATACCATGCATGTTGATATACTCGTCAAACGATCGGAACTAAAGACAGCGAATGCGCTTTCCGCCATTTCTTTTCTCGAAATGAAAGGACTCATCAAAAATATCGGTTCAATGAAATATATTCGTGTCTTTCGAGTGTGATTCGGGTACAATCATAAACAAATGGTCGACGCTTCCCTCTCATCATAGAGCACATTTTGGAAACCCCCTCCCTCATTCATTTTTTCTTTTTCCATTTCTCCCCTCTTCCCTTCTCCATTTTCTATGAAACTGGTCATCGTCGAGTCGCCCTCAAAAGCGAAAACTATTCAAAAGTATCTTGGCAAAGATTTTAGTGTCGTGGCTTCGGTGGGACATATTCGCGATTTACCCAAAAGCAACAAAAAGGCGATCGACATTCCCGACGGGTTCGTACCGCATTACGAAGTAAGCCCGGGCAAAGAAGCCATCGTTGCAACTCTCTCGCGTCTCACCAAAAAAGCAGGAGAAGTGTACCTTGCAACCGACCCCGACCGCGAAGGCGAAGCGATCGCGTGGCACATCGCCCAAGCGTGCGGACTCAAGCGTCCGAAACGTGTCGCCTTTCACGAAATCACGCCTGCCGCCGTTCGCGAAGGAATCGCGCACCCGCGCGCGATCGATCAGAATCTTCGGCGCGCCCAGGAGGCGCGCCGCGTCCTCGATCGTCTCGTCGGATACGATCTCTCGGGCCTCATTTGGAAAAAACTCCGCTATGGTCTTTCGGCAGGACGTGTCCAGTCACCCGCGCTTCGCATCTTGGTCGAAAAGGAACGAGAGATACGCGCTTTCATTCCCGAAGATTTTTGGGTGATCACGGCCCACACGCGCTCTCCCGACAACACTTCGCTCGACTTCGTTTGTACAAAAGAACTGAGGGAAGAAGCAGAGGCAAAATCCATTCTCGAGAGAGCAAGGGAAGGCACATGGTCCGTCGTCGACATAAAAGAAACCGAGGTGTCGCGCGCCCCCTCCCCTCCCTTTACCACTTCGACTCTGCAACAGGCAGCGAGTTCGCGCCTTGGATTTTCTCCCGCGAATACGATGCGCATCGCACAAAAACTCTACGAAGCAGGTCTCATCACCTACATGCGTACGGACAGCGTCACCATGAGCGCCGAAGCCAAAGAAGCCGCCACGCGTTTTATTGTACGACGATTCGGCGAGCGGTTTTCCGAACCGCGAACGTTCGTGACGAAATCGAAAAACGCACAAGAAGCGCACGAGGCAATTCGCCCGACCGATGTAACGCGCGAAAAAGCCGGGCTCTCGAGCGACCAGCAGAAACTCTACGGGCTCATCTTCCGCCGCACGCTCGCTTCGCAAATGGCCAGCGCGAAACTGTTGCGCACGCGCGTCCTTGCAAACATCGCCGATCAATCGCTTCCTGACTTTGTCGCAAACGGTTCACGACTTCTTTTTTCCGGCTGGCTCGAGATTGATCCCGCGGCCCGACAAGATGATACCGAAATTCCAAAGCTCTCTCGAGGAGACGCACTGACAATCGTCTCGGTCGACTGCGAAGCGAAACAAACCGAACCGCCACGGCGCTACTCGGAAGCCGGACTTGTTAAAGAACTTGAGAAACGCGGCATCGGCCGCCCCAGTACCTACGCTTCCATTTTGAAAACACTCCTTGACCGAAATTACGCCGAGAAAGAAGGTCGCGCCCTTCGCGCAACGGAAACCGGCGAAGCGGTCAGTACGTTTCTCGAAACACACTTCGGCACAGTCGTAAGCGACACATTTACCGCCGACCTCGAACAGAAACTCGATGACATTTCAAATGGCGAACGCGAATACGAAAAAACACTCAAAGATTTTTATACGCCGTTTTCGAAAGAAGTGAAATCCAAAGAGAATCTTGAAAAGATCAGCACGCTCGGGGATGCGCCCTCCGATATTCGGTGTCCCGAATGCGACGCGAGCATGGTAAAAAAACTCGGAAAAAGCGGAACTTTTCTCAGCTGTTCTCGCTTCCCTGAGTGTAAAGGCGCGCGACTCGCCGACGGATCAGAAATGCCCGCGGAGGAAGAAATAGGAGAACCCTGTCCGGAGTGTCATGGAAAACTGGTCCGAAAATCAGGCCGTTATGGTCCCTTCGTCGCCTGCGCCAACTACCCGAAATGCAAATTCATCAAAGGTTCGGAAACGCCCACGACCGGTGTCCGGTGTCCGCTCTGTAACACAGGCGAAATGGTTGAGCGGCGCGGACGCTTCGGAACATTTTACAGCTGTTACGATTATCCAAAATGCAAGAATGCCATCAAAGCAAAGCCGACCGGCGCTCGATGCGAATTTCTGCGCGACGGAAAGCCCTGCGGCGCGCTTATGATGGAGGGGACAAAAACTATTCCCGAACGCTGCAGCGACAAAACCTGCCCCAATCACAATCCGCATCTTCTCGAAAAGAAACGATAAAATAAATTTTGCCAGTCCCAGGTACGCATTTCCCGATTTTTTCGGACGAAACCTGACCGCTCTTCATTGCTGAGAAAAAGAGAGACTGCACGCCGTGAAACTGAACTCGATAGTATGAGAGAAGGATCTGAATTCTTACTTCATAGTTGGCAAGCACTCCTTCAGATTAGTATTCTCTTCTTTTTATGACTGAGCCAATTAACTTTGTAGAAACACGTTTTCAATCCTTGTCCCCATTTTCCGCTCACTCTATTATGATTTGGGGAGAAGTTTTTCCGACCGTTGAACATGCATATCAAGCTTCAAAACTGAAGCCCAGCATTGAAAGAGAACGTATTAAAAACGCATCGAGTCCATTCGATGCGTGGAGACAGGGACAAAAATATAAAAAGTATCCAGAGTTAAAAGTAGAGAATTTTGATAAAGAAAAAGTAATGGAGGAGTTATTTCGTGCAAAAATAGCACAACATCCTGATATTGTAGAGATCCTCAAAGAGTCAGGTGACCGAGAGCTCAGAAAAAATTATGACAGTGACTACTTCTGGGGAACCGGAAAGGATGTCTCTGGTGAAAACAGAATGGGGAAACTTTGGATGAAACTACGTGCAGAGATTTTGGGTTAAATTGATTTTCAGAAAAAATTCTGTACAACTATACTCTTCAAAGCCTGAAAATGTGAAGTGCAAATTAAAAACAAATTTGCGCTTCTTTTTTCAATAACTCCACTTTCTCCGTTATAAGCCATAGGGCGTATTATTCTCGCCTATTGGGAGATACTGTATAGAATAGTACAAGAAAGTGTTATTCAGAAATGAATGAAGAATGTAAAGTTTGATGAGCAGAAAGAGCTTGAGTTGATGGAGAAAGACTCGGTTGCCTTTGCAAGATTAATGGAAGCCACCTTTGAAAGGTGAACATCCGAACTGGAAATTTATAGATCCCCCTAAACGCATACTTAGGGGGGATCTAATTATAAAAAAGGGGGAAATATTCTAAGAACGTGCGTAGTAGATCGGTACCAGAAGACAAAAAAGGAAGCCTGGATTTCATGGAAAACTGAAGCGAGGAAGAGGAAAATCCAAAGGAACCGGCATGCGGAGTCTTAAAGCTTGGTTTGAGGATATATACTATAAAAATCTGAAACTTTTGGAAATCGTTACAAAAAGAATCTCTTGATTCGAATTGATACCCGAGTAATTGACGGAATTCAAGGCAAGAAAATATGAATTTTTCTTGCTATAAATAATGCTCTGCAAGTCTACCGGCAGAGAATTGTATGTATCACCTTCCTTAAAAAATATTTGCTGTTGGTTATTTGAAAAAAGGAGTGCGTAGCTTTCTCTGTCCCCTGAAAACAACACTTCTTTGGAAATAAATTGCGGATCAAAAGAAGGATCGTTTTCATAAACACCTATATTCACGGCAAATTTGATATTTTCCGAAACTACATACAGCATTCGAACAAGTCTTCCTTTTTTATTTCTTGACCACGGATATTCTTTTTCAGGTTTTCCCTCTTCCACAAAAGCATCATCTGGATACTGTAACTCAAATCCGTATTCCTTGTTTCGGTACGTCTTCCAGTTTGAAGTGTCAAGAGTAGTGACATCACCTCCCAAGTTCTCTGATTGTTTTTGCTCTTTTTTACTGCTTTGGTCTTTTCCCACAGAGAGAGGAGTTTCATTTCGATTCAAACGTCTGCCTTTTTCAAACCAGAACCACCAACCGAGAAAAGAAAAGAGCAGTAAAAGAATAGCAGCAATCCATTTCCATAAACTTTTCATACGTTCAATACATAAAAATGACCTCCGTATTTCAGCATTGCGTCAGAAAACACCTGAGAGCAACTCCACGAAAAAATTTTGAACTCGAAAGAAGAAAAATTTTGGTCGAAACGAAGTTTCGAGTTCGAGATTGACTCACTTCTTAAAAGTTCAAAAAAATCACGGTGCTTTTTTGGAGGAAGGAGGAAGAAGTCGTGTGGTGCCATCGGGCAGAAGCGCTATCGGAATGTCTCGAAACGAAAGGGAATGATTGGGATCAATCGAGACTTCGACCAGCAAACCCTTTGAAACATCCGGACGAAAATACTGATCGAACACAAAATTTCCGAGCGAATAATAAAGAGTTTTCTCGCGATACACTTCTTTCTCCTGCACCACGTGCGGATGCGAACCAATGACCGCGTCCGCTCCCTGATCCACAAAAAGACGAGCAAGCCGCTTTTCTTCCGATGTTGCAGAAGCGTACTCATTTCCCCAGTGAGCATACACGAAAAGCACGTCCACCGATTCTCGAAGGCGCGCAATATCTTCGAGCGAACGCGACTCGGCCGATTCAGGAAGATAAAATGCGTTGTAATTCACAAACCCAATCTTCGTTCCCTCGATTTCGACAGAAGCGGTTCGAAACGAATCATCGATCGGATCACCGAAAAACCGAATGCCTGCATCCGAAAGAAATTTCCGCGTCTCCATAAGACCCGCTTCGCCAAAATTTAAAATGTGATTATTGCCGATATTCACCATGCGAATATTCGACGATGCGAGAACTGGCGCCCACGCGGTGTCGAACGTAAAAAGATAGTTGCGCATTTCCCCCGGTGTAGATCCTGCGCTTTTTGAACTGTTCGTTGTTATCGGCCCTTCGAGATTTACGACAACAAGATTCGCTTGTTCAAGAGTTTCTTGTATATCGCTCACAATGGCATCTTTTCCCATTTTTTCGGCACGCTCCCGAATGAAGCGGTCAAGCATCATATCTCCTCCAAAAAGAATCTTGATCGGGCGATCTGGCAGTTTCTGGACGACGTTTTCTTTTTCTGCTCCAACACGTTTCGAATCAAGAGGAGAGTGAGAGAGCGCGCGATCGGGACGAAAAACAGAAACGCTCGACGAGTGTCGACCGAAAAGAAACGCCACGGCCCCAAGCGCGATGAGGAGCACTACCGCCATCAAGAAAAGCACTGCGGACCGAAACGACATAAGCGAAAGAAGAGGAACGTAGACAAATCTCGAAGACTTTTCCCCGAACAGAGTTCGGGATGGTTCGAGAGGGAAAGAGAAGCAATAGTTTGAAGACGATCTTTTTTGATCATGAGAACAAAGTACTGTATCGTATCACAGCGCCTCCCTGTGAGCAACGTGCTTCTTTTCGCGCACCATGAGGCGACCATGCTACAATATCCCGAAGAAGAGCCCATATGGCAATCTCCCTCGAAGACGTTTTCCGAGCTTCCAAATTCCCGCCCTCAAACGAAGGGCGTCGATTTGTGACGAACGCCTACGAACTTGCGAGCGAAGCCCACCGAGGTCAAAAGCGAAAGTCCGGCGAAGATTACATTGAACATTCGCTCGGCGTTGCAAAAATTCTCGCCGAAATCGGTATGGAATCGCGCACTATCGCAGCAGGACTTCTTCATGATGTCCCCGAAGATACCGCCGTTTCGCTCGACGACATCCGAAAAAAATTCGGCAACGAAGTCGCCACGCTCGTTGACGGCGTAACGAAACTCGGGAAAATTCGCCTGCGAGGCTCACGCGAAGAATACTATCTCGAAAATCTACGAAAGATGTTTCTCGCGATGGCCGAAGATATCCGTGTCGTGATCGTGAAGCTCGCGGACCGCCTTCACAACATGCGAACGCTCGACTCCCTCCCGCCCGACAAACAACTCCGAATTGCACGCGAGACCATGGAAATTTTTGCGCCAATCGCAAACCGACTCGGCATCGGCGAAGTAAAAGGCGAACTCGAAGACCTTGCTTTCAAATACCTCGACCCTGAAGCGCACGAAAAAACCAAAGACATCGTGAAGGAATACATGCGCGAAAGCGACTCGTACCTCGATCGCGCCGTCACCGCAATTCGCGACAACCTCGCAAAAGAAGGCGTGCGCATCCTCCACATTGAAGGCCGTGCAAAACGCCTCTACCGCCTGTACCAAAAACTGAAGCGGCATGATATGGATATCAAGCGCGTGTACGATTTGGTCGCTATCCGCATCATCGTTCCCAATGTCGCCGATTGCTATGAGGCCTTCGGCGCGACGCACAAACGATATCGTCCTATGGTCGGCCGCATCAAAGATTATATTTCCCTGCCAAAACCAAACAACTATCAGTCGCTCCACACCACCGTTTTCGGCCCCGAAGGACGCATCATTGAAATTCAAATTCGTACGCGAAAAATGCACGACGAAGCCGAGCTTGGCATCGCTGCCCACTGGGCCTACGCCGAAAGAGAGCGAAGCGCCGGCTGGAGAAAACTCTTTTTCCGTCAGAAAGAAACGACACCGCCCAAAGAGCTCGCCTGGGTCAAGCAGCTTCAGGAGTGGCAGCGCGAAGTAGGTCATGATAACCGCGAGTTTTTGGAAGGAATCAAAATCGATTTTTTCAAGAACCATATTTTCGCCTTCACTCCGAAAGGTGACATTATTGAACTTCCCGAAGAAGCAACGCCGGTCGATTTCGCCTACGCCATTCACAGCGAAATCGGCAACACCATCGTCGGCGCGAAAGCCGATGCCAAAATAGTTCCGCTCGATTACCACATCAAAAACGGCGAAGTAATCGAGATTCGCACCGACAAAGACCGAAAACTTCCGAATCGCGACTGGCTTCGTTTCGTAAAAACATCAATCGCGAAATCTCACATCCAAAAACAGCTGCGCAGAGAAGGTTGGTTGTAAGGAAAGTTCGCACTGAAAAGTAGAGAATCTCAAGAAATCAGATAAAAAATCTCCCGAAGAGCATCCTTGCCCTTCGGGGGTTCGATTCAACCGAATCCATTCGAGTCACTCTTTCTTTTCAAGACTTCTTGTTCAATCATTCTTTCATTGCCGTGCAGAAATCGTCGCCGCCTGCAACATCCACCGGCAATTCGTAACCAGCCCTCCTATCAAATCGCATGCATACACGAGTATCTGAGTTGGTTTGTTCGCGACGCTCGTGTCAACGTCTTTTCCTTCCACAATGAGACGTGCCTCTCCCGAACACCACCCGCTTCCAGGTTGTTTCGGCACTGAACAGATAGTGAAGTAGTGGGTTGCATATGAACCACCGGTTGCACTATTTTTGATACGCATCCCAGGGGCAATCAGAAGGTTCGATGCTCCCTGAACGACAATCTCGAGATGATTCGGCAAGTTCGCAGCACACCACGGCGTCACGACAAGCGTCCCAGCCGTTTTGAATGGAGGATTATTGTACGGCGCCGGCATCGTGGTGTTCCATGGTGGTCCCCAAGTTGCTTGAGTAATAACCGGACATGGAAACAGATCATTCGGATCCCGTACTTCTACCCGTACCGACATGCAGTTGTCGGTTTCATCCGTCTCGGCAATAGAATTGATGAAGTCGGGACATGCCTTGAGCTCGTGTATACCGGTCATGGCAATGCCCAGAGGAACAGCTATATCCTCTATTTTGCTGTAGCCTCCCTGCATATTTTCGCGCAAGATTTGATTCTGTCCAATCAGCACCCCGTTGTCGAAGTAGCCAATGTAGACGTAGTCTTGTCCAAAGTTTTCTCCCGCGTTGTAGGTAGCGGAAGAAAGTACGAATGGCTCATTGACATTGAGAACCGTCTTGCCATTGCTGAGACCAATCGCTGTCGTTGTGAGATTTGGACTGCTCCATACCTCGAATCGGTACTCTTGGGGAACAGCTTTACTCCCAAGATTGCAGTTATTTTTTTCATTTGATTCTACAATCTTACTCGATGCATCTGTACAGCCAACCAAATTTCTCTTTCCCGGATAGGCAGGGGCGTAAAAGTCCTCATGGGAGATTCTCGATTGTCCATTGTCAAGATCGCTCATATCTTCCTTGCCGATATTCTCAGCGTCGCTTCCATCGAACTGATTCCCAACAGAAAGCCAGCAACGATTTTCGAAGGTGCCCTTCGCCTTCACCGCTCCGTTGTTGATGACGCTCATGTGACAGTGTCCTTTCTCTCCGATATGGAGAGTTGTGACCCGATTGTAATTTGCGTCTTCCAGATAGACATCCCGCATCACGAGATCGGAGAGTCTGCCGGAATTGTTGGAACCGGTGACGGGAGGAGTGGTGGAGCCGCCGCCAGAACTGGAACTGGATCCAGAGCCGCCGATACCACCATTATCAGGACAGTAGCGATTGTCGGAAACGACATACGCTGATTCCAACTCCCAATCATTTGGAAACGCTTCCCAGTTTTTTCCTCCCTGGCAGGAAATATTGGCAAGAGTCGCTATCTGCCAGCAAATACCGTACACTCCCTTGCCGCGAGCGCAAATCGTTTGTCCAACCTTGGGAACGAAGAGTCGGTCGTAGATGAAGCCACGGAGTGTCCAAGAAGTTGTGCCGCTATTTCGGTGATAGGTACCGTCGCCATTGAGATGATAGGTGGCATAGTTCACACCCTTATCGAACCCAACACTCCCATAAGCATCCATTTCAGAAACGCTGAACGAACCATCGTCACTCTTGCTTTCGATATAAGCAACATGACCGGGATTTGAGAAAACAACAACGGCGCCAACTCTTGGATCCGATCCAACGTTGAATCCCAAGTTCTTGGCATTATCATACCAGAGTCCAGCATTTCCCGTAATCCCCGCAGCTGCGAGATCGGAGCGTTTGTATGCCGCCCACCAAGTGCAGTTTCCAGAGTTTGCAGGAGCAACGTTGCAATCAAAATGATTTGTCGTGGATGTGTATCCGTAACACGTCAGATCGCCTGCAAACGTATTCACACCAAAGAGAAACAAGCCCATGCCAACTATCTTTTTAACCGTGCCTTTCACGGAGGTGCTCCTTTTTTGTAAATTATCAAAGAACGAAATATTCTTTGAGAAACGGATTCACCGCTTCAGAAGTTACACAAGTCATTTATGCAACCAAGAAGATGCCATCTCTTCTCAATATCCCTTTAATATAAAATTTTCCGCTATATTTCTTAGGTCATCCCTCTTAACAAGAGTGGCATCGGTTGTCCATGCGGACTTTTCTAAGGACCATACCTTGTCAATAGAATAAAAAGTTTGTTGCATTTGATGATCTGGATATATAGCGGTGCACCATGCCTCAATCGGTAAGAGTCCTTGTTCGGTAAATCGACCACACTTAACATTCGGATAGTTGCTTTTCGCCAGTGAAAAAATGGATTTCAAACTTTCTTCAGGAGTTCCCACATTTGTCGTAGGCACTCCTCTTTCAGCCATAACAAACTCAGCATCATTATGAATTTTAATCGGTGTCTGATCGCCTATCCCGGCAAAAAGCCCTATTTCTAAATTTTCCGATAGAGGAAATTTCGGATTATTGGTTATAACATGAACACCGGATTGGTTTTTAGAGGGTAATTCAACCCAATACCACTCCTTTGGGAATTTAACCGAAAAAGTTTCCGTTTCTTTTGTTTGCCAGTGGTTTACATCAGGGTCGATAGTTGCCTGAATCTCCGGCGTTTTTTCGGGACTTTCTACCGCTTGCGGTGTTTGCGCCATCTGTCCCGAGGCTCTAGGTAGCTGTTTTTTCGCATTCTGGAGATTTTTCCAGCGCAACACAAACCACCCGCCAAGAAGAAGAATGACGAGAATCATCGGGATTGAGAGAATGAGAGCTTTGCGGTTCATAGGTGAAATGAAAATATAAAAGTAAGGATTATCTTTTGTCAAGATGCATGACTAAAGATTTCTCATAATAAAAGTAACCTCAATTTTTTAATGAATTTTCAGTATCTTCAATATATCTTTTCATAGAATATTTTCTTTCTGAAAAAGTAGCTCCGAATCAACAAAAATAGTCACATATCACACCTTCCAATTCCACAGGCACCATGAAACCATAAAAGATCCAGGGAACGGACTCGTAAGCCTTTCGCGCAGATTTTCCACAACAAATTTTCCAGATTCTTTAAACATACGCACTTCCGATTCAAATAACTTCAAAGATCGCGCACCAAAGTCCTTTTCAACCCTACCACAAACAATACCGCTCGAGAAGCGAACATTTCCCAATTTTTAGAAAATTTCCTTCCCTCGCCAAGCCAAAGCTCTTCACTCAAAAACCGCCCTGGTTTCCCAGGGCGGTTTTGGTAAGAGAAGCAAAGGCTCAGCAAGATCTTACATCATGCCACCCATGCCGCCCATTCCGGGCATACCAGCTGGCATCTCTGACTTTTCTTCCGGAAGATCGACGACTGCCGCTTCCGTCGTAAGGAGAAGCGCCGATACCGACACGGCGTTTTCGAGAGCGGTACGCGTCACCTTGAGAGGATCGATAATCCCCGCCTTCACCATATCGGATTCATATCCATTCGTCGCCGCATTGTAACCGTAATTCGATCCCTTCTCCCGCACGACCTCCGAAAGCACAACTGCAGCATCTTGTTCACCCGCATTCTTGACGATTTGTCGAAGCGGCTCGTTGAGCGCCTTGAGAAGCGTTTCGTAACCAGCGCGGAATTCGTGATTTTCAAAGTCGCGCTTTTTGATTTGTTCGCCAAGTGTCGCGACCGCTTTTGCAAATGCGGTACCACCTCCGGCGACGATTCCTTCTTCGACGGCTGCCTTTGTCGCAGCGAGCGCATCTTCCATCTTGTGCTTCATGTAGGTCAGTTCCGTTTCGGTCGCCGCACCCACACGCACCACCGCCACTCCCCCGGAGAGCTTCGCCATTCGCTTCTTCAGCTTTTCGCGATCATACTCGCTGTCCGTCTGATCAGCAAGATTCTTAATTTGAGTAATACGCGCTTCGATATCTTTCTTCTTCCCCTTCCCACCAACAATCGTCGTATCGTCTTTGGTGGCGATCACTTTTTGCGCCTGACCCAACATCGTAATATCTGCACTTTCGAGTTTCATGCCCTTCTCTTTCGAAATCACCTGTCCGCCCGTCAAAATTGCAATATCTTCGAGCATCGCCTTTCGACTGTCGCCAAATTCCGGGGCTTTCACCGCAAGCACATTGAGGGTCTTTCTGATTTGGTTCACGACCAACATCGCGAGCGCTTCACCTTCAACTTCTTCCGCAATAATCACGAGATCCTTCTTGCCCGTTTGGGTCGCCTTTTCAAGAAGCGGGAGAATTTCATTGATGGAAGATATTTTGCTATCCGTAAGAAGAATGAGGGGTTCTTTGATTTCGGCGCTCTGCGACTCTGCATTGGTCACCATATAAGGAGACACGTATCCGCGATCGAAGCTCATTCCTTACACTACTTCTTTAGAGAGACCGAACGTTTGCGATTCTTCGATGGTCACGACTCCATCTTTGCCGACTTCATCCATCACGTCCGCAATCATCTCACCCATCTCTCGACTCTCCGCAGAAATAGTTGCAACCTGTGCCATTTCTTCCTTCGAAGAAATCTTTTTCGAATTTTTGCGGAGAAGGGCGATCACTTCATCTTTCGCCGCTTCCATCCCGCGACGAATGCCAATTGGGTTAATGCCTGTTTCCACAAACTTGAGTCCCTCCCGCACAATCGATTGCGTAATCACGGTCGCCGTCGTGGTACCGTCTCCGGCCGCATCATTTGTCTTGTCCGCGACTTGCTTCACGAGCGAAGCGCCGAGATTTTCAAACTTGTCTTTGAGTTCGATTTCTTTCGCAATCGAAACGCCGTCGTTGGTGACGGTCGGTGCGCCGAAACCCTTATCGAGAATTACATTTCGTCCTTTCGGTCCGAGCGTCACTTTCACCGTGTCGGCGACATGGTCGATACCGGCTTTCACTTTTCGTCGCACATCCTCGCTGTATGCTATTTGCTTTGCCATATTCGTCTTTGAATGAAACGAAGGGGTACGGAAACCGAACCAATTCGATCATTCGCTTTAAGATATTAGAGCTCGTCTCAAAAATAATTCTGGAGCAATGATGAGGATGTTTCAAGAAGCACCTCAAACATCGAAGAGCACAGGAAGAGGCATTCCGATAGAAACTATTCCAGGCTCAGAAAAATCACTCCGCATGTCAGGAAAGATTTTTCAGACGAACTGAGAGCGACTCACACTGAACGATTTTCGAAAGGAAGATATCTCCCAGAAATGCCCGAGAGACACTGTTTCGGTACTCGTCCCGGAGAGTCGTTTCGAAGAACCAGTTTAGCACTCACAAACACTGACTGCTAAACTGATTGTAAGAAAAGAAAAATCGGGTGTCAAGACCCGATTGAAAATAATGAACCTCCGCGGAAACGAATCGGCAACTTCTTTGAAAGAAGCATCCTCTTTTGCAAAAAAGAACGCGTCCCAACAACTCCCAGAATCCCGGTCCAAAAGCACTCTCAAGCAAGCGCTCTCCAATCTTCACACACGAAACACCATGACGTCACCATCTTGGACGACATAGTCCTTCCCTTCCAAACGAAGGGCTCCTTTTTCGCGCGCCGTGCTCCAGGAACCCATCTTGAGGAGTGTTTCCCACTGAATTACTTCGGCGCGAATGAAGCGATCCTGAAAGTCGGTGTGAATAGCGGCTCCCGCCTCGGGCGCCGTCGACCCCTGTACAATAGTCCAGCCACGCGTTTCGTCTTCCCCGGTCGTAAAAAACGTCTCGAGGCCAAGGAGCGAATACGTTTCTCGAATAAGCTCATGAAGACGAGAGGAAAGTCCGAGTTCCAGTTGTTCCTCGGGCGTCATATCAAGGAGCTCTTCTTCCATTTTTATATCGAGGCGAACGTGTGGACGCAACGAAAGCTCGGGAGGAATTGCGCCATCCGTATCGGACATATTGTAAACAAACAGAAACGGTTTGGCGGTAAGGAGCTTAAGTTCGCGGAGAGTGCGACGCGCGTTTTCGGTATCCAGGATAGCAGCTTCCCGCGCCAAGGCCCCCGATTCTAGCGTCGCTTTCAGTGTTTCGAGAATCGGCATTTCGGCAAGCGCTTCTTTTTTTCCGGATCGCATTTCTTTCGCCGTCTTCGTCATTCGTTTCTCGAGCGTTTCAAGATCAGCGAGGATAAGTTCTGTATGGATGACATCGATGTCGCGAAGTGGCTCGACTCGTTCATGCACATGAATGATATTCGGATTCTCGAAGAGCCGTACCACTTCTATAATTGCATCCGCCTCACGAATATTCGCAAGAAACTTGTTCCCGAGACCCTCACCTTTTGAGGCGCCCGAAACAAGTCCTGCGATATCAACAAATTCCACGACAGCAGGAATCGTCTTTTTGGAAAGAGAAAGCGCGGAAAGCTTCGAGAGTCGCTCGTCGGGAACAGGCACAACGCCCACATTGGGCTCGATCGTGCAGAACGGATAATTGTTGATATCAACCGCTTTTCCCGAGAGCGCTTTAAAAAGAGTCGACTTCCCAACATTGGGAAGCCCCACAATACCGGCTTTGAGTGACATAGGAGTAAAAGTTTTGATGAATCGTCAGCGAACTCTACCGTATTTTGAAAGAAAGAGAGAAGCTGCGTTTTCGTCTCAATCATTTCTTTGAGAAGAGCTCGCTGGAGGAGATAAAAATAAAGATTCTGTATCAAGGAAAAAAGGGGAACAAAAAGGGAGGCCACCTACAACTCTTTCCGCTTCCCATACAAGCACCATGCCGAAAGGAACCGACTGTTCTCAATCTTTCCCGCGCGAATCATTTCGTCGATTTCTTCTTCTGAAAACCAAAAACTTTCAATCGCATTTTCTTCTTCCGGGTCAGCAGGAAGCGACGAGGATTCAAGTGATTCACCAAGAAAGACAAACATTTTTCCTTTCTGACGTCGGTGATCGTAGTAATAGTCACCCAAAAGCGTGAGACGATTCGCGCGATAGTTCGCCTCCTCCATTAGTTCGCGATTCGCTCCCATTTCGACCGCTTCCCCCGGAAGGAGAAGCCCGCCGGGAAGTTGCCACAACCAATCATTAACCGGGTACGAATATTCGCGTTGTACCAAAATTGTTCGATCCGGTTTTCGACATATCACGGTCGTCCCATCGACCACATGTTTGGTATAGAGGTACGTCGTCCGAAAACCACTTGGCAGCTCCACCTCGTCTTCAATGAGGGTGACTTTCGGATGCCGAAAAATCTCTTTGGAGGAAAGTTGTTTCCACATGCATCTATCTTGACGAGTCCCGTGTGAACTGTCAATCTGAGCATACAAAAACGAGGGAAGAAAAAGATCGATTCACCAAAAAGCACTCCCAAAAAAGCAGGGAGATGTTCGAAGGGAGATGCTCGAGAGGTATCGAGTGGTACCAGGAAGATTTCACAGGTCTTGCCAAAAAGGACTTCTCGAAAATACGAAAGCATTTTTCAGTTTTCTTTCATTTAAAAAAAGAGGCGGAATCAAAACCCATCTCTTTCCCTTATAATTTTCTTTTTATGAATAGAGACATCTTCAAAGCCTACGATATTCGAGGCGTGTATGGCACGGATTTTTTCGAAGCGGACTTCGAAAAAATTGGCCGAGCAACCGTCAAGACGCTTCACCTTTCGACAGTTGCAGTCGGTCGTGATGCGCGAGCATCAAGCCCTCGCCTTTTCGATGCTTTCGTAAAAGGCGCGAGCGAAGCGGGTGCCACCGTCATCGATCTCGGACTTCTCTCGACCCCAATGGTCTATTTTGCCTCGTGGAAGCTCGACGTCGACGCCGCGGTATCAATCACCGCATCTCACAACCCCCCTCAATATAACGGGCTCAAGATCGCGCTCAAAAACGCACTCCCCGTCGTCGAATCGACCGGGCTTTCCGCCATTCGCGACCTCGCCCTCTCTCCAACACAAGAAGAGTCTGCGCCACAAACACCGGGCACGGTCACGACATATGACATCAAGCCCGACTACCTCCGACACTTCACGTCATTTGCCAATCTTCGTGACAAAAAATTTACCCTCGTCATTGATTGCGCAAACGCCATGGGTGTTTTGGAACTCCCCCTCTTTCGCGCCTTCCCCGAAAATTTCAAGATCATCACGCTCTACGACGACCTCAATCATCCCTTCTCCGCGCACGAAGCCAATCCGCTTAAAACCGAAACCCTCGATGAACTCCGTGAGCGCGTCGTTGCCGAACATGCCGACCTGGGCATCGCTTTCGACGGCGACGCCGACCGCGTCGGTTTCGTCGACGAGACGGGCGAAATTATTTCCATGGATCACATGACTGGTATTATCGCGCGCGAAGTCCTGAAGTCACACCCAGGCGCCACCATTCTCTACGATCTCCGTTCTTCGAAAGCCGTAAAAGAAGTCATCGAAGAAGCGGGCGGCGTCGCCAAAGAATGTAAAGTGGGGCACGCAAATATAAAGCGTGAAATGCGCGAAGAACACGCGGTTTTTGCCGGTGAACTTTCTGGACACTATTATTTCTTGGAAAATTCTTATGCCGAAGCAGGTGCTCTCTCGGCACTCATGATCCTCTCCGTCATGGCGGAAACAGGAGAAAGCGCCTCGGCGCTTGCCGCGGATCTTCGCCGCTATGCGCACTCGGGCGAGATAAATAGCGAGGTAGCGGACAAAGATGCGGTCCTCACCGCGCTCAAGAGGCGCTACTCGGACGGAAATATTCATGAGCTTGACGGGATCAAGATCGAATACCCGACGTGGTGGATGAATGTGCGACCTTCCAACACGGAACCTCTCCTTCGGCTCAACCTTGAAGCCGATACCGAAGCGTTGATGAAAGAAAAGCGCGACGAAGTACTCGCGATGATACGAGCGTAAACATATGTCCTACGAGTTCTCTCATCCGGCAATGAATGCGCAGGAAAAGAAGACTATTGTCTTCACAGCGCTTTCAAAGAAAAATTTCTTCTTACGAATGCTCATCGTAAAATTTGTTCTTGAAAAGAAATGCGTTCCCATCAATCCCTTTATGTTGTTTGATTATTATCTCCTGGACACCGTAGAGAGAGACACGATTCGCAGTGCCAACAACAATCTCGTTGCTCTCGCCAATGAACTCTGGGTATTTGGGTCGATAAGTAATGGAGTTATGGCGGAAATACTCCAAACAATCCCGACAAAAAAGCCCATCCGTTTCTTCGCGCAAGAGAGCGAGGATGAGGGAGGTTTTTCCGAAATCTCAAAAGAGAGACTGGTATTCGAAGACGGAATGGAAAAGTTCAAAGAAGTACTCGAACGTGTATGATCGAAAAAATTCTCCTCGCTTCACCGCGTGGGTTTTGCGCCGGAGTGTCTCGTGCAGTGAAAACGGTCGAAGATGCCCTCGCTCTTTTCGGTCCGCCGGTTTATATCAAACACGAAATCGTGCACAATGCGACCGTCGTCAAGGATCTCGAGCGTCGCGGCGCTGTGACCGTAGAAAATGCGAAGAGCATTCCCGAGCATTCCGTTGTGGTTTTCTCGGCACACGGATCCCCGCCCCAAGATTATGAAATTGCTCGAGAGAAACAGTGCACTCTTATTGACGCAACGTGCCCCCTTGTGAGTAAAGTGCATCTTGAAATGCACCGCTTCTTGAAAGACGGTTTTTCCGTGTTGTATATCGGCCACAAAAACCATCCGGAGGGAATCGGTGTGATGGGAGAGGCGAAACATCATGCGGGAAAAGATATTCCGCTCATCGAGTCAGAGGAAGACGTGGAACGGCTCTCGTTTCTTCCGGAAGAAAAGCTTGCGTTTCTCACACAAACGACTCTGAGCCTCTCGGAGACCGAGAAAATTATCGCGGCACTCAAGCGAAAATATCCCCACATCGTTGCGCCTCCTGGAAAAGATATTTGTTACGCGACCACCAACCGACAAAACGCCATCACGTCACTCGCAAAAAAGTGTGATCTTATACTCGTTATCGGATCGAAGAATTCTTCGAATTCAAACCGCCTCGCCGAAACCGCTCGAGCAGAAGGCGTTCCCGCTTTCCTTATTGACGGCGCAGAAGATATTGATCCCGCGTGGCTTGAACAAAAACACACGGTCGGAATAAGCGCAGGAGCAAGCGCTCCCGAGTCTCGCGTCCAAGATGTAGTTTCATTTTTCAAAAAACAAGGCGCGAGCGTTGAAAATCATACATTCATAGTAGAATCCACTCGATTCCCCGACCCCCCCGAACTCAAAAAACTGTGGGAAAGAAAAAAGCCATGAGTGTTATCATGGCAAATCGTTCCGTTTCGTCCACGTCGACAGAAGGACGAGTGTGTCCGGATTTTCGAGAGACCTCTTTAAGAGAGCGTACACTTCCTGAGAGAAAATCTGTTCTGCCAAGAAGAGTATCCAAAACCAATATACATATCTCTCTATTGTGAAAGAATCCCGAATGTCACTTTCAATTTTCTGAATGGAAAAATCAGACAGTTGTAAAAATTGCGCTATCGAGACCCCCTCCTCTTGGAGACAAATGGATTCTTTTCGAAAGAGAGTTTTTAAAAAACAGAATAACTCTTCTATCACAGGAAGCAAATCCTGAGGACACTCATGTCTCAAAGAGACACTCGTTCTCTCTATAGCCCTCCGCACGAAAGGCTCAGTTGGAGTAATATACATTTATCCTCCTCTCTCTATAAATGTTAAAAATGCTAAAGAGAACCCCTGAAAATACTAAAACAATTCCAAGGAAACTTGTCAATATTTACGCTCCGGGAACATTCCTCTACAATGACATCGGAAAGCCTTCAGAACAGATGCGCGAAAAATTGAATCCCCCTTGGATTCCAGGGAAAAGAAAGATTTTTTTCCGACACTTTCAATCATGGGATTCAGACGCGCTTCTCGCATTGAGGGCTTTTCGCATTCGAATAAGAAAAACATCCGCTTCCGAATTATCTTGGAAAGCGGATGCTCTTTTTTTGAAGGTAGAGAAGGTGCAAAACCTAAGGAGAAAGAGTTTTCTCCTTCCCTGAATCACCATAATTTTCGAGAAAAATCAAGGGGTTGCACCACCATTCCAATCGAGTTCTCGAATCCGTGGGTCCGCTCCAGTATCCTGGGAGCACTCTCCCCATCCACGGACCGACGAATATGCCGAAATGAAGGTGAGCCTCTCCCCACATTCCATTGTCTTCCGTCACGGCCTCGGCAACGACTCCAAGAATTTCTCCCTGCTCCACTCGATCTCCCTTTGAGACCTGAAGGTCAACAAGGTGTCCGTAGAGTGAGAAAAAAACTTTCCCCGTTCGCGGATTCTTATGGGCAACAATAACGATGCCGCCCCAGTTTCTTCGTAACCCCTGAATGAGAGTACCGTCTTCTCCACGAATTTCCTTTATTCCGAAGTGTATATCTGCGTACACGACATATCCTCTTCCAATCGCATGAACGTGGGTCCTGGGAAAGGTAAGAAAGTCTGTCCCCATGTGCTCTCCCCAAGATACTCCGTCAAAGACGCAGTCCTTTCCGAAACAATCTCCGTGTGTCCATGAATTTTGGGGAAGCGGGAAGATAATGTCTGGCGCAAATGGATAGCATAGAGCAGAAATGCGGTGATAGCATACTCGAGAAGCCCTCAAGATGACTCGAAACAGTTTTCCCAGTTTTTTCATCACAATCCCCAGCATTGTTGAAGAACCGGAGAAAAGTATTACCTCCTTCTGAAGAAAAGTCAAGAAAGAAAGCCCATTCGTTCACGGACAATCTTCATCTTTTCGGAAGCAATTGTTCGAGCTCGGTCCGCGCCTGCCTTCATAACGCGAAGCGTTTCTTCGTCGGAAAGCGCAAAATAGTTGTGCTGGAAACGGGTCAGGAAGTTCGCCACGGAGTCGGAAAGCGCGCGCTTCAAATCGGCATATCCCTTTCCCACAAACGAGCGGGCAATGTCGTCGACAGGGATATCTTCGAGCAGCGAGAAAATATTGAGCAGGTTTTTGAGGGCCGGTTTCTCGTCTTCATAGACCACTTCCGAACCCGAATCCGTCACTGCCTTCATAATTTTCTTGCGCCCTTTCTCGGGCTCATCGAGGAGCGCGATAAAGTTGAATTCACTCGCCGCCGACTTCGACATTTTTTTAAGAGGATTATCGAGACCCATGATGCGCGCGCCTTCTCTGCGAACCTTCGATTCGGGCACCACGAATGTCTCACCGAAACGCGCATTGAATCGACGCGCCAGCGTCCGTGCGAGCTCCACATGCTGCACCTGATCGTCCCCAACCGGCACAACGGCCGTATCGTAGAGCAGAATATCCGCGGCCATAAGAACCGGGTAATCGAAGAGTCCAACGCCGACCGCATTGAACTCTTTTTTCCACTGTTGGAGGTTTTCTTTCGTTCCCCAGCTCTCGATATTTTCAAAGTCGAGTCCGCTCTTATCTTTAAACTGCGTCATCTTGGTAAGGTCGCCGTTTCTCGTCAGGGTATTCAAAATCCACGCAAGTTCCGTATGTTCTCTGACATGAGACTGAACGAAAAGCGCGGATTTTTTCGGGTCGATCCCAGCGGCGAGATACATTTTTGCAATCTCGAGCGTGCGCTTCCGGAGCATTTCAGGATCCTGCGCCACGGTGATCGCATGGAGATCGACAATACAAAAGAGCGCATCGAACGATTCTTGTAGCTGAACCCACTGCTTCATTGCGCCTCCATAGTTTCCAATATGGAGATTCCCCGACGGCTGAATGCCCGAGAAAATACGTTGTTTCATAATGAAGAAAGTAATATCCGAAAGAAGTGAAATCTTTATACTTCCACTACAACGGGAAGCACCATCGGGCGACGCTCAGTTTTGACGAAGAGAAATTGTCCGATCGTATCCCGAATTGTATTCTTCACCAAGTTCCAATCGATGGACGTGTCTTCCGATGTTGAATCTTTAACGATCTTTGTCACTTTGCGCTTTGTTTCGTTCACGAGATCAAAATTCTCTTTCACATGAATGAAACCTCTCGAGGTGATTTGTACCGAACCCACAATTTTTTTGGTTTTCGAATCGATAATGACCGTGATCGCGATCATACCATCTTGAGCAAGCATTTGACGATCGCGAAGCACGACGTGGCCGATGTCACCAATGCCGAGTCCGTCGATAAAGACATAGCTTGAATCGACTTTCTTGGGGAGCACCTTCGCTGCTCCTTGCGCAATATCGAGAATATTCCCATTATCGAGAACGAACGTTCGTTCTTTCGGAAATCCTTGCCGAAAAGCAATCGCTGCGGCTTCTTTCAGGAAATAGTGATTCGCATACACTGGGAGAAAAAAGGTGGGTCTCACTTGCTGCAACATTTCCGCGATGCCGTTTGCGGTCGAGTGTCCGCCGATGTGAATGTCAAGACGAACTCCCTGCGAATCAAGCGTCTCGCTATGAAGAACATGATCACATTTTCGGTAGAGATTGTCTTTGAGGCGCTGAATGCTTCGTTCGTTACCAGGAATAACCGAGGAAGAGAAGACGATGGTGTCACTGCGCTCCAACTTGATAAACCGGTGGTTGTCGGTCACGATCTTCGAAAGCGCGGCATTGATTTCTCCTTGCGCCCCCGTACAAATAACCACAATTTGATTGTTCGGATATTTGTGAATGTCATTCACGGTAATAATGGTTTCCTTTTTCGCTTTCAGGTACCCGAGCTCCTTCGCGATTTCCATGTTCATCTTCATGCTGTAGCCTTCAAGCGCGACTTTCTTTCCGAGGCGTTCGGCATACTCGATGATATAAGCGATGCGTCGCACCTGCGAAGCGAAGGTAGCAAGAATGACACGGCCAGGCGCGCCCGCAAGGAGATTCTGAATATTTTGATGCACTTCGCGCTCCGATGGCGGATCGCCGGACTTGAGCGCGCCCAAACTCTCCAGCATGAGGATGGTTGGCTTTGGAAGATTTGAGAGATGCGTATACTCAATCGGATGTGGATCGATGGGCTCGTTACTGATAGTCCAATCGCCCATGTGAATCACAGATCCCTGAGGAGTTTCAAGGACCACACCAACCGCATCCATAATAGAGTGTTCCACTTCGAAAAACTTGACGCGAAACTCCCCGAGACGGATGGTGTCATTCAGGGTCCGCACAGGAATCACCTTGAGTCGAGAAGCGGATCCTTTTTCATGATCATCGACTTTCCGCTTGACGAGAGCGATGGTTAAATCACGCCCGATAATCGCAGGATAGCCGAGCTCTTTGAGGAGAATCGGTGCGGCACCAATATGGTCGAGATGCCCGTGCGTAAAAATTACACCGCGAATACGCTTTTCTTTTCCGCGAAGGTAGGAAATATTCGGAACAATGTAGTCGATTCCGGGCATGTCCGCTTCCGGCCACTGCACCCCCATATCGATAATTACGATATCATTTCCATATTCGAAAATCGTCATATTGCGCCCGACTTCTTCTTGTCCGCCGATCGGCAAAATACGCAAGACGCCTGTTTCGGGCGAGGGAACGACGGTCGTCGGGCGCCGATCCGGCGTTGCAAGGCGAACACTCCGTTCGGTCTCCGAAATATCCTGCGTCCCCCGCGATCGAACGGAAAGGCCAGGAGCTCGATGCCGCTTCACCGGGTGTGAAGGAGAAGATAGACGCGTATTTTCTTCGAAATGCCCTTCCGATCGACGAGGAAACCCGCGTTTCCCTTCGGTTGGTCTCGCGCCAGAACGGGGAGAACGAACGCTCGGGTGAGGAGCGACCCGCGGGCGATACCCCGGGGAAGGCGCTCCTGAAAATTTTTCAGGCACCGCCTTTCGGTCTTCTTCGCGAGGAGCATTGCGAAACGGCTCCGCGAGAATCGATGAAAGCGAACCGAGACGAAAAAGATCGCGCTTGGGAGAAGCGTTTCCTCCTCGCTCCGGAGTGGGTCTCTCTCGCTCCGGAAAACGTCTTGGCACTTCGGGAACCGGTACTCCGGACGCCGATTGAGTCTTCGTTCCTTCTCGTGAAAAGTGTCTGCGCTTCGGGAAACGTCGGGATCGTCCGCGAGGCGGAGTCGGCGAATTCCCCGAAGGGCGTGAAAATGAAATATCAGCCATACAATTTATAAAGAAAATAAAAAAAGAAAAAATGTATCTCGAGTCCGAAAAAACTTTTTCGGCCTCCATCAAGAAAGGTTTGAAAAGCATATCTCTTGTCCATCGACCCGGAGCCGAGACATCTTTTCAAGGACGTTTCATCTAAGGGGAACGAAAAAATCGTGTACGATTCCGCGTTCCGACATTTCTTCAAAGTGGGGATAGAGAGACTCGAACTCTCACTCTCTTGCGAGAACTGGCTCCTGAAGCCAGCGCGTCTACCAATTCCGCCATATCCCCGAGTACGCAAAGATTGTTCGAGGAGTGCTTTGCTCTGCCACTCACGCGACACCGGGAAGACCCCAGTCAACGCCCTCCTCTTTCAGTACTTCCCTTCACAATATCATAGTATGAATTTGAACTCCTTGATATCCGGAAAAAGAGCGGTCTTCACTTCCTCCCGAAAGTTTAGACGTATCGTTCTCCAGATCCCAGAAAGACTGTTACTCAACACCTCAGCTATTGATTCGACTGATTCATACGTACTCACGAAGAGTAGGAAAGAAGAACACATCCTATCTTTGAGTCCGCATCGCTCCCCCTCTCTGAAATCTTTCTTCTTCAAACCTCCAAAAACTCGCTTCTTTGCTCTTTCCCCCTCAACTCCTCTTCAGAAAATCAGGAAAAGTATATCAATAAATCGGAGTAAGGAGGAAGAGAGGCGCTCAATCAGAAACACCAAACTCGATCTTCCCATTCCTTCTGGCAGTGGTTAAAAGAATTCCTGTTTATGAGACTGTTCTCTCACAAATCTCTCACAAAGAATCGAAAATTTACACGAGGCGCTTTTTCAGTTCTTCCACCATATCAACGGGCGTCGGATCAACTCCGTAACGGAGCGCCAAATGGTACGACATCCAGTCGCCGAGAAGAATAGTGCGGAATATTTTCGTAAAGACACTCCCCTCACCCATATCGATTATTTCGGAAGCAATACCACGCTCACCCAGTATTTGCGATGTCACCTCAAATCGCTTGAGGTTTTGCGGGTGATCTTCAGCGTCGCGCAACAGGAAGAGCAGAAATTCACCCTGCGGCTTTGTGAACCCTACCATTTCATTGTGATTGAGTTCTGGAAAAAAATTCCAGAACGCGGGCGTCTTTGCATTTTCATTGATTTTGATTTTCCAAATCATGGCAACCGATTTGTACCGAGGATTCGCGTAGACAACCGGGGTCTTCCCCGCAACTTTTTCCGCAAGCTCTTTCCCCCGCGCCTCAAGGCCAGGCATTTCTTCAAGAAGCCGTTCGGCCTGCAACGTAAGCGCGTCACACGTATCCGAGGCCATACCGAGCTTTACCAGTACTCCGAATATCGCACCAAAAAAATATCCGGTTCCCACGCGCGGTTGGAAATTTTCGAAAGGAATGGGAAGACTGATATGCGGGACGCCGTGCTTTTCACACAATGCTTCGATTTTTCCACCCGCAGAGATTCCAACAGAAGGGAGCCCGTGCGCGATCGCTTCCTCAAAGGAGGCAACCGTTTCTTCGGTATTTCCGGAATAAGAGCAGAGGAAATTCAAACATCCTGGTCGATAGGCCTCATGCGGCAGTCCGTATGAACGGTTTTGATAAATAGCAATCGGGGGCTTCCCGTTAAATCGACGGTAATGATCCGAGAGATAGACGCGCAACAAGTTCCCTGGAAGCGCGGATCCACCCATACCGGAAATTTCAATAGAAGAAAATTCTCCGGAAAGAGAGACTTCCTTCCCCAATTCAAACCCAACCCGAAACTGTTTGGGAAATTCGAGAATCATCTGACGAAAGTTCGACGGATCAGCCGAAACTTTACCATTTTTTTTCTCATCATTCATGGAAAAAGCCATACACTTTATGAAAAACAGAAATTAATACTAAGGAAAGAAATGAGCACTTCTTACGCATCGGAAAAAAAAGAGCACTCTTTTATCTTTCGATTCAAAACTCGTTTGCGTTCGACTCTGTGACTAAAGGATGCGCGAGGTCAGTCTGGAGAGATCCGGACCATTCTATACTCTGCCGTGAATCGAACTGATTTTTGATTTTTGTGTTTTCATTTGAGGGCGGAGGAAGAGTAGCAATCAGTCGAAAAGAGATGTCACTTCCAAACCCGTTTCGTATTGATATACCAGCGAGCAATATCCTGAAACCGAGAAGCAGGAGTATTCACCGCAACTACCGAATATCCTTGTACCTCGCGATTCATTGCATAGAGGTACGTGGGTGAATAAAGAAAGACTGCTGGCATCTTTCCGATCAGGATTTCCTGAAACTCTCGGTACATGTCTTTCCGCGTGGCACTGTCGAGCGTTTCACGTGCATTCGAAAGAAGCTCATCCGCTCGTTTATCGCCGAACATCGAAAAATTGTACTCGAACTCTCCCGTTTGTTCCGAATGCCAAAACGAATAGGGGTCCGGCTCAAAGGTCATCGCAAGACCGTAGAGAAGCGCCGCATACTCTCGAGACCGAACGGTACGCTGCGCATCCGAAACATTTTCAAAAACCTTCACAGAAACCCGAGCTCCCACTTTATTCCATTCTTCCTGAAGGAGAGAGGCGGTTTTCACAATCTCAGGCCAATTCGGAGTCGATATTTCAAATTCAAGACGATTTCCATTTTTTTCGCGCACTCCTTCGGCATTGAGCTTCCATCCAGCTTCATCAAGAAGTTTCGCCGCTTCCTCCGGATTGAATCGATACGCTTCGCCCACGCTCGAGTAGGCATCCATCGTCGGCGAAAAAACAGAAAATGCCGGATTTCCGTAGCCGCTCAGCACCTCTCGAACGATCCGATCCCGATCCGTCGCGAAGGCAAGGGCCCGCCGAACCCGATCATCCGCGAGTGCCACGCTCTTTCGCTCATTGAGGAAAATCGCAAACACCCGCGGCTGCGCAAGCTCGCGGATCGTCGTATCTTTTTTCTCCACAAAAGAAGAAAATTTTTCAGGAGCAACGCCGCTCATTCCCAACACTTCGCGTCGATTGTAAGCGGAGAGCAAATCGTCTTCACTGCGATAAAAATAGAGCATGAGCTTCTGAATATATGGCGCTCCCTCAAAGTATTCCGGGAAAGCCCGCAATTCATATGAGAGAATGGATCCACTGGAATCTTTCTTGAATCCCTCAACTCGGAACGGTCCTGTTCCGATAGGCTGTAAGTTGATATCGGTGAGTGCAAAACGCTCCGGAGAAACTTCTTGCCAAATATGTTTCGGGAGAATGCCGACAGTTAAATTCTCCAAAAAGTCGAAGTAAGGCTTTTTGAGCAAGAAAACCACCGTAAAGTCACCCTCCTTCGAAACCTCGACGCCCTGCCAATTCGTCCGAAGCGGACTCTTGTAAGCAGGATCCTGCAGCGTTCGAACGGTGAACACAACATCGTCTGCCGTTAAGGCCTTTCCGTCATGAAATCTCACACCCTGCCGAAGCGAGATGGTATACTTCTTCCCCTCGTCGGAAATTTCGACACGCTCAGCAAGACTCTCCTTTACTCTTCCGTTTTCTCCATAGGAAAAGAGTCCGGAATACACGAGCTCCGTGAGATCCGCATCGGCTTCGGTCGCGTGGGACAAGAGCGGATTGATATGCGACGGATCGCCGATCACGCCCTCGGTATACGTCCCTCCTGCTTCGGGCACGGATTTCGTCATAGCGAAATAAAGTACCGTAAGCCACGCGAAGAGACCAGCGACAATAACTATTGCGAGCGCCGCAATGATTCTTCTTTCTCTCGGCTGAATGGTTTCGAGAAAGATCCTCCACTTTTTGGAAGAGAAAATTTGAAGTATCGGAAAGCGGATAAACACGTGTTACACATTATGGAAGAAAAATATTCCCTGCGAACGCGGGAAATGAAACGGTTTTCGTTTTCGAAAAGAAAACGCTCCGCAAAAGTTGCCCCTCGTACCAAAAATCAACCCTTATTGAACCGAAAGCCACGCATTCACTCCTGAGAGGAGGATGAACAAAACCCCGAGAACCGTTGAAGCGACGAGAAGGAATTTTTCAAACCCTCGCTTCGCATAGTAATTGCCCCCTCCAAGAGAGACACACATGCCTGAGCCGCGACTCTGCAAAAGAATGGAAACGATAAGGAGAAGAGAAACGGCAACCTGTACAATAACGAGAATGCGCATAAAATGGAGAAAAGAATACTGGCGCAGTGTATCAAAAATACCCGCTTGCGTCAAGAAAACTCCTCACGGGGTGAATTCAAACCCCGAAGCCCCTTTTCTGGTATACTCCGGCGTTAACTTCCAAAAACGCTATGAATATGCCAAAAGGAACGTCCATAACCTTCTTTGAACGAGAGCGAATCGAAAGCTTTCTCCGCATGAAGAAAAAGAAAACATGGATCGCGGAGAAACTTGGAAGAGATTACTCCGTCATCAAGCGAGAGATACGAAGAAATTCGAGTCCGCACCTTCCCTATGTTGCCATCCGAGCTGAAGCGTATGCGGAAAGACGAAAGAAAAATACCAACAAAAGAAAACTGGAAAAATGGCAAAACGAGAAACTGAAAAGTTTGTCGAAAGCGAACTCCTGAAGGGACATTCACCGGAGCAGATAGCCGGCCGGTTGAAAACATCTCCTCCGAAAATCTTTCCTCGTGTACGGATACCTCGATAAGTTACGAATCCATCTATGATTACATTTACCGCGGAGAAGGAAGGGTCGGCGGATGGTACAAACATCTGCGACGAAAACAGAAGCGGAGACGACCAAAGTTCTCTCGAAAACCGCGAAAAGAGACGATTCCGGATAGAATACCCATTCACGAAAGACCCGCGGTCATTACCAAGCGTACACACTTTGGAGACTGGGAAACCGATTCCGTGATATTCTCAAAACAGAAGTCAGTACTCTCGGTACAGTACGAGCGAAAAATGAAGCTATGCCGATTAAAGAAAGTTCCAAACAAAACAGCGGTCGAAAGCGAACAGGCGATACAGGGACATTTCTCTCGCTTCCCAGCAATTGAGGAGAAGTATTACGAGAGTAATGGAACGGAGAATGTTTTGCACGGAGAAACGAAACAAAAACTTTCTCTTCCTTCCTACTTCTGCGATACCTACAAAAGTTGGCAGAAAGGAGGAAAACTTGAATGGATTGTTACGAGAGTATTTTCCGAAGAAATGCCCGTTTGATAAAATTTCCCAAAAGAAGTTCGGTCAGTTCAGGACAAACTCAACAATCGACCGAGGAAAGCGCTTAACTATTTGACGCCGAATGAAGTTTTTGCCAGGGTACTGGAAAAGGGGCATTAAATTCTTGAACTCACCCGGACACATTTTTTCCTAGTCTGAACGAAGAGTCTTTTTCTCATGATTTTTCTCAAGGAGAAGGCAGTCCATATCCCCCGGTCCATTCGTAGGAGTCAGGAGTTTTCCTCTGAAAAGCGAGAACACGCACCAAAGCAAGCGCCAAAAATGTCGAGAGTAGAGAGCTTCCTCCATAACTCACAAGCGGCAGTGGAATGCCTGTCACCGGAAGAAGGCCCACGTTCATTCCCACATTCACAGTGATTTGAATGCAAAAAGAAGAATGACGCCTACGATCGCCAAGTAGCTAAAATTATCTTTTGCTGAAGCAGCAATCGAGCTCATGCGAAACAGGATTACACCGAACAAGAAGAGGAGGAGACTCACTCCGAAAAATCCCAGCTCTTCCGCAATGACTGCAAAGATAAAGTCCGTATGGCGCTCGGGCAAAAAATTCGATTGTGATTGTGATCCGTGACCCAGTCCCTTCCCCGTGAGACCTCCGGACCCGACCGCAACCAGCGATTGAATCACATTGTATCCGCTTCCCCGAGGATCGAGTGTTGGATTCAAGAACGTAAGGATGCGATCCCGTTGGTAGGGAGCAAACAAAAACCATGCTGCTCCCGCAAGCGCCACGAAGAGGACGAGGAGAAGTACCAAATATCGTTTCCGTATACCGGAAACTACTACCATCCCAAACCAAATACCAGCAAGCACAAGCGCACTTCCGAAATCCGGCTGCCGAAGAACCAAGAGCACAAGAAAGGCAGTGAGGAGAAGTGAAACAATCAATCTGACGAGATAGCCCAGTTCGCTTCGTTTTTGCGAAATGAAGCTCGCCAGGAAAACAATGAGCACAACTTTCGAAAACTCTACCGGCTGAAACTGAAATCCGGCAATCTGTATCCAACCAGACGTACCACGAATAACGCTCCCGAATACGAGGACGGCGACCAAGAGAGCAATCGTAAAAAAGTAGAGCGGCGTACTCAATTTCGAAATATATCGGGAATCAAGCGCCGACGAAGAAAAAAGAAGAAGCGATCCGAGAGCAGCAAAAAGAAACTGCCGTGCAAAAACACTTGAGAAATTCAAATCCTTCGAAAGGCTGAAAAGAGCAAGGAGTCCGATACCGAGCACCAAGTACACTGCTGAAAAAAGAATCCAGTCGGTGTAAAAAAGCCGTCGCATCATAGGGAGAATCTCGAGGCGGCGAAAGAAAGGGTCGTGAAGTGAAAACGGGGTACGAAAAAATTGTTCATCGTCTCTTGTGCTCCGAAGACAACACAAGAAACGACACGCGCAAATCGATTATCGAAGTTTTTGAAATCTCTCCGTCAGAGTAGGAAGGTACTGACGGATAAATGTTTCCGTTCGATAGACATTCGCATCCGTCTGCACCTCTACTTTCGTTACCTTTCCTGGAAAGGCATCAGGCCAGGGCAGAGTAAAGTCTCGCTCCTCTCCCGAGCGAAGCGTATTCTGTGTTGTCTTTTGTGTCGCAATAATTTTTCCATTTTCATCTCGAAGAATGACAACAATACCGAGTTCCGTGAAATCGAACGGGCTGTTATTTACCACAAGCCCCGTCACCACTCCAAAGCCAACTCCCGACGTACTCGGCCGAAAACGACGATTCAAGACGTCAAGTGCCGGTTTTTCTTTGTAGCCGGAAAACTTTCCCCAGGGGCCTCCCCGTTGAAAATTCTACTGTGGCTGGCTTCCCCGAAAGCGTGAGCGTAGGCTCGATAACATACTTTTCTTCTCTGGGAAGAATAAAGCTCTCCCCTTTTTGTTTGAAAATGACTGTGCCGCCCGCATCTTTCACAACAAACTCATAAGGAACGAGGGAAGCGCCATAGTCGTTGTTGGGGTTTTCCATCTTCGCAACCAAATCGTACGTATTTCCTTTTCCGCCCACAACCCACGATGCTTCTGTTACCTGGATATCCTGAAGAACTGGCTCTTCGATACAGACAGCGCATACTCCGCCACAGTCGACCCCAGTTTCATTTTGATTCTTTTTACCATCACTACAGGTTACAGGTGGCTTAAACGGAAGATACAGAAGATACGCGATTCCAAAAAAAAGAAGAGCGTATGCGATCCCAAATACAAGCTTTTTCTGACTTCGATGATCCATATCTACAAAAAATGATATCCTTCACCTTCGATTCTTTCAAAATATTCTTCCTCTCCGAAAGAACAGGGAAGAGAAGAGAGTTCCTGAGCACTCTTTCAGAATAGGCGGAAAAATCAAGTAACCCAAAGAATCTGGAATCAAGTGAAAAATTGAAGAAGTGCTCCATGCCGGCAAACTTCTTCTCGTAGAATCAGTATAATAAAAATTCTCTAAAAGAAAAAGCCGCTCATCTCGAGGGCTCTACACAAAAAGTTCCTGCTTTATACCAAATTAACTTAATTACTCACACATTCAATATCTTGTATCCACTGAAGTCCCACTGCACCCCGCAAAGCTTTCGGATGTTTCAAGATCCACTCGCATCGCTTGGATTTGAGGATTATGGGTTATTGTACCGGAGATTTGGTTAAGTTGGTATTCTATCTCCAATTTGTCACATCGACTCTTCTTTGTTCTTTTCTCAAGAGACGACAAACTCATTCCTCCGCACTTTCAAAAATCTAAAAGAAGATGGACAATATTTATTTCTTCACCTCACAAGAGCAATTGCTCTCCCACCATGCCACTCTTCTCTTCTGGAAAGTTTCAAGTTCGCCGGAGCTGGCACCGACCTACTCTCCCCCGCACCTTGCGAAGAACGGTGACGTTCCGCAAAAGGTGCGGGGTACCATCGGCGCTGGAGTGCTTAACGGCTCTGTTCGGGATGGGAAGAGGTGTACCCACTCCGCTCGAGGCACCAGCACCGGCGAACTCGACTTATGATCGAGCAAAGAAACAAAAAAGAGTGTGGGAAGAAACATCGACGATCCAAAGCCGCTTTACGAAACGGCCTGATCGGCAACCGGAACACGAAAAGCGATTGAAAGAATATATTAGTACTTCTCGGCTTAACCCCTCACAGGGCTTACACCTGAAGCCTATCAACCTCGTGTTATTCGAGGATATTCCCCTCCGAATAAATTCGAAGGAATTACCTTATCTTGAGGTCGGCTTCCCGCTTAGATGCTTTCAGCGGTTATCCGGTCCGAACATAGCTACTCGGCAGTGCCCTTGGCAGAACAGCCGATACACCAGAGGTTCGTTCTTTCCGGTCCTCTCGTACTAGGAAAGACTCCTCTCAAGTAATGACGCCTACAGCAGATAGAGACCAACCTGTCTCACGACGGTTTGAACCCAGCTCGCGTACCGCTTTCATTGGCGAACAGCCAAACCCTTGGGAGCTTCTCCACCCCCAGGATGCGATGAGCCGACATCGAGGTGCCAAACCACGCCGTCGCTGTGGACGCTTGGGCGTGATTAGCCTGTTATCCCCGGGGTAACTTTTATCTGTTGATCTTCCACCCTCCTACGAGGGATGGTCGGTTCACTAAATTCCACTTTCGTGACTGATCGACGTATGGGTCTTTCAGTAAAGCAGGCTTCTGCTTTTGCGCTATCGGCCCGATTTCCATCCGGACCTAGCCTACCTTTGTAAACGCCTCCGTTGCTTTTTAGGAGGCGACCGCCCCAGTCAAACTACCCGCCAGGCACTGTCCCCGGACCGGTAGTTAGTTTCTCGAACGATTTGAACCTGACAAATAAACCGAGCTCTCTTGATTCGAGAACATCGGTGCGTAGAAACCAACTAACGGCCCAGGGTGAGAATAAAAATCGAAGCAGGGTGGTATTCCACTTGTTGGCTCCATCCCGACCAGAATCGGAACTTCGCAGCCTCCCACCTAATCTCGGCAACTTAAACTCTTACTCAATACCAAGCTATAGTAAAGCTCCACGGGGTCTTTTCGTCTTGCTGTAGGTCGACGGCATCTTTACCGTCATTGCGATTTCACCGGGTCCTTCGTTGAGACAGTTCCCAAGTCGTTACGCCTTTGATGCGGGACAGAATTTACCTGTCAAGGAATTTCGCTTTTCGCTTCCTTGTGCGAAGGACCATATCTTCATCCGAGAATACGAGATTCGTATTCCGGAGCAGAGCGTATGGTCTCTGAGGGGTTTTCGTCCGAGAAATCGAATGAAAACTTCCCTGCTGATTCGCCCCTTACAAGGGACATCCCAGCATATAGCTCTGTAAAATTTGAGGACCTGTTCGCGCGTTACCACGCGACGAGGCAGCAATGCATCATCTTGTTTCTGATTACCATATTTATTTCGCCATAATCGTCCCAGTCCTTCCGCTTGCTTTGGCCCAAAAGAGACCGAAACGAGCGGAACCTTAGGACGATTATAGTTATCGCCGACGTTCACTGGCGCTTCGGGGATTGGCGTGAACCGCTCCCGTTAACGTTCCAGCACTGGTCAGGCGTCAGCCCCTATACTTCCCCTTGCGGGTTTGCAGAGACCTGTGTTTTTGGTAAACAGTCGCTTGGGAAACTTTCGCTGCGCCCCACCTTGCGGCGGGGAAGGCATATTGCGAACGTACGCCTAGCTTTTTTGCCGAGTTCCTTAACGAAGGTTCTCCCGTTCACCTTGGTCTACTCGACCAGTCCACCTGTGTCGGTTTGCAGTACGGATATCGATGCACGAACCTAAGAAGTTTTTCCTGGCACCCTGCTTTCCTTCCTCCCGTGCGGAACGCAAGAATTCGAATCCAGTCAAGAATTCGAAACCCGGTGTTCCGCGCGGTTGCCTCGCCACTTGGAGTAGCGTTCCCCGGATTTACCAAAGGAACCTCCTTATGGAAAGGACGCGAATCCAATAACGCGCGAAGAATACTAGAATGCGTCACTCCATCGAATGCATCGGTAGTGCAGGAATATTAACCTGCTTGCCATCGACTACGCCTTTCGGCCTCGCCTTAGGACCGACTAACCCCGGGACGATTGCCGTTGCCCGGGAAACCTTGGACTTTCGGTGGGGAAGGATTTCACTTCCCTTGCGGTTACTCATGCCAACATTCTCACTTCCCTGCGCTCCATCCCGCCTCGCGGCGTGAACTTCGACGCACAAGGAACGCTCTCCTACCGATCGTAAATTTCATAAATGAAGTTCACGATCCCGTATCTTCGGTACCATGTTTAGCCCCGTTACATTTTCGGCGCGAAGTCTCTAGATTAGTGAGCTATTACGCACTCTTTAAAGGATGGCTGCTTCTAAGCCAACCTCCTAAGTGTCCGAGAAACTTCACTTCCTTTCCCACTGAACATGGATTTGGGGACCTTAGATGACGATCTGGGCTGTTTCCCTTTTGAGATCCGAGCTTAGCCCCGGATTTCTGACTGCCGCGGTACGGGTATCGGGCATTCGGAGTTTGGTTGAAAATCCTACGGTTGCCCGCGAATTCTCATCCAGTAGCTCTACCTCCCGACCCTATTTCCGCGACGCTAGCCCTCAAGCTATTTCGGAGAGAACCAGCTATCGCCGAACTCGATTGGAATTTCTCCTCTACACACAAGTCATCCCCGAGTGTTGCACGGCTCGTGGGTCGGGGCCTCCACGAAGTGTTACCTTCGCTTCACCCTGCTCATATGTAGCTCGTCCGGCTTCGGGTCTTGTCCACGCGATCATAAACGCCCTTATCAGGCTCGCTTTCACTTTGCCTCCGGAATACGATTCCTTAGGCGACCACGTAGAGCAAACTCGTTGGCTCGTTCTGCAAAAAGCACGCCGTCACCACCACGCTTATCGTTTTCTAGGTACTTCTTACAACCACTTTTGTAAGTTTCTTGTAATTTGAAGATTGTAAACGCAATATTCAAGAATATTCAGTTTTTTGAAAACTTTTGAGATCTTTCAATTTCAAAAAGAAGCGAAGAGAATTTCATGTCTTGACAATGTTTGTTCCTCCCATGAATATTTACAGTCGCTACAGTGAGAGTCTGCTGTACCGGTCACATCACTATAATAATTATAAAATGATGTGTCTTGCTTGAATGACGGTAATCATTTTATACTCTTCCTGCGCTTCCATTTCTATCCGCCCTCCAAGAACTGCCATCCCATCAATTCTCGTTGACCCACATTTTGGACATTTTCTCTGACTCATTTCTCATCTCCTCTTCAATTACACAAAAACACACCTAAAAAACATAAGCGTGGTGGCTCCGACTCTTCGTTCGCGACATGGTTTCAGAAACTCTTTCATCTCCCTCACCGGGATGCTTTTCACCTTTCCCTCACGGTACTCGTTCACTATCGATCTTTGAAGATATTTAGCCTTGGAAGTTAGTGCTCCCAGATTCAGACAGGGTTTCTCCGGCCCCGCCCTACTTGAGGATATATGCATCCGCGCGTTTCTCTTTCGCGTACAAGACTTTCACTTTCTGTGGTCGGTCTTTCCAGAACCGTTCTGCTAGAGAAACGTCGTCAGACCCCGTTCAACCGAGTCCATATACCTCGCAACCCCCAGCACCTAATTGAGGAGGCAATCATCCGTATTGAGGAGGCAATCATCCGTGATTGCCACTAAAATATAACATTACACATAATTTAATCTCTGGAAGAAGGGAGTGGTCAATTCCTTTGTAAGTCGGCTTTGCTTGATCCTGAGAGAAGGAATCAATCAATTCCGTTTCTCCTTCATTCAAGAGTCACAAATCACATTGCCATCAAATCAAAATGACAAATTCCATGAATCAAAATTACTTCTCCTCAATTAGGTGCTGGGTTTAGGCTGTTCCGCTTTCGCTCGCCACTACTCACGGAATAATGTCTTTTCCTCCGGGTACTAAGATGTTTCAGTTCCCCGGGTGCGCTTCATCATCCTATTGTATTCAGATGTATGATATCCCGCCAAAAGCGGGATGGGTTGTCCCATTCGGAGATCCCCGGATCAAAGCTTGTTTGGCAGCTCCCCGAGGCTTATCGCAGCCTACTACGTCCTTCATCGCTCTTCAAAGTCAAGGCATCCACCATGCGCGTTAGTAACCGCTTTACGTTTTGTCCGAGAAGTCCCGTCCCACCACAAAGGCGAGACACGAACCTTTCGGACCTACGGTTGCCGATCAGACAGTTCCTGCCCAATCGGCGTCGCTTCACCTACACTCTTACTGTGTTCATACTTTCTTCCCTGCCTCCGCGCTGGCCAGAGAAAAAGAATGAACCCTGATTGTCAAGGTTCCTCCTTGTGCGGAAACGCAAATCTTTGTCAAGAAAGATTCTTCGTATCGGCACAAAGCGATGAGACATGTTTTTCCGTGCGCGATGTTCATGATAGCAGAGAAGAACACGCTGTCAAGCGTTCTCAGAGTCCTCAAAGCAAGACTGGTTCTTACGGCGCAGGGCGCGCTTCCACCGCAGCATCCGGGGTTGGAGCAGGAGGTCCAGTAGGAAGCGGAGCTATAGTTTCAAGGGAAGGCGGAGTGCCGGCGTTTGCTTCGGGAACGCTCACTTCTCTCTTCCCTATATTTCCCGTTCCATTGGAAACATTCTCAATAAGCATCTCTATTTGTTTTCGCGTTTCCGAAAAGCGCTCCCCCTCAAAAAGCGGAAGAAGAGTCAGATATGTTTCTTTCGCCCCCGAAAAATCCCGCTTTTTTTCGAGAAGAAGTCCGAGATTCAGGAGCATATTCGCATCCTTTTCGTTTTTCTTGAGCGCCGCACGAATTCTTCGCTCAGCCCGATCGAGGTCGTCACCTTTCGCACGTAGCCGAAGCATCCGAACGAAGTGCGATTCAATCTCCGGAATAAATCGGTCGGAAGTGGCTTTGTCGAGTGTGAGAATCGCCGCATCAATTTCTCCGAGCGATTCTTCGGTAAGAGCAAGGCTCAGGAGTGCAGGAGCGAAATTTTCTTTTCGCTTCACTGCTTCTTCAAAATACCCTTTCGCCTCACGCAAAAGTGCTTCGCGATCGTTCTTACGATCCGGACGACTTGCGAGAACGCGACGAATAAGACCAAGTTTCACAAAAAGCTGAGGATTCTTGGGTTCCAACTCCAGTGCGCGACGATAAATACTTTCTGTACGAGCAAGTACTTCTGGATCCGATCCGGACAAGAGACTCACATTCTCGTACACTTTTCCCGCGCGCTCATGAATGCCGACGTCGTTCGGAAGGAGACGCATTGATTCTTCGGCAAGCGGAACGACCATACGCTCTACCAATTCCTTGATGCGTCCTGTGTTGCGCTCGGACTCCGGTTTCGCCACTTCTTTATTGACGACGGCAAGAGAAAGTTCCGCGAGATTCATACTGTAATGACCCTCGTGCGGCGCAAGAGCGCGAGCGCGGGCAAGAAGCGCGATTGATTGATCAGGAATGTTCGATGAAGAGCGGGCAAGTCGAATTGATTTTCCCGCAGCCAGATCGGCCACGAAGGCTTTTCCTATCGAAACGATCCCGAAAGCAATCCCTGCCGAAAAAATCAAAAAGAGAAGCGCAGCGAACAAAGAAAGTCCCGGAGAAATCTGAAGGGAAACACGGTGGCACCGATCTTCAAGCCCGCCTTCTTCGAGAAGAGCCACAACAAGAAGCGGCACCAAGAGAAAGCCAAACAAAAGGATCGAGCCGTCGAGCGATCCTCGGAAAAGAGCAACAAGGAAAATACAAAGAGACGACGCGAGCAGAAGAGAGAGGATCGAAGGAGAGGCGACGCTTCGCGAGCGCAAAAGCCCCACGACCACAACGAGTATCAGAAAACCAAGAAAGACGAGGAAGGCAATCGCGCCGACCACGCCAATCGTCGAAACACACTCCAAAAAGAAACTCCCGCTCTGCGAGAGACGAAGCGGGCCCAGAGAAAGCGTGCTCAGTGCGCTCGGCTCAAAACGAGAGAACAAATAGCCGTACGTGCCCGGTCCTGATCCCACCAAAAAATATTCTTGAAGAGATTGCTGAGCGATATCCCACGAAGCAGAGAACGTGAGTCCCATTTCAGGAAGAAGCACCATCTTCGGAGAGCGAAGCGCTCCTCCTGGATCACCGATCATTAAGAAGAGAAGGAGGGTCGCAAAGAGAGCCATCGCCGCTCCCTCAAATCCCTTCCCCATCGGCACTATTTTCGCAAGAAGAAAGAGGAGAAGAAACCCAATTCCCGAAAGGAGGCTAAGCCACGGTGTAAAAGAAAACGCGGAGAAGAGAAGAAAAAGACTTCCCAAAAATCCAGCGCCAAGAAATGCGAACGAAAACCAAAAGAAGGCGTTTTTTTGTTGAAAGAGTCGGGACAACAAAACAAATCCCAGCAGAAAAAGCGGGAGCATTATCGATAAAAAGAGGAGAAGCGCCCGCACGGTTCCGAAAAGACTGAGTGGGGCAAACGAAAGAGCTCTTTGCGGAAGAAAAGAAACACCAAGAAAAGCGAGAGTCGTCCAGAGAACAACCAATGTGCCTGAGGCGATGCTCGCAAAGAGAAGCATCTTGAGGCGACGGCGATCGACTTCAGAGACCACGAGAAAAAAGAACAAAACAATCGCCGTGAGAGAGAGCATTCCGCGTGACGGATCTCCAAAAGTTCCCCACAAACTCTGCGACCGATTCACCGAGAAAACTGCAGAAAGAAGACTCGCTCCCCAAAAGAGAAGAAGCGGAATATCAAGCGGCGTTCGACGAAACCGAAGCCGGCCACTCAGCATCGTTTTTCCGATCCACGCGCCGACCGCGAGAGTAAGAGCCGTCAAGAAATAGACTTCTTTCTCAAAAACAATGCCCTGAAGAGATCGGCCCAAAAAAAAGATCGGGAACCCAAAAAAAATGAGGAAGAGACTCACAGTGACGACGGTGTCGAGGATATCTGTCGCGCGAGAGGACGAATTTTGTTCATGCTCTTCGGGAGCCACTCTCGATTTTGAAAATGGATCACGCTCCTTTCCTGCAAAAAAATGCTCCGCACCAAGAGTATTTGCTCGAGGACGAAACACTTCTCGCTCGCGCGCCTCAAAACGAATTCCCGCATCCTGATTCATATCAATTCTAAAAAGAGAATATCAAATTCAAAGAGAGCATCTCCCAGCAAAACAAAAGTACTTCCTTCTTTCTTCAGTGTCACTCACCCTTTCGAACACTTCTTCACAAGACCACGCTCCAAATATATCATTCCGAATTCAGTGACATACCATGAAGCGCGCTCCTCTCGAAAGCTGAACAAAGAATGCCTGGGCTCTCGAAACACACTTCGAGCGATTCACTCTTTCGTGACACGAAGCACTTCCTCGATCGAGGTCATACCCTCAATCACTTTCAGAAATCCATCTTCAACCATGGTCGTCATGCCAGCCGACTTCGCTTCTTTCTCAAGCATCTCCGAAGTCGCCGACTCCATGATGAGCTTGCGAATTTCGGTCGTCATCTCGAAAACTTCGTAAATGCCGACACGACCGCGGTATCCTTCCCCACTACACCGATCACAGCCTTTCGCACGAAAGAGGGGCACCGCTTCCCAATCGGAAACTGAGGAAAGCTTGTCTGCAACCGAGGAATGCTTTTTTATGGCATCAAGAATACTTGAGAGATCAAAAGTTTTCTTCAGCGTCGCGATCTCGGTCTTTTCCAAATGATACTCCTCGCGGCATTCTCCGCAAAGTCGCCGCACCAAGCGCTGCGCGATAATGACGTTCGTCGTGGAAGCGATAAGAAACGGCTCCGCGCCCATATCGATCATGCGCGGAATCGCAGCGGCGGCGCTATTCGTGTGAAGGGTCGAGAGAACAAGGTGTCCCGTCATGGCGGCATGAAGCGCGATTTCAAGCGTTTCTTCGTCGCGAATTTCTCCCACCATAATAATATCCGGGTCCTGACGCAGGAGCGCGCGAAGCGCAGAGGCAAAGGTCATGCCGATTTTCGAATTCACCTGCGTTTGATTGACGCGCGGCATACGATACTCAACCGGATCTTCCACGGTGCTCACATTCACTTCCGGCGTATTCAAAATGTCCATCACCGTATAGAGCGTCGTCGTTTTGCCGCTTCCTGTGGGACCCGTCACCAGTACCATGCCGTTTGGTTTTTTGATTTCGCGATGCACGATCTCAAGCGGCAATCCCGCAAATCCCATTTTCTCAAGCGTGAGCCCCTTCGACGATTCGTCGAGAAGACGCATCACAATTTTCTCACCATCGAAAACCGGAAGAATACTGACCCGAAAAGAAATTCGATGTTCATCGTTTTCTATTTTGAAGCGTCCGTCTTGCGGCAATCGGTGTTCGTCGAGCTTCAAGTTCGACAAGACTTTGATGCGCGCCACGATTCCCGAAGCGATATCATGGGGAAGCGTCATCGCTTCGTGAAGAATGCCGTCGATGCGATAGCGGACATGAACTTCTTTTTCCTCGGGCTCAATGTGAATGTCGCTTGCGGACTGAAGAATCGCGTGTTTAATAAGCGTATCAACTACGCGAATAACTGGGATTCCTTCCGCGATCTTTTCCATGCTCTGCTCCGGATCTGGCTCCGACACATAGCCTTCGATGCCTTCCGCATCCTCATGAATATTCAAAATATCGCCAAACTCCGCCTTCAAACTTTTCTCGTATTGACGAAGTGCTTCCGCGATACTTTCTTTCGTGGTGAGACACGGAACAATCGTGAGCCCCGTTTTCTTCTTAATAAAATCGATGGTCTGAAGATCCTCCGGGTTCAGCATCGCCACCTTGAGATTCGTGCCGGTCTTTTCAAACGAGACGACACTCGATTTCTTCGCGATCGGTTCGGGAACAATATGGAGAATATCTGTGGGGATCGATTCTTTCGAAAGATCCACAAACGGTATACCGAGAATATAGGCGAAGGATTTTTGCAGCTCCGTTTCCGAAATGAGTTTTTTCTCAAGAAGAATCGTGCCGAGCGGAATATTTTTTTCCGCCGCTTCTTCGAGCGAGGCGCGCAGATCTGCTTCGGGTACGGCGCCCGCTTCTTCCAACAACTCCACCAACTGTTCGTTTTTGATATTCATAGCCTCTCTCCAAACGGAGAACAATCACTGAAACGAAAACGGTTCTTCCTCACCCTCGCTCCAGAGCGCGTGCCAGCCTGTTTCGTATGCCAAAAAATCTGAGCGAAAGGCTGCTTTATTTGCACGCAGAGAACCGAGGAAAATTTTCCATTGTTCTCGAAAAATCGGCACAAGATTCATGGAGATCTTTTCTGTCACACGATATAAAGAACGAACGTAAGGCGCGAAAGAACATCGATTTCGAAAGACCATCTCCTTATCGGAACAACTTCTCGTAATTTTTGGACCAGTAGACAATGCCGTTATAATAATTCGCGTAAAACGTTCCCAGATAATTGACAGATGCCTTCTTGATGACCGACTCTTTGCTTGAGGTGGCACCCGCGCGCTTCAATTTGAGGGCCATTGCCATCACGCCATCAGTCAAGTTCCACGGATCCGGTGTGCGGTGCCCCGTTTTGGCACGAATGTCCGCTTCGTATGACTGCCAAATTTCCGCCATAAACTGCGGCACTCCCATCGCACCTCCCTGCCCGATATATCCTTTCGGATTACAGGAAACTTTCTTGTTCTTTCCGTAGCCGAGGTCGTCAACAAGAGTATAGAAAATTTTCTGGCGGCGATAGAGCGTGTCGATCGACGCTTGCCACTTTTTATTTTTTTGAGAAGTGATTTGTATCGGGCAACCGCTCCTTTCTCTACCTCTTGATACGTACACTGCCCCGTATTCACCCCGAGATTCGTCTCCATCTTGAGAAATCCGTAGAGAACCCCTTTTGGCACTCCGGTTTTGTCGCTCGCAAATTCAACCGCCTCGCGAATATCCTTCGCGTTATAGGACTTTCCGGTAATCGCGTTCAAGTCACTTTCCAATTCGGCAAGCTTCTTTTGGAGGTCTTCAATCGTGGCTTCGTGCTCCGCGACATCTTCGGCGATTGCTGCCTGGTTTTGTGCGAGACTCGCTTTCTCGGCATTCTTCTTGGCAAGTGCCGCTTCACTCTCTGCCTTGAGTTTTTCGAGTTTCGATTTTTCGCGCTCTTGATCAAGGCGCGCTTCTTCAACATCGTTTAAAATACCTTCGATACGAGAACCGATCGCAGTAAATGGATCGCTTGCATCGACCGTCTCGGAAAGCGTCTTCTCTCCCAAAAGAAAGCCGGGAGATGACCACGCGCTTCCAAGGTATGCCTCCCGCACTAAATCGGCGAGAATCGCTTGCTTCAAGGCAATCTCCCGACTTGCGAGTTCGATTTCGAGCTCCTTTCGCACAATAGAGTCCTTCGTGTCGAGGATCGCCGCCTGCGTCTTTCGTACCGCGAGGATCGCCGCCCCGAGGGACGCGCTGACTGCATGAAGATTTTGTTCGAGCGCCGCTTTCTTCTTCGTTGCTTCTTTTAGTTTCTTCTCATATTTCTCGATATCGTCTTTGAGATCATCTTTTTGATCATCATCTTGAGCAGTACTGTCCTGCGCAAAAACGAGAGCAGGCACAAAAAAAACCGAAAGAAGCGCCCACAAGGACACCAGAGCAAACATCACTCTTTTGAAACGGGGAGAAAAAAAAGTAAACATCGACTCTAGCATACCACACCTTCATCTTTCGGAAAAAGAAAAAACCGCGAAACAATTTGTTTCGCGGAAAAACTATTTTCACAGTTACACTTCCTTACGTGATAAAAATACCCCCAGCAACAGACCTCTGTTGCTGGGGGAAATAGAACCGGGGGCGCTTATGAAAGCATCACCCCCAAACCCTTGAAGGGACAAAATTTCACAGTCACTGGAGGGGTCCAGTGATCATACTCCTCTTTTAATTTCAGATATTCCTCCCTTTTTCCCCGGGAGGAGAGAAGTCCTTTGTACAGAACTTCTATCTCCTTTCTTATTCTTTTTATTGTCTTCTCGTCGACATCCGTGTCCAAAATATCTAAAATTTCCCACCCCCAACAGTTCTTGATATTCCTCATTGTTTGGTGAAATAATGAGGAATTTCCTTGCAACCTCATCCCTCAATCCCCTCATATAGCACCTTCCATAGTACTCCATTGGGTGTTGGCCAGTGCTACTTTCCCAATAATAAAAATCTAATTTCCCTTCCAACCATTCCTTGGTAATCCACGAAAATACTCCGTGCGAAAATAAAAGGGAGCGCTGCCCCTCATAGACCCCCTGGTTCGGGGTCAAGGTCATCTTTGCTGAACCGGACTTTGTCCGGTAAACCAGGCCTTCCCTGGTCCAACCTGGCTCCAACTCAAGCCAACCTTCTTTTACGCAGTAGTTGGCCAAATTCTGCAGATCGATGTGGTGGGAAAATTCAACTTTCACTTTTTTTCTCCGTTTATACCCACCACACCATGAAATGAGACTTACCATGATACACTGAACCCATGCGAAAACTCACACCAAAGCAAAAAGAAGTCCTCGCCGAGTGGATACGGAAAGCGGAACGAAAACAAGAGGCTTTTCGAGCTCAAGCCATTTTGTTGCTTCACAATGAAATGGATACGGAGGTCATCCGCTCTTTTACCGGTTACAGTCGAGCCCAATCCTTTCGTTTGAAAAAGAACTTTCTCAGAAAGGGCAGAGAAAGTCTCATTGACAAGCGCAAAGGCAAACCAAAGGAACTCCTCACCAAGCTGCAAAGAGACGAGTTGCTTGAAACGATCAAAACCAAAACCCCGAAAGACTTCGGGTATACCAATGAGCACTGGACCACTGGATTTCTTGGAAAATGGATTGAAGAAAAATACGAAGTGAAATACAAATCCAAAACATCTCTGTATCTGGTCTTCAAACAAGCCAAGTTTACCTACCATAAGCCGGGACGAGTCTACGACAAACATGATGAAATTGAGGTATCGCAATGGAAAGCTGAGAATGAGCCAAAGATATATCCCCCGCAAAACAAAATAGGGGATCTGGTATATTGGATTCATGCCCGCAAAAACAAAAACTGAACTCTCCCCCGAAGAGAAAGATTTGCTCAAAGCGTATCTCAAAACATCCCCGCTCATTCTCGTTCGCCTGAAATGCCATGCGATTCTTACGAGAGAAAAAGGAATGCCTCTGAAAGACATCGCCGATATTGTTTCGAGACACGAAAATACTATCGGTGTATGGATGAAGAACTGGGAAAAACAACGCATGGCGAGTATCTTCACCGGACATGAGGGGAATCAGAACGCAAGTAAACTCACAGAAGAACAAAAAGAAGAAATCAGAGAAGCCCTCGAAAAACCACCAAGTGAATACACTCTTCCAAAAACCTTTTGGGATGTCCCCGCCCTCAAAACATATGTTCAAGCGATATTTGGAGTCGTATTTGAATCCGTTCGTTCATATCACTTCCTCCTTTCTTTTGCAATCTGAGTTTCAAGTATCCCGATACCTTCGATCTTCACCGGAATGAAACTCATATTGTCGAAAGAATGGTTGAAATACAGACAGAAATCAGCCCCTTTCTCAAGGATGATTCGTGGGAAGTGTTTGCTTCCGATGAAGTGCGAATGGAATTGGAAGCTCTCACCAGAAAAAGCGTGGCTCAAGAAAGGAGAACGGACGATCGTGCACGTGAATCGAAAGCGAGAAGCGCAAAGTTATCTCGGATTGCTCAATCAAAAAAACTTTCGATGCCATCTTTATGAAGTTCCCTGGCAAAACCAAGAAGAAATACTCAAAGCGTTGGAACAATTTCTGAAAGAGTATCCTGATAAAAAAATCTGTATCGTATGGGACAATGCGCGATTTCACAAGGGAAGGGAATACGAAAAGCCCTCCGTAAAGGAGGACTTCTCGAGAGAGTGCATCTCATCAACTTGCCGCCATATGCCCCCGATCATAATCCGATTGAGCATGTGTGGAATACGGCGAAAGGGATGATGGCAAACACCCAATATGAAAGTTTTGAAAAAATGAAGATGGTGTTTTCACGTATGTGAATGGACGAGCGTTTGAGTATCGAATCTAAGATTTTGTTTTGCGGGGGATATAGGAAGGTATTGGAAAGAAAAAGACACCGTCATTCTCTGCGCTGATGAAATGATTCTGACCACCGAAACAACGATTCAAAAAGTTTGGTTACCGGAAGGCGAGTTTCCGAAGATTACCTGTACGACCGGAGGAAGAAAAAGAAGAAACGTGTACGGATTTCTCAATCTGAAGACGGGGCAAGAGCATGCTTTCAAAACAGAATACCAAAACATGTATCAAACGAGAGATATTTTGAAAGAAATTCGAAGCATCTATCCGAACAAAAACATTGTCCTTCTCTGGGACAATGCGGGATGGCATAAAGGGAGTGTGGTGCAAGAATACATCAAGAAAGACAAAAGAATCGTTCCCATTCCTTTTCCCAGATATGCACCGGAGGAAAACCCTCAGGAACATGTCTGGAAACAGGGACGAAGCCGGTGTACGCACAACCGATTCATCGAGAATATTGATGAAGCGACGGATGAGTTGGTGGCATATTTCAATGAAACCACATTTCCGTATTCTTTGTTTGGATTGAGTCTCATTTGTTAGTGTGGTGTGTATAGTGTGGTGTGTATAGTTTACAATTTTAAGGTACTACTAAGGAAATGGGACTTTCGATCAACCCTCAGAATTTTGAGAGCTGAAGAGAAAGAATGAGAATCTTTATTCGTTTGATTCTCATTTTTGACTTGCCATTTTAACAAATTAATTCACTCTTGCTCTTGTCAAGACTTAGTCTTGTATCCCAAAGAGAAGCAATAAATAAGCGAGGCCCCATAGGGCCTCGCTTACAAGAAAGGGCTCTGGAAGAGGAAAGTCAAACCGCCTCTTCTTTTGATTTTGCAAGAATTCCTTCTTCTATTTTCTGTGCGGTTTCCGAATGTTCTCTGAGATACGCCTTCGCAGCTTCGCGACCGACACCGAGCTTTTCCTCGCCAAAGAGGAAGGAGTTTCCGCTTTTTTTCACGACTTCAAAGAGAATCCCGGAATCGATGAGATCTCCTTCGCGCGAAATTCCCTCATTGTACATGATATCAAATTCGGCTTTGCGGAACGGAGGAGCGACCTTGTTTTTGACGATTTTTACATTGACACGATTTCCCACAACCTCTTCCCCCTTCTTAATCTGCGCCGCGCGACGCACCTCGACGCGCACCGAAGAGTAAAACTTGAGGGCCTGACCGCCGGTCGTCGTCTCGGGATTCCCGAACATGACGCCGATTTTCATGCGAATCTGATTGATGAAAATGACCACCGTATTGGAACGCGCGATAATGGCGGTCAATTTTCGCAGGGCCTGGGACATGAGTCGCGCCTGGCGCCCCACATGCTGATCACCCATCTCCCCCTCGATCTCCGCTTTCGGCACGAGAGCGGCTACCGAGTCGACCACGATAACATCGACCGCACTCGAACGAACAAGCGTCTCGACGATATCGAGCGCTTGTTCTCCGGTGTCGGGCTGCGAGATAAGGAGCTCATCAATATTGACACCGATTCGCTTCGCATATTCTGGGTCGAGCGCGTGCTCAGCGTCGACAAAAGCAGCCGAACCACCTCCGTGTTGCGCATTCGCGACGATGTGGAGCGTAAGCGTCGTCTTGCCAGAGGATTCCGGACCATAGACTTCGATAATGCGACCACGCGGCACGCCGCCGATCCCGAGTGCGAGGTCGAGCGAGACCGATCCCGTCGGGATTGCTTCGACGTCCACCTTCTTCACATCGCCGAGCTTCATGATCATGCCATCTCCGAATTTTTCCCGAATTTCATCCATCACTGCCGAAAGATTTTTCTTCCCCGGTTTCTCGACTGTCTTCGGTTCTTTATGTTCTTTGCCTGATTTTTCCCTGGAAGTGACCATAGCGTTTGCGCTTTAAAAAATAATGTCGATATTTTTCGTACGAATTTTTTGACGAAGAGAAGAGTAGTCTGCAAAAAAAGACTTCGAAAAAATTTCCAAGGAGCGATTTTTTTGTGCGAGCGAAATTTGCACCCCGCTTTTCGAAATCTTCTCGAAGCACTCTTGAATGTCCCGAGCAAAAATCCATTTTCCTGGAGTCCCATGCCGGACTCCGACCGCCTCGCACAGGCATTTTCCAGAGAGCGTTTCAAAATACCGCGTCCCTCAAAATGCGCAACTCCTCTTTGTCCACACCCGAAAAAGCTTCGAAAGATTCTAACGATTCGGCGTGTCGCTCGGAGGCAGCACCTCTTCTTTCGTTTCGGGCGCTTTCGGAAAAGAAACGCCAATCTTTTTTCCGGGCGCCTCCCCGAGCGACGTGGGTTCGCCACCATTCCAACTCGCAAGCGTTCCTCTGCCGGACGTCGTATCGACTGTACATATTTTCTCGCACCGGAATTCTTTGGTTTCTCCCACAGCAAGTTCACCGCGATACACTTCTTTTCCTTCGATTCTGACCAAAATCGAAACTGGTTTCGATTCGGTGGTAGAAAGACGAAGAAGAGAATCAGGAGGAGATTCTGGAAGAACAGGTGGCGCGGGAACATCGTAGAGTGCTGTCACCGAAATCGTTTCGACCCGCTCTTTTCCAAAACGGTTCACTACTTTTATTTCGGCGGTATTTGGGCCACGCTGCAGCGGCAGTCGCTCTCGAAAATCTCCGTTTTCGCCAAGCACAATCGACTGACCATTTAAGAAAACCTGTGCATCTCGATCGGTTTTTCCGGAAATCCATGTTTCGTTTCCTCGTATTTCACTGCCCGGTGCGGGTTCCGAAATCGCCACAAGCGGCTCCGAGACAAACTGTCGAAATTCTTGATACAAATACGTAGCAATACCGAGGACGACGAAAGCAATGAGGACGCCGATCATCATTTTCGGCGTTACCACAAACCACTGAAACGATCGCTGTTTTTTTTCGAGCGCTGAAGGATGACGGTCTGGCTCCTTTCCCAAATTTTTTGCAATACTTCGCTCGCGCTCATAGAGCCGCAAAAGCCCTTTCGGGTCGACGCCAAGCGCATCAGCATAACTTCTCACAAATCCACGAATATAGACATCCGCGGGAAGCTTCAGATATTCGCCGCGCTCAAGATACTCGAGGTATTCGGTTCGTATACCCGTATGCTCTGAAACCTCTGGGAGACTCACTCGGCATTCGCGGCGGAGCTTCTGCAGTTTTTCACCAAGCGTGAGCGACTCCACCTTCTTGCGAGTAAATCCGTTCCCCAACATACGCGCGTTTCGAAGAAAAGAATACTTCACCTCGAAAGAGGCATTCCCATTCTCGGCGCCTCCCGACGAATTGTCAACTCACGACGTAAAAAAGGAACGGGAAGAGTCATCAAAAAATATCCGCACACAAAACATCCAAGCCGAGCACGAATAAATCAGGTCAAAAAAAGCTTTCAAGAAAATGTCTCGGGATTCAAAATTCAAAACAAGCTCCCCGGCTTTCGAAGAGAAGGAGGAGCGGCGGACACGGAGGAAGGGGGGACTCCTTCGGACTTCTTGCGCCCGAGAAGCTCCATAACTTTCTCCCAATCTCGAAATTCTGGATACCGCTCGAGTTGTTTTTCAAGAATCTTCACCGTGACAGCGACATCTCCTTCTGCGGTATGCGCACTCGTATGCGTTTCTCCTAAATATTCTTTGCATGCCGCGGAAAGATCGCGCCGAGAGACAAGGTCGCGAGGCGCGAATTTGTGAAAGATAAACTTCGCATCGAGAATTTTCCGATTCGCGTACTCGAAGTTTTTGCCGACCAATGCAAACTCCGCGCGCAAAAACGGCAGATCGTACCCATACACGTTGTAGCCACCCACATCCGCGCCTTCAAAAATGCTCCAAAGCTCGTAACAGAGACTCGCGAATGTAGGCTCCCCCGAAACATCTTCGTCTCGAATACCATGGACCGCCGTCGAATCTTCTGGGATGGGCTTTCCGGGATTGAGACGACGCACGCCACTGTGCACCTCCCCGGTTGGCAGAATTTTTTGGTAGGCGATCTCGATCGTGCGATCGTCGCCCGGCGTGAGTCCTGTCGTTTCGAGGTCGAACACGACGAGGGGTCGCTCCAACATAATAAGTTCAGGGAGAATGGAGTGCATAGAAAAATTGTCTTCGAAGAAAGAAGAAAATACGTTCCGATCCTAGCACATCAAACCACGCTTGTCATACACCGAAACCGTTCGATCGCATGAGAGAGGTCTCTCCATAAAAGTGATTCACTCATCTCCATTCAAAGATTGTTCTTTTCTGTAAAATTTTCTTGACACGTTGGAGAAAAACTTTCTTTACAGAAAAAGAATGAGGAGTATACTGAATGTGGTCGAGCATCTCGAGAAAGCACCTTCTTTTCAAGGGAAAACCTCCTTTACCGAGCGGGTTCCAAAGAAGCGAGATCGAAGATGAAACGCTACTCTTTTTAAATTTTATTCTCAAAAATACTATGGCAGAGATGTACGCAAGCGGGCAATCAGGGCTTCCTCCCGCGGAGCCACAGAAGAACATGGACCGCGCGCGCATGGGGCGCATTGTTTACTACATTGTTGGAGTAATCGAAGTTCTCCTCGCCTTTCGACTCGTGTTCCAGCTTCTTGGAGCAAGTCTGAAGAGTGGTTTCGTACAATTCATTTATAGCCTTTCGGGCGTTTTCAATCTTCCCTTTTCGGGAATTTTCTCTCGCGCCACCACGAAAGGAGTTGAAACAGTGGCTGTGTTCGATCCTTCCACCATTATCGCCATGATCGTCTATGCGATTCTCGCGTGGGGAATTGTCAAGCTTCTGGTCATTTCGGCACAGCGTCCCGACCAAGTGGAAAAGGGTCTCTAGTTCCCGTTTGAAGTTGAAGAAGTAAAGGTATCGAATAAATCATTATTCTCATTGCTATGAGCTTTCTCGTGTATATCATTTTCGGAGGAATCGTCGGCTGGGTTGCATCCCTCATTATGGGTACCGACGGACAACAGGGTATCATACTGAATATCGTGGTCGGCATTATCGGAGCCGTTCTCGGAAACTGGATCTTTGGATTTTTCGGTCAGTCAGGAGTCGGCGGATTTACGCTCTACAGCTTTATCGTCGCCCTTATCGGCGCCGTCGCGTTCATCGGTATTCTCCGCGCCATCCGCGGATAGTCCCCTTGTGTTGTCATGTCTCTTTGCTAGCAAACACCGCACCTCTCTGGTGCGGTGTTTCATTTTCACCGCTTTCTCCTCATTTATACTGAATAAATTCTGAACACGATGAAAAAATTCTGTCGAGTCTTTTTCACGGAAGTAGGCCTCACTTTTCTCACATTATGAGTCTGGAGAAAGAAAATATGCCCTTCCTCTTCACGGCGACAAAAAGGAAATCTTCACAAAGATAAATATTCACCTCTCATCCAGAAAATTCACTCGTTCTCAAAGAAGACACGGGAGACGAGTGATCTCCATTTCGCAGAGCTCATCACAATTGGTGATACAATGGATACGTAAAAAAGGATACGCAAAAAAGGTAACGATATCCAACGCTTCCCTCGTATGAACACTTCATTTCCACACGGATTTTTTTGGGGAGCCGCTACCTCATCGCATCAGGTGGAAGGCGGAAATACCAATGATTGGACGGGATGGGAAAAAGGAAATGCCAATCGACTCGCGCGAGAAGCACTCTCGAAATTCGGTCACCTCTCCGGATGGACGGAAAAATTCGGGAAAGAGGCTGCTCGTCCCGAGAACTACATTTCGGGAATTGCTTGTGACCACTATCGTCGATACGAAGAAGATTTCGATATAGCGAAAGAGCTCGGACATACCGCCCATCGCTTCTCTCTTGAATGGTCGCGCATTGAGCCACAAGAAGGAGTCTTCGATGCAAAAGAAATAACGCACTATCACCATGTCGTTCGCGCTCTCCGATACAGAAATCTCGAGCCCTTTGTCACGCTCTGGCACTGGACCCTTCCCTCTTGGCTCGCCCAAAAAGGCGGGGTGCTCGCAGCTGAATTTCCCCACTGTTTTGCTCGATACACCGAGAAAATCTCGAGCGCACTCGGCGACGATGTCCGTTTTTGGATTACCCTGAACGAGCCCGACATTTTAACGGGTCACGTCTACCGAAAGGCAGTGTGGCCGCCGCAAGAAAAAAGTCTTCGAAAGTACCTGTACGCCAATCTCATCCTCATTGACGCACACAAAAAATCATATGCCGTCATCAAGAAAAACTTTCCAAATGCAAACGTCGGCATCGCAAAACATCAAATTTCTTTCGAGCTCGCAAGAAACACCGTTACGAACCGAATTCTCAAAACATCCGCTCACTTTTTGTGGAACCGCTGGTTCCTCGATCGTATCGACGACTCGCAAGACTTTATCGGACTCAACCACTACAACCGAAATGTGATTGACAACGGTTTTTTGAAAAATCCCCGCAACCAACTTACCGATTTGGGCTGGGAATTTTCTCCGGAGTCAATTCGTCAAGCCCTTCTGGAATTGACACCATATCAAAAACCCATCTATATCACCGAAAACGGTCTCGCCGACCAAGACGATACTCTCCGAGAAGCGTTCCTGACAACATCACTTCGATCGGTCCGCGAGGCAATCGAGGGCGGGGCGGATGTTCGCGGATATCTGTACTGGTCGCTCCTCGACAACTTCGAGTGGGACAAAGGTTTTTGGCCTCGATTCGGCATGATCGACGTCAATCGGAGAACTCTCGCAAGAAACATCCGGCCGAGCGCTCACTATTTTGCGAAACTCTGTCGAGAAAACGGCGCGACAGTTTCGTGACACTACAAAAGAATTTGCTCCTTTCAAATAAACAAAAACATCTTCCGAGAAGGAAGATGTTCAGAAAACATATCGAGGTATGCCGAGATTCTCCCATGATATCATCATGATACGAACGAAAATTCAGGCTTCCTCGCTCGCTCTGAAGAAATCTCAGGGAAAGAAAATCTGTCAGAAAAGCCGCCACAGTTTTCCAATCACATCAAACTTGGCGAAGTCGTGAACGGTGACTGCAATCATGAGGAGTATGAGAAGTAAAAACCCGAATTGGTGAAAAAGTCCTTCCGTACGTTCGCTGATAGGAGCTCCTTTTATTTTTTCGAGCAGAATAAAAAGAATACGGCCCCCGTCAAGCGCGGGAAACGGCATAATATTCAACACTCCCAAATTGATACTGAGAATCGCGGTGAAGTAGAGGAGATAAATGAATCCGAGATCGGAGACTTCTTTCGTAAGGTAAGCAATGCCAAGAGGGCCAGATACATCTTGAAGCCCCGCCCGGTCTCCCGTCACCAGGTTCGCGAGAAGAGAACCGATGCCGGAAATCATAAGGACAGTGTTTTCCCAGGTGCTGATCGCGCCCTGAATGATCGCTTCGAAAAAGCCGTATTTGGCAATCGTAATTTCTCCAAGCGACACACCGAGCGCTCCCTGATTCTGAGGAAAGTCGACTCGGGGAGTGCCTCGAAGCGTGAGTGTTTGTTCGTCTCGACGAACTTTGAACGTGATTTCCTTTCCTTGGTTCGCGCGAATGCGAGATTGTACTTCCGGAACTCGTAACAGGGTTTCTCCATTGACAGCGACGATGACATCTCCCATTTTGAGACCCATCGACTCGGCAGGCGTACCCGGAGCGACCTGGGCTATTTGCACTTCCACTTTCGACGGATCGATTTTCTCATGCTCTTCAAGTGCTCGAGGAAAACCGATCATGAGCACGATCGAAATGAGAATCCATGCAAAGAGAAAGTTCATGACGACACCCGCTGCAAGAGTTTTTATCCGCGGGAAAGCTCCTTTTGAGGCAAAGCTGTCGGCATCATGGGCACCATCGCCATTTTCTCCTTTGATACGAACAAAGCCACCGAAAGGAATCCAGTTCAGAGAGTAGATCGTGTAAGGAGAGTGAACCTCTCGATTGCCGCGGACGAATACGTGGCGACGCTTCTCTTCGCTCCAAACGAATCCCCCGATACGCGGCGGAAATCCGAAACCGAATTCCTCCACTTTCATACCGCTTCGGCGTGCCATCAGAAAATGCCCCAGCTCGTGCACAAAAATGAGCGCTCCCAATACAATGATAAAGAGAAGAAGAATACCCATAAGAAAAGAAAAAATAAAATCATTCGTACCAGAATCTTCTTTCGAAAACACCTCTCACTCAGAAGAAAAACCACGCCCCCCCTTCTTTGTATCCCTTGTCGAAATTCTTGGAAACCCCTCTCAGAAACATGGGGGTCACGTTCTCCCAGAAAATATCCAATGGTTGCTGCCATCCCCCTCCTCCCTCAGCCTCTCCTCAAAACTTTGAACGGAAAGGACGAGGAGTCACAGGATCTTTCAGGCTTCTGAAAGAGTCGGGAACCGTCGAGAGACTACTCTATAGTTATAGAGTCAGTATTTCCGATTCTTTCTTCTTTCGCAAGAGTTCGATCCGTTCGTTAAAGGATTCGACAGTTTCTTGGAGCGCATCTCGTCCACGAAATTTATCATCCTCTCCCATCGCCCCTGACTTTTCAAGCTCTTGAATTTCTTTCCATGCTTCTTCCCGAAGCGTCCGGATCGAGATGCGCGATTCCTCGGCGAGACGATTCAACCCCTTTACCAAGTCCCGACGCCGCTCTTCAGTAAGCGGAGGAAGAGTAAGGCGGATGAGCTGCCCATCGTTGGTGGGCGTGAGGCCCAGATCCGCCGCCCGAATGGCGGTTTCAATATTCTGGAGCTCTCTTCGATCCCACGGCTGAATCACCACAAGCCGTGCCTCAGGCGCCGACACGCTCGCCATTTGCCGAAGCGGCGTTTTGGCGCCGTAGGATTCGACGAGAATGTGATCAACAAGCGCAGGAGTCGCTCGTCCCGTCCGAATCTTGGCTGCCTCTTCCGCAAAATGCTGAATCGCTTCTTCAAAAAAAAGTTTTCGCTCCTCAATAATCGATTGGTACATAGGTTATCATTCAATAACAAAGAGGTGAACATGAGAAAATTCAGAGACGAACTTCACCGTGAGAGCAGTGAAAAAGTTTTTTCTCTTTTTTCATCGAGAAATTCCCCACACATGAAGCATACGCATTCGATAAAACTGAATTCAAAGGTAATTGTAAAATGATGGTGAGGAAATTTCGGAATAAAAACCGCAACATTGAAACAAAAAGAAATCATTTTCTCTATTCCAAGTGCGTCGGAAAACCCGCGGGGTGAGAAGAGAGAATAGCAATTGTGTCATGAAAATGTGTCATGAAAAAATGTTCAGAAAAATCTTCCAAACTCACTACTCATTGAAAGTTCGAAGGCCCGCATAGAGAATAGTTGGATCGGACGGATCGTATCGAAGCGTACCTGCCGCCCGATTCGCCTCGAGCTCGTAGATCGACCACCTCGTGCCGCCGTCAACGGTCTTGTAGAAAGCGAGTGCTGCACTGTACACCAATTCATTCGAATTCTTTGGATTGACGGCGATCGCTCGAATTGGAAACTTCTTTGCATTTTCCAATACTGAAACCGCTTCCCACGAATCTCCCGAGTCGACACTGCGGAAAAGTCCTGCTTCGGTTCCTGCATACAAAACTCCGTTTCGCGACGGATCAACTGCAAGCGCCGTTACTTTGGGAAGTGATTGGGGAGCACTCGATTTCCCGGAGTTTTTGGAAATCTTGGAAAGAAGCTGAAAACGCTCGCCGCCGTTTTGCGAACGCGCAATTCCTTTTCCCGAAACAAGCGCGTACATCGTCTCGCCCGCAGTATCGAAAAGAAACGAGAGGATCGGGGCAGAGACCATATCGGCATTTCCCCACGTCATCCCGCCGTCCGTTGTTCTCAGAATAACCCCCGCGCTCGTTCCCACAAACAGTGTGAGCGGATCCTTCGGACTCTGTGCGAGTGCTGTAATAACGGTTCCGGTATTTGGTTCAGCATACACTTCTTCCCATTTTCCGCCGCGATCATTCGTTCGGTATACCTTGCCGCGGCCTTGCCATTCTCCCGTCGCATAGAGCCGCTCCGGCCGGACGCGATCCGAGACAAGACCGTACGTTTTTACGGGAGGAAAATCCATTTTTCTCCATGTATCGCCTCCGTTACTTGTGGTAAAGATGCCGTTCTCTCGGGTGCCGATCGTAATATTTTTGGAATTTCCCGTTTCAAAAACAAACGAGAGCACTTCCGCAGGAGCGATCGTCGTTTTTGCATCAATCGTGACTTTCGGTTGATACGTTTTTCCGCCGTCCGTCGACTTCTGAATCGACGCGCCCGTTCCCTTTTTGGATATTCCCGGAAACGAACAGCCAGAAAGAAGGAGTACCGCACCAACCAACATTCCCCCGATAAATATTCTCTTCATAATTATGTATTCTTTTTTCCAAGACCAGTTCTTGAAAGTCGAAGAGACCGTTCTTTTCTCTTTCCCAAGACTCACCAGGAGACTTGATCATTCTTCACTTCTCCTTGTGAAGCTACAGGTTTCGTTCTTATTTTGAAGATTCAAACTTTCTTTTCAGAAAAGTGTCCGCAAAGGGCGTGCTCGAGAATACCAAGAAGTGAGATCCGTTTCCCTCTTCCTTGGCGCCTGAGAGCCCCTCCTCCGAATCGCTTCGCTTTTTGCAAACGCGCTGTTATCTACGAAGTATATCTTTCTTCCCTTCAAGATGGTGGGTCGGGTGGGGATCGAACCCACGACCGTTGGCTTAAAAGGCCACTGCTCTACCGACTGAGCTACCGACCCGAAAATACGAAAAAAGACAGGATGCCCCATCAGGAGAAATTGTAGCACGCAGAAAGCATGCGTCAATGAAAGAGAAGAGGGAAATCCTCGCAGGAAAACAGAGTATCCATCCTCGCGACTGAGGACGAGCGAGCAACACTTCTTCCAAGAATTTTTCGTCACACGCTTCGGATCATTCGACATCTCTTTGAACCCGAAAAGAGGCGGGGATGAAACACGATTTGAGACGCCTTTTCGTTCACAAAATTTGTGAGCGCACAATTTTCACAGAGATGTCTTTCACGCGCCGTCTTTTCACTTCCCCTTTCCCACTCGGTCCTTCCCTACGAACGGGCGGAGCACTTCGGGAACGAGAATGCTTCCGTCTTCTTGCTGATAATTCTCGAGAATCGCAATGAGCGGTCGCTCCGAGAACGCTGTCGCGTCGTTCATATGGGCTACCTCGATCGATCCATCGCTCCGTCGCACTCGCGTATTGAGACGCCGCGCTTGAAAGTCGCCGATCAGGTCCGACGTGTTTGTTTCCCGATACTTTCCCTGCCCCGGCATCCATGCCTCGATATCGATCTGTCGAAAGTCGGGCTTCCCCATGTCGCCCGTACACACGGCAACCACGCGGTACGGAATCCCGATCGCCCGCAAGAGATGTTCCTGAATCGCGACGAGAAAATCCTGCTCCGCGCGCGCCGCTTCGGGAAGCGTAAATGACTCCATCTCAAGTTTGTTAAATTGATGAAGTCGCAGCATTCCTTTCATATCCTTTCCGTATGAACCCGCTTCTCTGCGAAATGCCGACGAAAATCCCGCCATGCGAAGCGGCAGCTGTCGCTCTTCCAGAATTTCATCGGCATACATGGAACCAAGCGTATGTTCCGCACTCCCCACGAGTCGAAGTTCGTCTCGTTCCAAAGCATACATTTCTTCAGGATCGAGCCGTCCCATGCGTCGCATCATCTCCGGACGAATAAGAACAGGCGGCAAAACCGGCACAAATGGTTTCGGTGGAACGAGAAGACCATTCTCCGCGCAAATTTTTGAAAGCGTTTCCTCATTTGTGAGCGTCTGGAATGCAAACGACATAAGTGCCCATTCGAGAAGAACGAGATCGCCCTTCACGTACACAAATCTCGCGCCCGTCACCTTGGTCGCACGAGCGGCATCGAGCATATCGAGCGATTCGGCAATTTCCCAGTGCTCTTTGGGCGCAAACGAGAACTCGCGAATCTCGCCCCATGTTCGAAGAACCACATTCCCGCTTTCATCCGCTCCAATGGGAGTGTCTTCGCTCGGAACATTCGGGAGGAGATACAGAAGCTCGAGGAATTCCGCCTCCACTGCCCGTTGCTGCGGTTCGCGAATGTCGAGCTTTTCTTTGATATCTTTGCCGCGCGCAAGGAGTTCGGCACGCTCTTCATTGGTCGATTGTGGCAAAAGTGCGTTAATGTCATTTTTGAGCGACCGAAGTTCTTCGACTTCTCGAAGCAATTTTCCTCGCTCTTCGTCGAGGGCGAACAATCGGTCTACATCGACGCTTGCCTTCTTCTGCTTCACGGCTTCGGTTACTTCCTTCCGGTGCGTCCTTATATAGTGAATATCGAGCATAGAATAATTCAAAATGAAAAGTCGATCCGAAAATTCCTGTTCGTGAGAAGAGGGAAAAGTTGAAAGAGCCGCCCTCTCGTTTCTCCTCTTTGCATTTTATCCGCGCTCGCGCATGGGCGGAAAAAGAACCGTTTCGCGAATAGGGCGATCCATGAGAAGAGCAAAGAATCGCTCGCTCATGCCAAAGCCGCACGCAGGCGGCATCCCATATTCAAGCGCTTCAAGAAAATCTTCATCGAGCTGTTGCGCTTCCGGGTCGCCCTCGGCGCGAAGGCGCATCTGTTCTTCGAAGCGCGCCCGTTGATCAAGCGGGTCATTGAGTTCCGAAAACCCGTTCCCAAGCTCGCTTCCCGACGCAATCGGCTGAAAACGAAGCACGCGTTTCGGATGTTTGGGATCGCATTTCGCAAGTGGCGACACCTCGATCGGGTGCCCCACAAGAAAACACGGTTCGATCAGCTTCTTGCGCACGGTTTTTTTATAAAGAGTATCGATAAGGCGCCCCTTTCCAAAAGAAGAGTCGTACGGAATCCCATGTTCGTCAGCAAATTTTCGAAGTGTCTCTGTCGAAACATCATTCGCAAGATCAATCCCTGTTTCTTTTTGAAAGAGCTCGAAATAATCGAAAACGGGAAACGGTTTCGACCAATCAAGAACATGTCCGTTTGAGGTGGTATGAAAACTCCCAGTCACTTGCTTGACGATATCCCGGAAGAGCTCCTCGACGAGACGCATGCCGGCATCCATCGTGAGGTATGCGGCGTAAAATTCCATGTGGTCGAATTCTTGCAGATGCTCCCGATCGATTCCCTCGTTTCGAAAGACGCGACCAATTTCAAAAACACGCTCGTACCCCCCGACCAAAAGACGCTTGAGCGGAAGTTCGAGCGAAATACGAAGATAAAAGTCCCGATCGAGTGCCCGATGATGGGTGACGAACGGCTCGGCTTCCGCGCCGCCAGGAATATGTTCGAGTACCGGCGTTGCGACTTCGAGAAAATCCCGATCGGTGAGAAAGTTTCGCACAGTACGCCAAAAGAGAGCTTTCTTCCGAAAAAGCTCCCGCGTTTCACTGTGGAGCGCAAGGTCAACATAGCGACGACGCAGCAATTCTTCTTCGTCTTTCAAGTCGTAAAATTCCGACGGAAGTGGCCGAAGGGATTTGGCAAGCATACGCCAGGAGCTCACGTCGAGCGTTTTCTCGGATTGCTTCGTAAGAAACAAGGTGCCCGTCACTTCAACAAAATCGCCGAGATCGACTGTATCGAGAAATGCGCGAAACGATGCCTCGGGAAGCGTTCCTTGTCGCAGAAAGAGTTGAATTCTTCCACTCTCATCCTCGATATGGAGAAAAGAAATTTTCCCCATATCGCGACGGGAACGAACGCGCCCCGTAAGAGAAATGATTTTTTTCTCTTCGGAGAGCGCTTCAAAACCAGTGAGCCCCTCCTCAATACGATGCGTCCTTTTCGATGATTCGGGAAAGACGTCGCCAAAAAAGGCTCGAGCCTTCTCGAGCTTTTCCCGTCGCACCATACCGATATCGTCACGCATATCGCTTTCCCTAAAAAATCAATCATCTTCCTCACTCTCCATTCTCCGACTGAGAGAATTTCAAAAAAGAAAACGCTCTTCAGTCACTCAATTCTCTTTCGAAGAGACTCGCCCTCACTATATTCATTCCGAGAAAAAGAGTCGGAATTTTCGCAGTCTCACCTCCTCGAACGAACACTTTGAGGAAATAAAAATAATTAGAGTGTCACCAGTCGCTTCTTCGCAAACCGAATATTTTCCTCAATCGTACGAAGCTCTGTTTCATCTTTTTCGCTTCTCGCTCGAGCCGCTCAATATCTCCCTGGATTCGACGCAGATCTTCGCGAGATTTCCGAAGCAGCAAATTGCGATCCGATGTTCGGCGCTCCACTTTCAGGCGATCGCTTGAGAGAAGCGAGAGTTCCGACTCCGCCCGACGAATTGCAGCCTTCCGTTCGGCATCCGAACGGACTTTGCCGTGCGGATCGGGAGTGGAGGCGTTGCGCATTATTCCAAATGGACTCATAAGAAGAAGAGAAAAACCCTCCCGCCATGATAGCAGTCGCCGAGAAGCCGTCAACTTCCAAACGCAGACTTGCGCGCTCGTCTCAAAAAAAGAAATGGGGAGCAATTGTCAAAATTTTTCGTGCGAGGAGAGGGAAAGAGAAGAAAAAATGGCTCACATCCTCTTCCCTGCGAACTCTTCAGGAATGCGAAACACGAAGACTTTTCCTCACAAAAAATCTGGGAGAGTCTCCTCTTATCCAGATGCCCCTATCGAGCGTCTTCGGAAGGAGTGGTTTCAGGGGACCTCTCTATGCGAATCTGCACTCGAGAGGAAATGGTAGGGATGCGAGCCGAAAAAAATTGCGGCCACCAGGAAACTTCGAGTTTTTGAATTTCCGGATACTCAGAAAAGATCGATTGTTGGTCGGAAATCTTTTTGCCGAGTAACTTCTTCTTGAGCATTGCCTCATCAAAAGATGGTTCATGAGAAACCCGCGCCCGCGCTTTTACAAGGAGAGACGATGCCGAAAAGTCGGCGCGAGGGATCGTGTATTCGAGAGTAACGTCCTTGGGCTCAACCCGATCAAAGAATTTCGCGGCCACGATCTTGGCATCCCGCTCCGAGAATACGAGCGCGCGCATCGAAACGCGAATACGATAGTCGAAACTTGGAGCAACCGCATGAACTCCGGGAAACGCCGACGAAGAAAGCGCTTTCCATTCGATCGCATCATCGAGCAGTCGATCTTCCGGAGAGAAGTCCTTTGAAATTTCCGCTCGCAGAAGCGATGCCATCTTTTTTTCGGCTTCCTCTTTTGCACGAGAAACGTCGTCGGGAGACACGCTCGCCGAAGAAGCGTTCCCCGATCCTCCTCCCGTAAATACTTCCTGTGATGTCGCAGTAATCGTGTCGTATTTGGAGCTCCCCTGAAGCCCGGGGAATCGGAACGAAGAAGGGGCGATATTAAACGCTTCTCCCGGCTGATCCGCAACAACTTCCGCGCTCACCGTTCCCGGCACGCGCTTTCCTCCTTCGGTTTTGACGCCCGGAACGCTCACTCCTTTTGTCAGACGAAATATTTTGCCGTCCGGCGTCTCAAGTCTCGTTGTCGCGACGAGCGTTTGAGCGCTTTCGCCGAACGTATTCGCAATGACAACCATTCCTCGTGAACGCTTCTCGGACGTGCCAGAAACTCCGGTCGCCGGAAACGACAGCGACACCTCTTTCTCTCCTTCCACTACGCGAAGCGGTATCACTTTTTCTGAAAGAGAAACGTCCGACCGATCGGCGCGTGCAGAAATTTCTACGTCAGAAAATTCGAGACGACTTTTCACTGTTACCGTAATATCCGCTTTTGGCAAAAAGAGAAACGCCGCCACCAGAAGCGCGACCCCTACCGAGGCAAGCGAAAACCAAAACAAAATATGTGGGAAACGTTTTTTTCCGGAAGGAAGAGAAGCACCTTCTTTTTTCAACAAACCGTCTTTTTGTCGACTCACGGAAGCTGACGGATCATGTTGTCGGTAAAAGCGGGCAAGCGGCGTTGGCTCCGGAGATGCCTCAGGAAAAGACGGGGCTTCGTCGGGAGGAGCGGCGGACGCCGCTTTGTCGGGAAGAACGAAAGAGACATGCGGATTGTCGGACTGAGAAGCAGAGACAGGCGCCGAACTTTTCACAGGCCCTTCGCGAAATACCGGCTCGGAAGGATCCGTATCGAATCGAAGCGCGGAGACCGATCGAACGGGCGTCGCAGCCGTCTCGAGTGAGTTGAGAGCCGTGAGTCTCTTCGGCGTACGATCGCGAACGGGGAGCGTATGCGTGGGTCCGGAAAGCGGGGCGTCTGTTGCGGCGCGAATCGATTCCATGTGCCGAGAAGACACGGCAGAACTCCCGGCTTCTTCGGGAACTCGCGGTTTTAGAGGATTCATCGAAACATCCTTTTTTTGAAAAAACTCCGATGAGCCGATTGATTCCGCGGAGAGCGGCTTCACTGTATCCTCTGTCGACTCCGCAGGCTGCTGCGACAGCGATTCTTTCTGAGAAAGCACTTCAGTCTCTGAAAGCCGCGCTGGGAGCGTCGACTCCGGAGCGATTTTTCCAGAAGCGTTCATTTCTTCGAGCGCCTCCTTCCAGGCAATGCCCGCCTTTCCTGCAAGCGCTTGCGCGCTCGTATCGGGCGTTACGAGGCAGAGCTCTTTTTTGAGCTTCTTCGCTTCACGATCCAAAAGACGCAGATTCACCAAGCTCTGCAGAAAGACCGCTCGCTTTGGAATGACCAAAAAAATTTCCGATTCGCGGACTTTCCTCAAGCGTCCGATAACGGAGATAATTTCTTCGTCAGAATCAATGTACGAAACATTCGCCATAGTACGGGAGTGATCAACTTACTGTTTTTGAACGGTTTCCATCGCACGCCGCAACATGCCAGCAAGCGACTTTTCTTCACTCGAAAGATGCACCGCGAGATTCGCGAGCCCCATCGGAGTGATGTCTTGAGGATTCGAAAGAACGCCGGTTTCGTCGGTGATGCGCACAATATCATGCGGCTGAAGGAAACTCACTTGAGGCGTTTTAGAGAACGGCAAACGAGATGCCCATTCGTCCGAAAGAAGCGCCTCGCGAACGCCGGGAAGTCCCGAGCCGCCCCCACACAAAAATATTTTGGTCGGCAAAAGATCCGTGTCAGAAAATTCCGCAAGCGACAACTCGACTCCGCCCTGCCAGACACGACAATCTTCCCGGAAAAATTCATGAAGGGCGGTGGAAGTTTCTTGATCGAGTTTTCCCAGCGAGTAGTTCACCTTCAGCTTTTCGGCTTCCTCAAAACTCATTCCCGATTCCCGCGCAAGACGTTTCGTGAAGGCGCGACCACCGAGCGCGAACATTTTTGTTCCCTCAAGGCCGCCGTTTCGAACCACAGCGATGTCCGTCGTGCCACCCCCGATATCAATAAAAATCGCGCTAAAATCGAGCATGTCTTCTACCTCGATGGAGCGCGCAACGGCGTAGGGTTCCGCCGCGATATTGAGAAGATCGAGATGAAGCTCTGCTGCAATACTTTCGATCGCTCCTAAGTGAATAAGGGGAGCATACGCGTTAAAGATACTCATCGAAACGTCACGCCCCTGAAAATTGAGCGGATTCGTTACTCGATATCCGTCGATGCGAACATCCACCACCGCGGCGTTAATAAGTCGCACGTCGATTTGTGCTTGGTTTGTTTCCCCGCGAGCTGCTTTTGAATTCGTTCGTAGGCTTTTTCCTGAACTTTCTCGACAATCATGCGAAGCTCGGAGAGCGTGATCTTGACCGTCTGATCGACTCGTTCGTAATGCACTGTAGTTGTCGTTCCCTTCACGAGTTCTCCCGCGATTCCCACGATACTCTTTCGCACTTTTTTGACGCCCGCTTGCTCCTCGGCAAGAAGAATTGCTTCGCGACACGATTCGATCACACCCGCGATGTCAGATACGGCGCCGCTTTGCATATTGCCGGATTTCTGCCGAACCCAACCGACGCCGAGCACCGTTCCCCGAGCTCCCGGCTCGATTCGAAAGACGAGCGCTTTCACAATCTCCGTTCCGATATCAAGTGCAAGGAGCACCTCGGTCGCTGTCCCTCGCCCCAATACTTTTGAAAGAAGACCCATAGAAATAAAAGAAGATCGTGGAAATTTTTCCGAAAAGAAATAGAATGTTCTTCCAGTATATCATATCCGGGGTTTCGGAAACGCACGGCCCCGATATTTTTTCGAACAAAAACTATGGAAACAAAAATTTTGTCTCGTTTTCAAAAAGAAACCTTCTCCAAAAAAATTTTGAGAGAAGGGTGACCCTTCCTCACACAGGATGTTGTGTCCATCCGACACTCAAAAAATTTTCAGTAAAAAAATATGTCTGCAAAAATTTCTCCAGAGACGAGTTCTGGAAGGGAGCGGCGAAATTTTCAAAAAACAAATCACTCCGACACGAGCTCACTGAATCGGAGAAGATACTCTACAAAATCTTCGTCGAAATTTTCGCGAGATTTGCCTCGCCTTCTCGCTCGCGAGAGTCAAGCACTGCTCGCGTCAGGAGTCCCTGAATTGCCCCGAAGTGACACACCACACTCGCGCCATTCAAAAGCCCCCACCTTATTCTTTGCGCGAGTGTCTTTCCCTCGAGAGAGGCAGCCAAGAATGCGCTTCCGAAAGCATCTCCTGCACCGGTCGTATCAATCGCACGAAGAATTTGTGGTGGCAGAGCGTGAACCACTTCGCCGCCGTCGTAGCCCCAGGCGCCGCGTGCGCCATCGGTAAGCGCAATACACCGGGCTCCATTTTCGAAAAGGCGCTTTACAAGAAACAATTCATCCTCAAGGAGCGAGCGATCGGGAACAACAGGCAAGAGAAGTTCAATCGCTTCATCTTTGTTCAGAAGAAGCACATCAGCAGCCGCCGCCAAAGATAAAACGAGTGCCGGATCATCTTGGAGATTGCGTTGCCCGGGATTTACCGCGAGCTTGAACCCGAAATTCTCCCGGGCCGCCAGAATTTTCTGAAGATGAGTTTTCCAATTCCCATTTAAGGCACTCACCAAAACCCAGGAAGCGCCATCAAACACCGAGTCGTTCACTTCGAAACACTCAGCCGCATCCCGATTATAAAAAATTGTGCGTTCTCCTGTTTGAGCAAAGACAAGAATGGATGAAAGATCGCTCTTCGCATCATCCAAGATGGTAAGGCGAGTGCCATCAACTCCTTCGCGCGAAAGTTCGCGGCGAATCCACTCCCCGATGTCGTCGTTCCCGACCGCGCCTGCACACGAAACCGAAATACCAAGCCGCGAAAGCCCCACCGACGAATTCGCCGCGACGCCACCGAGCGATTCGAATCGATCTTCTATCTGATACTTCGCGCCCACTTCAAACGCTACCTTTTTCTGTGACGTAAGATCTTCGGGTGTCTCAAAGAATTCTCCGGAGGCCGTCGGAAAAAATATATCTTTGGCAACAGAGCCAATGCAGACGACGGTTTCTTTGCTTTCACTGGTGTGCGTTTCTCGGCTTTCCATAAGAGAAAAATACAAAAAAGTCTCGCGCCTCTACGTACCGGGAAAAATATCCGTTCTCACTTCACTTGTTCACACTCCTTGCGAAATATCCCGATCGCGTTCGAGCATTTCTCGAACCACGGCTTTGTAGGAGCGCGCACCCTTTGAAAATCCGTCAAAATCAAGAATAGATTTCCCGTAGCTCGGCGCTTCAGCAAGTCGAATAGAGCGCGGGATCACACTCTTAAAGACCGGCCCCGGAAAATGATCCGTCACCTCTTGTACCACCTGCCGCGCGAGACGATTCCTCCGATCAAAAAGGGTGAGGAGCGCCCCCATAATTTTGAGTTCCGGCCGCAAACGTTCCCGCACGAGTTCGATTGTAGAAAGGAGCTGGCTCAATCCTTCGAGCGCGTAATACTCGGTCTGAACCGGAATAATAACTTCGTCGCTCGCCGTGAGACCGTTTACCGTGAGAAGTCCCAAAGAAGGTGGGCTATCAATCAAAATATAATCGTAATACGGACGAAGGCGAGCAATCAATTTCGACAGCAAAAACTCTCGTCCCTCGAGATTCATCATTTCGACTTCGGCACCCGCAAGATCCTGAGACGATGGCAAGAGGTGCTGATTCTGAATGGGCGTCGCAAGAACCACGTTCTCAAGTCGTTCCCCAAGAAGGAGTGCGTGATACAACGTTTTCTCGAGTCCTCGCGGATCGACACCGATCCCCGAAGAGGCATTTGCCTGCGGGTCAAGATCAACCAAAAGAACGCGCTTCTCCGAGTCGGCGAGATAGCGCGCAATATTAATGGTGGACGTCGTTTTCCCCACGCCCCCTTTTTGATTCACAAACGTGATAACCTTTGCCATACGAACCGCAAGAAGATATTTCGCGCGCTTGGAATTTTCGAACTTCTTCAGTATACTCTTTCGGAGAGTTCCTTTCAACGAAAGACGAGTTCACGGGTCTCCCGAGCTCCCTCGACCAGAAGGTTCGGAGAAGAGTGGGGAGACACTCTCGAAGGTTTCCTGTTTGTTTTCCCAGGAATCAGCTTTGCAAAATGTCCCTCTCAATAAAAAAGAAAATCGACGCACAAAAAATGCCGCGATGGTGGAATTGGCAGACACGCACGACTCAAAATCGTGTCCCGTTTTCGGGGTGAGGGTTCAACTCCCTCTCGCGGCACCACTTCATTTCACTTCTGAAGAATGCAACATATGAAGAATGACCAAAAAGAAATATTGAAAATTGGCGCTCTCATAATCTCCGATAAGAAGTTGCTTGTTGTGAGAAAAGTAATTCCCGATAATCGTTTAGAGTTCATTATTCCTGGAGGAAAAGGAGAGAAAGAAGAGACTCCCAAAGAAACATTGGAGAGAGAGTTACAAGAAGAGTTGGGTGTCCACGTGAATGAAATACGTCACTTTGGAAGTTTTGATGGCACAGCTGTCTTTGAAAATATTCCCATTCACATGGAAGTATACTTTACAAATAGAAGCGGGTTTCCACAGCCACAATCAGAAATAAAGGATTTGGTGTGGATTGATCGCGCCTCTAAAAAGGCGGGATCCAATTGGGCTCCATACTGAGCCTCTCCATCATACCGGAACTCATTCAACAAGGATTGCTATAAATCCCTTCTTCGCTACAAGAGAAATTATTTCAACTTATCACTGAACTTTTTTGCTTTTTTGAAAAACACCAGAGTTTTTCAAAGGAAAAGATTTTCGAATTTTTTGTTCTTGAGGAATGAGGAGTGATATTTCAAACTTTTACAGAAAAACGTTCCGCAGCAGTAACTACATTCGAGAGAAGACACGCAATAGTAACCGGGCCGACACCACCGGGAACCGGTGACAAGAAAATATCGAGTCCTTCCGTGCTCGCCCGATCAACATCGCCCATCACGCGCGTGCCGCATTGCACAATGCCCCCATCTATCACGACGGCGCCCACCTTCAGCATACCTCCAGAAATGAGGTTCGGTTTTCCGCAGGCCGAAACGACAATATCGGCAGCACGCATCGCCGAAACCGTCTCTTCTGAGAGAGGTGTTTTGTCGGGAAGAAAAGTTTCCAAAGAAACGCCCTGGTCAGAAAGCAGGCGAACCATCACTTCGAGAAATCGCTTTGAGTTTCCAAGGACTACCGCCCGCTTCCCAGGAAGCGACTCTTCTGAAAGTCGCAGGAGCTCGAGAATCGCTTGCGGAAAAACGGGGGGAAGCGTTTCTTCTCCCGCAAAAAGTCGAGACTCATTCTGAGGATGAAATCCGTCCGCGTCTTTCTCGGGGCAAATTCGTGAAATGAGAGTATCGGTATCGAGAGGCGCGGGAAGCGGAAGCTGCAGAAGAATTCCGTGAATCGCTCGATCCGCATTGAATTTCTCGATCGCCTGTTCCACCTCTTCTTGTCGCGCATCCTTCGGGAAAAAAGCGCGAGTAAGCGTGATGCCAAGGCGCTGTGCCGCAACTGATTTGAGACGAACATAGAGGTGCGATGCGGGATCGTCCCCCACCAAGATAACGCCAAGCCCTGGTTGGACAGGAAGGCGAGCGATACGATCTTTGAGTCCCGCGAGCATTCGTTCCGAACATTGTTTTCCATCAAGAAGTTTCATGGCTATTGCAAAAAATACGAATCGGAAATTTCACAAGACCAAAACACAGTCCGTTTCTCCAAAGCAAATCGCGCCCTCCGTCAGGTTGAGAAAAAAAAGAGGAGTACGATAAGGAGCGCGAGTGACTCACGATACCAAAAGAAAACCGCGTAACTTGCGGAGCTTACCAATCGAATGAGCGAGGCGATCGCAATATAGCCGCTTATTGCGGACGAAACAACGCCAGCAAGAAAAACAGGATTCGTGCCAACCGCGAAGAATTCCTTCGCATGAAGAACGGCCGCACCAAAAATAATCGGGGTCGAAAGAAGAAAGGAAAATCGCGCCGCAGACACTCGGTCAAACTGGAGCGCGCGGGCCGCGGTAATTGTGATCCCTGAACGCGAAACACCGGGGACAATCGCGAGCGCCTGGGCAAGTCCGATTGTGAGCGCATCCTTCCACGTCACTCGTGAGATATTTCGATGAGAAGCAGCGCTTCGATCAATCAAAAAGAGAATCCCTCCGAAAATAAATAACATCGAAGCAACAAGAAGCGGCTGACGAAACACCGTTTCCGCTTTTTCTTCGAGAAGAAACCCCACAAGAACACCGGGCACCGTTCCCAACACGAGAAGCGAAAACATTTTTGATCCAGAAGTGTATTCGGGCATGTCGCTCCTTATTCCCATAATATTCATCCCGTCACGAAAAAAATAAATCGAAACAGCAAGAAGCGTTCCCACATGGAGCGCGACGTCAAAAGCAAGACCCGGGTCACGAAATCCGAAAAGCCAAGGCGCGATCACCAAGTGACCTGAACTTGAAATCGGCAAAAATTCCGACAATCCTTGTACCAATCCCAATAAAATGGCCTGAAAGATCGTTATTTCCATAGAGAAAGAAAATATCCCAAAACAACTCCACCATAAAGCTTTTTTTGCTGAAAGAGAAGTCCCCACGAAACACCCCGCTCTTTTTCTCGGAAACTTCACCGCTCAACACGCTCTTCAAACAACACTCAAAATTTGTCTCAAGACAAGAGAGATAGAGGGAGTGGGAAAATTTTTCAACGAGAGACACGAGAAATCAGAAGAGAGAATCCGTCCGAGATCTCAACACCTACTTTCTTATGAGGAAAATTTGCGAAAAAAGGAAGGGTTCTCTTCGGAAGAAACCCGGGAGTGAAGAATACTTTTTCGAAAGAAGAAAGAAATGGGTCTCCCGAAATAGTTCTCTTCAGCAAAAAAGGAAGCGAGGCAGAGGCGCGCTTGTCGGAGGAAGAAAGGTGCGATACAATATTCTTACAAGATAAAAAGAAAAACAAAAGGCGATTTTTTCTTGTTTTATTTGGAAAGATTCAATAAAACGGGAAGCAAACGCGCACGTCCATGACCGATACTTTCACTCCGGACCCTCCCGTCGATGAGGAACGAAATCAAAAAATTCAATCGCTTCGAGAAATGATTGCGACGGCTGAACGCACTATGCAAAGTGCCAAGGCCATGCTCCTCCAGCTCGAAGGCAAGAAGCGTGTCGGACGACCTCGAAAAGTAGAAGATATCGAAGACGGCACTGTCATTCAGGGAACATTCGACGGACAAGTCATGCAAGGGAGCGACGGAAAGCAATATCCGGTTCCCGCAAACTATGCTTCGAAATCGAAACTCGTTGAAGGCGATGTATTGAAACTCACCATTACTCCGGACGGTTCGTTTATTTACAAACAAATTGGCCCCGCCGATCGTCGGCACGCGATCGGCGTTGTGGCGCAAGATGAGCAGGGAAATTATCTTATCTTGGCAGATGGTCGTCCGTATCGCGTCTTGCTCGCATCAATCACCTATTTCAAAGCCAATCCCGGTGATGAAGTCGCGATCGTGTGTTCGCGCGAAGGAAACGCCACCTGGGCCGCGATCGAAAACATTTTGCAGCCCGGAGGAAACACCGAAAAAATTGGATTCTCAAATCCCCTGGCCGCCTTTCCAAGCTCGAACCGAGCCCCGCGCGAAGAAAAGAAAGATGAGTCACTTTCCTCCGCGCCTGCCGAGGATATTTTGAGCGAGTGGGAAAAAGACTTCGCAGAACTCAAAGAATCCGCTTCTTCGAAGGAATCGTCACACCCGGCCGAATAAAGAAACGGCGAGTTTTCACACGCTTTTCTTTGCCTTCCTCTCAAAATCCTTCTCGAGCGGTGTATTTTTCAGAGTGCTTTTTCTTTCTGCTCAACAACCTTTTTCGGAAAGATCATTTTTCTTTGTTACCCGAAAACATTCGACGCCAGAGCCAAGCAAACATCGTGTTCACTCTCTCACGTATGAACTTTTTTCTCCTCTCTTATGAATGACGCTTCTTTCGAACAAGCTCCCCGCGACCTTCCTCTTTCGCCCCTCACGCTCAAGCCGCGGGATCTTTTTTTTGCAGCGTTAAACGGCCTCTTCATCGGGGTTTTTGCCCCCTTCGTATTCAAAAACATCAGTGTCGCACTCCCGGTTTCCCACCCGATTTTTGCTTTCATTCTTACGGCTCTTTGCATCTTCGGCATCGCCACCGGCTTCTTCCTCGCTCGCCTTTCTCCCAAACTCGGATTTTTCTTCCAGCTTGCAAAATTTGGTCTTATCGGCACGGCGAATTGTATCGTTGACCTCGGCATCTTCAGTTTTTTTATTTGGAAAACAGGTATTGCTGAAGGAAACATGATTATTGTCTTCAAGATCATCTCCGTCTCAATCGCTATCGTGAACAGTTATATTTGGAATAAATTCTGGGCTTTCGATGAGAAGCGCACCGACGAGCAAACGATCCGAACTCAGTTCGTGCAATTTCTCGCCGTCTCTATAAGCGCAATGGTCCTCAATACCACCATTACGTATATCCTCATTCATTTTTTCTCGGGAATAACCGGGATGACGCCAGAGCGGTGGGCGACCGCCTCAAGCGCCATTGCTTCTGTCTTGGTGCTGTTTTGGAATTTCGTGGGCTACAAATTCTTTGTCTTTGCAAAATAGCCGAGGTCGAATACCCGTGATACAATACCCGGCGAGATACCCATCTCCCGGGATTTTTCTTTCTGTCTATGACGACCCTCTACCGAAAATACCGCCCCAACCGCTGGCAAGATGTAGCTGGACAGACGAACATCGTCACTACCCTCACCAATGCGCTCTCACGAAACCTTCTCGCCCAGGCGTATCTGTTCACGGGTCCCCATGGCACCGGAAAGACAACCGTAGCGAGACTGCTTGCGCACTCTCTTAACTGTACCAATCGCTCGGATAAAGCAGAGCCCTGTACATCGTGCGCGAATTGTGTCGCTTTCGAAACGGGACACGCCTTTGACATACTCGAAATCGATGGCGCTTCCCACAACAGCGTCGAGAACATCCGCGAACTTCGCGACACCGTAAAACTTCCACCCAGTCTCGGCGCCAAAAAGATCTATATCATCGACGAAGTCCACATGCTCTCAATCGGCGCGTGGAATGCGCTTCTCAAAACACTCGAGGAACCACCCGCGCACGTCATTTTCATTCTCGCAACAACGGAGCTCCGCAAAATTCCCGACACGATTCTTTCTCGCTGCCAACGATTCGATTTCAGAAAAATTTCGACTGATGTCATAATCGACCAACTCGCGCACATTGCCGCCGAAGAACACGTCGACGTAGATCAAGACGCGATCGAAATGATTGCGATCGCAGCCGAAGGAGGACTGCGAGACGCCCAGAGTCTCCTCGCGCAGGCGATCGCTCTCGAAGACTCCCACATCACCGGCGCGGAAGTCGCTTCCATTCTCGGCGTGAGTGAGCGGCGAACGGTCATAGAATTTTTGGAAGCACTTGCGAATCGCAATCTCGACGCCGCCATCCTCACGATTTCTTCCCTCTCGAATGCAGGAAGTGACTTTCGCTCGTTCGCTGGCGCGCTTTCTCACACGCTTCGCGATCTTTTGTTTTCGAAGCTTCAAGGAGAAACGCGCACGAGTCTCGCGCCTTCGTCTTCTGTCAGTGAGCGCCCGCAACTCACTGCGCTTGCTCAACACTTGAGTTTTTCCGACATCGCGCGCCTTCTTGAACTCATTCACGAAGCTCGGAAAGAAATTCGTCATGCCGTGACGCCAGAAATCCCGCTTGAGATAGCGGCCCTCCTCTTCATTGCTCCGGAAGGAAACGCTATTCAAAAAGAAGTCGGTCCGAAAGCAAATCCCTATCCTCCTTCTCAACCCGTACTTCCTCCTTCTCCTGTACGTCGTATCGCCACCCACAATTCTCAAGAAGCGACCAATCACATCGCTTCCGAAACGCCACAACCTCGTCCTCAAAATCCGAAGACAGAGACAGAGAGAACGAGCGAAGCGCGGGAAGTGAGTACTTTGAACCAACGAGCGAAACACGTCTCCGAAAAAAGCGAAACGCTTCCGAAAGAAGTTCCTCAAGAAGGAAAAAGGACTCACTCTGCACAACCCAACATCCCCCTTGAGACTGTTCGGGAACGATGGTCTTCCCTTCTCTCGTCCGTCAAAGCGCGAAATGCCTCGCTCACACTTTCTCTTACCAATAGCCATCCTGTTTCAGCAGACGATGGAACGATAACCCTCGCTGTAAGTCGCGCGTTTCATAAAGAACGGCTCGAGAGGCCCGAACATCGCTTGACCGTAGAAGAGTCGCTTGCTACCATTTTTGACGCACCGCTTCGCCTCTCGGTCACCCTGCAGCCCGAAACATCACCGACGAGCGATCCGATCGTACAAAGCGCCCTCAGTGCTTTCGGCGGAACCGTGGTTGGCGCGTAAATATTCTTTTGAAAAAAAGCAGCAAAATAAGAAAAAAAAATTACGAAAGGGCTGCTCAAGAAAAACAAAACAAATTGATAAAAAACCAAACTGAATTCCAACAATGGGGAGTAGCCAAGCGGTAAGGCAGGGGCCTTTGAAGCCTCCATGCGTAGGTTCGATCCCTACCTCCCCAGCCATCTTTCGCCAAGGCTCCAGCATGAATTCGCTTATACCCTCCAATTTTTCGAGATGGATCCCAGACCAGAGAAACGATTTTCGAGATTGGTGTATTCAAAAGAGATGTTCGACTCATTGTTGTATAAAAACAATCCCACTAGAATTTTCTAGTGGGGTTTTGTTGAAAATATACTGTCTTCGTTTAACGTGATTTACATTAATATCCCCGGAGCCCATCACAGAAAGTGATGCATTAGTTGCCGATCCTCCAAATCGAGCGTCGCCCGATCCCATCACATTGACACTCAAAAAATCGACACTTCCTTTTCGAATATGGATATCGCCCGATCCCTGTATATTCATGGACAACGCTTCAGAAACCTCAGCAACAGTTATTTTACCACTCCCTGTAACATTCAGCGTTGCGTCTAGTACCCTCCCAACATTGATGACTCTTCCACCGAGAACGCTTGCATAAAGAGTTCCTTATATGTCACCAATTGTAATAGGACCCTCAATACCAGCAACAATTACGGTTGTGCCCTTTTTGGAACTTTCACAAGCACTTTCGTACGTGGTTCGCTGCTGTCGGAAGACATAACAACTATACCACCACTTCTTACCCCACTCACACTTCCGCCGATGTAAACTCCGCCACTGGCACAAGCACTTCCACCAGCACTAATGGCAATTCCACTGCGACCACGACCACTAACGTTTTTTGCCGCGACAACAAGGATGCTATTTTGCTCACGGACTTCAATGTCATCTGCACTGCTTTTCGGACCAGTGATAGTAACGGTCGTGGAACTATCATTGGAAAGCTGAACATCAACGCCAGCAGCTATATCGCGCATATCCAGAGAGAGAATACCCGTGTAGGTTTTTGGACCGACAGTCACTTGTTCGCCGCCGCTACTTGCGGGAGCGCCTATACTCACGTAGCCAGATCCTTTATTTACTACTTCACTTGTAGAAACATCGGCATAGCTTCCGTCCGAGAAGGTGATTCGAGTGTTGACGATACTGCTCACCGGCTTGTCGGAGTAAACCTGTATGCCGTTTATCGTTGCAATTGGACTTGTCATTAGAAAACACCTCGAACAAAATTGAATTCTTGAAACTTGCCACAAAATTGTGACCGTATGAACTTCCTTGTTAAACAACTCCTATGCCGGGAAACCGACTCTATATTCAATCATAAAAATTAGTATTATGTCAATGAAACTCACTCCTTGGTGAATTCAAACCCCGAAGCCCCTTTTCTGGTATACTCCGGCGTTAACTTCCAAAAACGCTATGAATATGCCAAAAGGAACGTCCATAACCTTCTTTGAACGAGAGCGAATCGAAAGCTTTCTCCGCATGAAGAAAAAGAAAACATGGATCGCGGAGAAACTTGGAAGAGATTACTCCGTCATCAAGCGAGAGATACGAAGAAATTCGAGTCCGCACCTTCCCTATGTTGCCATCCGAGCTGGAAGCGTATGCGGAAAGACGAAAGAAAAATACCAACAAAGAAAACTGGAAAAATGGCAAAACGAGAAACTGAAAAGTTTGTCGAAAGCGAACTCCTGAAGGGACATTCACCGGAGCAGATAGCCGGCCGGTTGAAAACATCTCCTCCGAAAAATCTTTCCTCGTGTACGGATACCTCGATAAGTTACGAATCCATCTATGATTACATTTACCGCGGAGAAGGAAGGGTCGGCGGATGGTACAAACATCTGCGACGAAAACAGAAGCGGAGACGACCAAAGTTCTCTCGAAAACCGCGAAAAGAGACGATTCCGGATAGAATACCCATTCACGAAAGACCCGCGGTCATTACCAAGCGTACACACTTTGGAGACTGGGAAACCGATTCCGTGATATTCTCAAAACAAGTCAGTACTCTCGGTACAGTACGAGCGAAAAATGAAGCTATGCCGATTAAAGAAAGTTCCAAACAAAACAGCGGTCGAAAGCGAACGAGGCGATACAGGGACATTTCTCTCGGCTTCCGCAGCAATTGAGGAGAAGTATTACGAGAGATAATGGAACGGAGAATGTTTTGCACGGAGAAACGAAACAAAAAACTTTCTCTTCCTTCCTACTTCTGCGATACCTACAAAAGTTGGCAGAAAGGAGGTGTGGAAAACTTGAATGGATTGTTACGAGAGTATTTTCCGAAGAAATGCCCGTTTGATAAAATTTCCCAAAAGAAGTTCGGTCAGTTCAGGACAAACTCAACAATCGACCGAGGAAAGCGCTTAACTATTTGACGCCGAATGAAGTTTTTGCCAGGGTACTGGAAAAGGGGCATTAAATTCTTGAACTCACCCTTGAGCTTTTTTCAGCCGTATTTTTGATAAAAGCAATATAATATTACTAAGCCATAACCCGTTCCATCCGCTCCCGCAAAACTTCCAACCCATTGCCACATTCGAGCCATTTGAGTTAACACGAAAAGTGTCGGGATCGATAGAAGGAAGAAATATCAACCGAGAGGAGATCCACTTCTGAGAAACATCAAAACTAACTGGGTCTAGCGTCGTGCTTCGCTTTGAACAGTCTCTCAATGGAAGTGGCGTATTTTTGTGGGCTCACTGTTCTCCCCAATAAGGCTGACTTTCTCTGATGCGGGGACGACGGGACATAACTCCGAACAATTTCTTTCCAAGAATCTTGCAAGGACTCCTCAATATGGGTGCGCAGTTTGAGGTGATGCGGGAGCGGATGGAAAGAGTTATGGCGCAATCGACATCCGTGCCGCCCGTCGGGCGATAATGAAGGGCATGATCACCAGAATGACAAGATTGATGCCGTCAAGGTACCATCGCGGAATGCTATCGAAAGATTTCTCAATGATTGCGTATCCACACATCAATACAAGGGCGAGAATAACGACAACACCCGTTGAAACAAGAAACGTATTCGCTTTGTACAGTCGAGGCAGTGCAAACCATGATCCGAGTGTCCCGCCGAGAACCATACTGATTGTTCCCACGATCATCCCTCCAGATTCATACCCGCCTGCGTGCCCGATATCAGGAAAAGCGATAAAATTGCTCAAGAAAGCGCCCACAATTCCACCGATTATTCCAAAAACAAAAGAAGCTACCACTCCCGAAACAAAAACCTTGAGAAAAATTTTCATATCGTATCTTGTTTAAAACTCATACCCAAAAAGAAACACTTCCTGTTCGGTTGTGACGGCACCATTGATAGCGTCGCGCTTCGCTTTGAACAGTCTTTCAATGGAAGTGGCGTATTCTTGTGGGCTCACTGTTTTCCCCAATAAGGCTGACTTTCTCTGATGCGGGGACTGCGGGACGACTTTAGAACTCTTGATTGGTACAGTCTGTCTCTTCAATTGCGGCCAATACCAATCTTTCAACCTATCAAGGGATAATCTTCTATACGCTATTGTGCCTGCCATTCAATGCAGGACTAGGAACCGGTAGGAAATCAAAAGGCGTCCTGGTTTCCCAGAACGCCTTGTTTTTTCATTTCATTTGCTTACTTGTACTTACTGACTTGGTGCCTCCATCGATCCATGACTGATATCAACCCGATCGCCATTACAACTATCCTGAACGGCAAAGTTGATCGGAGCTTGATTTTTGAACGCCAGGAAAATGTATCCATGCATCTCCCTGAAGTTCTGATTACTTCTCGGCAGATGGAAAAAATTGGATCCACATCCGTTCCCGGTATTCGTGAGAACGACCACATCAGTCGGATCAATATAGATACGGCTGATAACGACCCCATTTACCTCATGAGTCGCAAGCGCCGGAAAAGCAACCATGCCCAGAAGGGCTCCCGTTGCAATGGCTTGTTTCAGTTTCATCACTTCCCTCCTCAATCAAGCAGTAACATAAGGAATAACTCATCGTCATCCGATTGCGACATCGGTGGCGGCGGAATCGGTGTTGGCGTTGGTTCTGGATCCGGGTTTGGAGGCGGAGCATTCGGATCGCTCACGGTCACCAGAAGCACTCCGCAGTTGTCCGTTTCATTCGTCTCGACAATGTGGTTGTCGTAATCGGCACACGCCTTGACTTCATGAATACCGGCCGTAACGATACCTCCAGAAACAAAAGTTTCTTCCGTTTTACTCATGCCTCCTTTCATATTCGCGCGAAGGATTTGATTCTTCCCAACAAAAGCTCCGTCTATGAAGTAGCCGATGTAGACATAATCGGGTCCGAAATTTTCTCCGGGATTTGCCGTCGTGGAAGAAATACCGAATGACTGATTGACATTCGATTTGTGGTGCCACCCGTAAGGCTGATCGCGGTCGTTTTGAGATTCGGATCACTTACGACCTGAAAAACAAACTCTTGGATAACGGCGTGATCTCCTACATTGCAGTTGTCCTTCTCGTTTGATTCCGTCACCTTCTTGGACGCATCGGTACAGCCGACGAGATTGTATGTCCCTGGCCATTCGATGCCGGTCGAGTCTTCATCTGAAGAGCGCGAATATCCGTCGTCGAGATCATCCATATCGTCTTTGCCGATATCTTCGGCATCGCTCTTCCCGTCAAACTTGTTTCCTTTGGAGACCCAGCAGCGGTTTTCGAAGATACCGTTTGCTTTTTTCTCCCCGTAATTTTTCACGTTCATGTGACAATAAAAATTCTTGTTCACATGAATAGAAGGAACTTTGGTTTTGTTGGCATCCAGAAGATAGACGTCCCGCATCGTGAGATTTGGGAGGTCGGTTGAGCCGTCGGATCCGGAGACGGGAGGAGGATTGGAAGTATCATGGAGTTGTTCTGATCGCACGGGAGCGGTGGTTCCACTACTGGGCAGAGAGCACACGCTTGTATCGGCGTATGCATCGGCTATTCCCAGAAACCGCAGCGCCACGAACCCAGATACTCTCTTCTGACGGATTCACCAATCCGGTACACTGATTCTGAAGAACAATTCGACACGTTTGGCTTGCAGTTTTGGAAGTCCAGCAGACACCGGGAAATCCCGAGGAATTCCCGCTCGGATAGGCGACGAATGGCACGTGATAATCCGTCTCGAGAGCAAAATACTCGAACTGATCCAGATACGGGATACTCTCAACGAAGTTGATGATATGACCTTGGATTTGATACCAACTCCAAGAACGATTCCCGGGATTCCCCATATCAAGAGTGATTTGGAGATTCACCGTCTTAACATTCACACCATCACTCGGTAGCAGATTTTTGAAAACGAAAAAGACAAAATAGTCTACTCCTGGTTTAATCACGCTCAAATTGAGCACATGTACCGACACATTGCGAGAGTTCGGATCACTTGTGAGGGAATCGAGAAACGTAGTATCCCTCCCAGCTTGCGCATCAGGCGGGAATGTCGTCTCGACATGATCGAGCGCGATATCCTTATTTGGACCCTGAAGCACCACCTCGATCTCTATACCGAAATCGCTATTCCTCCGCAGGATGTCAATCGCCTCTTGGTCAAAACGCACTCGCGTGATGATCCGATTGCCATATCCGAAAGTGATGCCGTTATAGGCAGACCATTCGCGAGTACTTGGGTTTCTCGGATCAATATCCTTGGTGTACCCAGGGAGCACATATGGAGCTATACATTCCACATCATCCCAATAACACAATGCCTTGGCATCCGGCATATACAACAAAGATACAAACAACGCGATGATGTATCGTATTTTGCGACTCCTTTGCTAAATTGTTAAGGTATAAATCTTTCGGTGGGAGACAAATATCACATAACGTCTCTCGAATTATCCTCAAGATTGTAGAGAAGACAACTTCGAGAGACACTATTCGTTTCTATTTTTTGCGAGAAGAATTTTCTATGTACCCTGCCCTGATTTCATCAAGAATACCTATAAGTCGTTCCTGGTATAACCTTACTCCGACGATATTCTCCATAAAGTTACGCTCAATATCTGTTAATCCTTCACCCTTATCAATCTTTTTTTGTATATCATTTTCAGTGCGACGGTCATCTTCCTGTGAAATACTAATTGCTTTTCGCAGTATCTTAAAGTTACTCTTAATGAATTCTGGATTATCAGAGTATCTCCTCCTGATTTCTTCATCCGTGTCATCCCAGTAAACTCCACATCTGGCGTTACCACCGCTTGCTTCACACATGTAATATTTTATATGAGAGTCTCCCAAGTCACGTAGTGCGGCTCTAGCAAATAAAAGAGTTACAAAAAACAATACCGAAAAAAAAGCATAAGAAATCACAAACGCCACTAAATAAAGAAGCTTCCATTTGCCACTTACCTGACCATCGCGGACTACTCGTTTTTTATATAATCGAGAACACAAAAAATAGGCAAGGAAGAGTGCGGGAATATCAATAGCAAGCTCTGCAATAATAGGAAATACGCGAAAAACTCTCAGCGGAAAAGAAGAACACAAAGGATAAAAATGATACCCCACCAAAAAAACGAGAGCAATGGCGATAAAAAGGATATGTTTCTTTTTCAGGGGCAAGGTATCATATAGTAAGACCAAAGTCAAAATAGTAGGCATCCGTGAAGTCAAAGAAAACTGATGAGATTTCTATTGTTGCGTAGTGGCGTTGTTAGATAAATCAATCAGCTTCGTGTAAACCCATAATTTTCATAAAAATCTCGAAATTTCTCAGAATTTTATGGTTTTTGAAATTTTTTAAGACATTTTATGGCTTATATAGACAAATTAATTATTCAACAAAGCCGTTGCGTATTCATGGTATCCAACAGTTACCACTCCATCTCCAAAAACGAATCCGCGTTATTAAACGAGAATCCCGCCACATTCTGGAAGTTCTCAAACTTCAAACCAATCTTCTTCACCTCTTCCACCAGAGCATTGAACGGCTTCCCGAAATAGGTAATCTTTTGCGGCTTCACATCGGAAGTCTCTTGTCCGACAATGATTCTGATCCGTGGCGTATACTGCTGGGAAAAGCTAATTTCATTCTGGATATGCTCGATAATTCCGTCCGATCCATCAGCAAAGTTCCGGTACGCCATAATGGCAAGGTATCCGTTTTGAACTCGATTCAAGCGATTGAGCAGATAATAAAAGGGGTATTTTTCTTCTCCCTGCCAAGATACTTTTTGAATATTTCCGTCCTGACCATCGAACCAGTACGGAGTCACAAATCCGAGTTTCATCGAGCCGAACTGCGGGGACTCTGTTTGTAAACTGATGAAGGCGTTCGTTATTCCTTCAACGGTATCGAGGTATTGTGTAAAAATATCCCCACTCGTTTTAGCATTGAACCCTTCTTGACTGTACGGCTCAATATCAAACTGAATCCCCTGAAAGGCAGTCTCCGGATTCGATGTATTGAACTCTCGCACATAATCAAGAACGATCCTATTAAAATACCGATGCGAAGCGTTTCCCCAGTTCGTCCCTCCCGCCAGAGCGTGAACGGCCAACTCGTTCCCTTTTGCCAGAATAAGATAGCTTCTCACCTTCGCATTGAAGTCTTCCATTTTCTTCTGCTTCTCTTCGCCGTCCGCCATCTCATACAAATCAACAACATCGCCGATATTCATATACGCTGTCGTAACGCCCCTCGTCTTGAGCGCATCAAAAAACTCTGCTCCATGATCAAAAGGATTCCAATCCCAGACAGCATTATCATATCCCGAAAGAAGCGTCTTCTTTTCCGGAACGGGCTGTGATTCTACTGACGCCTCTTTATGAGAAAAAACAAAATATCGAGCCCCGACAATAAGTCCGGATACGAAAAGAAAGGCAAGAAAAAGAAGAATGTTTTTCATACGCGAACACGAATATCAGCAAGCCGCCGCTCATTCCGAACTTCCCCTTGAATGGGCTCGAGAGACTGATGCTCCGGTTGTACAAACGCCCTCCCACGACGCAATCGTATCAGACCGATATTGTTGGTCGAGAATGCCATGCGAAAGTAGGTGAATATACCGAGCGGGATCAGGATGAGAATCTGTATGAGCGCATAGAATGGGAACAGGAAATAGAACCATCGTCGAGTTCTCCAGTGGAACGTGAAGATAAGCACCCAATACAGCACAATGATAAGCGGCAATATGAGCGGATGATTGATAACCTCGTACCAGCGAAGCGGCGTCAAAAGATACACAAGGATCGTGGTATAGAAGTAAAACAGCGGATGCCTCCAAGCGTACCGATGGAGATTCACAACGGCATGGCGAAAACCACCTCCGAACCATGCCATTCTCTGTTTGAACCACGCTTTGAAGGTAGACGGAACATCGGTGTAGAACTCGAAACGAATGTGTCCGACTTTGTACTTCAGAATACCAGCGAGCTTCCTATCTCAATATCGCCCCCGCTGAAGAAAAGTGAATGATGTTGCATGATGTCCTTGATAACGCTCGTTTTTGCCACCATGCATGCGCCAGAAGTGAGCCATGGGTAAATCTTGCGCGCATCCATAGCCAGATCATATTCCACCGACTGCAATTTCTCCATAATTGTTTCTTGCTTCGAGGCAAGCACGCGAACCGACGCCAAATCAAAGCCAAGCTCCCGCATGAGATGAACCAGCTTGAAGAGTTTCTCATGTGCCACCGTGTCGCCGTCCAAAAATACGCAGTAGCCCGTATCAATCGCCGCAAAACTGTCGCGGATAATTTCATCTCGGGCTATTTCTTTGTTAAACCGGAGACCAGCATTTTGATCGCTTTCTTGTTTTGCCAGATCACCCGATCCATGCAGAGTGTGGGTAAACAATCGCCATGGATTCGGCTTCTGCACCGATGAGGCGAGCGGAACATGAGACCGAAAGATACGGAATCCATGCTCTGCGGCGACTTTGTCTATCGCGACATCAAACTCCGGACTTTCCTTCGTGGTAGTGCACAAGACGACATGCCGAGCGTATTGCTTCAAAAACTCAACATTTCGCAAATACGAGATATTTCCAAAAATGGGAATGAGAATCGTGTAATCGAGATCCGACTTGGTGTACTCGTGAACGGCATGGTGCGAGCGCAGGCGAGCGCGAACAAGCACAACAAAGTCTATCAAAGAAATGAGGAAAATGGTCGAAACAGCAACCACAACCTGTAAAGCATCAATCCCTTCAAAAACACCCATAAAGAGTTTTGGTTACGGATAAAAGCGCCTCCCCAAAACCCTCCATTTTAGAAAAAGCCGCTACCAATGCTGGCGCGGCGACTTTATGGAAATTGTAGCGAAATCAAAAAAGGTCTCCCGAGCCAGCGATAGCTCCTTTCGGAACTACCCTGCATCCTTTCGAATGCAGACGACAACGACGAAGTGCTGGTCAGAAGACCATCTTTGTCGTTGTCGTTTTTATAGTGCCATGCCCACAGAAACCCATGGGTTTAGGCAATTGTAAAAAGAGCTTCTATGTCTTTCCTCGATCTTCTATGAATTTCATAATGTCGGATTTTTTATAACGACGATCCTTTCGATCGTCAAAACGCAGGGCTTTCAGTATCCCCTTCTTGTCCCACTGCCGAAGCGTATTTGGGTGGCACTTCAGAATGCCAGAAGCCTCCTGAAGCGTGATGAGTTCAGGGAGGTTCTTTGCTGAATGTTTTGGCTGTGCCTTGCTCGATTCCATATCGAATACTTTGTTAACATTACTATACGACAAGAAAAGAGTTTTGGCAAGCACAGAAGATCAATCCCCCTTTCAGACGCTGCCCGCCAAAAGACGCTTGAGATCTCTAATAATAACAACAAGAAACTAATTTGACTATTGTTAAATAGTACCTACCATAAAAACGAGAGTAATTGAGAAATCATTATGATCACAAACACCATTGGACAATCCGTGAAGCGACTTCGAATAAAGTCCGGCATTTCTCTTTCCAAGTTAGCAGAGAAGTCCGATCTCTCTTTGGCATATATTTCCAAATTGGAAAGTGGCAAGTACCAGACGCTCACGCTAACCACCTCGCGCGCCCTCGCAGTAGGGCTCGGACTCACTCTGAAGGATTTTCTTGAAAAAATTGGCTTTTTGGAAAAACAAGACAAATATAATCCGTTAAGACAAAACTCCGGACTCCGGCTGATCGCGAGCGCGCTTCGAAGCCACGGCTACACCGACCAGCAGGCACGGAACATCGTCAGTTATGCCAAGTTCATCAAATCCCAGCCAAAGGACAGAGACTAATGCCACTCAAAGTCCCAATGAGATTGAATCAGCCGTCCTCGAATTCCAACAAAAACAAGGATATCATGTGCTACTCAATGGTGAGTTCAAGAATTTAATGCCCCTTTTCCAGTACCCTGGCAAAAACTTCATTCGGCGTCAAATAGTTAAGCGCTTTCCTCGGTCGATTGTTGAGTTTGTCCTGAACTGACCGAACTTCTTTTGGGAAATTTTATCAAACGGGCATTTCTTCCGGAAAATACTCTCGTAACAATCCATTCAAGTTTTCCACACCTCCTTTCTGCCAACTTTTGTAGGTATCGCAGAAGTAGGAAGGAAGAGAAAGTTTTGTTTCGTTTCTCCGTGCAAAACATTCTCCGTTCCATTATCTCTCGTAATACTTCTCCTCAATTGCTGCGGAAGCCGAGAGAAATGTCCCTGTATCGCTCGTTCGCTTTCGACCGCTGTTTTGTTTGGAACTTTCTTTAATCGGCATAGCTTCATTTTCGCTCGTACTATACCACCGAGAGTACTGACTTCTGTTTGAGAATATCACGGAATCGGTTTCCCAGTCTCCAAAGTGTGTACGCTTGGTAAAGATGACCGCCAGGTCTTTCGTGAATGGGTATTCTATCCGGAATCGTCTCTTTTCGCGGTTTTCAGGGAACTTTGGTCGTCTCCGCTTCTGTTTTCGTCGCAGATCTTTGCCATCCGCCGACCCTTCCTTCTCCGCAGTAAATGTAATCATAGATGGATTCGTAACTTATCGAGGTATCCGTACACGAGGAAGATTTTTCGGAGGAGATGTTTTTCAACCGGCCGGCTATCTGCTCCGGTGAATGTCCCTTCAGGAGTTCGCTTTCGACAAACTTTTCAGTTTCTCGTTTTGCCATTTTTCCAGTTTTCTTTTGTTGGTATTTTCTTTCGTCTTTCCGCATACGCTTCAGCTCGGATGGCAACATAGGGAAGGTGCGGACTCAGAATTTCTTCGTATCTCTCGCTTGATGACGGAGTAATCTCTTCCAAGTTTCTCCGCGATCCATGTTTTCTTTTTCTTCATGCGGAGAAAGCTTTCGATTCGCTCTCGTTCAAAGAAGAAGGTTATGGACGTTCCATTGCATATTCATAGCGTTTTTGGAAGTTAACGCCGGAGTATACCAGAAAAGGGGCTTCGGGGTTTGAATTCACCAATCGACTCACAAACTATTCCCAGAAACTCATCGATGATATCTTTCGGCAATATCCCTATCAAATCACATTTCCTATGGGCACTAAACCCATGGAGCATGTTTTGTCTGGGTTTGAAATTAAGTATTGCTCACTTGAAGAAATACTGGACAGCGTATTAATTCCCCATTTTTGCAATCCCTTCGACTCCGAAGGGAAAGACCCAAGCCCCCACTATCTGGAGGGCTTTTGGTTTCCCGACGAATCTATGAAGCGGGTCTACATCTTTGTAAAAACCAGTTCGAATGCAAACCGGCAAATCTTTACAAAGATACATGAGCTCTTTCATTTCTGCCAAAGCCTTGATATCGCTTTTGTAAAGCTTCTCGAAAAAATCATAACTGAATCCACACTTCCTTCAGATCTTGTCCGAAGGCTCATTGAGAGAAGCGCCAATAAGGCGACTGCCATGTACCTCATACCGGAAGAGCACTTGAGGAAAAAATATAAAGAAACACGAGACGCCAGAGATCTCGCAAAATTCTATGGCGTTTCTCAGAAAACACTGGAAATACGATTGGAAGAATGCGGAATCATGAACAGTCCTCATAATCCCCTCGACACGCTTTGACCATTTCAATGTATCGTAAAAATAGAAAAACCCCGCGCTGTAACGCGGGATTCCTGCTAGATCAACGCATTGCTACGTCAACCCCTGCAAGGAAAATGTAGCACCCAATCCCCTCTTTAGACAAGGGCTTGCGTTGAAATAGCGCAAGCCTTTTATGCACCCGAAAACCCCATACAAAGAACAGAACTGGGCAACAGCGCTCTGCCTCGATGAAGCCGACGAGTTCGAAGCGAGCTTCAATCTGCTCGGGTTTTTCGAGACTCTCTATAGGATCGATGAACGATTACAGACAGAAGCAGGAAAGGAGGGTGCTTGTGATTGACTCAGTAACCCTCGCTTTTAAGGAAAGCCAATACCAATTAGCAGACGATCGCTATTTTGTCGGGAGAAGCATGAAACAAATAAATGGCAGATTTTGCATTTCCAAAGCTTTCACCGACATGGCCATCCAATCAAAAAAACAGGGGAAATATTTTCCACAAGTTGAGGTACCGAAAAGCAAGACGGGAAAAGATAAGATCGAATCTTCCCACCTGCTTGTTCAGGTTTCCATTCCAAAACTTCTCTATGGAACGAATCTCTTCGAAGTCGACGAGATAGACTATGCCCCTTTCTGCAAAAAGCTCTCAGAAGAACTATGGCGAGTCAAAGTTGCCGTCACTCCCGAAAACGTTGCAAATGCCATCGTTAAACGAGCCGACCTCTGCAAATCAGTCATTCTTCCGCCATACCTTGGAACGGCAAAGCAGGTACTGTATAAGCTCCAAAAGTTCAATCACAAGCCCGACTCTGATTTTACAATCAAAGAGTTTCGGGAAGGATCAAAGGAATCTTTTTTGAAATACTACAATGGCACGCAAGGATACGTTGTCTATGACAAAGCGGCAGAAATAATTGCACATGGATACACGGACATTGAAACTAAGCTCATAGGGCATCTCAGAGACGGTAAGCTCGTTCGAAGAGTCTTGCGCTTTGAGCTTTCCCTTCAGAAAAAACAATCGATGGATGCCGTGCTTCGGCGACATATTACTGAAAAGAAAAAAGACTTCACTCTGAAAGACTTGTTTTCGAACAAGCAGGCGCTACGAAATATTCTCCTCGAGACTTTTGACAAAGTATATTCCCCCGCCCACATTCTCTTGGTGACGCTTTCGGAAATGCGAGAAAATGAAATTGAAAACTATCTCAACAGCCTCAATATTTCTTCATCAGAGAAATACGCACTCTCCTATTTTGCAAATAAGGCTACCAAATACGGACCCAAGGGGACTCTCGCTGAAATGAAGGAAACCATGTCTCCAAGCAACTATAGCCGCTACAAAAAGAAACTTACCGATATTTCCTCATTCATGGATACAATAGGGCTTGAACAGCCGAATCTTATCCAGTTTTTGCGAGCCGAGCACGAGCGATTCAACCTCTTGACTGTCAACCGAATCGCTAATAGCGTTGTCAACCATTGTTAATCGACGTATACTATAAAAGTATTACCACAATAGAGCTATCAAGTATGAACAATCCTCCAAGCAATAAAAAGAATGCTCCGGATACTGGAAAAGAGTTTTATCTTGTCGAAGAGGTCGCCAAAAAACTCCGAGTTTGCAATATGACAATTTACCGTTACATCAAATCGCGACGTTTGAACGCCTATAATCTCGGAAAAGGATTTAGAATTGAAAAGGAAGAATTTGAAAATTTCTTGAAAAAATCCTCTCAACAGTTAAGTGCCCAAAAATGAACACCGTACATAAACTCATGCTCGGCGATAGTTTCGAAAAACTTCAAGATATTGAGGATAATTCGATAGACTTAGTTGTGACCTCGCCTCCTTATGCAGATGCGAGAAAAAAGACATATGGGGGCACTCATCCAGATCATTATGTTGAATGGTTCTTACCCATCTCGAAGGAACTTCTTCGAGTTTTGAAACCAACGGGGACTTTTATACTAAATATAAAAGAACGCGTTTCAGACGGAGAGCGCCATACGTACGTCCTTGAACTTATACTTGGCCTAAGAAAGCAGGGCTGGCTCTGGACTGAAGAATTTATTTGGCACAAAAAGAATTGCTACCCAGGAAAATGGCCCAATCGATTTCGCGATGCGTGGGAGCATGTGTTTCAATTCAATAAAACAAAAAAGTTTCACATGTATCAAGAAGAAGTGATGATTCCAACGGGAGATTGGGCAAGAAGTAGGCTCAAAAAACTTAGTGATAAGGATAAGATAAGAGACGAATCAAAAGTTTCCAGTGGCTTTGGAAAAAATATCTCTAACTGGCTCAATAGAGAAAAGGTATACCCAACAAACGTGCTGCACATGGCTACTGAGTGTGGGAATAAGAACCATAGCGCGGTTTTTCCAGAGGCTCTTCCCGAATGGTTTATCAAGTTATTTACTCAAACAGAAGACTACGTGTTGGACCCATTCATGGGTTCGGGAACAACAAACAGAGTAGCCCAGAGGTTAGACAGAAATTCAGTAGGAATAGAGATTTCTCCCGAGTACTATAGAATTGCAGAGCAAAGCCTACGGCAAGCCGCTCCCATAAGCATAATGACTCTCATTAAGGAAAAAGAATATACCAAAAGTAAAAACTGAGAACGTCATAACGTACGTTGAAACAAACATAGGTACATTTCATAAAAAACGACTTCAAAGTATTCAGGAGTTGAAACTAAACCATATTTTGAAGCGTAAAAATCCGTATCTTTTCAAAGCCAAGAACATTCTTACCGCGCAAGACCTCGTTAAGAACTTGCTCGATGCTTATTTGTCCTCGCAAGAAGAAACTATATTTGGGGACTTCCTGGAAGGATTAGCCATATTCATCAACCAGAAAGTATATGGTGGACAGAAGTCTTCTTCGGAAGGAATAGATTTGGAGTTTTCAAAAGAGAACGTCAGATATATTGTTACCATCAAGTCCGGTCCAAATTGGGGTAACAGCAGTCAGATAGGGAGAATGATTGATAATTTCAACAAAGCAAAAAGAATACGCCGCACAAGCAATTCCAATACCCTGAATATAGTCGCGGTAAACGGCTGTTGCTATGGCAAGGATAATCAGCCAGACAAGGGAGAGTATTTCAAATACTGCGGTCAGAATTTCTGGGAATTTATCTCGGGTGATAACAATTTGTTCGTTGATATTGTTGAGCCCCTGGGACACCAAGCCAGACAAAAAAATGAGGAGTTCATTATCGCCTACGCTCAAATCATCAACTTATTCACTCAAGAATTCAATGAGACATTTTGTAGCAGTGGACTTATAAATTGGGAAAAGTTAGTAAAGTTTAATTCCTCAAATGAGGCGTAAGTTTATCACCACTTCTCTATGAAGAAAGCTGTCGCCTATCTTCGCGTCTCTTCAAGAGAACAAAAATTGGAGGGGATATTCCATACCCGCCCAGCGGCGACTGCTCACGGACTTCGCCAAAGCGAACCGGATAGACATCGTCCGAGAGTTTGAGGACGACGAAACAGCGAAAAGTTCCGGCAGGAGTGGCTTCGGCAAGATGATCGAGCATCTCCATGGGAACAGCGACATTGAGGCGATCCTCGTGGAGAAAACCGACCGCCTCTATCGGAACTTCAAGGACTACGTCATCATCGATGACCTCGGTCTCACGGTATACCTCGTCAAAGAAAACGAGATTATCGGGAAGGAAGCGTCTTCACACCAAAAGTTCATCCATGGAATCAAAGTCCTCATGGCGAAGAACTACGTGGACAATTTGAGCGAAGAGGCACGCAAGGGACTGAATCAGAAAGCAGAAAGCGGCATATACCCGGGCTCAAATCTCCCGATCGGCTACAAGCTCGGGAAGCATGATGGGAAAAGCATCCCTGTTGTTGATGAGACGCACAAAGAGCTTGCTGTCCAAATGTTTGAACTCTATGCCTCCGGCTCCTATTCCATTCTTTCCCTACGTCAAAGATTGAAAGCGGAGGGTTTCATATCTCCTGAACGATTCAAAGAAGACCTGCGGCGAAGAACGCTCACCAAAAGCACCATGCATCGGCTTCTTCGCAATCCGTTCTACTACGGGGATTTTCAGTGGAATGACAAACTCTATACCGGAACACACCCGCCGCTCATCCCAAAAGAACTCTGGAACAAAGTCCAAGCCAACCTCGATCGGTTCGAAAAGAAAGAGATGCTCTCCAAGCATCAGGCGACACCCTTTATCTTCAAGGGTCTTTTCGTATGCGGAGAGTGCGGACGATCCATAACCGCCGAAAAGAAAGTGAAGAAATCCGGCAAGGAATACACCTACTATCACTGCACCAAATTCGAAACGAATTGCTCTCAAAAAGCGATCAATGAAACCGTGATAGAAAAGCAGATCACTTCTTCCCTCCACGGCCTTGAAATGCCCCAGGAAGCCGTCTCTTACGTCGCCATGGGGCTCAAGACTTCTCTCACCACCAAGAGAGCCACGGCGGACAAAATAAAGCGCAATTTCGAAGAGGAGAAAAAACTTTTGGAAGAACGGCTCGACAGCCTCTATGAGGACAAGCTCGACGGCAACATTGCAAAAGATTTTTACGAACGCAAAGCAGACGAGTATTCAACACGCATAAAAGAGCTCGATGAGAAGATTAGCAAGATGACGCATGCCAGCTTGGATTATTACGATTTCGGCTCAAAGATTCTCGAACTCGCGAATAAGGCTTCGTTCCTGTATGAAAAAGCCAACCCCGAAGAAAAGAAAGAATTGCTCTCTTTTCTACTATCGAACTCGACTCTCAAGGACAGAAAAGCGCTCCTACAATACAAAAAGCCCTTCGATAGAGTGCTCGAAAGGGCTTCGTGTTCGGACTGGCGGGGACGGCGGGGTTCGAACCCGTGACCTTCTGCGTGACAGGCAGACGCTCTAACCAACTGAGCTACGCCCCCGATCTTCTGAAACTTTTCCTTCCCGAGTACCAGGGAGAGATTCGAACTCTCGACCCCGGGCTTATGAGTCCCGTGCTCTAACCAACTGAGCTACCCTGGCAATAGCAAACAACTGAAGCGATGTCTTTCTTATCTGCGACAAACAACGAGATTCTCTCAAACTTCAGCACTTCTTTCTTTGGAAGAAACACACGCCTTGTAAGCGTATCAGAAAGGCTCGGATCTTTCAAGAAGAAAGTTCGTAGCTGAAACGAGGCATCACTCTTCCAAAAACCCGCCCGTCTGACGACCCCACAAACTCGCGTATAGCCCTCCTTTTACGAGAAGTTCGTCGTGCTTTCCTTCTTCTTCTATTTTTCCATCGCGATTGAGTACGATGATGCGATCAAGCTGACGAATAGTACTCAGTCGGTGTGCGATGACTACGGCAGTCTTCCCGGACATAAGATCGTCAAGCGATTCCTGAATAGCATGTTCGCTCTCAGAATCAAGCGAACTCGTTGCTTCGTCGAGCACGAGAATCTCTGCGTCCTTTAGAATCGCGCGCGCGATTGCAATGCGCTGCCGCTCTCCTCCCGAAAGTTTTACTCCACGCTCTCCGACCACCGTATCGTAGTTCGCCGGAAGTCGCAAAATAAAATCGTGCGCTTCAGCCCGTCTCGCTGCCTCATGAATCTCTTCCTCCGACGCGTCGGGTTTGCCATAGGCGATATTTTCGCGAATTGATCGATGAAAAAGAATTGGCTCTTGCGGGACATAGGCGATGTGCGAGCGAAGACGATCCTGGGAAATGTGACGGATGTCCTGACCATCTATGGTAATCGATCCTTCCTGCGGATCAGCGAACCGCAAAAGAAGTTTTGTCACCGTGCTCTTCCCCGCGCCCGAAGGACCGACAAGGCCCACTCTTTCTCCGGAAGCAATAGAAAGGGAGAAATGTTCGAAAACGTTCTCGGAGTAACCATAGCGAAACGACACATCTTGAAAACGAATATGTCCGTTTTGAATTCGATCCTCCTCAGGCATCTCGGGATCCCGTATATCGATTGGAGTTTCAAAGATTTGTATCATTTCATCTGCATACGACAGGCTTCCCGTAATTTTGGCAAAAACACGCCCGACCGAAAAGAGACTGGAAAAAATGCTTGCGATATATATTTGAAGAAGAGCGACCGTCCCCGAAGAAATTTCCCCCGCAAGCCATAACCGGAGCGCGCCATACATTCCCCCAATTTCCAGGAGACTAAGAAGTGCGATTTGAATGATGAAAATGAGATTCTGAAAATTCCACGAGCGACGACGAAGTCGTTCTTCTTTCTCCGTCGCTTCTTCAAAAGCATGCTGCTCCGAAGTGCCCGACGAGAACATTTTTACTGCAAGAATATTTGAAATGACATCCGAGAGTCGTCCGACGACGACCGAGTCCTGCTCTGCTGTAGCAAGATCGTACGGAGACTTTTTCTGGGATATCCATCGAGCAAAGAAAAGATACACGAAGACCCACACAAAAAAAGCGATGCTCAAAACGGGAGCGAGAATCGACAGGGTCACGAGAATTCCCACGAGATTGACCGCTGTCATCCATAGAGAGTACACGGTTTGATCGCAGAGTTCCTCAAACGAACGCACATATCGTCTCGACTTCGCCACAAGACTCCCCACAAAATTTCCAGAAAAGAATCCGGAACCATGGAGCTTGAGCCGGACAAACATATCGTCCGCTACCCGCTTCATGACCCGACTCTGCACGAAAGTGCTCAAATAATCTCCCGCCCGATAAAACACCTGATACGAAACAATGCAAACCACCAACCAACGAAAACTCTCAAAAAGTTGTGGCGCAACCATGCCCCTTTCCCCAGATCCCGAAATTGTGTCGATAACCTGGCGATAGACAAGTGGAAGCACTGTGTTGGAAACAAGCGTCGCAAGCGCGTACGAGAGAAACAAAAGAACAGTTAAAAACCCATACCCTTCAAACGAAGGGCGGTACGTGAGAAAGACTCTCCGTATCAAACCTTTTTCTCGACGTTTTTCACTCATAGCAACCTCTTTTTGTGGAGACGAAACTTCCCCGCCGAAGTGGCGGGGAGCATGAGAATCCGAACATATTCTCTCACCTCATCTTTATCGTACTAGTTGCGGGGGCAGGATTTGAACCTGCGACCTCCTGGTTATGAGCCAGGCGAGCTGCCGGACTGCTCCACCCCGCGGCAGTGTTCTTAGAGTATATGAACGATGAAAAAAGTCAAACTGTGGGCGTGCCAAGAATCGAACTTGGGACCTCGACATTATCAGTGTCGCGCTCTAACCATCTGAGCTACACGCCCTCTCTTTCGGGTACCGCGCAAAATTTCTTATAATCGCGCTACAAAACGCATTCCCTGAAAAGGGTACCAAAAAAAGAAGGGGTATGCAAGAAAGACGAGAGAGTGGTGAATTCAAACCCCGAAGCCCCTTTTCTGGTATACTCCGGCGTTAACTTCCAAAAACGCTATGAATATGCCAAAAGGAACGTCCATAACCTTCTTTGAACGAGAGCGAATCGAAAGCTTTCTCCGCATGAAGAAAAGAAAACATGGATCCGGAGAAACTTGGAAGAGATTACTCCGTCATCAAGCGAGAGATACGAAGAAATTCGAGTCCGCACCTTCCTATGTTGCCATCCGAGCTGAAGCGTATGCGGAAAGACGAAAGAAAAATACCAACAAAAGAAAACTGGAAAAATGGCAAAACGAGAAACTGAAAAAGTTTGTCGAAAGCGAACTCCTGAAGGGACATTCACCGGAGCAGATAGCCGGCCGGTTGAAAACATCTCCTCCGAAAAATCTTTCCTCGTGTACGGATACCTCGATAAGTTACGAATCCATCTATGATTACATTTACCGCGGAGAAGGAAGGGTCGGCGGATGGTACAAACATCTGCGACGAAAACAGAAGCGGAGACGACCAAAGTTCTCTCGAAAACCGCGAAAAGAGACGATTCCGGATAGAATACCCATTCACGAAAGACCCGCGGTCATTACCAAGCGTACACACTTTGGAGACTGGGAAACCGATTCCGTGATATTCTCAAAACAGAAGTCAGTACTCTCGGTACAGTACGAGCGAAAAATGAAGCTATGCCGATTAAAGAAAGTTCCAAACAAAACAGCGGTCGAAAGCGAACGAGCGATACAGGGACATTTCTCTCGGCTTCCGCAGCAATTGAGGAGAAGTATTACGAGAGATAATGGAACGGAGAATGTTTTGCACGGAGAAACGAAACAAAAACTTTCTCTTCCTTCCTACTTCTGCGATACCTACAAAAGTTGGCAGAAAGGAGGTGTGGAAAACTTGAATGGATTGTTACGAGAGTATTTTCCGAAGAAATGCCCGTTTGATAAAATTTCCCAAAAGAAGTTCGGTCAGTTCAGGACAAACTCAACAATCGACCGAGGAAAGCGCTTAACTATTTGACGCCGAATGAAGTTTTTGCCAGGGTACTGGAAAAGGGGCATTAAATTCTTGAACTCACCAGTCTTCACCATACCAAAAGATGCCCGTTCTTCTTAAGCCATGCCCCATGGTGTCGTATCTCCGGGCAAAGCGTGGAGGCGAATTTCCAGAACTGAGGAGAGTGATCTCGGTGCACGATATGCGCAAGCTCATGCGCCACAACGGAATCGAGAACAGGAAGCGGCGAAAGCACAAGACGCACATTGAAGGAGAGTGCTCCATCTCGCCGACACGATCCCCATCGACTTTTCATATCTCTCACGTGAATACGGGCATGCGGAATTCTCCACGTTTCAGAAAACAACGTTGTGCGATCGGTAAGGATGCGTTTCGCTTGAGAGGAGTACCAGTCAGCAAAGAGTCGCTTCGCCCGCCATCGAGAACCTCGAAAGAGCACAAATTTTTCACCATCAAAAGAAAGAGCTTTCCGACTCTCATCGACATGAACCAAAGGATATTCACTTCCTAAGTAACGAAAATATTCCCCTTCATCGTAATTCCGTTGCGACGATTCAATATCCGCACGAATCTGTTTCTGCCGCGTCTCGATCCATGCTTGTCGCTCGTCCACAAAGCGCTCGAGAGCAGAAAGTGGGACGCGAAGCGGCGCTCGCACCGTAAGCGTCCCGTCACGCAAAGAGAGAGTGAGCGCGATACTCTTTCTTCTTGAACGCACTAATTTATAGGAATGAGTCATGCTGGTAGTCGCTCCCTCTGTTCACATTCGTTTTTCTCCGAGAATATTCTTTTGATCGCTTCTTCCTGGAATGCCTCGAGACTCCCTTCGTTTGAAATTATTTCAATATGAATCGGAAGGTGAGCAATAGAGTGATCCCACTTTCGACAGTCGGCCAAACGTCGATCAATCTCCGACACGTGCTCACCGCGAGAGAGGAGGCGCAACCGAAGTATGGAGTCGGACGGTGCCGCAATATGGAGAGGAAGCACAAATTGAGGTGCATATTCCACAAGTCGCTCTATATTTTGAGGAGACACAATCGCGAGAGAAATTCGATTCAAAGAAATAGCCGCATCAATATCCGAGCGTCGCGTCGCATAAAAATTTCCGTGATTTTCCTGACTCCACAAAAACTCTCCCGCGCATTCAAGGCGAAAGAATTCTTCACGAGAAAGAAAAGTGAAGAAATCATCTTCTCCGGGGCGCGGTTCGCGCGTCGTGACACTTCGTATGAGGCGAAATTTTTCCGGGAAGTGCTGAAGTAAACTCGTCACGAGAGTCGACTTCCCGGTTCCGGATGCCCCCGTAATACTCACGATTTTTCGTGGAAGAGATTCAAGAAGCGCCATACGAAAAACTTGAAGCTATGGGATTGGAGCCTCTGAAAAAGATTTTGAGATTTTTCAAGAAAAATCCCTTATGGTGGACCTGAGGGGAATCGAACCCCTCTCTCCCGGATGCAAACCGGGTGCTCTACCACTAAGCTACAGGCCCAAAAAACTCTTTGTATTCTACGAAAATATCACTCCCCTGTCCAGAAAACTCTTCTCATCGAGAAAGATTTGTAAAAAATGTTGAGACGAAAAGCAAATACCGCTTTCCCTTCAAGAAGAAAATCAAACGCTTATTCTCCCTTTTATACACTCCGACGAAGAGCGAGACCACTCTTCCCAAAAGATCGCGAAAAACGAAAGAGAAGAAAAGCGGCGCTTCCCTGGAGCAGTGCAAGAAAAATAAGTATCGCTCTGGAAAGAATGTAGGAGCGAGAATTCTCTATTGAAAAAGCACCAGATCCTGCCTCCGAACGAAAAATGTCAAGAACAAATTGAGTACGACGTTCCGGAGAAGAGGGAACGAGAGAAACTTCTGTTTTGGAAGAAGCAGTTTCTAAGTGCGAAGAGAATTCTCCTTCCTCCAAGGAAGTTCCGAAAAACGTTACCGTAAGAAGTGTCGGTTTCCCATGAAATGTTCCTTCACGAACCGCTATACCAGTGTCCCGAAATTTTTCGGAGAGGATATTGTCTCGATGAGAGGAACTCGCCATCCACGCTTCCTCCTGAGATTTCGCATCGGAAAAAGAAATTGCGAGGTTCTCCCCAGCAAACCGGTAGTCATATCCTGCTTCGTCAAAAAAGTACCAAGGCGTAGTGCCCTGAGGAGAGGTGTGTGCAAAGTACTGTCCGCGAAGCATATCGCTCGCCTTTCTCTCGGCAGCAAAAGACAATTTTTCATTTTCCTGAAATTCGGGTAGCCCCGCCGCCCTTCGGTCTTCATTGACAAAACGAAGCACCTCCTCTTTTGAAAAAGGAGCGGCAAAGCTCTGGGGCGCACAAACAACACTTCCGATAAAAGAAGAGAGGAGTACCACGAAGATTGATGAAAAACTGCGACGCATAGAAAAGAAGGAACGGGCACCTAAGGCACCCGTTCCTTTTCGATTACATACGACTATAGTATATACTCTTTCTCTTTTTGAGTCAAGACGACGACTTTTGGAGGTGCTCGAGAATACTCTTGGCAGCGATCGCTCCCTCGGAAGCCGCAGTCACGATTTGGCAAAATCGATTGGAATTGGTAGTAATATCCCCCGCCGCCCAAACGCCTGGAACACCCACACTTTGATCCGCCGCGGTTTCAACAGAGCCGTGAGCATCGAGTCGCGCACCGAGTGAAGCGAGAAGTGCAGTGTTGGGAATGAGGCCGATTTCAACAAAGAGCCCGTCGACAGACAGCAACTCGCTTCCTTCAAACGACCGATCGAGAAGAAGCGATTCCAATTTCGATCCCCCGCGAATTTCTTTCACATTCGTTTCCAAAAGAATGTGCACATTCTTTTTTGATGCAAGAAGAGTTTGCCAAAATTTTTCTGCAATCATATTTGAATCCCGAACGATAACGTATACCCGCTCACAGATATCGGAAAGATACGCTCCTCCTTCCGCGGCACTGTCACCCCCTCCGACAACCGCCACAGTTTTCCCTTTAAAAAAGAAACCGTCGCACGTGGGACAAAACGAAACTCCCTTTCCCGAAAATTCTTGTTCTCCAGGAACACCGAGGTGGCGATGTTTTGTTCCCGTCGCAATGAGTATCGTTTTCGATCGAAACGACGTGTCTCCACAAAAAACAACGAACGATTTTTCATCGCGTTCAATTCGATCAACGGACAACGGAAGAATTTCAATACCATAACTTTTTGCATGTTCTGCCATCTTTTCCGCAAACTCTTGTCCACGAATTTCCTTGGTACCGATCCAGTTCCCCACATCGAACGTTTGTGTCAAAAGTCCTCCCGCCACTTCCCCGAGGACGACATGGGAAATGCCATAACGAGAAGCGTATACTGAGGCGGAAAGTCCGGCGGGACCGGCTCCGACAATGATAAGATCGTACATAATTATGGAATTTGAAAATGTCTGCGATTCCAACCTGCCTCATCGTTATGTGGATTTCCTCGGTTCTCGAATAGCGCTCGCAACCGCCTTTACGACGCGTTCATCAAATGCAGAAGGAATAATATTGTCGGGCCGAAGCGAAGGAATGAGTTTAGAGAGTTTGATCGCCGCCCCCACCAGCATCGAGTCAGTCACGTCCCGAACGCCATGGTCGAGCGCTCCGCGAAAAATTCCTGGAAAACCCAAACAATTATTGATTTGGTTCGGAAAGTCAGATCGGCCCGTCGCTACGACAAGTGCCCCCGCCTTTTTGGCCTCGTTCGGCATGATTTCGGGAATGGGATTCGCGAGTGCAAAAACGATTGGATCAGGTCGCATCCGCCGAATGAGAGGAGGGGTGACCGTTCCTCCTTTGGAAACGCCAATAAAAATATCGGCATCTGCCATCGCCTCTCCAAGTGTGCCCCGAATATTCTCCGGGTTAGTGGTTTCCAAAAGTTTTCGTTTGAAACCATTGAGATCGCTTCGGTCTTTCGAGAGGATTCCTTTACTGTCAGTCATGATCATATACTTCGCCCCCGCCCGAAGCAAAAGCTCCTCAATCGCCTGACCCGCAGCACCCGCTCCCGCAATCACGATACGCACTGCATCAAGTTTCTTTTTGGCGATGCGAAGCGCATTCAAAAGTCCTGCAAGCACAACCATCGCTGTTCCGTGCTGATCGTCGTGGAAGACCGGAATAGGAAGTCTCTTCCTGAGCTCCGCTTCGACTTCGAAACAACGGGGCGCTGCAATATCTTCGAGATTCACTCCTCCAAACCCCGGTGCGATACGTACCACCGTCTCAACTATTTCTCCCACATTCTGCGTCGAGAGAACGATGGGAAACGCATCAATGTTCGCGAAGCGCTTAAAGAACATCGCTTTTCCTTCCATAACAGGAAGAGCAGCGATAGGGCCGATGTTCCCGAGCCCCAACACAGCCGAACCGTCGGAAACAATCGCCACCGTATTGCCGCGCATCGTATACGTTTTCGACTGCTCGGGATTTTGTGCGAGAAACGACGAAACCGCTCCAACGCCAGGCGAGTAGTAGAGACTGAGGTCAGTAGCTCGTCGAACACGCACCTTCGGAACGATCTCTATTTTTCCGCGAAGCGCCTTGTGTGCAAGAAGCGCTCGTTTCGAAAAGTCTGTAGAAGGCATAGGAAGAAAATAAAGAGTATTCCTCCCATCATACCTCTTCTTCAGACTCCCTTCAACACGGTGAAAACGTAATGCCATTTTGCGTCACCGTTGCGGTGCACGGCGTCGGAAGACACGTCGAGACAACCGTGAACTGAAAGGTTCCGTCACCATCGGGTCCACATTTTTGATTTTGAATCGCAAAAGAATTTGTATCAGTGCACAAAAATTCTCTCTGGCCGAAGATCTCTTCCTTGGTAATATTCCTCTCACCGTCACACACAAGGAGAGTGCGGGGGACCATCGATGTCGCCTCTGCTTTAAATGAAGCTCGATTCGCCTCATTGCGTTTTGACTCGATATCGCGAGGAAGACGCTCCAAAATATCCGACGCCCGCTTCTTTTCGTCGATCGGCAGAGGATCGATAAAAAACCGTGAGAGAGATGTCTGGAAACCATCTCGAAAAAATGTTTCGTTTCCCATCATACGCACAGTTCGCACGACTGCCCCCGTTGCAAACAACAGATTCCGCACTTCGTCGAGCTCTGCCGAAGAAGACGAGGGGGAACTCCCCCAAACCTCTCTTTCAAGAATTCGGAATCCATAATTCACTACATCCCAAACACCGTTCATCACCAAAAAAGAAGTCTGATACGAATTGGGATTTTCTCCTTCGTGCGTCTCGCGGTAAAAATCACTCTGAGAAAGTTTTTTCTCTTTGGATTGTGGCCCTATTTCTCGAAGAAACGCCTCCGTCGAGGCAAAGTGAGAACCGAAAATGAAGAGATCGTCACGAAAGGCGAAATCAAAAGATAGAAATGAGTACGGAACCGTGTTTGAAAGCTTGAAAGAAAAAATGGTTCCTTCGGGCGTCACTGTTTCCGTAATGTTCGCCGCTCTAATAAGCTCATCAAGCTCTTTTTTCTTTGACTCGTTCGAATTGAGAATTCCTTGAATAAATGGCGAAGTACAATCGTATCCGGCCTTGCAGAAAGAAGGGGGTGACACCGTCTCAAGAGAAGCACGCTCGGCAACCAGCGCATTTCGAATCGCATCTGTTCCTTTTCGGATAAACTCTCGAATGGCCTCGCGATTGTCGACGTGCATCGTGAAGACGGCTTGGGGATCCTGATCACCATTCGTTACAATGGAAAACGAGGCGCTTCCCGAGAGGTGTCCAATGAAGTCGTCTTCGGGATCGACTCCGAGAGAGGAGCGAAGAGAACCGCGAAACTTTTCCCACTCTTCCCGTCCACAATCAGTAAGAACCAATCGCTTAAAATCATAGAAGCGTTTTTTTACATCACGCCCCTCGACATAGACGTTCAGCCAAGCGTTATTTGCTTTTTCCGGAAGACGCGTCGCAAGCGATTCTGAAACTGGTTTTCCCAAAACAACTCCCTCTTGGACCGGTCCCGTCCAACGAACATTGATCCCTTTCTCATTCATATCGGCAGACCACCCGAGAACTATTCTTTCCGGATACCGCAAAAAGTCATTGAGACCGAAGCAATCGTCTCCCGAACAGTTTTCTTCTTTTCCAAGAAAAATTTTTGAAGGGATATTCAAATACGCCGTGAAAAGGGTCTCAGAAGCATTCCGGACTTCAAGTTGCGATTCCACCTTTTTGAAATCGGTATTCTCGGCAATTCCCCCAGAGGTCGACTGGCTGGAAAATATATCAAGCGGTGTTCTCGTCGACTGGCGTGCCAGTATTTCTTTGAGTTCATCTTCGGAAGAAGCGACAACCCAATTTCCACCTACCACGGCATGATAGAGTGTGCGAAACCGAACAAATCGCGAAACATCCTCAAGTGCACTTTCTGATTTTCCATCGGTCTTGAAAGAAACCTTGAGGTACGGGAGTCGCTTGAATGATCGCTCTTCGGATTCGAAATCCCCATTTGAGCGAATGGTTTTGAAAATTTGAAGTGCCTTGGTTCGGTCGCGAATCGGCGAGACGACGAGAAAATCAAGCGGCTGTTCAGAGGAAACATCCGCCTCCTCTCCGCGCACTGTTTTTCTCCGAGCACTACTGGCTGATCGGCCAATGAAATATCTTTTGAACGGTCTCGTACTCCTCCTGGGAGGATATTTCTTTCGAAAACAGAAGCAATGGCCGTTTTGCGAATGCTATTTCCAAGGGGTTCGACATTGTTCACGGATATGTAGGCGGTTTCTCCGAGAATAGGAAGGATATCGCTTTCGAGGTCGAGATTAAATCGTTTCAGAGAGTCCTGAAATGTTTTTGAGATTGTTTTTCCTTCGCCGGCCGGGTCGAGTTTCTTCTTGAGCATTTCATAACCGGGAAAAGCGCTCGCATGCCTCTCAAGAAGAGCATACTCCGACGAGCGCGGATTGATATTGACCATGAGCAAAAGCTCCGAAGACCCGGGCACAAGAGAAAGCGCCGGATACGTTTTTACCCGCTCTACATACCAGAAGCTTCCCCACAACACTCCTCCTGCACACAGCAGAATGAGAACCATTATTCCTCCAAATTTTTTTATCGCATTCGGGGAAAATCTGCGGGAAGAACGACCGAGATCTCCGTCTCGCTCCTTCGACAAGAAACGACGCTCGTTTTCCTCGAGACTTCTCTTCTTGTCTTTCGCAGCAAGCGAGGATGAAACAGACGAGTGCAGGAACGAATTTGTTCCCACTTCTTCCCGAACATTTTTCGTCCCGGTTGATTTCAGAGCATCGATATGTCCTTTTGGTTTGGGAGAGGAAGAAAAAGACATGTCCGAAAGCATTCCTCCCTCCTCAGGAAAATCTTGAGCAGAAGAAGATGCGTTCTCTTCAGCAGAAAAAAATTTTTTCTCGGTTTCAAGAAAAGGAGAGGGCGCTATCGGAGTCGTTGGCTTCATAAAATCTTGTGTTTTACACTTTTCTTTTTTCCATTGTAACACACCGTTGATTGTCTTGCTGAAAACCTTCACTGCCTCGCTTCAAGAATTTCTTGGAAAAGAGTGAGCCTTTACAGATGAGATGAAAATGCCCGAACAGAATTTCGAAATTGGTTGCCGCGATCAAATTCATTGCGAAAAAGTCCGAAACTCGCGGAACCCGGAGACAAAAGTACAGCATCACCCGATTCGCACTGTGCTCGAGCGAGCGTGACTGCCTCTTCCATGGAAGAAACTTCCGCAGCAATTTTTCGAGCACCGCCGAAAACGCGGATCGACGCCACCAGTTTTTTGGTCGCGCTCCCGGAAAAAAGAATGGTCGTCTTTACAGAAGGCGATTCAGCAATAAATTTTCCGAGTGATTCGAATTCCAAATTTTTATCGCTTCCTCCTGCAATGAGAACGATCGGATTTTCGAACGAGCGAAGAGCGGCGATTGTCGCATCAGGAATCGTCGCTGCCGTATCGTTGTACCAACGAACGCCATTATGGATCGCGACCAATTCAAGGCGATGCGGCACGCCAGAAAAAGAAGAGATGCTTCTTGAAAGCGTTTCAAGGTCGATGCCGAACGCTCTCGTTGCAGCAAGAGCGGCAAGCATATTGAGGAGCATATGCTTCCCCGGTAAACGAACATCTGAAACAGAGGCGAACACCGTTTCTTTTGCTCCCTCTCGACTGACAATGTCTCCATCTCGAACATACATTCCTTCGAGCCCATGATCAGCGAAAGAAAAAGCTTTTTTGTGCGCAGGAGAATTGAGCGTGCGAACCGCCTCTACAATCCATGGATCCTCCGCATTATAGATAAGTGTGTCTTCGGCAGTTTGGAATCGCGCGATATTCATCTTGTCCTCTACATACGAGTTCATCGAGTCGTAGTAGTTAAGGTGGTCCGGGGCAATATTTGTAAGAACCGAAATATGAGGACTCTTTTCGATCGAAGGCAATGCAGAAAGCCGCCAGCTCGAAAGTTCGAACACCGTTACGTCGCTCGCCTCGGCTTCCGCAAGAAGACTGAGTACCGGAGTTTCTCCAATGCCAACTTCCGTGACGCTTGTCCCTGCGTTTCGCAACAGATGCGCAATCGCACTCGATGTCGTCGTTTTTCCTTTCGTTCCTGTCACACCGACGATCGGCGTCTTCGAACGCGCACAAAAAATACTTGAATCCATAAAGACGGGGATGCCTTTCTCTTTCGAAAGAAGGATGAAGGGATTCGTCCACGGTATCCGAGGATTTTTGATAACCGCATCTACTTCGGTAAAGTCTCGTTCCTGGTGACCGCCCAGAGCAAAAGTGACGCCGGGAAGACCGCGAATTTTCGCAATCGAATCAGCGAGTTCTTCGGAACTTTTCTCATCGGTGACTCGAATTTCCCGCGCTCCTTCGCGTACCAAAAACTCGACGGTTCCGACGCCGCCACCCGAAATCCCAAGGCCGAAAACGGTCACTTTTCTCCCCCCAAAGAAACCTTGTCTCATGAACAATTGAGAAATATTTGTAGAGAGCTACTGCCCTGCTCCTTGGACCTGCCAATAGAATGAAGAACAGGTAGTATCCCGACATCCACACTTCCAGGCACCGCCTTGTACCTGACACGTCATGCCAACAAGATAGACCGGGGAGGATGCCGAGGCGGTCGAAATGGCGGGATCCGTGACCGTCGCTGATCCATACCCTTGGCACCAGTTCCCATTCTGAACCCCGCTACAGCTGGACGTGTATTGAACCCATGAACCAGAAGCATAGTAGTACCCCTTCGTAGAGAATACCATCGTCATGTTTCCCTCGTTTCCAAGATCCACTCGAAATGTGGTGGGATCGGAAGGAGTGCACTGTGCTTTCACAAGTAATGTTGCGGGTGAGAACACATCATACGGAGTGCCATAGGATAGATTCCTTCCCGGAAAAGTGCTCCAGGTGTTTTGGGTCACGGTACTACACGCAACAAAGCTTGCTCTCGAACTCGTCACTTCCACAATATTCGAATACGAAGACATATTTCCGGAAGCATCAAGAGCCCGCACCCGATAACGATAGACTGTGAAAAAGGCAACCGATGTATCTGAGAAGGGGGAGGTGGATACAGAAGTAAGCGGGGTAAAATTCACGCAACCCGCGCCGACACATCGCTCAATCTGGTACCCGGTCACTCCTACGTTATCTGTGGAAGGCGACCACGAAAGAGAGACTTCTTGCGCAAGTGCTGAGGCGACCAGATTGGAAGGAGCGGTTGGATTTTGTCCATCGGGAGAAGCAAGAACGACAAAGGCTGTCGTATTGGGCGCTACCGTAAAAGAAAGATTTGCTGTTTGTGTTGTGCCCCGCATACTCTCAACAGCGATATTGGGAATTGATGTGGAAACAGGAAACACAAGGTTTCCGCTCTCCTGGAGATTAAAGAGAGTGAGGAGATATTTGGAGCCGAGTCGGTGAACAGTGAAGTGCCAGTAGGCATTTGTGACAACGGAATCATACCCGGGATAAACGGGTTCGGTAAGACTCGTCGTTGGCATATTGGAAACCGAGAACGAAGCGTCGGCACGAACGCCATCAGCATAATAATTTTCAAACAAAGCAAGCTCCTCAGAAATATCGCTCAACATATTCCAGTGAGAGGCTTCAAAGTTATGTGGGTGATAAAAGATGACGCCCTGGGCTCCCGAGACAAGAGCAGCGAGAGTCTGTTGGTGAAGCCAGGAGGCTGGATTTCCTGATGACAACCCCATATTTCTGAGAAGGAGGAGGGGCCACAATTTGGTCGTTGCGCCAGCAGCTCGGATTTCATTCGCCCATAATTCCGTAAATTTTATGACATTTTTTACTGATCGAGTTGTCCATACCAAATAAATCTGAGGCATGGCTATATCCATATGCCGGGCAAGATCCGAAGCAGAAGGGCCATTCGCCGCTACCGAAAGCGGAAAACCGCTCACGCTATTGCGGGTCGTCACTGCCATTTTCGTTTGCGGAGAAGCGACAGCGAGGGCAGATCGGATTCGCGCTATGTATTCGGCGGTTTGTTCATTCCTAAACTGCACCCACTTGTTGTAAAGACCAAGCATCTTTGGATCGGTAGTTTTGTAAGTATTGGCACCATTCGCAGCTATATATGACTGAAACATGGAGAAATCTGAGTCAGTTACAGCTTTTTCACTCTTAAACCTCACCACTGCGGAAGGACAGAATCCTTCACTTATACTAGGCTCATAGTCAAAGCTGACGAGACCATTTTCGTCCGAAGATCTTTGAACCATAGTACTCACGCCCGGAATAGCCGACCCCGGAGGAGCGCAATGACGTCTTGGGGGCAGGGAAAAGTACCGGTAATAGCAACACTCGTCGCTGTATAATCAGGAAAACCTGCAAGCTAAAAGTGAGAATTGTGAACGTTTCCTCCGGTTATGATGCCCTTATTTCTGAGCGCAGTTACATAGCTCGGTACTCCTCCATACTGCGTATATGATATCCCAAGCTTACTCCACAAGTTCGCCACCTCAGTACTTGCTGTCCCCGCTCGATACCATCCGTAATCCCAAAAGCCGAGAGTGATCTTACTCGGAACTCCCGCAGGCGTTCGAAGCGGCGTTACTGCAAGGGGCCAGGTCCATGTGTCGGAATTTGCTCCTTGGCGGAGCGTGAGGGTAATGAAATCATTTCCCGAAGCAGGGACAGTTGTTGCCTTTACATAGAAGACGTGGTTCTTCCATTCCGTTGTAATGCGTGCACCCGGAACACCATCGAGGGAGGATTCCGTGACCGAAAAAGAGTAGGTAAGAATTTCTCGATTTCCAGACGTTTGTTGAGAGACAAGAGAAGCGTTGTAGTAGCCACCACTCGACAGTATCTGAAGTCCCTGCGGCATATTCCATTCGAGCGTTCCGGTTTGGGTTGCGTTGACATCTGGATCACCCGTAATGGTGGCGTCCGCCTGAAGGACAAGCGGGAGCACCTGGACTTCATTGTGAAGAATTCGAATGGTGCTGTCGGGATTCAGGGTGCCTGGAGTAATGACAGCTCCCCACCCAGCAGCATTCCCTTCTTTTGACTGGAAAAGAAAAAGAGTAAGGAAGAGAAAGAGGAGAGGAATCTTCCAAGAGGTATTTTTCATAGGTGAAGAATGAGGGGGGGTTTTCTTTGTAACTTTGTTTGGGATCGCTTCCAAAGCAAGTAAAAGTTACATTATTAAATGAGAGTGCGGTAAGAAATGAAAGAGGCAACATTGTTTCTTGAAGGAAAGCTGCTCATATATTTTGAGAAGAAAGAAAATTTTTACCATTTTCTAAAATTCATACCACTCGATTTTCCCGGGAAAGAATATGCAGAATAGACAAGAAAAAGAAAAACAAAAAATGAATCAAAATCTCACCTTCACCCTTTCTTTTTTCATTTTACCAGAATTTTTCAAAAAAGCTGCTTTTCCGGCGAAGCACGTTCCCCGCGCGAACTCCCGTATAGACACCGTTACTCACAGCGTGTTTCCCGTTCACAAGTACCGAAACGATGCCTGACGGGTATTGGTATGGATTATCAAGCGTCGCATGGTCTTCCACTGTTTCGGGATCAAGGACGACCAGATCAGCGAAATTCCCAACCGCGAGAATGCCTCGGTTTGTGAGACCTGCCTTCTGAGCCGGCTTTCCGGTCATTTTGTGTATCGCTTCTTCCCAACTCAAGATTTTTTTCTCCCGCACATAGCGAGCGAGCACTCGGGGAAATGCACCGAAAGAGCGCGGGTGCACACTCTCGCCCGTCGAAACGTGAGAAGCGGCGTACCCGACCCCGTTCGTGCTAATAAGGGAGAATGGGTGGCGAAGTTCCTTTTCGATATTCTCTTCGGAAAGAGTATCGAAAGAAATGATGGCGCGATCATCGGAAGCAAGGAGCACGTCAAGAATAACTTCCTCGGGAGATTTTCCTTCGGCTTTCGCTATGTCGAGCACATTGGTACGGACGATCATTTTATTGAGCGAAGACGCCATCAAAAACGCGGATGCGTATTCAATATGCTCTTCTCGAAGTTCCCGAACAATACGTGCCCGAAGTGACGGATCGCGTAAACGCTCCATCATGAGTTTTTTCCCACCATCACTCACCCACGTGGGAAGCACGGTATACAAAACCGACGCAGTCGAAGTGTAGGGCGAGAGATCAAATGACACGTCAATTCCCTGGGAATCGAAAGCGTCGAGCAAATAGAGCGCTCGATCCACATGCGGCCATGATTCTCGTCCAAGCGCCTTTAAGTGAGAGAGGTGAAGCCGAACTCCCGAAGTCTTCGCGAGTGTGAGCACTTCGGTAACCGCTTCCGGAAGCATTTTTCCTTCGTTTCTCAAGTGAACGGCACAAAACCCATCATATTTTCCCACGATCGCCGAGAGTGTCGAAAGTTCATGCTCCGTCGCATGCCGACCGTGCACATATGCAAGACCCAAAGACATACCAATTGATCCTTCTCGAAGCGACAGCTTGAGGAGTTTCGCCATCCCAGAGAGTTCCGGCGCACGAAGAGGTCGCGACTCATCTCGAACGAACCCGCGACGAAGCGTCCCATGACCCAAAAGTGTTGCAAAATTTACAGGAAGCGCACGTTGTTCCACCTCTTCCAAAAACTCTCGGACTGAAAGCCAGTTGAGATTCAGATTTCGAATATCCGTCCATTTTTGAATGGACTCCAGCATGGATTTGTCCGTAAGGGGTGCCAAAGAAGAACCGCAGTTTCCCCCGACGAGAGTGGTAATTCCCTGCCGAACGAGACTCTCTAAATCAGGATTCAAGAAAATTTGCCAGTGAGTATCGGAATGATTGTTGATGTCGACAAATCCCGGAGTGACATACTTTCCCTTCGCATCGATAATTGTTTCGGCTCGCGCGGACGAGAGATTGCCGATCGCTTCGATTGTGCCTTCACGAATGCCGATATCCGCATCAAAGCCACGGGCTCCGGTGCCGTCTACAATGAGTCCGCCCTTTACAATGACATCGTACATGACGTATGAATACAACAACAAAAACTCATCGCACCTCTTTTAAACATCTTCTGACCTTCACGATTCCCTGCACAAAAATATGAGTCATCATTTCGGGAAAGAGTTCTTCGAAAACAGGTTTCGAGAGTTCACGCTTTTTCACGCTCAGGAAAGTTTCTCTTCAAACTTTCGGAAATATATGTATCCGTCCCATAACAAACAAATTGATTTGCAAAAAAGAATACTCACAGAAACGTTACTGTTCGTCTTCCCGAGAAACGAGAAGTGCCATATCCACCAAACGCTCCGAATATCCCCATTCATTGTCATACCAGGCAACCACCTTCACCAGATCGCCGTCTACCACTTTTGTGAGAGCGAGATCAACAATAGAAGATGCACGATTTCCGATAAAGTCTGAGGACACGAGCGGTACATTCGTGACTTCAAGGATGCCGCGAAATCGATCGGTGTGAGCAGCCGCTTCGAGTGCGCCATTCACGTCTTCAATACTCACCTTTCGCCTCAGGAGAAAAGTAAAATCCGTGAGCGATACCACCATGGTCGGAACACGAATCGCAAGCCCATCGAATTTCCCTTTGATATCGGGGAGCACTTCTCCGATCGAGAGAGCTGCCCCGGTCGTCGTCGGCACGATATTTTGCGCAGCAGCACGCGCGCGACGAAGGTCGTCGTGCGGCGCATCCTGTAAATTCTGGTCGGCCGTGTAGGAATGAACGGTGGTCATCATTGCTTTTTCTATACCGAAGGATTCGTGCAAAACGGCTGCGACGAGCGCCAAACAATTCGTCGTGCAGGATGCATTCGAGACAACGCGCTCGCCTCGATACTGGTCGTCATTTACACCGAGAAGGTACATGGGAATATCGCTTCCCTTTCCTGGCGCCGAGAGAACCACTTTTTTGGCACCAGCAGAAAGATGCTTCCCTGCCGCATCGCCTTTCACAAATCGTCCCGTACACTCAAGCACCACATCAACCCCAAGGTCCTTCCACGGAAGCCGCTCCGGATCCGGTTCGGAAAAAACAGGGCACACCTTTCCGTCAATAAGGAGAGCATGTTCTTCGGAAGAAACCTCATGGTTCCACGTTCGGTATGCAGTGTCATGCTTCAAAAGATGCGCCAGTGTTTTGGCATCAGTGAGATCGTTAATCGCGACCACTTCTCCCTCTGGACGCTCGCTCAAGATGCGAAATGCTGTCCGGCCGATTCTTCCGAATCCGTTTATGGCTATTCGTTTCATACCTTCGTTTCATTAAAAGTGAGTACGCAGCTCGAGAAAAATTGAGATATTCTTCCTCCCAAAAATTCCAAGACTCATCCAAGATCAGAAAAACCGTTTACTCGTAATTCATTTCCGTCGTTTCACGGCTCCGAATCGATTCATTATTTCGAGAGCGCTCTTTTTCATCATGCTCGGGAATTCCTTCCCGATTCGCTGCCTTTCCATTTGATCCGAAGAGGAGAATCTTTTTTCGAACGGCTGCCTCAACGCTCTCGCGCGCCGTTCCAAGAACGCTCCGCAAATCCGTTTCGCTTCCGGAAGCAAGCGTTTGCGATAACTGACTGAGAAAACTGAGACGAATGGCAGTGTCCACATTGAAACACGAGACTCCGAGTCGAATAACTTTTTCCACTCGCTCCCCATCCCAATCCGAAGCACCATGAAGTACGATCGGGAGTCGAACACATCGGCTTAACGTTTGGAGTCGATCATAGTCTGGCTCGGGACGCTCCGGGAAAAATCCATGCGCATTTCCAATCGCAACCGCCAGCGTATCAATGCCAGTTTCTTCGACGAACCGACACGCTTCTTCAGGATTTGTCATGTAATCTTCCCACACGATCGTTTGAGTCGCCACTTCTCCAATATACGGAACATTGCCTAGCTCTCCTTGCACCGACACACCCTTCTTGTGACAAAATTCCACCACTCGTTTAGTAGTCGCTACATTATCAACGTATTTTTTCCTCGACCCATCGTACATGACCGAGTTGAAGCCAATTTCCACCGCGCGCTCTATCAGTTCGAAACTCTTCCCATGATCGAGATGGATGCCGACTGGCACCTGAGGATAGTAGCTTTCCGCCACATCAGAAATAAGGTGAAAAATGGCACGCCCGCCGGCGTATTCAAGGGTCTTTTCTGTCACCTGAACGATAACCGGAGACTCAAGCTCCGAGGCGACCCGCAGGATCGCTTGGGTCGTTTCGAGATTCACGGTATTAAATGCTCCAACAGCATAGTTCCCCGCCTTCGCTTCGTTCAGAATATCCTTCACACTCACAATCATAATCGCTTTTCAAAATTTATCGTTTCTTTCAGAAAAACTGCTTCGGAATCATTCGGGATGCGAAGACCAACATTTCAGGAAAAAGAGTTTAGGCATCAAGGGCTGAAACCATAGCGAGGAGCTCTTCCGGCAGAAGACTTTCTCTCCCCACCAAAACTCCAGAGAGTCCCGGAGCAAGGCAGACTTCGGAAATCCGCTCAACATTTACGGAACCCCCATACAAAATCGGGACACTCTGTGCAAGAGTTCGATCGAGAATTTCCACAAGCGTTCGTCGGATCGCGATTGATACTTCAAGGATATCGTCGGACCGGGGAATGTGATCCGTTCCGATTGCCCAACAGGGTTCATAGGCAATAATACCACGAGTCCATTCTTCAGAAGAAATATCATGAAGCGCTTCGGAAATTTGCCGACGAATAACAAGAGCGGTTTGACCGGCCGCCCTTTCGGCAGCAGATTCCCCGACACAGAGAACTGGACGAAGTCCGTTTCGCACGGAAAGGCGAATCTTTTCGGAAATTCGCTCATTCGTATCCCCCCCATACCGTCGGGACTCACTGTGTCCGATGAGAACAAAAGAAGCGCCATTGTCCGCGAGCGAACGGGCCGGAACGTATCCCGTATATGCTCCTCGTTCCGAAAAAGCCACGTCCTGCGCGCCGAGAAAAAGTCGCTTGGGCAACTTTTTCTGAAAGAGCGACAAAAAAGGAAATGAGGGGCAGATCACGAGCGAAGTTTTCACACCGACGCGACGATTCCTTTTCGCAACGTCCAACAGAGTCGTCAGATACGAAATATTTTCCTCATACGAAATCAAATTCATTTTGAGATTGGCAATCAAGTAGCGCATGAGACCGTATTGTCATTGAATGAATGTTTTTGGAGGAGCGATTTCCGTCAAAATTTTCTCGAGATCGCATCGTTCCAACGAATCAAAAAGATGAATTCCAAAAATATTGGGGAAAACAGCTTCTTTCATACAGAAAATCTTTTCCCTGTGAGCTGTTCTCTCAGATATGCCGCTGCTTTCTCTGGCTGAATGGCAGATATTTCTATGCCGGTCGAAAGTTCAAACCCCGCCCAGGTGGACGTGTGGGGTAAAATTTCGATATGCCACCCGTAGTGCAAATAGTCTCTTCCATCGCACGGAGCCGTATGAAGATAAAAATTATAGGCCGGATTTCCAAGCCCCTGGTAGAGCGAAAACAGTGCGGCGCGAAGCGCTCCGCTGCCAACAACTTTTCTTCGTCACCGATTCTTTCAAAATAAGGCGAGGAACGCTTCGGCATAACATGAATCTCAAAAGCCGATCGCGAAGCAAACGGACAAAAAGCGAGAAATTTTTCATTCTCATACACCACTCGGGTTTTCGCTTCGGATTCATACTCCGCAATAACTCCATATACCAGCTCCTTGTTCTTGCGGAAATATCGCTCGGATCCCGTCAATTCGAGCTGAATATACGGAGAAACAACGGGAATCGCTATCAACTGAGAATGCGGATGAGCAAGTGACGCACCCGCTTCTTTCCCGTGATTATGAAAAATTTGAATGTAGGAAACACCCTTTTTTGTTCATGAGCGACATGTATCGATCTTGATAGGCATCGAGTACTTCCGCTACTTGCCACGACTCCATAGTAGCAAGCTGAGTTTCATGACCTCGAGTGACGATCACTTCGTGGTAGCCATTCCCCGTTACAGAAAAGTATGGCCCTTCGCCTCTTTCACGCGGCATTCCCCCTCGAGAAACGGCGGGGTATTTATTCGGAAAGACTCGCAGTGTCCAATCATCATTCGACGTATAGATGAGAACGTCTTTCTCTTGTTTGGTTTCCTCAGGACGCTCAAAAGGACACTCATCAACACTTCCTGAAGGGACGTGCTCTGCCTCATGACGCGAAAAATCATCGGGTCGTTTTCCGCGACCCGTCGCGATGACTACCCAATCTCCCGTCACGAGATCCTGTCGAAGCTCCGAGAGAGTGTCATTCGCCGCAGCAGGAAATGCTGTATCAGCAACACGAATCACAATTGTATTTTAGTATGGGTGTGTAAAAATTTTTTCCGAAGAAATAGAAGGCGTTCTTTCGGTCACGCTCCACGCGTTCGTGAGGTCGAGGAGAAGGATTCACACTCGAGTGTCCGAAGAAAGAAATGTCCCAATACGGATCGTCGCTCGAATTGTTGCCCGAACTTCAAGATAAACAGGAATTATTTTTGTGCTTCGATTTCCGAATGATTTTCCGCTCGAACCGGTTCCCCAAGATGATAAGCACCCGTCATCAGTCTCCACCTGGTCTTAAAAAGATCCAGCAGGACTTGCAAGAATCCGTTCGGTCCAAAGAGTCCTCCAACCGTTGAGCCCTCTTCATTCAACCAACGAACAGGGAGCTGCTTTACTCGAAAACCAAGTTTGTGAGCCAAAATGATGAGCTCGAAATCAAAACCAAATCGATCAACGACCATGCGACTCGCAATCGCCTCCGCTGCCTCCGCTGAAAGCATTTTGAAACCACACTGCGTGTCGGGATAGGACCAGAGACCGAGCACGATACGGATGGCCCAGTTTCCCATATCTCCCATAACTTCTCGATATTTCGGCTGGTGTACCTGAACGAATGCGCCTTCGATATCACGCGAGCCGATGACGACATCGAAACCCTCTTCAAAAGCCGGCAAAAATGTTTCGAGATGCGTGATAGAAGTCGATCCGTCGGCATCCAAAAAAAGTCGGTACTTTCCTTTGGATTCGAGAAGTCCTTGCCGCACTACGTAGCCCTTTCCGTGATTTTCTTGATTATCGAGAACGCGAATATTTTCCATCTGAAGCGCATAATTCCGAGCGACTTCAGCCGTGTTGTCCGGAGAGCCGTCAACCACAACGAGCACTTCGTACGAAAGATCTTTCTGTTTCAGGTATTTGTCGATTTCAAGAAGCGTGGTTCCAATACGTTCCCCTTCTTTGTATGAGGGAATAATAACGGAAATGAATGGTTGTGATTCCATAGAAGAAACAAAATGGAGCGAGAACAAAGGAAAGCCGATCAAAAGAATCGTGTGATTCCGAAAATGACGAGGATCGTCCCCAAAAACACGAGCGATTCGATTTGGAAATTAGAAGCACCGTATCGGCAAGAATGTCACACAAGAACATGACTGACATCAAATTCAAGAAACGTTCAAAAAAGAGAAGCGGACACTCTGTGTTTTGCAAGAATCAAACGACGGCTCCTCTTGAAACGATGCTGCACGAATTCGAAAAGAATTTGCAATTCAAAAACCCGAGTGTTTCGAGAATATTTTCGAATGTAGTGTATCACATTTTAATCATTCGGGCGAGAAAGCTTTCTAAAATAATTCTCGCCGCTTCCTGATCATCCAGATCATCAAGAGATCGACGTACACCACGCGCAAGCAGTTCGGCCCGCGCCAGCTTCGTGGTAAACATTTCATTTTCATACCGAACAGGAATATGGAATGCGTCTTCGATCTGCTTTCCCAACAGCTCTCCCCCGAAACGAGCACGTTCGTGATGTACAAAAGCAGGAATACCAATAACGACTTCGCGAACTGTATATTCGTTGACATAGGAAGCGAGTCGATCAAGCAAATGTTCGTCATTCGGAATCGTAGAAAGAGGGAGCGCTACTCTTGTTTCAGAATCCGCAATTGCCAGTCCGATTTTCTTACTTCCCCAGTCAATACCGAGGGAGGAAAAATTTTCCATGAAGCTCAATACAAAAAGAATACTCCTGACACAACCGACTTTGCTGGGAGCGGGCGAAAGAGGAAAAGAGAAGGAAAAACCAAAATGAGAGAGGATCTTGAGAGAATCGAACACGTGCACAAGGACTAGGATGTTCTCGTTACCGTTTCGACCCCGTGCTCTGAAAGAAGAACCGTGTCTTCAAAGTGCGCGCTTCGAGCATGATCTTCAGTCACAAAAGTCCAGCCGTCTTTCGCGAGGCGAACCGCGGAACTCCCCGCGTTTATCATAGGCTCAAGCGCGACTGCCATTCCATTTTGGAATAAGAGATTCTGAGAACTTGGAAAAGAAAAGTTGGGAATCTGTGGAGGTTCATGGAGCAAAAATCCAACCCCATGCCCTACCAAATCTCGCACGACCGAAAATCCGTGTGACTCCACAAATCGCTCAACCGCGCTTCCATACTCCGAGAGCTTCGAGCCATGTCGCACAGTGGCTATACCCCGCAACAAACTTTCTTCGGTCACCCAGAGGAGACGTTTCGAATCCTCCGAAAGAGTGCCAACACCAAACGTCCGAGCCATATCGGTTATCATGCCCCGAAAACGAAGACCCATATCCACTTTGACTAGATCTCCTTCTCGGAGAAGTCTCTCCTTACGCGGAATGCCATGCACCACTTCATCGTTTATGGAAACGCAGATGGAAGCGGGAAAAGGGTTGCCGTATTCTTTTCCATAGCCTTTAAAAACGGTCTCTCCTCCCAACTCCTGTATGGCCTTCTCGGCAATTTTATCAAGAAGCTCGGTAGATGCTCCCGGCACTATCATCTTCTCGACGCGACGCATCACTTCTTCGAGACGCTTTCCGCTTTCTCGAAGCGCTTCGAAGTGCTCCTCATTTTTGAATCGTATGCCCAACTTTGGCATATCAGTAAGATAAAAAGGTTGAATCCTGTCTGCAGAACGATTTCTCTCATTCCAGAGCTTGTTTTACTCTCTCGTTCGAGCGTTAGTACATTTCGATTGGAAAATATGAAAGCGAAGGAGGAGTTTCAATAAAAAGTTGTTCGGCAAAAAATAGAGAAGGTGAAAAGTTTTTGTCTCGCGTCGGAAAAATCTGTACGAGCCGCGACCGAGATATGATCCTTTCGGACAATGAGAAAATATCAAACGAGAGAATCACGAGAGGGCTCACTTGAAAGCACTCTTCGAATATCCTCAAACAGAGCTTCCGGACTTTTGAGGCCATCTACTTCATACAATAATCCTTTGGCTCGATAGTATTCAAGAACGGGAGCAGTATTCGAGCGAAAGACCGAGAATCGTTTCCGCACTCCTTCTTCGGTATCGTCTTTTCTTTTAGAAGTTCGCCTCCGCAAGAAGGACAAGCCGTAATGAGAGGCCCTTCTGGAGGAATGGGTCGGCCACATACTTTACAGAAGCGCCGTAACCCAATTCTCTTCAGAACTTCTTCTTCGGGAAGCGTCATCGAGATCACCGCTCCAATGGTTCGCCCAAAGACTGAAAGAATCGAATCCACCAAAGAAATTTGCTCCAAACGCCGAGGCACACCGTCGAGCACCACCAATGCTTCTCCTGGAATTGCAACAAGGGCTCCCGAGAGTACCTCTTCCACTATATCATCCGGCACGAGTCCCATGCGGTGATTCATGATTTCGGAAACCTTTCTTCCGAGCGGGGTAGGAAGTTCGGCGGTTTTGCGAAGTGCAAGCCCGATATCGATATGTACCGCATCCATCTCTCGAACCATGGCGCTCGCCTGCGTACTTTTCCCACTTCCCGGAGGACCCAAAAGAATAACTGTTCGAGGATGATTCATAAAGAAAAACGTTTCGAAAGAGCAGTATCACACAATGATTCTTTCTTCTTCTATCAAAGTTCCTCATGAACAATGAGGGGAGCTTCCTCTGCGAATCTCCTGACACAGAAAATCGGAGCTCAACCGAGGTAAGAACAAAGAGAAAGAGATGTCGTTTTTATCCAAGAAGGAAACTCATTCCAGTACGCCCTCTACAGAAAAATCCCGACGCAAACCAAGAAATACTTTTTTTCCTCGGTATCTTTATAGAAAAAGAGGAGCAGAAACCTAAAAGGATAATCTTTTGAATTGAGAAAAAAGAGTTGATCAAAAACCCTCGTAACTTCGCATAGCCAGCTGACTCTGAATATGTTTCACCATCTCAAGAACTACCGAAACCACGATGAGAATACTGATTCCTCCGATAGTGAGAGACTGCACTCCGGTGAGTCCCTGAACCGCAATCGGCAAAACCGCAACTGTCCCCAAGAAAAGAGCGCCAACAAGTGTTACATGACCCAATACTTTCGAAAGATATTCAACTGTGGGCGTCCCTGGTCGTATTCCAGGAATATAGCCTCCTTGTTTCTGGAGATTCTCGGCAATTTTTGTCGGATCAAAAATAACAGCCGTATAAAAATACGTAAACAGCACAACCAGAACAAAATAAAATATTCCGTAAAACCACATGTTCTGGAAAAGGTAGTACACAAAAGAGGCCGCCTGTGCGACGGTAACGTTTCCGGAATTTTGCATCAAGTAGCCCGCAGCTACGGTAGGAAGAACCACGAGCGACACAGAAAAAATAATAGGGATAACACCGGCCTGATTTACCCGAAGCGGCAAATGCGTTGAAGTACCCGCAGCCGCAACGCCCCCACGAATACGTTTCGCGTACGAAATAGGAATGATTCTTTGCGCCTCATTCACAAATACGACGCCCGCAACCATAAGAAGCGCTACCGCTCCAAAAACTATCGTATTGAAAAAATCATCCGGATTTTGTCCGAGCGTGTCAAAAAATTGAAATAGAATTCCGGGAATTCCGGCCATGATTCCCGCAAAGATCAAAATGGAGACACCGTTCCCAAGCCCCTTCTCCGTGATAAGCTCGCCGAGCCACATCAGGAAAATTGTACCGGCCGTGGCAATCATTACCATGGCCGCTGTATCAAAAGGGGTGACGATACCCAAAACCCCCTGTGACTTAAGAAGCGCGATCATGCTAAACGTCTGGAGCACGGCGAGCGGTATCGTGAGCCAGCGAGTAATCATGTTGAACTTCTGTCGACCGATCTCTCCTTCTTCTTTGTACATTTGCTCCACTCGCGGAATAACCGTGGTGAGGAGCTGCATAATAATGGACGCTGTAATGTATGGAGCAACCCCAAAAGCACGATCGAGACATTGCTCAAACCGCCCCCGAAAAGACATTGAGAAGGCCCAGGAATTGATTTTCATCAAAGAATCGCTCGAGTCGTGCCACATCAACACCGGGAAGCGGAATCGTCGCTGCCACACGATAAACAACGAGCATCCCGAGAATGAAAATGAGTTTTTTTCGTATTTCTTTTTCGGAAAAAATCCGAACGAGTGCCGCGTACATATTTTTGAAAGAAGTGGACCGTACCCGAACTTCACTCTCACTACTTTTGAGAAACGTTTTATGCTTCTTTTTCCTCAGGAGATTCCCGAATGAGCCCTTTGTGCTCTTCTATACACGCTTTTGCTCCGTCCGAAAATGAAAGCACACTCTCGAAAATAAGATTCTTTGGAAGGACTCCCGAACCAATAACTTTGCAACCCCGCTTCAGAGCGTCTGTGGAAACCATTCGCTTTTCGAGCAAAGTATCGAGGGACACCGTTTCTCCCGCCGAGAACATACGAGCCACATCGGACAATTTTACAAAACTCTTCTTCGGATGCGGAGATTTAAACCCTCGAACTTTTTTCAGTCTCTCAACCAAAGAAGAACGCCCTCCTTCAAAAAGTGGGTTCACATGAGCTCCGGATCGCGCTTTCTGGCCTTTATTTCCTTTGCCGGAATACGTACCACGCTTTCCACCGCGGCCGATGCGTTTGCGTCGTTTTTTCTCTCCTCCTATTTCATGAATTTGCATAAAACAGCATCTAGTTCAAAACGGTACTCTCATCAGAAGGTTGAGCTTCGGAAACGTGTTCATTGGCTTCATGAAGAAGAGTGCGATCAGAAACCGGTCTCTCTTTCACTCTCAACTGAGAGAGTGCCGCGACCGTGGCCCTCGCTACATTCAGAGGATTCGAAGCACCAAGCGATTTCGAGACAATATCCTTTACTCCCGCGAGATCCATAACGGCTCGGACCGCTCCACCAGCAATAATACCCTGACCTGCTCCGCCAGGCTTCAACAAAACGACAGCACTTCCTCGTTTTTCACGAACATCGTGAGGAATGGTAGATCCAAGAAGCGTTACCGATATCATATTCCGCTTCGCATCGTTAAACGACTTTTGAATAGCATCGGAAACATCAGAGCCTTTTGCCACGCCAACTCCAACCTTACCTTTTCGGTTTCCGATAACGAGGGTAGCACGAAAACGAAAGCGGCGTCCGCCCTTTACGACCCGCGTTACTCGGGCCAAATTGAGAAGCTTTTGGTCATATTCCGGCTTCTCTCTCCGCTTCGGTTTTCTCATCTGCTTCGACATAAATTCATCCGAAATAAATTTCAATTAGGGGGTCAGGATCTCTTTTTTTAGACAGTAATTCCGCCCTCGCGAATTCCCTCCGCAGCCGCACGCACTCGTCCATGGTAACGATATCCATTTCGATCGAATACGCCCGCCGATATTCCAAGAGCAAGACATTTTTTTGAAAGAAGCTTTCCCACCTCACGCGCCCCTTCTGTAGTATTGTGTCGATCCTTTTCAGAAACCTCGCGAAGAGACGCGGAGGCAATCGTTTTTTCTGAAACATCATCGATTGCTTGAATTGAGAATGAGCGCCAACTAGGAAACACAGAAAGACGGGGCCGTGAAGCAGTGCCCGAAACACGAGATCGAACGCGAAGTTTTCGAAAACGTCTTCTTCCCGAAAGTGAAACTGACTGTGCCATAACGCTCAAAATATAATTGCGACACGCTCCCCAAGAGGCCTTGAATTAAACTTAGGCAGCCGACTTCTTCCCTTCCTTCTTCAGAACGGTTTCCCCTACATAGCGAAATCCTTTTCCCTTATATGGCTCTACCGGCTTCAGTTTTTTTATTTCCGCCGAGAATTGTCCCACCTGTTGACGATCAATCCCAGAAACAGTAAGCACATTGTTTTCTATGCTTGCCGACAACCCGGGAGCAACCACGACTTCAACGGGATGCGAAAATCCAAGCGCAAACACCAATTTTTGACCCTGAAGCGACATGCGATATCCCACACCGTTGAGTTCAAGTTGCTTCGAGAATCCCTGCGTCACGCCGGTTATCATATTCTGAATCAGTCGTACCGTCGTTCCCCAGAGAGCAGGGGCCATTTTCGATTTGCCCGTCTTTTGGACGCGAATTTCTTCCCCATCAATCACCACAGAAACTTCATAGTGGTGAAGCAAGGAAAGGGCTCCCTTCGGACCTTTCACGGAGAGCTTATTCCCCGAAAGCACGACTTCGACGCCTGCGGGTATCATCACAGATTGTTTTCCGATTCTACTCATAACTATTGAAGAGGGCAAAAATCCGTTCTATCCATCCATCTATCTCTCACCTCTCAAATCACTTTACCATACATCACAAATGTATTCTCCGCCAAGTCCGGCATGATACGCCTCTGAGCCAGTCATAACACCCTTCGGTGTAGAAATGATGGCAAAGCCGTATCCATTCTTCACTTTCCGGATTTCATTTCGATGTACGTAGCGACGTTGACCCAATCGACTTACTCGCCGAATCCCCCGAATAGCTGGGTCAAGTTCCGTCGGAGAAAGACGATGATATCGAAGATTCACCCGAAGGAGAGGCGCTATTTCATTCTCAGAAATTTCTTCCACCTTCTCTACAAACCCTTTGCGTTCGAGTATGCGAGCAATGGAGAGTTTCAATCGAGAAGAAGGAAACGTCACCGATTCGTGGCCGGCACGTTGAGCGTTTCGAATACTGGTCAGCATGTTCGCTATTTGATCCATAGAGACGTGAGATTTACAGAGAAGTCGAGTTACTCGCTTCAAGAATGGTTTCGCATGAGAGTTTATTTTTGACCTTCTTCCGACAACATTACCACGAAGATTTTCTTATTCCCGGCACCTCTCCCCGACTCGCCAGTTCTCGAAAACAAATTCTGCAGAGATCGAATTTTCGCAAATAGCCATGTTTTCTTCCACATCGCCAACACCGTCGAACGATGCGTGTAGAAAACTTCGGTTTTTTTCGAGCTCGAGCTGCGGTGGATGTCTTTGCCATAGAAAAAAGAAAGGGGAATCGGGTGTTCGAAAGAAAATTTTAGTGAGAAGATTGCAAGGGAAATCCCAACATTCTTGCCAGTTTCTGTCCTTCTTCTTGAGAATGTGCAGTCGTCACAAGGGTAATCTGAAGGCTAAACGGTGTCTGAACTTTCTCTGGAATAATTTCCGGAAAAACGCTGTGCTCTCGAATTCCTACATTAATGTGCCCGTTTCCATCAACAACCGAGGGAGCGATTCCCTGAAAATCACGAACACGAGGAAACGCAGTTTTAATGAGGCGATCAAGAAAGCTCCACATCCGCTCTCCTCGAAGAGTAACCATGACTCCAACGGGCAATCCTTCGCGAATCTTAAATCCTGCAATAGCTTTTTTTGCTTTCGTGAAGACCGGTTTTTGTCCCGCAATTTCGGTAATCGACTGAACAATTTCTTCAACTCGGGACTCCTCTTTGAGAAACTTTCCTATTCCCGCGTTTATAACAACCTTCACAACGCGAGGAACGGCACATACATTCTTCTTTTTGGACGACTCTAAAATCTTCGGAACAATATTTGTCCGATACAACTCTTTGAGCGAAATGTTGACGTCGACTTTTTCCATAGAGATAACCGGCAGACAAAAAATCTGAGTACGAAGAAATTATGCGAGGGGTTTTCCGGATCGTTTGCTGATGCGAATCTTTTCGCCTCCCTCAAACCGATACCCGATACGAGTAGGCTTATCGGTATGAGGACAGACCAACATTGCTTTTTCGACTGAGAATGCTGCCGGAAATTCCACTCTCTCTCCTGGAGAGCCCTCCTTGCGAGATCGAATATGTTTCTTTCGAATATTCACTCCCTCAACGGTCATTTTCAAAAGGGAAGGAAAAATACGGAGAACGGTTCCCCGTTTTCCTTTATCTTTTCCCGCTATCATTTGAATGGTATCTCCTTTCTTAAATTTCATAAGATATCAGATTCTCTTACAGAACTTCCGGAGCAAGTGAAACAATTTTACTGAAACCACGATCACGCACTTCACGAGCAATCGGACCGAATACTCGAGTACCCTTCGGATCTGTTCCATCCACAATAACCGCCGCGTTCTCGTCAAAACGAATATAGGAATTATCCTTGCGTCGATACGCCTCGGCCTGCCGAACAATAACCGCTTTCACCTTATCCCCTTTTTTCACCGATCCTCGCGGTTGAGCAGATTTTACGGACGCCACAATAATATCTCCGAGCGCCGCATAGCGGCGCCGACTTCCACCAAGCACTTTAAAGCACTCGATCACATTCGCTCCTGTATTATCTGCGACCGTCAATTTTGTCTCCGCTTGAATCATAATGTCCAAAAAATCACCGAGTATCAATAGATTTGTTTCTCTTCCTCTTTTCCTTCCCTCAGGGCAGTAGCATCACTGAGCCGAGTTGCCCAGAACACGATGTCGTTTCTTTCGACTTACTGGAGGGCATTCTCGAAATTCTACAGTCTCTCCTACCGAAAATTTATTTTCTGGATTGTGCACCTGATAACGTTTTGTCGAACGATATTTCTTGCGATATTTCGGATGCGTCTTCAGTGTTTCAACAGAAACGACAAGCGTCTTTTCCTGCGCTTTGCTCACCACGACCCCACGAAAAATAGGGGCTTTTGTTGTCGAATTTGTGGATTTCTGAGGAGTCATAGTGGGCGCTTATGAAAACAAGGGCTCGTTCACGAAGGACACTCTGCATTCGAGCGATCGAACGTCGAATATGACGGTGTTCACGATGATTTTTTGTCTCGTTTTGGGCAATACTGAATCGAACCGTGCGCAACTTTTCGCAGCTCTCACGAAGAGATTCACGAAGTTCTTCTAAATTTTTTTCTCGGATGTCTTGTACGCGCATAGTGATTTTTCAGTGTATCGCATGTGAGCAGGAAAATCAAGTCTTTCACTTTTCCGAAGCGAGAAACTTGGTTTTCACACAGAGTTTATACGAAGCGAGCTTCATTGCCTTTTCAGCGGTTTCTTTGGGAACTCCATCCATTTCAAAAAGAATACGACCTGCAAATATTTTTGCGACGAAATGATCGACTGCTCCCTTTCCTTTTCCCATCGGAATTTCGTCTCCTTTCTTGGTCATAGGTTTGTCGGGAAAGATGCGGATCCAAACCTTCCCTCCTCGTGCAATATAGCGCGTCATAGCTCGACGAGCCGCTTCAATTTGACGAGCCGAAATAAGACCAGCTTCGGTTGCTTTGAGTCCAAAACTTCCGAAACTTAAGCGGTCTCCGGAATAGCATTTTCCCTCGACTTTCCCGCCGCGGTGCATCTTCCTATGTTTTACTTTTCTGGGCATTAACATATGCGGTATCTTCTTCTTGAACGGTCGTACAACACAACAATATCAACTTTCTCCTTTTTGGAAATTAATCAAATTTTTCTCCTCGGTACAGCCACACCTTCACGCCGATCGCTCCGTACGTCGTCCTTGCCGTTGCACGAGCAAAGTCGATATCAGCGCGGAGCGTGTGGAGAGGAAGGGTTCCTCGAGAAAGCCATTCTCTGCGAGACATTTCCGCTCCTCCTAGGCGACCAGAGATCTCAATTTTTACGCCGCGAATGAGACGATTTTTTTCCACCTGATCAAGCGTTCCCTTAAGAACGCGACGAAACGGCAGACGACGCTCTAGCTGTTCCGCAACTTGTTCGGCGACGAGCAACGCATTCTCTTCGAAATGCTTTACCTCCTGAATATCAATTTTGAGATCCAGCCTTTTTCCGCGGAAAAACTGCCGCTTTACTGAACGAGTCAAATCTTCAACCCCCGTTCCTCCACGACCAATAAGGACTCCCGGTCGAGAGGTGCCGATGATAAGTCGCAAAGATCCTGATGATCGCTCAATTTCAACAAATGCAATCGCGGCGTTCTTCCATTTAGAAAGAATGTATTCTCGAATCAAGATATCTTCGCGAAGATTTTTTTGGTACAAACGATCGGCAAACCATCGCGAGCGCCAGGACGTCGTGATTCCGATTCTCAGTCCAATTGGATTTGCTTTGTGACCCATAAAAGAAAGGGGAAGAAAAATACAGAGAGTTTTTTACATTCGTTGAGGGCTTGCCTCCTCGTTCATCGTTTTTTTATTGCTTTACAAGAATCTTCTTCTCTTCTAAACCGATTTTCTATGAAACAGAGATCGGGATGAGCGTTTTCCAGAAGAACCTTTCGTCGTCACGCTTTTTTCTCCGGAAAAAGAACGGGTCTTCGAAGAGGTCTGCGCAGAAGCGTCGGAAGATTTTTTCTTTTTCTTACCTCCTCGGTCGACATGACTCTCCGTGTTCTGCTCTTCTTTCAATCCAGGGACCTCTTCTCGAAGCGTAATGCTCACATGAGACATTCTTTTCCAGAGAGGTGTGGCACGACCTTGCGCCCGAGGAAGCCATCGTTTCAGTTTTTTTCCCTCATTTACCACCACCTTCGAAACCAAAAGGTTTGCAGGAACCGCCTGAAAGTTGTGTTCCGCGTTAGATGCAGCACTCAAAAGAAGTTTTCTGAGCGGAAGAGCAGCGCGTCGAAGTTCTTGAGTTAGCTGCTTCTCGGCTTCCCGTACGGAAAGTCCGGGAAGCATACCCGCTACCACGCGCACCTTTCTCGGTGAAATTCGCAAATTGTTGAGTTGAGCTTCAAATACCATACCAATTTCTTATGCCACATTCCAAAATATTCCGCTTATTTCTTCTTTCCGCCTCCGCTTGGAGCCGCCTTTGCCGCCTTCGACGCTTCTAGCTCTTTCTGTTTGGCAGCAGTCTCAATATCTTTCTGCATCTTTCCTCCGTGACGCGTGAACTTCCGAGTCGGAGAGAACTCGCCGAGACGGTGTCCCACCATATCTTCCGTGACAAATACCTGAAGAAATTCTTTTCCATTGTGCACCCCGAAAGTAACGCCGATCATTTCCGGAGTAATGACACAGGCACGAGACCACGTCTTTATGACGCCGCGATCGTTCGCCTTCCGATTTCTCACTTTCGCAAGAACTCGTTCATCCACATAGGGTCCTTTTTTGAGACTTCGAGACATAGTATCAAGTAGAGAAAATTTCCGAAGCTATTTCTTGAACCGACGTTTGACGATATATTGATTGGTCCACTTTTTCCTTTTGCGAGTCTTTTTTCCGAGAGCTGGCTTTCCCCACGGAGTTTTTGGATGCATACCAAGCGGTTGCCGTCCTTCCCCTCCTCCATGAGGATGGTCAACGGGATTCATGGCTGTGCCTCGGACGGCAGGACGTCGCCCTTTCCACCGACTTCGACCAGCTTTCCCGATACGTTCCGCACTATGTTCAAAATTGCTTACTTCGCCAACGGTAGCATAGCACTCGACGTTAATCAAACGGATCTCACCAGAAGAAAGCCGGATCTGCGCCTTCTCGCCGTCTATTGACATAAGCGTAACGCGAGATCCTGCACTTCGGGCAATCTGTCCGCCTTTTCCGGGAAACAATTCGACATTCGATACCAGGGTTCCAACCGGAATACGACGAATCGGTAAGCGGTTGCCTGGCCCGACAGGAGCATCAGGACCACACATAACCTTGGACCCAACAGCGAGCCCCGTAGCGGCAAGCACATACGCCCGAGCGCCATTTGCATACTGAAGGAGCGCAATAAGCGCCGAACGATTGGGATCTTTTTCAAGAGCAACTACCGTCGCCGGAATATTCCGGTGAGTCTCTTCCAAGAAATCGACGAGGCGATAGCGTCGCTTATGGCCGCCGCCTCGGTGTCTTACCGAAATTTTCCCATGGGAACGACCGGATTTCTTAGACAGTGAAACCGTCAAAGATTTTTCCGGACGAGAAGAACTAGAGGCCACCCCCCTCAGGCCTCACCACGGACATATTTCTTCGTCCGGCCGTATTTTTCCGATAAACATGGATAGCCATACGACAAGATACCTAAACTCCCTTAAACAGTTCGATATTCTCCCCTTCCTTGAGGGTAACGATTGCCTTCTTCACCGCTGATCTCCAACCGGAAACCCGGCCAAACACTCGGTGCCTTCTTGGGATACGAACAATATTCACTGAGAGCACCTTTACGCCATACACCGTCTCAACCGAACGCTTCACCGCAAGCTTCGTCGCAAGAGACGATATCTGAAAGACGTACTTTCGAGAAGCGATGAGTGAATGGGCTTTTTCTGTCATGCGTGGACGAAGCAATATGCGAACAGCCTGTTCGGATGATTGCTTTTTCTGCTCAAGCATTTCCTTTTTCTTGGTCATAATTCCTTTGCTGAAAGACGCATTCGATCTTGAATATGCTGAATTCCCTCTCGACTCATCAGAAGAAAATGATGATCCAAAATATCTTTTACATTGAGTGTATGTGCGGAGCGAGAGGTAAGAAGAGCGATATTCTGTCCTGCACGCTCGAAGGACTTTTCGGAAGAAAGAAACCCGAGGACGAGCGATTTCTCAGACACTCCCAATTTCTGAAGCGCACTTGCCACTAATTTTGTCTTGGGCTGCGAAAGTTCAAACGAGTCTAACACTTTCATTTGGTTCCTTCGAAGTTTTTCGCTCATTGCTATAGAAAAAGCTTTCTGCTTTGCCTTCTTATTCACTTTTTTTGAAAAATTCCGGGTATTTTTGGGGCCAAATACCACTCCTCCTTTTCTCCAGAGAGGACTTCGAACGCTTCCCGCGCGAGCTCGTCCCGTGTGTTTTTGCTTCCACGGTTTTTTCCCGGAACCCGCTCGTTCTCCACGCCCTTTGGTATGCGCGATCACCTCTCGTTCGTTGGCGGAAAGAGCCACATACACCTCTTTCAGAAGAGCCTCATTTAGAGGGATATCGAAAAACCGATCTTCCAGTTCGATCGAACCCGATTCGCCTCCGTCAAGATTGTATGTCTGAAGCAACGCCATATCTCTTCAATTTTAGAGCGAACAAATCTCAACGATGCTTCCCGGAACACCGGGAACGGCACCCCGAACACCAATCAATCGCTTCTCGGGATCCACATAGGCAATCCGAAGATTCTCCGATGTCGATCGTGTCCCTCCCATACGTCCCGCCATACGCATACCCTTGGTCACATGCTGCGGCGTAGTCGCACCGATCGAACCAGGGGCCCGCAGGTCGTGTTTGTGCCCATGTGTTTTGGGTGCCCCTTTAAATCCGTGACGCTTTACGACTCCCTGAAACCCTTTTGCTTTCGTTATCCCCGAAACACGAACTCTTTCTCCCACCACAAACTTCTCGACCGACAATACCATTCCTATGGAAAAAGCCTCTTTTTCGGAGGTAATATTTTCGGAAGCGTCTTGATCCAAGCGAAACTCACGACGAACACTGCGGCGCTTAGACCACGAAGTCTCAACTTGGACGGCACTATAGCCGTCACGCTCCTTGTCGCGAAGGAGCGTAATCGTGTTCACGTCACACTCAAGAAGTGTCACATTTTGCGCACCTCGTTCCACGTCGTGAATCGTGGTCATTCCGATTTTTTACCAAGAAGAAATTTCATAGTGAGGAAAACGGGAAGTATTTCAGGAACTCAATTTTACGAATCAGGCTCGAGATTGAATAACTTTCCCAATAAAAAAACCGGTCTGAAGCCAGTCCCATAAAACAAGCATTTCTCATGCTTCTTTCTTCGGTCCCGCTACGTATCCGCACTCTCCACCACAATATCTTTCCGAGAGCCGGACGAAAACGAGTTGTATATCCAGAGCTTATCCTGCCGTCCACACAAGAGCCGAGATTGTTATTCCCGAATTTCTTCGAGAGATCCTTCTCATCCTTGGCGTGCCACTCACCTCTTGTAAGAAAAAGTGCTGACAATGATTACAGAGAAGCTCTACATTTTAATTTCAATATCCACTCCCGCGGGAAGATCCAGGTTGGTGAGCTGATCAACCGTCTTCGCCGTCGGATTCAGAATATCAACCACTCGTTTGTGAACGCGCATCTCGTACTGATCACGTGCATTTTTATGCACAAACGAGGAGCGATTCACCGTCACCCGATGCATCTCGGTCGGCAACGGTACTGGTCCGGTCACACCCGCCCCCGTCCGTTCCGCCGTTTCCACACTCTTGCGCGCGGTCTGATCAATTATCTTGTGATCGTACGCTTTGATCTTGATACGAACTCGATTGGTTGCATCTCGTGGTTCCGACTTCTTCATGCGAATGGCAACGGGAATTATAACACTCCTTCAAGCAACAAGTGAAGCTCCGGTAAAGATCGTATCTTCGAAGAAGAAGACAACTATTGATACGTTTCCTGAAATACCGTAACCGTCCTTGCAATTTTCGGGAGACAGTAACAAGTCCCAGAAAAGCCTGAGACTTGTTCTTTTCTCGAAATTATTTGATGATGGAAGTCGCGACTCCCGCGCCAACAGTCCGCCCTCCTTCGCGAATAGCAAAGCGCATCCCTTCTTCCATCGCAACCGGAGCGATAAGGCTTACCTTCAGTTTCACGGTATCACCCGGCATGACCATCTCCGATCCCTCTGGCAGGGTCACATCACCAGTAACATCGGTGGTACGAATATAAAATTGCGGCTTGTACCCTTTGAAAAAAGGAGTGTGGCGACCGCCTTCTTCTTTGGTCAAGATATAGACTTCTCCCTCAAATTCAGTGTGGGGAGTAATGGAGCCAGGCTTTGCAAGCACCTGTCCGCGCTCTACATCTTCTTTTTTGATACCACGAAGAAGGAGTCCCGCATTGTCTCCGGCTTGGCCGCGATCAAGCGACTTATTAAACATCTCAATACCGGTAACAACGGTTTTTACTGTGGGACGAATACCAACGATTTCAATTTCTTCGTTGATGTTCACGACCCCTCGCTCAATGCGTCCCGTCACCACGGTACCACGCCCTTCAATGGAAAAAATATCTTCAATGGGCATGAGGAACGGCTTGTCAGTATCTCGAACCGGTTCCGGAATTTTGCTGTCAAGTGCTTCCATGAGGTCAAGAATCGGCTTTGCATCGGCTTCGTCGGCAGACTTGGATTCAAGAGCCTTAAGAGCACTCCCGCGAATGATGGATGCATTATCACCATCAAACTCATATTTCGAGAGGAGTTCTCGTACCTCCGCTTCAACCAAATCAACCAACTCAGGATCATCCACCATGTCTACCTTGTTCAAGAAAACAACAATAGCCGGCACACCCACCTGTCTTGCAAGCAGAATATGTTCTCTCGTTTGCGGCATGGGACCATCAGTTGCCGACACCACGAGAACTGCGCCGTCCATCTGAGCGGCACCGGTAATCATGTTCTTAATGTAGTCAGCATGCCCCGGACAGTCGACGTGTGCATAATGACGAGCCTCGGATTCATACTCGCAGTGGGAAGTCGCGATTGTAATACCGCGAGCCTTTTCTTCTGGAGCTTTATCGATCTCATCAACGTTCTTTGCCTTTGCAAGACCCTTCATGCTGAGGACATGCAAAATGGCCGCGGTCAGAGTCGTCTTCCCGTGGTCAACATGACCGATAGTTCCCACATTCACGTGCGGTTTACTCCGCTGCAATTGCTCCGCCATAAGTAAGGTTCGAGATACCGCCAAGTTTTGTCCTCCTGTGAGGATATGAGTACGTTTTTCTCGCCTCTCGTAAATTAACGATTTAGATTTCGAGGAATAAATTTCGGAAACTGCGAACAGTATATCACACAAAAACCAAAGCAGTACAGTTGAAAGAGAAACACTCGGTCTTTCCCGAGCACTTGTGAGAGCTTAGCAACATGATTTTCTTTTGTCAAGCAATTGTCCATAGGTTCAGAATGAGACCTCTTCAAGGGAGAAATGTCAGCACCTTCTTTCCCGCTCTCATCCTCCCTGAACTGTGACAATATGGCTCTAAAAAGGGAAAAAGAAGAAATCCTCCTTCATCTGAACAAAAAATGAATCGGCTTTCTCCTCAAACACACAGGGCACTTTCGCTTCGAACAATTGTCTCTTCTCCCTCAACATTCGCGCATTTTTAGAGAATCGTGAGAAACTTTTTATGAGGAAAGATCCGACAAAAAGAGTTGCTAAAAAAAGTGCAATAGTCGCGCCTGCTGGAATATTCCAAAAGAAAGAAAAGGTAATTCCAAAAAGAATCGAGAAAAGAGTAGCTCCTTCCGCAATCAAAATCGTGTTGAAAAATCCTCTGGAAAATTGGAGGGCGGTAATTGCAGGGAGAATAAGAAATGCTGAAACCAGCATGACTCCCACAATTTTGAGTGAGAGAACAACAGTTATCCCCGTCAAGACCGCAAGAAGCATATCGAGCAGTTCAACTCGCACCCCTGTCGATTGCGCATATTCTTCATCAAAAGTGACGGAAAAAAGGTCCCAGTAAAGAAAGATGACAACCGTCGAAACAAGGAGGAAAAGAATTATGGAAGAAATGACTTCTCCTGTCGTAACTGCAAGAATATTGCCAAAGAGAAGGCCCAGGAGATCGACTGTGAATCCCCCCGAGAGACTGGCAAGGAGAACACCAAACGCGATGCCAATGGCAGAGACGACTCCAATCGCCGCATCTCCGTAGAGTTTCGCATATTTGGAAATCCACAGAATTGCAACCGACGCTACCAGAACAACCGGAACGGCAACGAAGAGCGGAGAAGCTCCCCAAAAAAGTCCGAGTGCAACCGCGCCAAACGAAACATGGGAAAGTCCATCTCCGATAAGCGACATTTTCTTCAGAACCAAAAACACACCAAGAAGCGCACAGGTCGCACCAACAAAAATGCCGACCACAAATGCTCGCTGGATAAAACCGTAGTGCAAAAAGGAGAAAACTTCTCCCAGACTTTCAGTCATCATGCCTTTGAAAAAAGTGGATATGATGTTGTCCCTCGAGGTTCCCGGTATCTCCAACGGTAAAAAATGCTCGAGCGTCACCGAAATATACGACTTTGCGATCCACATAGAGGATCGTATTGGCGTACTTTTCGATGTAGGTCGTATCGTGAGTCACAAAGAGAATCGTGACTCCTTGCACGCGATTCAGTGTTTCAAGAAGACGAAAGAAATCGTCCCGAGAACGCGGATCGAGCGCCGTCGATGGTTCGTCAAAGATAAGCAGTTTGGGATCCTGCACCAGCGCTCGAGCGAGAAGCACTCGCTGATGTTCCCCTCCCGAAAGATGCGCGAACATCTTTTCGCCAAGCGAATCAATTCCGAGCTTGAGGAGCATCTCTCTCGCCTTCTCTCGATCTAGAGAAGTTATTCTTTTGGGGAACGACTTTCCGGAAAGGAGCCCGAGCGTTACCACCTCTTCCACTGTTGCCGGGAAAAGCGGGTTCGAAGCGAATGTTTTTTGAGGCAAATATCCGATTCGGGAATACGTGCGGGGCGAATTTGCCGGAAGACCAAACAGCTTCACTGTTCCGCGAGTCGGCGTGAGAAGACCAAGAATGCCTTTGATGAGAGTCGTTTTTCCGGCGCCATTTGGCCCGGCAATTCCCACGAAATCCCCAGCCTCGATACGAAACGAAACATCCTCCAATGCGAGGCTCTGTTCCACGCGAACTGTGAATCCGTCAACCTCAAGAACCGATGCCATACTCGAAAATATTATTCCCGACATTCAAGACCCTCTGCGAGATTTGCCCGGTTCTCTTCCAAAATATCGAGGAAGGAAACTTTTTCCCCCATATCCTCTTTCGAAACATTGTGTGCAGCGTTCAAAAGAAGGAGCGTTGCCCCTGTTTCACGAGAGAGTGTCTCGGCGATTTTCGGACTCGAAAGCTCTTCATAAAAAATGAATCGAATATTCTCCCGACGAATCTGATCCGTGAGCTCAGCAAGTGTACGAGCTGTTGGTTCCGCATCAGGAGAAAATCCTTGAGCCGCCCTATACGAAAGTCCGTAGCGCTTTGCGACATACCCAAAGGCGTAATGTCCTCCATAGAGAAGTGTTTTTGTCGCGCATGATTCAAGAGTCGTGCGGTACGCCTCGTCGATAAGAGAAATCGTTTCTTGGTACGCCTCGCTTCGTTCTCGGTATACGTCTTTGTGTTCCGCATCCTTTTCCGACAGAGCCTTTTCTATTTCTTGCACCATGTGAATTGCATTCTCGGGATCGAGCCATATATGCGGATCCACTCTCCCATTCGCCTCTTCTGAATCATGAGAATCTGTATCGCCGGAATCCTCCTTCCGATCCTCTCTGCGGAGAAGCATCGGCACGCCAACGGATGCATCCAAAACGCGTACTCCGGATTTTTGCGCTTCGCTCGCTATATTTTCCGCCCACGGTTCCATCGCTTTCCCGGTAAAAATAAAGAGATCGGCTGAATTGATCATGGCGATATCTTGGGGCGTCGGTTCAAAGGCATGAGCCTCCGCACCCGGCGGAAGCAAGAGTTTCACGTCAACAAAATCTCCTCCCACTTCCCGAGCGAATTCGGCAAGTGGGAAAAGTGTCGTCACGACCGAAAGTTTTTTGGAGTTTCCTGGAAGTGAGAGGCTCGTACTCTCATTTCCCCGAGACAAGAAAAAAACTACAACTCCTACAAAAAGCAGAGTGAGGACTGCTCCTATCAAAATCAGTATTTTTCGTTTCATAAGCATTGCTGTGATGTAAAGTTGGGAAGGAGAAAGAAAGGTTCTCATGAAATACGATAGCACACAATCGAACTCCTGCTCAAAAAAACATCCGAGGAAAAATACGGCGAGCGGTATACTCAATCGCTCGCTCGACGCTTTCAGGCGACACGCCCCGAAACTCGGCAATCGCAAGAACCACTTCCTCGACATACGCTGGTTCGTTTCGCTGGCCACGAAATTTTTGCGGCGCAAGATATGGACAATCCGTTTCGGAAAGGAGGCGATCAAGCGGAATCATACGAATGACATTTCGCACATCATCTTTCGTATTTCGATCGATTTTTTTTGGCGGATAGGTGCTATTCCCAGCGAATGAAAAAAAGATCCGGTCCGAAAGAGTAAGAAAACGATCCGTAACGTCGGTATCACCCTGGTAACAATGAAGAACAATCAGAGGAATATCAACGGTATTTTCGGACAGTATGGCAAGCACATCGTTGTAGGAATCGCGCGCATGGACGATGAGTGGCTTGTGGACCTGTCGCGCAAGTTCGATATGATCGGAAAATCCTTGTCGCTGACACTGCTTTTGCTCTTCGGGGACGACAATGTTTTGCAACACATGGTAGTCAAGTCCGCACTCTCCGATGCCCACGGTTTTCTCGCCTTTCGCAAGCGAAGAGATCGATTCTATCCATCTTCGTCTCGTTAGTTCATCTGGAAGTTCAGAGTATTTTTCCGGATGAACGGCGACCGTCGCGTAAACATGTTCGTAAACCGACGCGAATGAAACCGCCACTCGACTCTCCTCTACATTCGTCCCGACCGTAATAATACGAGACACTCCCGCTGTACGCGCGCGGCACAATACGGCGTTCACTTCGCCTTTAAATTGCTCATCATGAATATGCGCATGCGTATCGATAAGTGCCATACTGTGGACTATGTATTCTGTCGCTCAAATATGTTGTGAAAGGATCGTCGTTTCCTCGAGGGAGTGCCCGACGAGCACACGTAGACGAAGGCGGGCGGAATATTGCGAGAGACGAAGTATACGTCAACCGTTTGAAAGTGGCGCAACAAAAGTTTTCGAGAAGCGAGTGAGTATTGAAATTGCACAAACACCCCTTTCGGTGAAAGAGTTTTTTGAATGGCTTCCAGAATGGACCGGACTCTTTCTTTGGGGAGAACCAGAAGCGGCAAGCCAGAAAGGACAACATCGACCGAGCTTTCAGGAAGCATCGCATGTAATTTTTCCGCCGAGAGACAGTGAACTGAAAGACGAGCATCCTTTTCTTTTCTCAGTGCGTTACAAAAATTTTTATTGAGTTCGAAGACCGTGAGCGTTCCCTTCGACGAAAGGCGCTTCAACATTTCTCGCGTCATAACTCCCGTTCCGGCACCAAGCTCCACCACGGTACAGGCGGATGCAAAGTCGATCACAGAAAGCATTTTCTCCGTAAGAAACACCGAACTCGGGGCAACTGCTCCGATTTCTCGCCAATTTTTTGCAAGTTCCTTAAGAAGAAGGGTGGTCGACATATGAAGAGCTTATCTCGCAAACGGTTTCGAAACAATGGTACATCCCGCAACTCCTCCCCTCACTTCAATCATCCGTTAAAATGAGAAGCTCATCAAAGCCAATCCGATACAAACAGGAATCACACAAAAGACTCACTGTAAAGTGAGGCAAGATATCCCTTTGTTGAAATATTTTCGACTCAACAAAAATACATTTCTTTCTTTCAAACAAAGCAGGAAGTCACAAGAGAGAAAGCGTCTCATCTTCAAGTCGGTCAAGTTCGTCGATCTGTTTCTTGATCTCATCTTTTTTCCGATCAAAATCTAGGAGATTGTTCTTACGAGCACGCGTTCCTTTGAGTTTCGCTTCGATTGTTTTTATTTGCTCAGCAATGTCTCTTCTTTTCAAACGAAGTGTTCCTTCTCTTTGTTTATCCGCTTTCCGCTCAGTCAACTCTCCAATCTCTCGATTGAGCGACTGTTCCATCTTTTTTAATAAATTATGCTCTTCGGTAAGCTTGTTTGATTGAGCGAGAAGCGCCTCAAGTCCTAGGTGCTCTTCCTCCATGGCTTTGAGCTTGGCATGCAACAGTTCTTTCTCTTCCATAATGATGATACCCCTCACTTCCAAGTCGGATTCGGCATTGATGCGTTCAAGCAATGCTGGTGGCAGTATCTGTTCAGCCACTTTTTCTTGTTGCTTTGATTGTTCCGAAGCTCGATATCTCTCTTGTACCAACATCGGAGAACGAAGGGGCTGAATATTCTCTGGCGTCTCCTCTTTGGAGATACCGGATTTACGAAAGGCATGCGAAAGCGCAGTTTCTGACTCTCTATGAAACCCCGATACATCCAAGATTGTCGCGTATGTACGCATTTTTTGTAATGTATTCGGCACCAATTCTTTGAGCCTCTCAAACTTCTCGGGATCTTCTTCAAGAATGCGCTGTATAATTGAAAACTCTTGAGAGAGCATATCAACCTCCCACTGGCCCAAGGACATAGTATTGAGGTCGTCTTCCGAAAGAGCGCGCACCCGATCGAAGAAATCATCAATTTCTCCTCGCGCTGCCTGCATGACATTCGCATATTTTTCAAGTTCATGCTGCCTCTCTCGGTCTCTCGATTCTATACCGTCCAAAGTTTTCTCAAATCGCAGGAGTCGATCGTCAAAGAGATTCCAATTCAAATCCACAGAATGAATGTGTCCCTCCTTGAGGCGGTCGTATTTTTCGAGGTCTTGCCGCAATAGCACTAAATCGTTTGAATCAAATCCCCGAGAGTAAGCAAAAACGCTCAAGTGGGTTTGCTGAATGCGACTTCTTAGTCGTTTAACCAACTCTTCTCGCTCTTCAATGTTTCGTTTCTGATCAGATCGCCACTCATCAAGAGCAATCTTCTCCTTTTTCAAAAAGTGGGACGATTCTTCATTGAGACGATCCGCCTCAATGCGATCCCGCTCCCAGGTGAGACGCCAGATATATCGGTTTTTGCTGAGATCCTCTTTTACCAAAAGAGGGGTGAGAACCGGATACGCAAAGAGGGGATTCAATTGTTCATTCTGGATATACTCTTTCGGCTCATATTGATCCAAAGGAAATGGCTGATCAACGTTCACCTCGCCCTCATTCTCAGAAACGTTAGATCGCTCGAAAGCGCTCCATGCTTTGTGTATGATGCGCTCTCTGACGAGTCGCTGCAATTCTTCCACCGATTGAGAGCGGGCAAGCAAACCTTCGGGAGTACGTGCAACAAGAGAAAAATGTACGGGATCATTCTCGGTTCCCAATCGCGGAAAACTAGCGTTTGTAAGACGAGAGAACGAGTGGTGACTAAGTGCACTGAGAGAAAGAGGTTCATTGGGCAATTCGAGAGTCACATGTGCGACATGCGCTGTTTCTGAGGTATGGTCATACGTATAAACAACCGCTACCTGACCAAGCTGAGGAAGTTCAATATGTTCAGGATAGAGCGGAGCGAGCTCTGCAGCTTTTTCCACAGAAAAGTAATCTTCTTCTTTCAGAGCAAAGTCCTCTTTATGTGCTCGAACAGAGTCGAGAGAAACTGGCTGAGGAGCGTTTTTCAGCCTGTCTTTATACCATGACTGAAGGTCGGGAAGAAGGACGTTCTTCCCAAAACGAATTTGTTGTTTCTCCAGGCGTTGTATGATTTCTCTATTTTCTTGAAAGATCGGCATATCGGAAAACAAACGACCATAGCCTCGCAAGAATTCCTGCGCAAAAAATTCCTGCGCTTCTTCGGCGGTTGCCTCTCTCTTATACTCCCCCAATGACCGACTTGAATTGTGGAGGGAAGCGACTTGTACTGATGAAAAAACTGTTCCCCTTTCCCAATCAAAGAACGTCTCTGTCCCCTTTTGTGTGACAAGATGCGGAGAAACTTCGCAGAGTCGCTGAAGAGAGATGGGGTGGACTCCGGATGCATAATTGCGCGTTACTTTTCCTTTGCCTGGACTTCCCTTTCCCTCATTAACGCGTGTCGCCACACACAGGGTCGAGGATTTACCAAATGCGGCCGAGGCGGAAGAAATAAATATTTCTTCCGCACTTCCCTGCAAGAATCGATAGCGAGAAATGCGCCCACTGTCTGTGACATTTACAAGTATCATATGCGGATACCCAGCAAGAATCACTTTCTCCATATCTGAATGATTGAACTCAGCTATTTTCCTTTCCAGTGTATTCATATCAAAATCGATACCGAGAGCACGCGAATAATCGCTCACATGTTGAGCAGCATGCAAAAGCGCTTTTTTATTGATACGGTATTCTTCACACCACTTCGAAAGTTCGCGCTCTGCTCTCTTTCCTTCTGGTGTTCGGTTGGAGCGAAGCGCATCAAAAAGCCCGTTTTCTATGGCATGCGAGAAAACACTCAAGTTACGAATCCAGTCAGAGCCATGTCCGAAAACAGCATGCTTCTCTCTATACTGTTCTCTCAAATTACCAAGGGCCACAGAATGCTGTTCTTGAAAAAGTTTTGAGGCGACTTCGGGATCGAGTTGTTGGCCCTGGGATCGTATATCGAGAGGGCCTCTCACTTCGTACCCTTTTTCTTCAAGACTGCTTTTTTGCCTCTCAAGGATTTCTCTCTGGGAGGGAGTATAAAAAAGTGATGACTCCCGTTCCAAAATAGCCAAGACAAGCGCTTGATCAACACAGTTTTGTTTCTCGGCTTCCACTATACTTCGCGCCAGAGGCGGTTCAAAAAAAGGCATATCCAACATCCTCTCTCCTTCCGGCGTCACAACACCACGTTCATCTATGGCACCGAGAAGTTTCAGTTGCTCTTCGGCAAAACGCAGTGATTCTGGTGCGGGGGCATCCAAAAACGGGAACGTGTTCTGATCAATACCCAGTCCACGAAGTTGCAGAACGACATTGGCTAAATTAGCGCGATGTATTTCAGAAGTCCTGTGTTTGGGCATCTTCTCCCACTCCTCCGGAAAAACGACTCGACGACACATACCAGAACGAACTCTTCCCGCACGACCAGAACGTTGCTCGGCGGAATCCTTTGAAATAAGCTGTGTCACACGTTCGTAAATTCCGGTCGCCGGATTGTATTTCACCGATCGTTCTCGACAAGAGTCCACAACAGCCGTTATGCCCGGAAGCGTGAGTGATGTCTCAGCAATATTCGTCGAGACAATAACCCGCCGACGACGTCCTCCCGACAGCACAGCGTCGCGATCTTCGAGCGAAAGAGAACCATGAAGCGGAAGAACATCGCCATCGCCGCGATGACCCAAAAGATGAATCACGGAGTTGATCTCCCGAAGACCAGGCATAAACACTAGAATATCTCCCTCAGTTGTGGAGCGAAGAATATCTTTTACTTCTGAGGCCGCAGCCTGTATATAGTAGTTCTCTGTATATTCGGTATTTCTTGGATCGAAAAGTGAATTCTCGACCTCATAACGCCGCCCTTCCACTTTCATGTAATGACGATCCTCTATGGAGAAATAGTGTTGAATTTTCTCTTTCTCTAAGGTTGCGCTGGTAAGAAGCGTCAAAGGAGCTTCCCCTCGATCATGGAGTATCTTCAGCATCCCCAAAATCATGTGATACTCGACGGAATTTTCATGGAACTCATCAACCATGATGCCGCCAAATCTGGGACGCTTCCCCTGTTCGATGTCTTTTATCATTTCCGAGAGGTACCGAATCGCTATGCCCGTCGTCACTACTGTAATTTCCGACGACGAGTTCGCCTCTTTCGTTTCAGAAGTCGCACATCCCACTGCGCCATTTCTTCCCCAGGACTTCTTCTGAACGGCGCTCACGGCGCGCGATACGTTAAGAGCGGCGTCACGGCGCGGCTGCACAACAAGGACACGGCTAGGTAAAGGAGACCGCTCCAATTGCTCGTACACCATCCCAGGAAGAAGAATTGATTTTCCACTCCCTGTTTCTCCCTGAATGAGACACACTTTCTGTTCCTCAAGAGACAATTTGATCAAGTCAGAAATTTCTTCGCGCCTTTCTCCGACGGGCAATGCTTCCGGACGTATCTTGCGTCGAAGATCCTCCTGCCATGCGGGAGGAGCAAGCTCCATTGTTTTTTTTAAATCAAACTTTTCTCTCATAATTCTCTGCCTCCAGATTTTATTGCATGAGCTTTCCCAACAAACCAGTCGAGTGCCATGAGAAAGAAATAGGGAGGGAGCTCCTCATCGAGCGTCACGATTTTTTTCGAGGGTTGGTGGCATATAACCGAAAGAGAGCATCCTGTAAGCTCCGAGCGTCAATTTCGCCCTCCGGAGAAAATCCCATTGATTCCCGAGAGAGGACCACTTCTTTCGCATCATCAATCAACTGTTTTTTTTCAAGTTCTTCCAAATCACTCTCAGAAAATGTCAGTGGACCAAATACGCCTTCGGGTCGAAGAAATCTTTCTTCGTCAAGACGAGAGAAGACCACAAAACATCGAGATGACCCTTGCCTTCGGTATACAATTTTTTTTGTTTTTGCGCGCTACATTAGAAAATCCGAGGCAAGCAAGGATGTCTCTTCACCAGTAAGCTCTACGCCTCGAAGAAATTCTTCTTCGGCATCAGCTTCTTCAGTATTTGCCAACCGAGCATTCTTCTGAGAAACATGTCGATAAGCAATAATTTCTTTTTGTGGCATAAAATAGCAAATGTATTACGCCATACCCCAAACGGTATCTCCCGGTAAAACTTCTCTCATCTTCGGCTCCACTTTTACAAAATGAGAATTTTTCTTGTGGCACAACTTAACACATTAACACAGCTGTTGCGAACTGCTCTAGCTCTCATAAAGAGAGGCATCTCCCAGAGTTCGTTTTCTTTCAACAATAGAACAATATTCTTTTCTCTGATAATTTCAGTATACACTTTTCTTTTTTATTCCAGAATACACAAATACTTTCATGTTCTTTTATACAGTGAAGAATGAACAGGAAGTGCCTCGCGAAAAATTTTCTCGCGCTGACTCACCCCAATGAAAATTTACACCTCGAATGACAGCGATTTTTGAAATACTCTGAAACAGAGTAACTGAACGAATCCCGCACACAGGTGCGAAACGGTTATGAAATTTTTGGAGTCAGGATAAAATGTGAGGACAGAAGAAACCGACTTTCCGCCGCTTCTTCCCTCAGCAATATCCGGGAACCGAAGAGTTGAAATCTCAAATCAAAAAGGAAAATCGGGAACAAAACGCATTCCGAAAGTATTCAAGAATGCTCTTCCTCGAATTTCTCGAGAAGAATTCTTTTAGAGAAACCGCCGCGTTCTCGTCGGTTCTCTTCTCGAATATTTCGAAGCGCTCTCTCATCCACGCCTTTCATCTCGCCAAGAGCGAAGACTACTTCCATGATATCGGCAAGCTCTTCTTGAGCTCCAGACTCAAGAAATTCATTGACCTCTTCAAAAAGTTTTCCCGGAGAAAATTCTCATATTCTTGGGGAGAGGCACTGCGAACAACCGGGGACTTTCCCTCTTTTTTTCATTCTATCCGGGATATTGTCCCGAACCAACTTTTCTTTTTTCATACTTCCTATGAAAAATTATCGTATTCGTTCGAAAAGAACGCTTCGCCCGCCTTCGCTTGAGAAAAAAGAAAAGATTTTCTCCGACGTGTGCGGAAGAAACGGGCCGAGGAGGAAAGCAATGGTTTCAATATCAAAAAGAAGCTCCTGAAGTACGCGCTCGAAAGACTCATAGTCCGTCTTCTTGAGCTCCCAGGGTTTCGTTTCTTCAATATTTTTATTCGCGCGACGAACGAGACTCCAGACAAAGTCGAGCGCTTCCGTGAGGCGATACGACTCAAATGAAGAGACAAATTCATTCGGAAATTCTCGAACATGCGGAACATATTTCTCCTCCATGCCTTCCGCCAGTTTCATAACACGCGACACAAGGTTCCCGAGTCCGTTTGCGAGATCCGCATTATATTTTTCGATCATGCGCTCTTTCGTTATATCCATGTCTTCGCCGAAAGGAGCCGCAGAAAGAAGCAGGTATCGCGTCCCATCTATGCCAAAGGTTTCTATCAGTTCGTCGGGCGATACGACATTTCCAAGACTCTTCGACATTTTCTGTCCCGCACTCATCACATGCCCGTGTATGAGAATCTTTCGTGATGGCTCGATTCCCGCAGAGAGAAGCATTGCCTGCCACATCGCCGACTGCTGCCGCAAATTATCCTTGCCGGCAATTTGAATTCCGGGCCAAAACTTTTCGAAGGAATCCATATCTTCCGGCCACCCGAGTGTGGAAATATAATTGACGAGCGCATCGAACCACACATACATGACATGCGCTTCATCTCCGGGAACGGGAATACCCCACGGCATTTTTTGTGCAAGCCTCGACACACTAAAATCGTGGAGACCGCGATCAACGAACGCCACGATTTCATTCAGGCGCTTTTCGGGAACCACAAACTTCGGATCGTTTTCATAGAGGCGAAGGAGTGCTGCTCGATAGTGGGAAAACCTGAAAAAATAATTTTCTTCCTCTACGGTCTCCAAATCGCGGTTCGGGTGTTCCGGACATCGCCCATCAACCAAATCGGAATCCGTTTTCTCAAGCTCGCACCCAACACAATACTTCATTCGATAATTTTTCTTGTAAATGTCTCCCCGGTCCGCGCAGCGCTTCCAAAATTCCTGCGCTGCGCGCACATGAAACTCATCCGTCGTTCGAATAAAGTTGGTAAAGTGAATGTCGAGTGTCTCACGAAGTGCGCGAAATGGCTTCGACATGCGGTCACAATACTCCTGAGGTGTTATTCCCTCCTCTTTCGCCTTTTCATAAATCTTCGCACCATGCTCGTCGGTTCCGATATTGAAAATCACATCTTTTCCGCGGAGTCGCTCGAAACGAGCGATAACATCTGCCTGAACCGCCTCGAGCGCAAAACCAATGTGAGGCTTTCCGTTCACGTAAGGAAGAGTGGTTGTAATATAGAATTTTGACATAAAATACGGGCTACAGGAAAAATACTTTCACTGTTACAAATGTGACAAACATCATATAAAAAGACCGGGGAGTGAGAAAACACGAAATGATACTCCTCAAAAGGGCGCTTCCGCTCTTCGAGTTTTCTCTCCGACGTTTGTTAAACATGCGCTCACTTCAAAAAGATGAGGCTCACAAGAGAACTTTCGACACAGAAAAAAGCATCGTCGTCATAGGAATATGAGAAAAGAAACTCAAAAAATCCGAAAAACTCTTGCTGCGCTCCACCCGAGACAACTCTTTTCACTCTCAGAAAAAAATGACGCTCTCAATAAAAGAGAAAACTGCTCAAGAAAATTTTCTCATTCAAACCTTCCGAGAAAAGAGTCGATCTCATTTCAAAAAATAACCGAGAAAATATTGTGATCACTTTTCGAGTGAAGAGAATTGAGGAAGAAATTTCTCTTCTCACTCTCCAGAGTATGTTTGTCGGTCAAAAAGAACACATCGGTTCAGGAGAGTTGTTGAAAAGGATTCCTTGAACAAAAGAAGAAAAACTCCCCTCTCCTCACTCTCTCTTATGACTTTCCTCGAAACACCATGAGCACAAATTCCCCCTTCACCTTTTCGGGGTGCTTTTCGTAATATTCAAGCACGTGAACCACATTCCCTCGAAGAACCTCTTCGAACACCTTTGTGAGTTCGCGCCCAAGAACGATATTCCGCTCGGGAGAAAGCGTCGAAAGAAGTTCGAGGTTTTTTATGACGCGGTAGGGCGAATCATAATAGACGACCGGCACGAGAGAATCGGAAACCGCTCGGAAAAATGTTTCTCTTCCCTTTTTGTGCGGAGGAAATCCCTTGAAACAAAACTCGCTCGTATCGATACCTGCAACCGAAAGTATCGCAGCAAGAGCACTCGGCCCAGGAACGGGAGATACCTCATATCCGGCTCGGATCGTACGCTCTACAACTTCGTTCCCGGGATCGGAGATTCCCGGTGTCCCCGCGTCGGTAATAAGCGAAACTCGCTTCCCACCGCGAAGCGCGTCCAGGATCCGAGTAAATTTTTCTTCACTCGCGCGCTGCGGAACAGCAAGAAGCGGCTTCGAAATGCCGTGACGGAAAAGCAATTTTTTTGCGACGCGCGTATCCTCGCACACAATAAGATCACTCTCTTCGAGTATTCGAAGTGCCCGCAGCGTTATGTCTTCCATGTTGCCGATCGGGGTCGCCACCACAAAAAGCGGCGCCGATTTTTCCGCGGAACATTCATCAACATCGATACTCTCCGTTTCTTGATCTTCCCGAAACATATTAGTTCTCAACAAGAAAATGTCCGATCCAAAATTTTCGTCTCACCCCTCCAAAAATATTTTCATTCGAGACCTTCCATTCCTTTTTTGTTCCCCAGAAATTCTTCCGTAAAAACGGAGAGTGCGGCCGCCGAAGGAACAGCGAGCAGAATACCGGCGATTCCCGCAAGCTTCGCTCCGATCAAAACGGCGAGAATCACGGCAACGGGATTCAGTCCTACCGCTTTGCGCATCACCTGCGGAATAATCACATGATTCTGCACTTGCTGAATGCCGATGTATAGCACAATAACGGCAAGTCCAATCCAGGGCGCCTGTGCAAATCCGAGGAGGATCGCTGGAATCGCTGCTACCGTCGGACCAGCATACGGTACCATTTCAAGGAGTCCTCCGAGAAGCGCGAGAATAAGCGCGTACGGAATGCCGAGCGCAGTGAGACCGATAAAGTAAAACGAGAACACAATGGTCATGAGGAGAAGTTGTCCGAACATCCACTGACCAATTTTGTCTTGTATGCGACGAGAAAAATAGAGAACGCGCTCTTCATAGAGAACAGGGGTCACGGTGCGAAGCACCTTGTCGATACCGCGCCGCTCAAGCGACATATAAAGCGAAAGAAAAAAGACAACGACCGTAGAAAACACTCCCCGCACGATTCCTACCGTCGTCGAAAAAAGTCCGGATACGGCAGAAGAAGATTCGGCAGGCGAAGCAAAAGAAGAGGTTCCCACAGAAACATCATGTGTTCGAAAATACGATTCGATGCCGCTTACAAAAAGAGAAGCCTTCTCGAAGTATGACGCTGCATTCGAAGAAAATTCTCGAACTTGTCCCGAAAGTACCGGGACGATAAGGGAAACAACGGTCACCAAAAACGTAACGACGATCGCATACATTCCCAAAACGGCGAGCGTCCGCGGGATACGAAACGATTCGAGCCGCTCAACCGCCGGCGCGATGGATGCCGTGATGATAATCGCCACAACAAAGAGGACGAGAATATCGCGGATGATCCACAAGAAAAAAAGTGCTACGATCGCAATCGCTCCACGAAAGAGAATACGAGTCCACGCATCGACATATTGGGACGGCGTCATAGCATTTTACGAGAACGAGAGAACAGAAGCGAGTTTCGAGGACGATTTATGTGGTCCGATAATGGAAAGATTCAAATGTTCGGGGCGAAAAATATTTCGAGCGACCTTCCGAATATCTTCGGCAGATACGGCATCGATGTGCGCGCACCGCTCTTCTGGAAGAACGATTTCTCCTTTCAGAATTTCTTGATCCACAAGGTACCCCAAAATCTCGTCAGAAGACTCGAGGCATTCCCAAGCTTCCCTTGATATGCTCTTTCACCTTGAGAAGTTCTCGATCGGAAACGAGTTCCTCACACAAACGATGGTACTCGTCGAGAATAACGCGAATTGTTTTTGTGAGGTTGTTGTGCTGAACACCGCACTGGGTCGCGAGATACCCCGCATCGTGGTATGCATCGACACCGGTATGGACACTGTAGGCAAGACCGCGCCGCTCCCGAACGGCAAGAAACAATCGGCTCGACATACCACCTCCCAAAATTCCCGAGAGCACCGAAAGCGCGTAGCGATCTTTATGAAAGAAGTCAAAGGTGCGGACGCCAAGAAGGAAATGTGTTTGATCGGTTTTTTTATTCTGTACAAACACGGCGGGAGACGTTTGTTTCTCGACGATTTTTTTCCGGGCAGGATTTTTTCCGACTCGCATGCCAGAGAAATCGCGAGCGATCGTTTTCTTCGCCCACTCGATATCGAAGTTGCCAGCAATACCGACGACGACATTCGAGGCGACATACGCTCGAGTGAGATATCGCACGAAATCCGATCGCCGAAAGCGCTTGATATTCTCGCGAGCCCCGATAATCTCCCACCCGAGCGGATGATCTCCGTAGAGAAGCGATTCAAAGAGATCGCCCACATGACGCATGGGCGTATCCTCGTACATATTGAGCTCCTGAAGAATGGGTCCGCGCTCCCGTTCAATCTCTTCCGCAGGCAAAGTGGAGTTCAAAAAATGTCACTCACAACATCGAGCGCCAGTGCCGCGTGCTTCTTGTCTACCTTCGCATAATATTCGGTTCGATCCTTGGAGGTAAACGCATTGTATTCTCCGCCAACACCGTCGAGCTCTTCGCTAATTGAGAGCGCCGTCGGACGTTTCTTCGTTCCCTTAAAAAACAAGTGCTCCAAAAAATGCGAGAGTCCATTCTCGCGACGCGTCTCGTACCGCGATCCCGTCGCCGCGCCGATAAGAACCGTCACTGTTTCCGCTTCCTTCATAGGAGCGAGAAGAATACGCAGTCCATTCGGCAAAATTTTCTTTTCGTACCGCATACACGTTTCAGATATATCAACTCTTTCTAAAAAATTCATGACTGGAATCGGGATTCCAAAGTCTCAGGAAGACTCTCGATCAAGATGCGCTCTTGTGCCATGGTATCGCGATCGCGCACCGTCACCGCTCTATCATCGAGTGTCTCAAAATCGATCGTCACACAAAAGGGTGTGCCGATTTCGTCCTGACGACGATAGCGCTTCCCGACATTCCCATGATCATCAAACTCGCACACAAGCTTTTTCCCAAGCAGCGAGAATACCTCACGGGCTTTCGCAACGAGCTCAGGTTTATTTTTAAGAAGCGGAAAGACTGCGACCTGGACGGGCGCGATTTTCTTCGGCAGTTTCAGGACAACTCTCGTCTCGCCATTCGGAAGTGGTTCTTCCGTATAGGAAGAGAGAAGTGCTACCAAAATACTTCGGTCGAGACCAAATGTGGGTTCGATCACGTGTGGCACGAAGCGCTCATTTTTTCACTGTCGAAGTATTCAAGCGGCTGACCCGAAACTTCGGCGTGACGCCTGAGATCGAAATCGCCACGGTGCGCAAGTCCGAAAAGTTCTTTAAAGCCCCCAAAAGGATAGCGAAATTCAATATCGGTCGTTTTGCGCGAATAATGCGAAAGTTTTTCTTTCGGATGTTCTTTGCGTCGGAGATTTTCGGGAGCCGCGCCAAGCGCCATCGCGAACGATTCTTGAAGCGAAAGCCATGCCTCGAAAAGCGGCTCCCACTCAGCGTCCGGACGAATAAAATATTCAATCTCCATTTGTTCAAGTTCCCGGAGACGAAAAATGAAATTTCCCGCAACAATTTCGTTTCGAAAAGCTTTGCCGATCTGCGCGATACCAAACGGTATCTTGACGCGCATGCTGTCTAAGACGTTTTTGAATTCAATAAAAATGGCGCCCGCGGTCTCGGGCCTCAGGTAGGTGATTTCCTCATCAGTGCTCCCCGTCGTATTGAGTGGAACACGAAACATCATATTGAAGTTTCGAACGGCGCTCCAATTTCGTTTGCCGCACGAAGGACAATTGATACGCTCATCAAGAACGCGCTTCATATCGTCGAGACGTCCCTCCAAGTCTTCCCCGGTCGCCTCTTCGACTAAATGATCGGGACGGAAGCGTTTCTTGCATTCTTTGCAATCAACCAACGCGTCGTTAAACCCGCTCGTATGACCAGAGGCTTCCCAAACTTTCGGATGAAGGAGAATAGGTCCATCAATACCAACGATATCTTCGCGATCTTCCACAAACATTTTCCACCAGAGTTTTTTGATGTTGTTTTTGAGAGAAACTCCATACGGACCGTAGGTATAGGAATTCGCGAATCCGCCATAAATTTCGCTGCCGGGAAAGATGAATCCGCGACGCTTCGAAAGCGCCACTATTTTTTCGAGCGAGACTGAATTGGCCTGATCTTTCTCCATAGATATATGCGAAATTCTGTATGTGTATCCTATATTTTCGCAGGAAAAGTGTCAAAGAAAATCTCCCGAGAGAGATCTCGGGAGAGCCGGGTGATCAAAAAAAACAAGTGAAAAAAACTAGCGCACGGTCCACCCGCCATCCACAGTTATTACCTGACCCGTTATGTAACTTGCCGCCTCAGAAGCGAGAAAAACTACGGCGGCCGCAATGTCTTCGGGTGTCCCCTGCCGCGCAATTGGCACCATGGCAAGCGATTGCTCGATCACTTCCCTTGAAACAGTGGAGGTGCCAGGCGTATCAATTGACCCCGGCGCAATCGCATTCACGGTAATTTTTCGCGGGGCAAGTTCGAGAGAAAGAGCGCGCGTAAATCCATTTATTGCGCCTTTCGAAGCACAGTAGTGTGTGAGTCCCGCAAAGCCAATGAGAGAAGCAATGGAAGAAATACTAATGATTCGTCCTCCGTCGGGGAGAACCTTCACCGCTTCTTTTGAAGTCAAGAAAACGCTTTTCACATTCACGTCGAGCACCGTATCCCAATCCGACTCCGTCATGTGAGACAAAGAGGTGAACGGAAAGATGCCGGCATTATTGACGACCACATCCACACGGCCAAAGGTCGATACAGCTTCCGAGAAAAGCCGCGCAACCGCTTCGGCGCGCGAAACGTCGCAGGGAACCGCGTGGGCAGAAACTCCGATTGCCTTAACCTCTTCGGTAACTTCAACAGCTGTTTCTTCGTCTCGATCGGAGACGACAACGTTGCACCCTTCTTTCGCGAGAGAAAGCGCGATGCCTCTCCCAATTCCTCGGCCTGCTCCCGTCACAATCGCTACTTTCCCTGCAAGTTTGGTATCCATATTTTTTTGAGAAAAATGTAAGAGAAAGAAAAAACGAAAGTCATTGAGTGCACTTTTCGATCAAGAACAGAAAATGAGTGAAAGCTTAGAATGAAGCATGATACTCCGATCCTGCAGAGAGCGTGAGAAGCAACAAAGACAAACAGGAGATCATGAAAAATTTCTGAAATAAATTCTCGCTCACAACTCCTTACTCGTTACCGCTTCAGTATACCGCGTTTTCTCCCTCAATAAAATGTCTCCCGTCATGTGAGCGAGCAACAAAAATTCTTTCGAACAGTCACGATGCTTCAATGCTCGTTTTGAGTTCCCGAAGAAGATCGGCGTAGAAGAAGAGATTGTGAATCGCAAGAAGACGAGCGCCGAGCGGCTCTTTCCCGACAAGAAGATGTCGTATGTATCCGCGTGAAAAGCCTGCCGAACAAGCAAGACAGCCACAGAAAGGATCAAGAGGCGACCGATCTTCCGAAAAGCGCTCTGCCGAAATGTTTTCGGCATGATAAAAATCGCCCGAAATTGGCACGCCTCGATTCCGGAGGAACGCTCGACCATGACGCCCCTCGCGCGTCGGAATGACGCAGTCAAACATGTCCCATCCGAGAGCAAAAGAGCGTACAATGTCCGACGGCGTCCCAATGCCAAGTGCGAAACGAAGCGAGGAGTCGGGAATACTTTTCGCCGTCTCGCGGACGATGTCCTCCAAAAAGTTCCCTTCCATATCCAGGTGACGCGCGCCGAATCCATAGCCGTCGAACCCGATGTCGACGAGCGCTTCGGCACACCGTGCCCGGAGATCCGCTTCCATCCCCCCCTGAATCACTCCAAAAAGAAGAGGACGAATTTTTTGAGGATGTTTCGTAAGTCGCTCTTCGAAACGAGCTTTGCATCGCGCAGCCCAACGAATCGTCCGATCGACAGCCCGAGCAAGATCGTCTCGGGAAGTATCATTGGGGCGCGGATCATCGAGACACACCATCATATCCACACCGAGTTCGAATTGAATGTCGATCGAGTGTTCCGGCGTCAAAAGTTTTGTGGATCCATCAAGCGGAGAACGAAACACGGCTCCTTCTTCGGAAACATTTCCCGAATCAGGATGTTTGTGGATGAGAGAGTACACTTGGTATCCACCCGAATCTGAAAGAATCGGGCGATGCCACTTCATAAATTCATGCACTCCTCCGAAATGCGCGATGCGAGAAGCGCCGGGACGCAAAAAAAGATGATATGTATTGACGACGATCGCTTCGATACCCGCTTCGTGTATCGCCTGAGGCTCAATGCCACGCACCGCCGCCATAGTGGCATCCGGCATGAAAAACGGCGTCTCGAGAGTACCGTGTGCCGTGCGCACAATTTTTCGTCGGCCGGTGCTGCTCGGAAAAAGAATCTCTTTATGCATACCGTTTCCAGAAAAAACTGCTCGTCATTCCTTCCGTATTCCTTCCATCGCATCTTTTTCCTCACTTTCGAAATTTGAACCCCTTCACAGATCCATGAGCACAGATCTCGGCACGATTTACGGCACCACCTTGTACCCGTTCGAAGAAACCGAACTGTCGTCAGTCACACTCGAACTTTTCTCAGTGACCGAAGTTTGCAATATTTCATTCGTAAAAATGTCACGTGCCTTCGCGGTCGACACACCGAGAAGAGGCACGTTTGATCCAATCTGATTCACTTCCGGTCGAACGGAAACCTGAAAGCGCACTTCACGCTTCGGAAAGAGAATTCCTTCTCCCGCTCCCATGGTCCCCACATTCCAGACGATACGATTCGTTCGCTCGTTGTACGCAATCGACTCGCTCGAAGGAAATGTCTTCCCCGTCCACCGCGCACCCGTAGGAAGATTCGCGGACACCTCCCCTCCTGTCACATCGTTTGTCGTATTGGAGAGGAGCCAACGAATTGTATACGTTGTCTCTTCTCCTACCTTGGGCGGAATGGGGCCGCTGTTCGAAATTTTGTTGTCCTCACGAACGGCTCGCGATTCGAGGATGAGACGCGAATTCACTTTCACATTGGCCGTGTTTGTCGAAACAATTTTGTTCGCGCCCGACGGGTTCGGCACGTCGGGACTGTCGATTTTTGCCGTTGTCCGAATACGGAAGTTTTTTGAAGCAGCGGACTCAGGGATGAGATCGCCGCGAACCGGAACTGAAAATTTCACTTCTCCCGTTTCGTTTGGAGACAGATTCGCGAGACTCGAAACGTCCGACGCTTTCCAGATAATCACCTTTCGGGCGCTATCATAGGCGCCTCCTTCCGAATTCAGTCTCGCGTAATCAAGTGCGTCACCGTCGAGCTCCACTGTAACGATAGTGTCACGCAGGCGAACCGGACTGTTGTTCTTAAAGAGCACTCGATAGCGAATGTCGTCGCCGGGGTTTATCGAAACAGGAGCGGAACCGTTTAGCGTTTGGGTGATGCCAAAAGGCGGCGCGATAATTTTTGTGCGACGCTCGCTCATACTGAGCGACAAAAAAGAATTGTCACCTTGAAACGTTCCGAGTTCAGCTTGCAACACCTTGTTCTCCTCGGGCACACCGGGAAGGCGTCCCGTGATACGCACGACGCCTTTTCCTCCGACCGGAATATTTCCGATATACCACACACTCTCGCCTTCGGAAGGCAGAGGCGCCGCTTCGAGAAACGAAAACCCATCCGGATACCGAACCTTGAGACGAATGTTGGAAAGCGGCGTGTCACTCGCATTGGCATAACTCACCAAATAATTCGCCTCGCCTTCGGGAGGTACCGAAAGCGGCGCTTCGATATCGATCGTAAGCGAAGATGTACGCAGGTTCACACTTTTTTGACCTTCAGCAATCTGAATGGATTCCAGGTTTTTCGGCTTGTATCTGAGAGTTGCGCGAATATAGGCCACCGAATTTTTGGAGCCGTAAAATTTTCCCGAAAAAGAATATGTTCCTTTCCCAAAGCCCGGAATCTCACCAATCGTCACCGAACTCGAAACAGCATCATTTCGAAAAACATTATCGTTTCCTTCGGGTTTAAAGTTCGGTGGATAGGAAACTACCAATTGCGCATCGTGAATCGCCGCTCGGTTGGCATTCTCATAAGAAAGAGTAAACCGCGAGAGATCAGAACTGTTCACATTTTGAGGGCCTGTCACGGAAACGCTCACGCGAGATTCCGAAAAAAGCGAGCGCTGGATGCGGATGAAACTCCCCACAATCACCATAAAGACCACAAATGCGCCGACCGCGATCGCGGCTTTTTGGAGAATGGATCGGTTCTTCAAGAAAAAATTTTCCCGCGAAGCATTCCACGGTGTCTTGAGGGAAAGTCGGTCATCCCGCACCGCTTCCGTATTCATCGGATCGAACTCGCTCTTCGGATGCGCCTCGCGCATCTCTCCTTCGTGGCGATGCAACTCCTTTTCGAGATCATGAAGACCCATAGAACAAAACAATACATGAAAAAGATTCGTCGTACCGCGAAACAAAAACGGATGACTCCCCCTAGTATATCACTTTCCGAAACTCGAGCGAGTCTCTCAAAAGTCATCGCACCCAGTCGAGAAACCCGCGTAAGGCTCCGCGAAGCATTCCTTTCGTCTCCGCATCAAGGGAAAGCTTGGGAAGAAGGGGCAAGTCGTGAGAGAGGAAAATCCTGAGCGATTTTACCGCGTTCTCCGAGAAAGGAAATCGAAGTCGCGCGCGACTGCCATGTTCCCCGCACACCGCTCCACCCGCGTCAGGACTGAATGCAAGCGAATCTCCCGCCAGGAGTGGTTCGTGTCCCACGGCACACTGCCAGAGCTCGACACCATAGCCAAGCCTCGAGAGGACCTTCCACAAAAATCCCTGCGACAACAGAAAAATTTTTTCACCTCGACGCTCTTCTTGCACTTTTGTTTCGGCAGGAAGCGCGCTCACAATATCGAGGGATCGCAAAAATCCGAGGAGAAGAAAAAAAAGCTCACGATCAACTTCGTGATCTTCAACGAGTCGATCAAAAACAGTGACGCCTAGAAGGGCTGTGCGAAGTGCTTCCTCGCATTCGCGTACCCGGTGAAACAGTGATTCCGAAACGGCACCGACGACGTTTCCCCGTCCGCGACTGCGCATCACTGACACACTCGCCAAAGTAAGGGTCTCGAGCTGCCCCGCAAGTTTCGCCGATGGTTTGCGAACGCCGCGCGCAACCGCCTTCACCTTCCCTCCCTCCGCCGTAAAAAACGAATACAATCGATCCGTTTCCCCAATATCACGTTTCTTTAAAACAATAGCGGTATACGAAAACTCCATGAGAAAAAAAGATGGATCAAACAGTCGCCCGAACGCGGATTCTTTGCTCGAGCAAAAGTATTCCTCTTCTTCGCTCGAGCAACAAAACGCTGGTCTTCTTTGTCCTGGCTCCGAACTTCTTCAATATTCTCTCTTCCGAAACGACACTTGGATCGAATGATCATTCCATCCGTTTTAACCAAAAATGAAACGGCTCTTTTTCAATCATCACTTCTTCTTCGAAGTCCGCGTTCAAAAGAGCACCCGGTTTCACATCGGTCGCGAGAACCTCTTTTGCAATCATATCCGAATATCCAGAAAGCCTCTCGCCCTCATTGCCCCGAAACACCGATTCTTTTCCGGCGTATCCAATCGTGATTCGATCTTCCACTTTGAAGCCCGCCTTCTTTCGTCCCTCCTGAATCGCGCGAATGATTTCCCGCGCCTCGCCTTCCAAGACAAGTTCAGGCGTGAGCTGTGCATCAAGAACGAGTGCTTCTGAGAGATTTTCGTCGATCAACACCGCTTTTACATTGAGTTCTTCCCGCAAAATTTCCATAAGTTCACTACCGAGCGAAGCGTCTCGAATCGTGATAGAAGGAAGCGGCTGACGCACTTTTTTCTTCGCTTCAACTCGCTTCTCAAGACCAATCGAAACAAGGGCGCGCACGCGGCGCATACGATCGGTCAAGTCCCGATCAACAAAATGTTCGTCAACATTCGGAAAATCTTCGAGGTGAACAGAGGTGGCTCCAGTCAAATTCCGATAGATCTCGTCCGCAAGAAACGGCGTGAAGGGAGCCATCAGTTTCGAAAGAGTGATGAGCACTTCGTAGAGCGTCCTGTACGCCGACTCTTTCTCGATATCATTTTCGTTTTTCCAGAACCGTTTGCGACTTCGACGAATATACCAATTAGAAAGACGATCGATAAACGGCGCAAACGCACGCACTGCTTTATTGAGTTCGTACGATTCCATGGCGCTCTTCACTTCTTCGATGAGAAGTTGCGCCTCAGAGCGTATCCACCGATCCATTTCGTTTGCGGGCGCCGCGGATGTCTCGCGCGCGGGATCCCATCGATCGACATTTGCGTACGTCACAAAGAACGAGTACGAGTTCCAGAGCATTCGGAAGACGTTTCTCTGGAGTTCCGAAACTTCTTTTTCGGAAAAGATCATGTTTTCCGAAGCCACAACCGGTGACGAAAGAAGATAGAGCCGTACGAGATCCGCACCATAGCGGTCAAAAAGAAGCATCGGGTCGGGATAGTTTTTCAATTTTTTCGACATTTTTTTGCCATCTTCCGCCAGCACGATACCATTGACAATCACATGCCGAAATGCCGGACTCTCTTTCAGGGCGGTCGCGATTACATGGAGATAGTAGAACCAGGCCCGCGTCTGATCGATCCCTTCTGCGATAAATTCAGCCGGAAAACTTTTTTCGAACTGTTCGGTATTGTCAAACGGAAAGTGCATCTGCGCATACGGCATTGATCCCGAATCGAACCACGTATCAAGCACATCAGGAACGCGTCGCATCATCTCGGTGCAGCGCTCACAAGGAACGACAATAGTATCGGTCACCTCTTTGTGAAGGTCGGGAATTTCCCTGCCACTTGCTTCCTCGAGCTCTCGAACCGATCCAAAAACACGCAGCGCACCACACGTGCATTTCCAAATCGGCAGAACACTCGCCCAGTATCGCTGACGAGAAATAGACCAATCACGCGCGCCTTCGAGCCATTTTCCGAAACGTCCTTCTTTTATATGAGCAGGCACCCATTCGACTTCTTTCGCAAAGAGAAGCGCTTTTTCTTTGATCGCCGAGACGTTCACGAACCAAGAGCTCGTCGCGTAATTCAAAAGAGGCGTATCGCACCGCCAACAATGCGGGTAGCTGTGTTCGTATTTTTCTTTCGCAAAGAGAAGGTGATGCTTCGCAAGATATCGAACGATCTCGACATCAGTTTCCTCCGGATCGTGCGCGGGCTTTACCGAACGCCCAGCAAATTCCTCTCCGACCTCGGACTTCATCGTTCCGTCCATACTCACGTGCTGACCGAAGGGGAGATTCTCCTTTTTCCCGAGCTCCATATCATCTTCACCAAACGAAGGCGCGATATGAACCACGCCTGTTCCCTCGTTCGTCGTCACAAAATCCGCGACAAAGACTTTCCATCCATTCTCTCGATATGCGAGGTTCTCGTCTTTCTGGTACGCATCGAAAAGCGGGGTGTAGCGCTTCCCCACAAGACGGGTCCCAGGGAATTCATCGATCACAGCGTACGATTTCTCTGGAAAAAAATCAGCGACGCGTTCTTTGGCGAGAATATATTTTTCGTGAGAATCATTCAGTGAAATTGTCTGATACACAATGTCATTTCCCACAGCGAGCGCCACATTCCCCGGGAGTGTCCATGGGGTCGTCGTCCAAGCAAGGATAAAAGTTCCCGGCTCGTGAGCAAGCTCGAACTTCGCAACAACGGAAAGGTCCTTCACATTTTTATATCCTTCGGCAACTTCCGATTGCGACAGCGTCGTCTCGCACCGAGGACAAATATGCATTGAGCGGTAACTTTCGTAAATAAGACCTCGGTCCCACAGTTCTCGAAACACCCACCACACCGATTCCATGTAGTCCCGATCCATGGTCTTATAGGCATGCTCCATGTCCGCCCAGCGCCCCACACGCCGTATCACCCGCTTCCATTCGTCGACATAGCGAAGCACCGTCGAGCGGCAAAACGCATTGAATTTTTCGACGCCCATTTCCTCAATATCTTTCTTTCGCGTAATACCAAGAGCCTTTTCGGCGATGTTTTCGATCGGAAGTCCATGGCAGTCCCATCCCCACTTTCGCTCCACCTGAAATCCGCGCATCGTCCAATAGCGCGGCACCGCATCTTTCATCACACTCGCTACGATGTGCCCATAGTGTGGCGTCCCCGTTGCAAAAGGGGGACCATCGTAAAAACTGTAGCGCTTCGCACCGTCTCGATTCGTCACCGACTTTTCGAAAATTTTCTCTCGATCCCAGTACTGAAGGAGTTCTTCTTCGAGTTTCGGAAACGAAACGTTTGCATCGACTTTTTTAAACATAGTTCACTTCACAAAAACAAAAATCCTCGGCACGAAATACATGCCAAGGACGTTCGAAGAAATCGGACGTGGTACCACCTTGATTCTCCGCCTCAAATAGCGGACTTCATTCTCGCTGTTACGGGCTCACCCGGGAGGGTCTACTGTTTCGCACATGCGAAATTTCTGCCTCCGGCTCCGAGGAGATTGCCTCATCACTGCCGATAGCTTTACCCTACAAAATTCTTCAGAAAAAATCAAATGTTTTCTTCCTCTTTGACAGCATGAAAAAATTTTGTAAAATGACAACATTCTTTAACAACCAAGTCGAAAGAACTGGAGGAAAATATGTCCTCTTCTCGAAGAAATCTCCAAGGAAAAGGATGGCGCTCAGCAAGTACCCATGAACGATTTAGGTTACTCTGTGATTTAACAAACAGAGATCAGGGTTCAAAAAACCAAAAATCTAATTCTTCTCCTACAAATAAACAGGGTGACGGAAAGTCAAACCTGCCAGAAGTACCTCAGCACTTCAACTTATAGAGAGGTTTCTTTCCTATGCAAAACTCTTTTCTCACAATATTTTTTTTGAAAATTCACAGTGGCGCTCTAATTGCTTTCATCCAAAATGTAAACACTCAAGACAAACCGAGGTCTCGCCACAAAGCCCAAAAACGACCTCAAAGAGGAAGACGCCAAACTCCCCGCGCCTTCAGACTGCCAAATGGGAAACGGCGATGAAAGGTGCAGCGGGAAATTGTCCCAAGAAAAACCCTTCACAAAAATCCCCAAAAAATGGTAACGAAAAATGGAGGGCATTCAAAGTCCCAATTGATCCGGAGAGTCAAGGAAACGACACTGGAATCCTTCTCGAACTAGGTGATCATAGAAAAGTAGTCACTCCTTCGAGACAATAAAAAAGAAATAAAGAAAGGACCAAACAACTACCAAAAAACCCGCCGCAACCGCGACGGGTTCTTTCTTTTTGAGAGAAGACCTCCTTTATAAATAATGTAGAGTGAAAAGTTTTGTAAGAAGAAACGGAAGAAAAGAAGAACGCTCCATTCCAAAGCGATGTGGAATACTGAGAGTCCGAAACAATCGATAGGAGAATGAGGAAAAGTTTTTTGATGAATGAGGACGGTGACTTCGAAGCACAGGGTCATCCTCTTTCCACACGAACCATCTCCCCCGTCTTGGGACAAATTCCCCGATCGAATGAAAATGTTTCCTCAAGAGAAAGGTGGGTAAGAATTCCGTAGAGAATCTGAAGCGTATCAGCATGCGATACTACCAGAACACATCGTCCGGAGAATTCGCGACACACGTCGTCACAAAACGACGAAACACGCTCGCGCTCCGTCGCGAAACTTTCGACCCCGTCATTTCCCGACGTCCAAAACCGCGTCGTTTTTTGCGGATACGCTGCATGAAACGATGCGATAGATGCGTTATTGAAGCGCCCGAAGTCTGTCTCGCGAAGTCGCACATCTTCCGTGAGCGGCGCCTCAAGTGTTTTTCCCAAAATTTCCGCTGTCTCTCTCGTCCGCGCAAGCGGCGAATGAAAAATTCGGGCAACTTTTTCTGGCGCTTGTTGCACGGTATTTGCAAGAAGCATGATTTGTTCGCGACCAAACGCTGTCAGGTGTCGCTCATTGGTTTCGGGAAGAGAACTCACGACTCGATCGACATTGTGCGCTGCTTCACCATGACGAACGAGGAGAAAAACGGTTTTCATGGGCAGAATCGTTATTCCAAAAAAGATGCGACATCGATGACGATTCCAATCAAAAAATAAACAAGAACAATCAAAAAGAGAATGACGCCAAAGCGCCCGACGCGATTGTCGATGGTTCTGTGTTCGTTCACAAAAAGCATAGCAAATCGTTTCATTCGAATTATGTTTTCTCCGCACGAGTCGGATACCTTTGAATACTGATACAAATGTCGCTGCCGTGCAAGCGGAAAAAACGTCAAGAAAAAAGCGACCGGAGCCCCGATCGCTAAAATTCATACTCTCTGTGATTTTTTAATTTTTTCTATCGGAAAACCACTTCCGGGCATTCCGAAAGATTCCTTCCTGTCTGGAGGAAGACCGCGGAAAGCTCCACTGCTACCCTTAGATCCCGGTGAAAAATCGGTGTTCGCTGAAATTTCCCGGAGTGCCCCTGGCTCATAAGAAACAGAATAAGTTCTCCATCCGAACCGCGCTTGAGGCGCGCGTACTGCACATGCTCAGCACCGGGACGCACGATTCCTCCCGTCATGAAACTGAGAGCGCCCGAAATTTCGGTAAAGTCCGGATTATATCCAAACATCCCGCTCTCGGGAAAAAAGAAAACCCGGCCATACCGATGGTAAGTTCGACCATCGGAACCGATCCCATCAACGGATACGGCGGTAAAAACCGTACATCCCTGTACGTTCATATCGAGTGACCGAGTATCGGTCACATCTTGTGACACAGGAATACCCGCACAACCTGTAGCACCCGCTATCAAAGCAAAGAGAAATATCAGGAACTTCTTTTTCATTTTCCTACCTCCTAAAACAAAACGGTTAATTGCACATATCTCTCGTCCCGAGGACAAGGAATAGCACTCGCGATGATCCGGCGCTGTGGATAATTTTGCGGAAGTTCCGCATACCCAAGATCTGCCGACCACTCTCCGCGAGTAAAAGAAAACGCATCAAAAAGACGACTGCCGATCGAAGTAATGTGATGAGAGAAAAAATCAAAGGGCAACCTTTTCGTCCGGTAGTCGTGACACTTTGGATCATACAGAAAAAACTTGAATGACAAGATGCTTCTCTCTCTCAACGAGGGAGCGTCACGAGGAACAAAGATAACAAGAAGCGAGGATTCTTCCCCTGGAACTTTTACCAAATCAACTCTCAATCGAACAATCTTTTGTGTATACGCATTCATTAATCACCCTCCTATTTGAGGTATAAGGAAAAAAAATTTCATCGACACGGCGGAAAAACTTCTTGAAAGTAAAAGAAGAGGAATACTCTCTTATGAAAAATTCTCTCCGCCGCATCGATTTTCCTGACCCCATTGATATATCGAAACCAGGGCGCACATTGTTAAAGAGCAATCAAAATTGCCATGAAACTCGATCTCGAGAAAGGTCTTCTCGCTCGAAACCGAACCAAAAAAATTAGCAGAGAAAAACACTTCTGTCAAGAATGATAGTGTTCATACCCGCACAAGACAAGAAACATTTTCGAAGCGATCGAAGAAGCGTTCTTCACCGGAAGTAGACGGGGGAGCACGTTTAGAGAGACACCAAGATGCACAGCTAAATGAGTACGCAACTGCTATGAGAAAACCCCCCCCCCCCCCCCCCGCACAACCCACCCCCCCCCCCCCCCGCCCACCCCCCCGATTCTTGGAAAATGGATTGAAGAAAACGACCACCTCTCTTGCCTCTCAACAAGCCGTTTACCCCGCCGTCCCAAACAAGAAGAGGTGTGAAAGAAAGTTAGTAGATTTAGACAGAGTCACCCCCCCCACCAAACTCCCCCCGGGGCGCGGGGCACCAACCCCCCTTCCTTTTCCGAGGTTTTCGGAAATTCGGCGACCCCTAATTCCCAAAAGTCATAAAATTAGAACTTTCATATCTCTTGACTGCTCTCTTAAATATATTTATTGAAACAATAAACCAAAATGTAGCAAGAACGCTGACTAACAAAAGTTTTCCTAAAGAAATATCCCTCACTATTTCAACTGGCAAAGCGCCAATCAAAAGTGACGGGATTGCGAATGTAAAAATAAATCTCATTGCTCCCTGAAAAGCACCACCATGAAATAGCGAAGGAGTCAGAAATAATTCAAACAAACTTCCTGTTACAGAAGTAGCGTCTGTAAAGAAGAAACTCGTTGAATAAATCACTATTGCAGCTGACAAAAATACCATCGTGGAGATAGCAACAAGCAATACGATAAGTAAGATCTGTTGGATTGTTGCTTGAATAAGAAAAGTATAAATTCCCAAACACACAATTCCAAAAACTATATCGCCAAGAGCAGAAACACCAAATGACGATGTTGCAATTCTCACAAGGAGATTTTTTGGCGAAAGCATAAATCGATCAAATGCTCCCGAAGCTGTATACTCTGCAAGTTTTCTGATTCCAGCCCCTGCAGAAAATACAATGCCAAAACAGAGAGCAGCGAAACCTTGCAAGCCAATGATGTCAGCAACTGTCCAACCACCAATAACTCCAACAGATTTTACAAAAAATCCCCACAAAATTATAAAAGCCGTATTGTTGATGCTCATTCCAACAATATTCATCAGAAAACTTGTGCGAAGCTCGGCACTGCTTTGGATATTCTTTTTTATTGCGTACAACGCAAAATGTAATTCTTTCATCATAAATTTACCCTCCGTTTACGGATACTTTTTTCTTTGCACTTTCAAACATAAAATAAACAACCAGCCCCAGCAAAACAATCCAAAATAATTGAATACCGACAAGTTGATACCAGTTTGTCTGCCAAGTTTTGTAAACGGTATGTGTTACAAATTGCGAAGCACCAAACGGACTCCACAAAGCAATCTTAAACATAAATGCTGGAAAGAGAGCAACGGGGAGATACGAGCCACCAAGAATCATAACGGCTTTATCTACAATCCAAAAAACTGGGTTTATATCTTCTATCCAAAAAGATAAAAGGCCAACCATTGTATACAAAAATAGTGAAAGTATTACTCCGCAAAAGAAAGTTAAAAGCAGCGTGGGAAGAAAAATGCTGATTGTCATTGTTGACGGAAGACCGATACTAAAAAACAAAGTGACTACCGCCAATAATGTTATGACAACAAAAGAATATATACCTGAGCCAACCTGCCACCACATTCGATACGAAAGATAAGATATTGGTTTGCTCAATAGCACTTCAACATTTCCAGTTTGGATATCTTTCATAATTTCCCGAGAAATATCACGCAATCGTAGTACTGAAAATGAGAAATAGAAAAAAATACTCCACGCAGCAAAAAGAAATGTTGTGCCGTTTATTGCGCCATTACTCAATTTAAAAACATACGAATACAAAATTAAAAGTATTCCACATCGTGCAATAATACCGATAGTATCAACGACAAGTCTATCGGGATATTGAATCCGATCTTTGACAAGCGTCTTTAATATTTTAATTGCGAGTCGAATCTCTTTCATAAATATGCCTGATTACTGTTTCGAGGTTAGCATTGTACACATCAATATCCTCGACTTCAAACAGATAAAGCAATTTTTTCAAAGATTCCTGAACATTGATTTTATTAATATCAACAACGACAGTAACTTTATTCTTATCTTTCGAGGAATATCTTATACCTTCTGGAAGTTCAGGAAAATTATTAAAATTGCTTAATGCAACAAGATCGATATATTTTTCATAAACAAAAGTCTTTGCCAAATCTTGCGTAGGCAAATCTCTTATCACTACTCCATGATTGATAACTATTGTTCTGTCACAAAGAGATTCAATATCGCCGACATCGTGAGAAGTTAAAAATATTGTAGTATTTTCTTCTTTGTTTATTTTGAGCAACAAATCGCGAAGTGATTTTTTTGCAACAACATCAAGCCCAATTGTCGGCTCATCAAGAAGTATAATCTTTGGTTTGTGAATCAAAGAAGCCGCGACTTCTGCTCGCATACGCTGACCAAGGGAAAGTTTACGGACTGGTTGAGCAATGAATGAGCTAAGATCAAAAAGCTCTACAAGTTCGACAATTCTTTTCTTGATTTCTTTTTCGGGCATATCATACATCACTCCAAAAAATTCGAGTGAATCTGTGAGCGGTAGATTTGGCAAAAGTTGTGAACGCTGACCAAAAACTGTACCGATTTGGTAGGCAAGTTTCTTTCGATCTTTTGTCGGATCAAAACCGAGGATATTTACTGTGCCGGAAGTTGGAAAAAGTATGCCAGTAAGCATTTTAATCGTGGTAGATTTACCAGCGCCGTTGGGGCCGATGAATGCTATGCGTTCTCCGCGTTTGACCGAAAAAGAAATGTCATTTACCGCTACAATTTCTTTCGTTTCGGGCAAGAACAAATTTCTCAACCAACCCGAAGATACGTTTCTTGCAGAGAAAGAAAACTTCTTTGTGAGGTTTGATACTGTAATGGAATGGGCATTCATAAGCTATTCTTTAACTTCCTCCTGAGATATGGTTTCCTCTGGTGGATTTTTTGAGTTGGCGAAAATTGATTTCATCTGACCAAGAACTCCGAACCGTTCTTTTCTTTCCTCTGGGTCAATAAAATATTTTTTGTCGAGATGCGAGAGGTCCATAAATTTATTTTTTCAAAAGGTCATCGACCGAAACACCAAGAGCTTTCGCAATTTTTTGAATTATCTTAATAATCGGATGTGAGTCTTCGTCCAACTCTAGTCTGAAACCCAACCGCATTCCTCCCCACACCCCTCTTGTAGACATGGAAAGAACCGAGGAAGGGCAAATTTGTTCTTCCGGACAAATTCAATTCATTTGGATTGTACTCGAAAGTCTTTCGAACTTTTTCCAACAAACACGATTAAGGGCTACATGTGTTCGGGTGCCGAGACACCAAGAAGGGAGAGTGTTTCGCCAAGCGTGATCTGTGCTGCCGAAACGAGTGCGAGACGCGCACGCGTTCTCAATATATCACTTCGGTCAAGTACGACGCATTCGTCGTAAAAGGAATGAAAGATATCAGCGAGGCGAATCGCGTACTGTGGTAGTTGGTGTACCGTAAGCGATTCTGAACAGTCAAGAACAACGTCCGAAAATTTTATGAGATGGCGAACGAGAAGCCGTTCCTTGGAATGAAGCGGAAATACCGATTCGAAAGAGCGTGCCTCGTAGGAAATTGTCGCAGGAATGCCTTCTTCCTGAAAAAACGACTGCGCCTTCCCAAGAATACTCGACATTCTCGCATGTGCGTATTGCACAAAATACACGGGATTTTTCCGACTCCGTTCTTCCGCAAGACTGAGATCAAAATTAAGATGCGTATCCGGGTGATACAGCGCGAAAAAAAATCGCGCAACATCTTTCCCTACCATATCGACGAGGTCATCGATCGTGACCACCGTACCGGCGCGCTTACTCATACGAACTTCTTCGCCGTTTCTCACGAGTCGAACAAGCTGTACCAGAACACAACTCACTGCGTCTCGCTCGAAGCCAAGCGCTTCCGCTGCAGCGCGAAGGCGCGAGACATAGCCATGGTGATCCGCTCCGAGAATATGAACGACTCGATCGAAACCACGCTCTTTTTTGTGGAGGAGGTAGCCGCAATCCGATGCAAAATAGGTTCGCTCGCCGGTTTGTTTGACAAGGACACGATCTTTGTCGTCGCCAAATTTCGTCGTCTTGAGCCAGAGAGCGCCATCGTGTTCAAAGGTATGGTGGTTCTCTTGGAAAATGCGAATCGCCTGATCGACATATCCTCTTTCAACGACATCATGTTTTTCAAAAACAAAAGCGTCGAAATGAATACCCATTTTTGCAAGAAGAGTCGGTTTGATGGAAGTTTCCAGAATGCGCTTCCCCGCCCACGTGCCTACTGCCCTCGGATTAGGGAATACTTCCTCTGTTGTTTGCTGTTTGCCAGTTTCCGACACGTGAGAACTGGCACTGAAAACCGCGCTCTTTCTTTCGCGCTCACATTCGAATTCTTCATGAAGGAGGTCGATGTAAGTTCCGCCATATACCGCTTCGCTATCTTTGAGAACACTGTGTCCAAGCTTCTCCATTTGTTCGCCAGCATCGTTCACATAGTATTCGGTCGAAACGGCATGGCCCGCTCTCCTAAGGACCTTCGAAAGCGCATCGCCCAAAAATCCTCCTCGTGCATTTCCAAGGTGAAGCGGCCCCGTCGGATTCGCAGAAATAAATTCGAGGAGAAATCGGGCAGGAGCATTGTTTCCGGTCGAAGTCTCGAAAAATTTGGGAATTGTTCCTTGCCTTACAACCGTCTCTCCCCATTCGACAAGCGCTTCATCCGTATAGGAAAAATTGAGATATCCGGGCACCACGGCTTCGATTCGAAATTGTTTCATTCTCTCGTCACTCTGAAGATTCTCTGCAAGAAGGCGCGCGATCTCGATCGGCGACTTGTGAAGTGGCTTGGCGAGCACCATTCCTATATTTGTCGAAAAATCTCCGTGAGACTCGTCTTTTGGAGGAATAATTGCGATATCTGTCTCCCTGGGGGAAAACTCGGAAGCATCCTTTTCGAAAAGGAAAGAGATCGCTCGGAAAATTGATTCTTGTATCACCTGTTTCATATCGTTCATCCTATCCAATCGTCACAGAAAAAGAAAGAGCGATATCGATTTTATCGATATCGCTTCATCGCCCGGGTTCGGCGGTACCCGAGCTGGGAGTTACAATTTATTTACATTTACTTTACGAAGCCACTCGGGAGTAGAGCCAGAATGGCATCATTCGAAGGAGGCTCTCTCTTCTCCACCACTTCCACCACGAATGGACTCTTTCTTGAGAGGATTCCGGCGAGAACCAGTCTTGTGGCTTATCCTCCAATTCGGCGGGAACATAAATAAAGATCGCCAGTCCTCTTTCCTTACAAGCTTGATCAACGTCTCTCCATGCTCGAAAAAGATGAGGGGCTGCGGCGATAACAATAATTCGCTCTACCTCCCTCTCCTTCGCATGCGCTGCGACCCACCTGGCAAGCCGAAGTGTCGACGGAGGATTTCCCTCTTCTTCAGGGAAATAAAAAACTTCAAAAGAACAATCTCCGTTAGGGGAATGGCGATATCCGCCTGCGTATAAACAGGGGCTGTTTTGTCATGAGCAACCTTTTCTGCTACAGAAGCAAGGTAGAGGTTGACTCGTGTAGATCTCGGCTGACGCAGAAGCAAATGCACATACAAGGGTTGTCGACATGCCTTTTCTCCTCGGGTTGAAGGTGCTCCTCCTTCCGCTCGTCTTTAAGAAACGAAAGGAGAATACATTCAATCAGAGAAAAGAAAGGAAATCAAGGGTCGAATCTTGATTCCTGCTTGACTCATGGTATGGTAAAGAAAAGAGTATTTCTTCCTCATGACCCACCTTGCCGAAAACAAACGCGCGCGTTACGACTACGATATTCTCGAAACTTTCGAAGCCGGAATATCGCTCTTCGGGCATGAGGTCAAATCCGTCAAAACCGGGCACGTGAGCTTAAGAGGCGCCTTCGTAACAATTCACGGAAACGAGCTTCAGCTCACAAACACCCTCATCCCCCGCTATCCCTTCGCGGGACCCCTCCCAGGGTATGATCCTGTGCGACCGCGAACGCTTCTCATAAAGAAGAGCGAGATGAAACGGTATATCGGAAAAGTCCGAACGAACGGCTTGACACTCATTCCGCTTCGGGTCTATACTAAGCGACGCCTCGTGAAGGTGGAATGCGCCCTTGCAAAAGGCAAAAAAGAGTTCGACAAACGACATACCATTGCAAAACGAGAAGCCGATCGCACTCTGAATCGCGCCCTTCGAACTCGAATGTAAATAAAAAACTCTTCGTCTGTTCTTCTTAAAGTACTCGAGGGGCAAGGAGTACCGAAAGTGATTCATTCGAAACCCCTCCCCACTTCCTGCGAAAATCGTTTATCGTGAGAAGCGGGGGGTTGTCTCGATTCGACAGGATGTACGTTGAAAATACGCAAGCCGATTATGAGGGTGATATCGAAAATCTCTCCCTCACGATGATACCTGCAAACTTCATCACCAAGGCAAAAGCAGCCTTCGCGCAAGCGTTTCGGCCAGCATTTGCTTCTGCTCTCGCGTAATTTCGTAGGAGCCATCGGACTCCCGATTCCCGGTACGGAATCTCCGGTGTCATATTTCCGGGAAGGCCCGACTCCCTCGCCTCGTGAGGATTCGGTTGCCATTTGCTCACGGGGCAAGTCGATCCGATTTAGTGCGCTTTGACGGCTCGACAAAAAGAAGCACACTACGCTTGTAGACTATTTTTGATCCTCATCACTGGACATGGGTGCAATTCCCATCAACTCCACTTGTGAAAACAAAGAAACGGCTGACTGATTTCGGTTGGTCGTTTCGATGCCCATCCTCTTTTTATTGTTTCCGACGACGAGTATTCCCGCCGCAATACGGAAACCGAAAATCTCATGCGCCGACGCCGATACCGAAGACCGCAACCAAAAATCGTCGAGACTCCCAAAGCGCGCGTCAACGAACACATTCGCGTGCCCTTTGTGTTTTTGGTCGATGCGGACGGAACAGTCACGGAAAACATGCCGACCGAGCAAGCAATCGCGCGCGCACGAGAACAAGAGCTCGATCTCGTTGAAGTTTCTCCGAAGGCGACACCTCCTGTCTGCAAAGTACTCGACTACGGCAAATACCTCTACGCCGAAGGAAAGAAAGAACAACAGGCAAAGACGAAGCAAAAGAAAGTTGAAACGAAAGGCATCCGCATTCGACTCCGCACCGACACACACGATCTCGATTTTAAACGCGCACAGGCCGAAAAATTTCTCTCGCGTGGACACAAAGTAAAAATAGAAATCGTGTTGCGTGGTCGCGAGAAAGCATCTATGGACCGTGCCCGCGATGGAATTCGCGAGTTTATGAGTTCGATTAAGGCCACGTTCGGGATCGAAGAAGATATCAAGCGATTTCCAAACGGACTCCATATCATTATCGCTCCGAAGTAATCCTTTTCTCTCCCTGTGTCCCCATTTTCCTTTTGATATATGAAGCAAAAAACCAGAAAATCCGTCGTCAAGAAAGTGAAGATTACAAAAAGTGGCAAAGTGATTCGCCGAAAAACTAAACAAAACCACTACAATGTCCGTGAGACGAAAGAGGCGAAACGCGGTAAACGCCGCGACATCACGATGAGCGGACGAGAAGCCAAAAATATAAAAGACGCGCTCCCCTACGCATAGTCCGACTGCAAAGAAAAAATGACGAGCGATGAATCGAGCGAAGGTTCCAAAAAAGCTCTCGTTGGAGCTCATCTCGAAAATCGATTCGTAATTGACCTCTCTATAGAGAGAAATGAACTCTCAAGGAAACTCCATTTGTTTTATTATTCGTAAAGCCCGCTGACAGCCGAGCGCTGACAGCCGAGCGCCCCAGAAACCATTATGCCCCGAGTCAAGCGCGGCGTCATCGCCAACAAACGACGAAAGAATCTCCTCAAGAAAGCCAAAGGATATAACTGGCGCCGAAAAACAAATTTCCGCGCCGCAAAAGAAGCTCTCCTTAAGGCAGGCAAATATGCTCATCGCGATCGCCGTGCAAAGAAGCGCTCCTTCCGCAGTCTCTGGATTGTTCGCCTCAACAATGCGCTCCGCCTTCACGGGCTTACCTACCGAAGCTTTATTGCTCTTGAGAAGTCGAAGAATATTGAACTCGACCGAAAGGTTCTCTCGGAACTAGCCAAAGACAATCCAAAAATTTTTCAAACATTCATCGAATCCATAAAGTAGACTCGAGACTTCCTCAAGAGGAAAAAAGAAAACCGGCTCATGGAGAGTCGGTTTTCTTTCTGTCAAACACTTCCTCTTAGCGCAATCGTCTTTTCCGAAAAGAAAGAAGGGCAAGAGAAAAAAGAAGTGCCAGAAATATTCCCAACGAATCAATCAGCACATCTGTAGCACGGCCCTGCCTCCCTACTATCCACAGCTGGTGCCACTCATCCGAAAGCGCATAGAGGAGTGACGAGAGCGCAGTAAGAGCAGCGATGAGACGTATCTCTTTTCCGAAATGGAAACGAAAAAGTCGAAAGAAGAGCACTCCTAAGATGAAATATTCAAAAACATGCACTCCCTTTCGCAAAAGGTATTGTGTCATCGACAGATCTCCTCTCCCGAAGCTTGGCTGTGAAGAAAGAAGAAAAATGGTTGCCATCCACACAAGAACGGGAACATACGCCGAGAAAAAAGCGTTCCAGATATTTCGACAGCGATTCAGTGAGACCTGATGCACGGATATTTTTTTAAGAATATATTTCAAAAAAACAATTTTGAAGCGACGATGAAAATTTTTGAATCAGAATACAGGAAATCACTGAGGAGGAAGCGTTGTCTCATTAATACGGATGAACATTTGGAATCCGAAAAGAACAGGATGTATCTCTTTCAAGAATCTTCGAAGTGACTCAAAAGGAGACAAGGAGAGTATCCTTTGTACATTCGCTCTGCGATTCAGAAGAGCTATTCTTCTGAAAATTGAGAGCATCTCTTGAGGACCTGTCGGATGAGAAAAGACGGGAAGAGAAAAATATTTCGAGAAATACCAAAGTCAGACGTGCCTCATAAAGAAAACTTTCAAAGTCAAATTGGGATCACGTCTCCCGAAAAACAAGCGAAGATGAAACAACAAAAATGAAAAAGATGCTCGGGATAATCTCTTCAGTTTCCCTTCGCTTGGATTTATTTTTTCTGTCGTTCCTCAAGAAAAGCTCGGAACAATACTCCGAATGCAAAAAATGGAAGCCAAAGCCACAAAGTCTTCTTCAGGAATTTGTCCAAAAACTGACTCATAGAAGATCGACAAGAAATTATCGAAACAGCGCGTCTCCTTCGCCCGAAAGCGTCCGGTAACACCGCGTATCGATTTCATAAATAACATCTTTCTTTTCAACGACAATTCTCCAGCCACGCGCTTCTGCTTCCTTCCGCAAATTTTCGTTCGGATTGAAAGCAATGGGGTGTTCGACCAATTCCAAGAACTTCACATCAGACTCGGTATCACCTATCCCGAAAGAACCCGGAAAGGAAAGGTTGTATCGCTCAAAGAGTTTGCGAGCGGCCGTTCCTTTGTCGCGACTCGGCTCATAGGAAGCAACACCGGTATACCGACCATCTTCTCCGATTTCATACACGCTTCCGATCGCAGCGTCGAAGTGAAGATAATCCCGGCTATACGCTTCCACGATTTCAATGGGCGAACCGGAAATTGCAAAAAGGAGATAGTTCTCTTCACGGAGCTTTCGAATAATTCGCTCCGCAAAGATATACGTTTGCCGCTGTCGAAATGGAACAACACTCTTACTTGCTCGCGCCACATCTTCGGGCGTACACCCACGAATAAAACGCGCATAGAGATCGATAAGTGCGAGGCGATAATCTTCGTAGGTACCAGTATGCGTGAGCCACCGCGAGTAGAGATCCGTGAGCGTTTTCCGAACGTGGGACGGAAAAATCTTGAGCCACGCAAGTTCATTGATAAGTTCGAAATGGAGATTCTTTCGAAAAATCGTTCCGTCGATATCAAATATGGCAGCTTTCGTTTTTTGCTCATTCATAAAAGGTTTTCGGTTTTCGAGGTGCGATTCAAAATTATGATTGTGATTTCCTTCATTGGAAGGATATCAAGCGGGAAGAATGGGGTCAATGATTTGGAGAAAGAAGTGCTTTCGCCTCTTCCCAGAGAGCGGACTCGCCTTTGGAAATCTTGAGCCAATACCACCATTCCGCGCCCCACAAGTACACGTCCGAAAATCCCACTTGCCTCGCATAGAATACCGCTTCGCGCAATTTCTCAGCGTTCATCGTCTTCCACTGTTCGGAAAGCGGCATATCCAAAAACGAACCCGGCCCCCACGGCTCTCCTTGAAGTTCGATTATCATGAAATGCTTTTGGTCCGTAAACAGTCGAACGAGAGCAGCCTTCATCCGAAAAAAAGCGGGCCCGATCGGATACGTAAAATACCCAAACCGTTCATTCCAGATTCGACGATAGAGCGTCGTTCCAAATACGTCGCCCCGGCTTGCTGAGGGAATCCAGAATGAAAGCTCGCCACTATCAGTGGTGAGGATTCCCGCGACGGATCGGCCAACCGAACAAGCGCAATCTCCGCATCGAGTACGGACGCCTCAATTGGCAAGCACGTACCAAAGTAAAGAAACGGTTCATTCTCAACTTGCCACAGTACGATCTCCGAATGATCGCGATACCGCTCGACAGTTTCTCGAAGAAAGGAAAGGGCAGCATTATTTTTTTCATCTTCGCTCGTTTTCGCCCATTCGGGCACAAAACACTCCGGCCAGCGTGGCACTTTTTGTCCCATCGCCAGAATAACATCCGCTCCATTTTGTCGGGCCATCTCAAGTTGCCAGTCGATATCAGAGAAATCAAAAACGCCTTTTTGTTTCTCGACAAGATCCCAATAGACCGGTATCCGAACTTTTTGAATTCCTATGTCCGAAAAGATCGCCTGAAGCGTTTCATGAGGATCAAGACCCAAGTCACGCGCGAATCGACTGGAGAACGTCACACCAAAACGAACATCTTCCCTCGGATCAAGCCCCGGAAAATTCGCGGCGAGAAAGAGAAGGGCAATCAAGAAAAGAAGAGAGAAAATAATCCACCACATACATTTTTGTACTTTTGAAATAAGAGGTTTCCAAAGAAACCCTCGAGCGGAAGAAGAATTTGATTCGGAATATTGCTTGCGCATATGGCATCCGTCACGCCTTCAAAAAAGTAAGGAAAATATTGGAACGAGAGAAAATTTTCCCCTTCTTCCACCCAAGATACCCCCTTTCCTTTCGAGGTATACAAAGAATTGATACTCCTTTTGAAAAATCAAAAGAGGCTCACCCCACCCCGAGTAGCGAACCACGCACCAAGGGAGATAAAGATAAATCCCGTTACCTTCACAATCCATCCGATCCCGGAAAGTCGCTCGCCATAAATATGTGGAAAGCGTTTGGATAAAAGAAGAGCGAACAAAAAGACGAAGGCAAACTGTACCCCGACAAGCGCCTGAACAAGCGCGACCGATGCGCCCTTTTGATACGTCGCAAGAATAATGAGAAGTGCCCCAACCCCTGCAATCGTTTTTCCAAAGACAAAAATAATGCCTGTCGAGAAAGGAACTGCCTTCTTATGAGTATCGTTTTCCGGAAGAGAGTGATTCTTTTTTGAAGAAAGAGAGGTGAACCATTTCAAAAAAAATTCTCGAATATCCCGGAAGAAACTCGGCACCAAAAGAAGGGTGAGCCCTCCCAAGAAGGCGCCGAATCGCGACCACACAAGTCCGCTTATAAAATTGGTTCCAAAAAGCCCGCTCATCTTAAGAAGCGCATAGAAAATAGCAAGAAAGGTCCCCGAGAGAAAGGAGAAAAACCATACTTCCAAGGACTGTTTTCGACTGCGAATCTCCGTACGAGAAAGTGCTATGGCGCCAAAGAGAAGAAAAAGAAACGCGACAAGTCCAGGAGCATTCTCTCGAAAAGAAAAAACCTCCGAACGAAAGGAGGGGAGGAGCGATATCATTGCAGAAAAAATACCGACGAGCGGAAGAACATTCGACACTTCTCCACGGCGAAACGCCTCGTAGAGAAAAAGAAGGCTCCACGAAAAAGAAATACCAGAAATAAAAAGAAGTGCCAATATTTCAGAAGGCGGAATCCGAAGACCAAACGGGGCAAAGACAAAGGTGAAAAGACTAAAGAGACACAAAAGAAAAACATAGGCCGCCGGTTTTTCGATACGGTCGGACACCAAAAATTTATCGGTAATGCTCGAGACTGCCGTCGCGAGATATCCCGAAACCGCCGCGAAAAACCACAGCATAGGAAAGTCCTCTAAAGCGAGAGTGCGACTTCAGTATAGCGTGAGTCGGAAGAATCCGCACGAGAAATTTCCGGGACGAATTTCGAGTAGACACTCCGTACGTCGGAAATCCATTTGGATACCGATTCCGGAGAATGCCCCTCACAGGAAGAACCGCACTTCCATACGATAAGCCGCTCCGGAGAATTCAGTTTTTTCTCATGAATAAGTTTTGAGAGGCGATTCCCCACCGTGTCGATTGCTTCTTCGGGGCTCGCAAAACATGCATACCCCATGCCCGTACCGCGACTTCCCGTCCCTTTGTACCCCCAGTAATTGAAACAATCTCCCCCTTCTTTCGAGGGCGCATGCTCGCCCCACGAACTTTCTTTGCGTGCGATGCTCACAAGAAATGCTGCTGTCTCGCGATCACGTTCGACAAGAGCGGGAATCATGGCACGAATCGGCGCTTCCCCAACCAATGTCTCAAGAAACGTCCGAAAACGACGATCATCTTCGGATTCCTCGGGAAGAATTCCTCGCTCCTCGAGCGAAGATCGGAATGCTCCCGACGCTTTTTCCGTAAAAGATTGTGCCGACTGAAACCACAAAATATTTTCGTCGAATCGCTCAACTGTGTCCGCAGCCCGCACAGAAATTGACCCTCCAAAGAAAACACAAAAGAGAAGAAATATCCCTCCTCTCAGCCAAAAGTAAGAGTTCCGCCGACATAAAGAAACGTCCATAAACAGGTACTCTCCCCATGTGTCACCGTCCATTTTCATGGCGTATGGGGGAAGCAAAATAAAAAGACGTTGAAATGAATCAACGTCTTCTTTTAGCACAAGTTCTACTCTTCGTCAATATCGTGAAAGTAGAGATTGACATCTTGAATCCACTTCTTCGTATCCGCCTTCGCATGCGTCGAACAATCATATCCACACTTCCACACCACCATCATTTCAGCCGGCGTATCGACTTTGTCCTGATACACGAGTTTCTCGAGCCGCCGAGATACCGTGTCGACCGCATCCTTCGGACTATTAAAGCAGGTATGTCCGCCCGTGCCCATATGTCGGCGTTTTCCCCGATAGCCCCAGTAGTTAAAACAATCATGCTGGTTCAAAACTGGCACGCGTTTCCCCCATGCACTTTCTTTTTTGGCGATTCCAATCAAAAATGCCGCAACGATTTTGTCTTTTTCGAGAATATACGGAACCATTTCTTCAATCGGATACCCTTTGACCATTTCGCGAATCTTTTTTTCAAGCTCGCTCTTCTCTTTGGCTTGACGCATATGCTGGAGGTCCCCGACCACTTCATTCACCAATCGATCATCGTCGGAAACAGATTTTTCAGCGGCATTCGGTTCGCGCACATCACTTGCTCCGAGAACCACTCCGTTCTCAGTTTTTTCAGAAAGAGAGGTTTTTTCGGGAAGAGGATTCGAAGCTTCTTTCTGGAAAACCACCTCAGAAGAAATGGGGACGCTTTCCGAAATATCGCGGGCAAAACCCGCTCGCCAAAAAGTTGATACACTGAAATCGTGGAGAGTGCTCCGAAAACGGCTGCTCCTGTCATTAACATCGGAAGAGAAGGCGCAAGGAGGCGAAAGTATCGCTTTCGAGAAAATTGAATCTTGCCCAAAGAAGAAAGAACAACTTCGCAACTTATCGCGCGCTCACAAAATTCTTTGAGAAAACGAGATATCATTGAGAAGGCATTTTCCACTCTCGGACTTCCCCGAAAAGTCATGAAAAATTTTCCAGAAAATTTCGATTTCCCTGCGTGCCTTTGGAGGGAGCTTCGGACATGCGAAGAAAATCGTTCGAAACTGAATTCTCTTGAGAATATTTCCCTCGAGAAAAGGTATTCGAACAACGAGGAACGACATCCATCGCACTCTTGGAAGGAGAATGCAAAGAACAAAAAGAACGACGAAGAAGCGCGGGCTCCGTCGCGTGCATTGAAACAACGTCACTCAAATATCGTTTTGTTTTTGTTTGGATATGCATGTGAAAAAACTCTTCTCAACGCTCGAGCATTTTCCACCATTACCGACATTTCTTCGTCTACTCGCTTTTCTTTTCCATGCCCGCCTTCTCGCGGAAGAAATTCTCTGCTTCAGTTCCTATAAAACATTTCCCTTCCGACCATACAAAGGGGACGGCGATAGCATTCGAAGCGATACCACACTCCTTGGCTCTTCTTTCTATCTCACGAGCATTTTTGGCATTGTTCGAGACTTCCTTTTTGACAAAAGAAACTTTTTCGGGAATTCCATTTTCCTCGAGAAATTTCGTGAGGTCCCGACAATGAGAACAATTTTCACCATAGTAATAAACAATCGAAGCCGTTTCTTCCGAGTCTTCGGGAGAAGGAGTGGATATCCCCCACACCACCAATCCAACGAGAAGCACGCCCACGACAGCAACAATGAGAAGTATATTTTTTTGAGACATAAAGAAAATCCAATAGAGGAACCTCTCCTCACAACTTTCAGACTCCAAGCGAAGTTTCAATGTGCAGTTCTCTTAAGGCGAGAAAACTGGGAAGGCATCTTCCAAAAATTCGGAAAAACTTTCGCTCGGTTTTTCTCCGAATCATTCCGCGTGAGAAAGTATATCACTTTTCTTATGTCGAATCCACATCCAGAAACCGAGAGAAAAGAGAAGGCTCACTCCGCAAAGTACCTGGCCGAAAGTAAAGCCTCCATACACAAATCCGATGTGAGCATCCGGCTCCCGAAAAAATTCGAGAAAAAATCGAAGAATACTATAGAGTCCGATTGCCCACGAAAAAAGCGCTCCAGGAATACGGACTCGTCTCGATAGAAAAGAGAGGAGCCCAAAGAGAACAATGCCTTCTCCCATTGCCTCGTAGAGTTGCGAGGGATGACGAAGTGCTGCATCCCCGGCGTGCGGAAATACCATGCCCCACGGCAGAAGAGTCACGCGACCGAAAAGCTCACCCGAGAAAAAATTTCCCACTCTCCCAAAAAAGAGAGCGATTGGAAGCGAGAGCGAAGCGGAATCCGCGATAATTTTCCAATCTTTGCGCCTCCGCCGAGCAAATAAAAAATTCCGATCACTCCGCCAACAACGCCGCCATGAAAACTCATCCCGGAAATTCCCCTCCACGTTCCGTTTCTGTCAATCGGAAGAAAGTCAAGAAAGGAAGAGGACGCAAAAAAAGGATATCCGTAGAGCATGATATACCCGAGATGCGCCCCGAGAAGCGCGCCTCCTGAAACAAAAAGCACGAGGTCAAAAAACTCTTCTTTCTTCCATTCGTCTACAGCGTTTTTTCCGAGGAAAAGCCCTTTCAGAAAAAAAGAGCGAACTCAAGGCTCCGAGCAAGAAAAAAATTCCGTACCAATAGATGGATACGGGCCCCACCGAGAATGCAATCGGCTGAAGAGTAGCGGGAATATCTTTCCACACAGGAAAAATAGAAGAGAAAGACAGTCGCTTTCCTGGAAACGCCGTCTTCTCTTTTTTAAAAAACACGCGCATTCACTTTCTCTCCGGGGTCTTCCAGCAAATATCCGTTTCAAAAATTTCCCCACGCTTTCGGAAATATGAGTCCGCTCAAAAAAGCGAAGAGCAGTATGACTCCGACACAAGAGGCGGCAATGCTTTCGAACAATATTCCCGCTATTTGCGGCTCGAATGAAGAGCGGGAACCGAGTTACCCTCATTCAGCTGTTCAAGATCGCGCTTAAACTCACGTCCGTAAATACGAACAAGCGCAAGAAAGAATGAAACGATGATGGGACCGATTAAGAATCCGGCAATACCGAAAAATGATATCCCTCCCATCGTAGAAAAAAAGACGAGGAGCGGATGAATCTGCGTATCGCGCCCGACGAGCCGAGGCCGCAAAATATTGTCGACCGTTGAAATAATTCCCATTCCAAACACAAGCAAAAAAATTCCCTGCCAGATATTTCCCATAAAGAGAAGCCACACGGCGGAAGGAAACCAAACTATTCCGGTTCCCACCATTGGAATGAGCGAGAAGACTCCCATGACCGCGCCCCACAATGCCGGGGAAGGCAGCCCTGCGATAGCAAATCCAACCCCCCCGAGTGTTCCCTGCACCAAAGAAACGACGAGCGAACCCTTGATAATTGCTCGGCTCATCGAAACAAAGTCTCGCATCAATTCTTCATCTTCATCGTCGGCGAGCGGACTCAGGCGCTTCAAAAACTTTAGCGCTCGCTCCCCATCGATCAGAAAGTAAAAAAGTGCAAAGAAAAGCGAGAACATCCAAAAGACGAAACTTGCCGCGCCACCATAGAGCGCCTGGAGAAACGAGAGAAAAGCGCCACCGCTTCCCGAAACGTTTCCAAGCATTGTTTCGATGCGAATATCTTGTGCTCGAAGATACTCTCCGACATAGGGGAGTCGAAAAAACCATGTTTCGGCGTCTTTCGCGAGGCCAGAGAGAGAATGATTTCCCGAGGAAAGCGTCGCGAGCACCTGTGTCGCCTCCCCCACCACCAAGACGAGGATGAAAAGAAGCGGAATAATGACCAAAAACGCAACAAGAAAGAGTATTCCCGCCGCAGCCCACCCGCTCGATCCACGAAGAAGACGCACCAAAAACCGATACTGTGGAAAGAAAAGGGTGGCAAGCACTGCCGCCACCAGGACCGGCGTCAAAAACGGCTTCAAAACGAAAAACACAACGACGCCGATCGCAAAGAAAAGAGAGAAAAAGAAAATCGTATTGAGATTAGGAATGCGCATAGAAAAAGTATAACACGAGTTCGGTCGCCGAAGGGTGATTTATGAATACTCCATTTTGCGAAGCAAAACAAGAGTCGAGGAATAAGAGAGAAAAAAACAAACTCAGGAAGACGATTCCGACAGTCGCCGCACCTCCTCCTTTGAAAAACTCCGAAAGAGCGGTTTCCCCAGAAGAATCTGCGCGTTCACGAGGAGCGTCGGGAGTCCCGCTCGCATCACAAAACCATGAGGCGGTCGCACGGAAACTTCGAGTCCATACCGTTCGAGAAACCATCGCTTGATTCCGGCGCGGAAACGATAAGAACTCGGGATTCGAAACGGCCGATATGTTTTCTTGACGGAGGAAAAATAGATCCGATGATTCTCGTGAAGCGTTACTTCCGCTTCGTGCGCTTCGGACATACTCGTGCGGAAATCAAGTTTCGAATTGCCATTTCGAGAAGCGCCCTGGAAAATATTCGCGCGCTTCCCCTTTTTCGAAAGAAGCTGCATCTCCATTTCTCGCCGTCCCTTGGTTCGAAAGTAGACGCAGCGACGAACGAAGGGGCACGCGGCACATTTCGGTTTCGACACACATATCGCGCTCCCAAAATCCATGAGGGCCGCATTCGCAACATTCGCAGGAATCGAAAATGGATTTTTGTGGTGCGACACTTCGGAATTCTCTCCTTCTTTTTTTGCTCCGGAAAACCGTTTTGCATGCGGCGCAAAGAAGCGGGAAAATTCCGAAGAGCTTGGGTCGATGTGTTTCGTTCCGAAGAAAAATCGTCCCACCACGCGACGAAGATTGGTATCCCACGCAAGCGTATTCGCGCCAGAGGCGAAACTCGCAATCGCAGCGGCCGTATATTTGCCGATTCCTGGCAACGCTTCGAGAGATGCAGTGTCCTGCGGGAAGACGCCTTTATATTTTTCCGCTACAACTTTTGCTGCACGAAGCATATTTCTTCCACGAGCATAGTAGCCAAGCCCCGCATAGAAGGGCAAAAATTCTTCCCACGACGCTTGCGAGAGCGACACGACTGTCGGGAAGCGCTTCAGAAACTTTTCATAATACGAAAGGACGCGCGAAACCTGCGTCTGTTGAAGCATGATTTCCGATACCCACACTTCGTACGCGCACATTCCTTTGCGTCGCCAGGGCAAATGAGACCGTCCCGCCTTTTTGAAAAAGTCGAGCAGGGTTGATTCAAACAAGCGAATAGCTTCTTGGCGGGTTGACTTCATACCATCCAGCGTGAGGCAATCAATACAGCCATGCACCAGTTCTTGGCAAAGCAAAAAAAGACAGATGCAAAAATCTTCCAAGGTGATTTATTCTCTCTCCTCCCCGCAGATCGCGACAGACGGCGGCAAGAATAGTGAAACAGTATAGAGGGGTACGAAGAGGATTAAAGTCTCTTCCGAAAAAAGAGTAGCACTTCGAACAAAATCCTGCACCTCCCCAGAGAGACGGGCGCCAAGTGAGAGGAAAATTTTCACTATTTTCCCTCTTCTTTTTGTGAGAATCGCTTCTTCTTGGGAGAAGGGGGGTAGGATTTTGTGCTATACTTTTGCCAAAGAGCCTGTTTCGACACGTAACGAAGTGCTAAATGCACGATACAATCCCGAAACGCAAGATTCGAAAATTATTTTTGAGAAATACTTCTATGAGTATGAGCATCGAAAAACTCGGCAATCAAAGTCCCCCCGCGACACATGAAGAACCGGGATCAAAAGAAGAAATTGAAAAAAGACAAGAGAAAATGCGAGTCGCCTTTGCAAACGATCTTGAAAAAAGAGCCCGAGCAGCCGGCGTCTCTCCCGAAGACTACCTTCGGGAATACGCGCACATGGAAAACCGGGAGAGACGCCCTGAAAACGAAAAAACCGGGAATGAAACAGGACAAGAATATGACAATGATTGGCTCATGAGGAAGGAAAGCGGCGATGTAGATGTATTTGAGCTTGATTCAAAAGGAGGACGAGCGATCAATAGGCTCATCCATTCCTCTGTCGAGGCCTCCCTTCGTGCCGACCGAGATGCGCTCACGGGCCTCTCGAATAGGCACGCTCTCGAACGAAAACTTGCCGAACTTTCCGAGAGAAACAAGAAGCGAAAAAAATTCGAGCGCGAAAATCCACAAACAGAGCGTCGGCACGAAGAACATATGGAAGGAGAATACTCCCTCATGTTCGTCGACCTCGATCACTTCAAGAAAATTAACGACAACTTTAATCATGATGCTGGCGATGTGACGCTTCAGCATGTCGCACACATTCTCAAAGAGAATGTCCGCCAAGACGATGGATTTGTAGCACGGTGGGGAGGCGAAGAATTCGTTCTCATTATTCCCTCTTCCATCGAAAATGCCTGCCGCATCGCAGAACGAATCAGAAAATCAATTGAGTCGACACCGGTTCGGTATAACGAACGAGAGATACCTGTTCGGGCAAGTTTTGGCGTCGCAGCGTACGACTCCGATGTAAAGCGCCAGCTCAATCTCGCCGATACCGCAGTCCTTACCGCCAAGGGAAATAAAGAGGCGGCGGCGAAAAATGTGGATGCCTTTTCGCTTGAAATGATTGGAGAAATTCCCGAAGAAGAAGAAAAGACAAGGAATCAGGTATGGTTTGTAAAAAACGGGAAACTCCAAAAATATCACCCCGAAACCGAAGGAAAGCGATGAGTTCTTTGCTTCAACTCAAACACGTCTGTCATCACTCACTCGAAAGCTCTTCCGTCTCTATTCTTCCTCCGCCGAGACATTCGTTCCCATCATAGAAAACCGCGAATTGTCCCGGCGCCACTCCCGCCTCTTTGTGCGGAAGAGTCACTGTCCACACTGAAGCACCCTCCGCACGAATTCGACACGGAATTCGCAAAGCACCATGGCGGATTTTCACTTCCATACGGCGTTTTCGAGGAGGCGATCCCGAGACCCATTTCACCGCTCGTGCGACGAAGGAATCGCGCGAACCCTGGGCGCCGCGCCAGGCATTTGAAATAAAAACGATATTTTTTTTGATATCTTTAGAAACGACAAACCACGGTCCGCCCGAGAGCTTGATTCCCTTCCTTTGCCCTACTGTAAAATACCAGAAGCCTTCGTGTTCACCCACTTTTTTTCCGGTTTCGTATTCAATAAGATCTCCGCGCTTCACGCCGAGAGAGTGTTTCAGAAATTCATCGAAGCGTATTTTCCCCAAGAAACAAATTCCTTGACTGTCCTTTCGCTCGGCATTTGGAAGCGAAAATTCTCGGGCGAGTTTTCGAACTTCGCTTTTCTCGTATTTTCCAATTGGAAAGAGTGCGCGGGAAATCTGCGTTGGCGAAAGCTGGGAGAGAAAATACGTTTGATCTTTTACCAAGTCAGGCGAGACAAGCAATTTTGTTTTCCCGCGTACAAGTTTGGTTTGCGCATAGTGGCCCGTTCCTATCCACTGAAATTGTTTCGATTCAATGAAGTTCCAAAAGGCGCCAAACTTCACGCGCGCATTACAGAGCATGTCGGGATTCGGTGTACGACCCGCTCGTGTCTCTTCGAGAACATACGAAACGACGCTCGACCAATATTCTTTCTGGAAAGACACAACCTGAAGCGGCACCGCAAGAAGCTCGCACACCGCCCGAACATCGCGAAGATCATCCTCCCAGGGACACTCCCCCAAAAACGAAAGGTCGTTCTGGAGCCATATCTTGAGGTAGAATGCCCGCACATCGTACCCCGCATTTTTGAGAAGCGCCAAAGAAACGGAGCTATCGACTCCGCCCGATACGAGCGCTGCAACTTTCCCCCCGCGTTCAATTGTTGACATATCTTCTGTGCCGAATCAGCCCTCCAAATTCGAAAGCGTCGATACAAAGCGTGCGATGATCTCTTTTGCCTCGGATGCGCGCTCGCATTCCATGAGCTTTGCACGAAGCTTGGAGGCGCCAGAAAATCCATTCACGTAGGCTTTAGCGTGTTTCTTCATAAGTTCAAACGGTTTCATTCCTTTCCATGTGTTTTCGAAGAGCTCCATATGCAAAAGGAGCGCTTCAAGTTTTTCGTGGACGGTTGGAATTTTTCCGGAAGCATCGAAAAGCCACGGATTCCCGAATATCGCACGCCCAAGCATAATGCCGTCCGCGCCCGTTTCTTCTAATTTCCGTCGCGCATCATCGAGATTTTCCACATCGCCATTCCCCAGGAGGAGCGTATTGGTTCCCACTCTCATCTCTACAATATGAGGTAAAAGGTCCCAGTGAGCGGGCGACTCGGAGAGTTCTTTTTTTGTACGAAGGTGGATCGTGAGCGCCGCAAGACCGGTTTCAAGAAGAGCAGGGATCCACGAATCGATTTCCACATCATCAAAACCGATGCGCGTCTTCACGCTTACGGGGAGCGCTCCGGCGCCTTCCTTCGTCGCCAAAATGATCTCTTTCGCAAGCGAGGGATTCTTGAGAAGTGCAGCCCCCGCCCCCTGCCCGACGACCGCGCGATCCGGGCATCCCATATTGATATCGATTCCATCAAACCGAAGATCGGCGACTAATTTCGCCGTTTCGAAAAAATGCTTCGGGGTCGCCCCAAAAACTTGCGCCACAATTGGGCGCTCCACTTCGGAATACGAAAGATCGCGAAGAAGTGCGCCTCGCCCTTTGGAACACAAACCGTCACACGAAACAAATTCCGTCCAAAAAATATCCGGTTTGGCTCGACTCGCAATAATCTGACGAAACACCGTATCCGTAACACCCGCCATTGGCGCGAGGGCAAAGAACGGTTTCGGAAGAGTGTCCCAAAATCCTCGGTTCATACCGAAACAGAATAGCTCGAGAGCAAAAGCGAAGCAAGAAAAATCTACTTCAGCTTCCTCTAAAAAATTTCATACAGCGCTTCTCTCGACCAGTTCATAAAAAAAGACCCCGGGAACTTGTTGAAGTTCCAAGGGTCTAAGAGACTAAAAGTGTCCAAGGGTCTTTTGCCCAATGGACTGAAGGGTCAGAGCACCGCGGTGCCGGGACAGAGAACCTGGCAGGCATCACCCCAGTCGCCATCCTCGCCGAGCACCCGGCTGCTGACGAACCACCTGCAGTCATCCTCCGAGTCCCAGAAGACACACACGGCGAAGACCTCACCGTTTCTGCCCTCGACGTAGAAGATGTTCACGAAACCGTCGTTGAACAGGAGGCCCGACTTGCCGCCCGACTGTGCTTCAATGAGACCTGCGATGTCTTCGAGCGTCGAAAGGTGCGTTTCCGGCAGATTCGCCCTTATGGCCTTGTCGCAGTCTCTCTCCTTGAGGCACAAGGCTACATAAGGACGCTCGGGAGCCAAGCCAACCGTCGTCCTTCTGTCGTTTACGTAGAGATGGTCTACAAACTTTTTATAGACGTAGAGGCCGGTGCCGGTCTGGTAGAACGCTGCCGCATTGAAAGGTTTTGTCCTGGCCGGAACGATTGCTGTGGCAACGGGTTTGAGGAGCCTGTTTTCCGTGAGCACCGGGTCACACAAGCTGAGTTGATGCAGGATTTTGAGCATCGCCAGTTCGATGGCAACCTTGAGATCGTCGCCGCGCTTGCCGCCCTTGATGACCAATCTGGCACCGTCCTTGTCGAGAAAAGTCGCTTGATCCACTGCCCGTTTTGGCGGCAGCTTGAGCAGCATTGGTAAACAAGTCCACGATTTGCTCTTTCTGTTTTGCAGTGATTGGCTGAACCATCAGCCTCTCCTTTTATTTTAAAGGACTTTTCCCTTGGTCGCCGGGAAAGGAAGCGTTCGCAAGTTTTTACCTACGAAATCCTATTCTTAATCGTTTTTGTGAATTTTGTCAATGCCAACCGGAGACTCTCTATGTTGACGCAAAGCTCTTTCCTTGGTACACTCGAAATCGGACTTAAAAAGTCCGATTTCTATTGCGGTATGAGAGTTTCCCACAAAACTTCCTACGGACTCCGGGCACTCGTTCGACTTTCTCAATCGAAAGAAGGGATTTCTGCACACCTTCTTGCCGAAGAAGAATGCCTCCCCGAGGATTATCTCGAGAAGATTCTTCAGTCGCTCAAGCGCTCCGGATTTGTCACGTCGCAGAAAGGGGTTCGCGGCGGCTATACCCTTTCGCGAAAACCCGAAGCGATTTCCTCATGGGACGTGATTGAAGCGCTCGATGGCGGATTTCACAGTGCTGCTCGCCCCTCTTTTTCCGGAACTCTTGCTCCCTGTCCCATTCTCACTCACTGCACCACAAAGACCGTCTGGCAACAGGTGGAAGCGAGTATGAAAAATACACTCTCCAAAATTACTCTTGCTGATCTCGGAAAAACATTCACACCCGACGAAAACAAAGATACGGGTCGATCCAGAAATCTCACTCAAAAATTCTGAAAAAATTCTGACAATTTTCTCATCGCTTCCCAAAAAATTTTCAAATGAAAATTAACTCCTGTATCGCCGTCTTTGTCTTGAACGATGAATAAAAAGAGTGAGCGTCGTGGAGCATTCATGCTCTCCGACGATTCGGAAAGAGCAAAATGCATATCGAGAAGTTTTGTTCTATAATGTTCGGCATTTTTGCGCGAGACGTCATTGCCAAAAATTCTTCAAAAAGATGGTTACCGAAACTTCTCACGCTCAATCGGTCAAAAACAGAGTGAAAAGAGGCTCGACTTTCCGATAATTTTTTTCCTTATGCTCGAAATACGCCACCTCTCCGCCACCATCGGGGACCGAAAAATTCTCTCCGATATTACTCTTTCTTTCGAAACGGGGAAAACGTACGCCCTTCTGGGGCCGAACGGATCGGGAAAATCCACCCTTGCCGCCGCAATTCTCGGGCGGCCCGATATCGTATTCTCCGAAAATACCGAGATATCTTTCGAAAATTCCTCCATTACCACGCTCGATACTCACAAACGCGCGCGTCTTGGATTGTTTCTTTCTTTCCAATCGCCTCCAGCGCTTCCCGGAGTCTCGGTCTCTGCCCTTCTTCGCCATGCTCTTCCGACAGAGAAGGCGATCGACATTCGCAGTCGCGCACAAACATACGCCTCGGAACTCGATATTTCGAAGTCGCTCCTTTCCCGCGGACTCTATGACGGCTTTTCGGGTGGCGAACGCAAAAAGTTCGAAACCCTCCTCTGGGCAATGCTGCGACCGAAGATCGCTCTCTTCGACGAACTTGATACTGGGGTCGATGTCGATGCGCAAAAAAAGATTGCGAGCTTCCTCAAAAAATATCGGGAGCCCGAACAGTGTTTCGTTTTCATCACCCACTCCCTCTCGCTCCTCGAAACGTTCTTTCCCGACGAGACAATCGTTCTCGGAGAAGGCCGCGTGATGAAAACCGGGAACGGCGCCCTTTCCAAAACCATTTTGCAAGAAGAAGGCTTCGAAGAAAGTGCGAGAACGAACACTCTCCAAGCAACACCGCGCTGACATTCACGACCATGTCGACAGACAACTCTCTCCCCACTCTCGATGCTCGGTTCGGATTTTCCATGCCGGAAGTCTCGACCCACAAAGCGGCGCGCGGCCTTTCGGAAGAAACCGTGCGCGAAATTTCCGCAACCAAAAACGAGCCCGAGTGGATGCGAAACTTCCGTCTCAAAAGTTATGAAATTTTTCGAAAAAAACCGCTTCCATCGTGGGGTCCAGATCTTTCCGAAATACAGTTCGACGATATCACCTATTACCTGAAAGCAACCAAAGATCGCTCGGCCTCATGGGATGAACTGCCTAGTGAAATCAAAGAAACCTATGATCGTATCGGGGTTCCTGAAGCCGAGAAGCGCTCTCTCGCAGGCGTGTCGGCGCAGTACGAATCGGAAGTCGTCTACGAGAGCATTGATCGAGAGCTCAGGCGTCAAGGAGTCCTGTTTTGCGATATGGATACCGCGGTGCGCGACTACCCCGACCTCGTGAAGCGCTATTTTGGCACCCTTATCCCGCCTCACGATAACACGTTTGCTTCCCTCAATTCCGCCGTGTGGTCGGGCGGATCCTTCGTTTATGTTCCCAGAGGCGTTCAGGTCGAACTTCCGCTCCAAGCATACTTTCGCATCAACAGCGAACGCTTCGGGCAATTCGAGCGAACACTTATCATCGCAGACGAAGGAAGCTCGGTACACTATACTGAAGGATGTACCGCACCTATCTATTCGACCGACTCGCTTCATGCTGCGGTCGTAGAGGTCTTTGTCGCAAAAGGCGCCCGCGTTCGTTACACCACTGTTCAAAATTGGAGTAACAATATTTATAACCTCGTCACGAAACGCGCCCGCGCCGAAGAAGATGCCGTCATGGAATGGGTTGACTGCAATATCGGAAGCAAAGTTACGATGAAATACCCGTCCGTTTATCTCACAGGGAAACGTGCGCATGGAGATATGCTTTCGATCGCTTTTGCCGGAAAGGGTCAAACGCAAGACGCGGGTGCCAAAATGTTCCATCTCGCTCCCCACACCACTTCCCGCATTCTTTCGAAATCGCTTTCGAAAGACGGTGGACACGCTTCATACCGAGGTCTTGTGCATATTGGAGAGCAGGCGAAGTCGGCGCGGTCATCCGTTACCTGCGATGCGATGATGTTTGATTCCGATTCGCGAAGCGACACCTATCCTGCCATCCGCATACACCGCGGCGACGCAAATGTCGAACACGAAGCAAGTGTTGAAAAAATCGGGGAAGAAAAACTTTTCCTCCTCGCCTCGCGCGGCCTCGCACGAGAGGATGCCGAAGCGCTCCTCGTCTCGGGCTTTATCGAGCCCGTCTCAAAAGAGATCCCGCTCGAATACTCGATCGAGCTGACCCGCCTCATTCGCTACGAGATGGAAAAGAAAATCGGATAATCCTATGAAGAAAAGACTCGAAGATATCTCGAAAATCCACGCCCAAAAAATTTCTTTGCGAAAAAATTCGCATGTCTTCTTTTTCATGAACCGATCCCTCCCTCTCGAATTCTTTTTCGAAAAAGCGGAAGCCGGAGCGGATATCTTCGCACTTTTTCTCGCAAGTGGGTCCGAGAGTTTTTCCACCAAAATACATCAGATTCATCGCGCGCCCGACACGGTCTCTCGTCTCAGTGTTTTGAGTATCCTCGGAGGATCAGCGTCATTTTCTTATGAGGGGCGAATTCGCATAGACAAAGGAGCGATTCGTTCCAATGCGAGTCAAGAAAACCGAAATGTTCTCCTCTCCAACTCCGCGCGCGCCCAGTCGAACCCCACGCTCGAAATCCTCGAGGACGATGTCGTTGCCCGTCACGCTTCAGCAACCGGAGGACAAAACGAAGAGGCGCGCTTCTTCCTCGCCTCACGCGGCCTTGCCGATTCCCTCGCAAAGCGCGCGCTTGCAGAAGGACGCATCCGAGAATTTTTCGGGAACATTCGAAGCATCGCAGAGTCCGAATCCCTAGACGAACTCGAGACGGAATCAATGCGCCTTCTCGAAACAATTTTTTCCGAGAACCAATAAATCTCTCTGTGCCAAGAGCGCAGGGTGTAGAGTGGTAGAAAAGTTTTTCTCCAATTTCATGAGGAACACTGTGCGACGAGTGAGTCGTTCAAAGGAGAGAAACAAAAAATGAATATTTTTTATGATGAAATCCGAAACCATCAAAAAAGATTTTCCGGTCTTCGCACACCATCCGGATCTTGTTTATCTCGACTCCGCGGCAACCGCCCTCAAACCTCGCACCGTCATCGAACAAGAGCGGGAATATCTCGAAGAGTACCCGGCGAATATTTCCCGCGGACTCTATACCTTGTCGGAGCGCGCCACTTTCGAATACGAGCGTTCGAGAGAGGCAGTCGCCCTGTGGATCGGCGCCCTAAAAAAAGAAGAAATTATTTTTACCAAAGGAACGACCGAGAGCCTGAATCTCCTCGCATATTCGCTGGAACGTTCAACTACAAAAGACGATGAGATTCTGGTGACGACGATGGATCATCACGCGAATTTCCTTCCCTGGCAGGCGCTCGCAGAACGCGCCGGCGCAACCTTTCGCGCACTTCCCGTTTCCCGATCAGGAGAAATCGATCTCGAAACACTTGAAACCTCTGTGAGTGCGCGCACAAAGATATTCGCGTTCCCTTGGATTTCCAATGTCTCGGGAACGATCGCGCCAGTACAAGATATTGTATCTGTTGTTCGCAAGCGCTCGCCCGAAGCGATCATCATCCTCGACGCCGCACAGGCTGCAGCGCACCTCCCCATCGATGTCTCGACGCTCGGCGTCGACTTTCTCGCATTTTCGGCACACAAGTGTTTCGGCCCAACAGGAGTCGGCGTCCTGTGGGGACGATCCGCCCTCCTCGAAGCACTTCCTCCTTTTCTTTACGGCGGAGATATGGTCGAGAGCGCCTCGGTGGAAAAATCATTTTTCAAACGACCGCCGCAACGATTCGAGGCGGGCACGCCGAATATTTCCGGCGTCATCGCCTTTCGCGCCGCAATAGAATATATCGAGCATCTCGGGAAGGAGTCGATTCGCGCCCACGAATCCCACCTTGTCGAGGTCGCACGAGAAAAACTCCGAACAGAAATCGAAGGGGTCGAACTGCTGGGTTCCAGCCATCCGACGAAACACTCAAACCTCGTCTCTTTCACCATTCCTGGTCTTCATGCGCACGATGCAGCCGAATGGCTTGCAAACAAAAACATCTGCGTTCGAGCAGGCGCCCACTGCACGCATCCGTTCCACACCTCTCTCGGCATTCCGGCTACAATCCGATTCAGTTTCTCGATATATAATTACGAGTCCGATATCAATCGTGCCCTTGTTTCACTGAAGGAAGCGATCGAGTATTATCGCTTGGCGAAGAAGGGCGAGAAAGAGAAGCAACGTGATCTCTAAAAAGGGAACACCAGAACAGGTATGAACCAAACTGAGTTTCACAAACACTCTGCCACCTTTAGTAACGGGAACTCGTTCGAGAAAATTCGCCGACTTCTCGATTTTCTGGGCGACGAGCCGCTTGATATTCTCGACGTGGGATGCGGGGCATCTCCGACTCTTCACAAAACACTGCGAACACTCGGGCATCGCATTACGGGACTCGATATCTTTCCTGCTTCGCCCACGTCCCAACATTCGAAAATACTTGAGAGCGATATAAACGAGACATGGCCCGTACCCAAAGATTCCTTCGATCTCGTATTGTGTACGGACGTTCCCGAACACCTCTACGATCCCACACACATTCTCCGCGAAGGAAAGCGCGTGCTCCGAAAAGACGGCTCGATTATTTTCGGCGTACCCAACCACTTCGACCTTCGGCAACGACTTCGTATGTTGTCGGGCGGCGGCATCATTCATTGGGATCACGTGCGTTACGGCGAGAGCGGCTGGAACTACGCGCACATTCGTTTTTTCACACTCCAAGAACTCCTGCACGGATTTCGCGAGCACGAGTGGTTCGTACGCGCGGCGCAGTTCAATTTTATGGGAGGAGGAATTTTCCCAACCCGTTTCACTCCCCGTTTTTTCCGACGCTTTCTTCTCACACGATTTCCAAATCTTTTTTCGGGAAAGTTTCTTTTTCTCTTACAGAAAGAGCCGCTCCGCTCTCAGAAAATCACCTGGATCTCTCTCGATAAGACACCAAAAGGCGTGTAGGGATTATCTCAAAAAGAGTGAGCCCATCGTGAGAGTTTCTTGATGTCCCCAGGGACTCTGTGCTCTTGGCGCATGGAACTGCATGTGAGGGCAAAAGAAGAGTGAGGAGGAAAAATGAGCGTCTGCCGATCCCACCTACAACGTCCGAAATCAAACAAAATCAATCTCATAGGAGAAAGCGCTTTTGAAGAACACTTCTCCCGCGTCCGAATAACATTGTGCTGAACTCAACCTCTTTCATAGGGGTTGTTTTTTTCTGAAAATTTCCGAGAGGAAAGCAAAATCCTAAACGAAATACTTTTTACGAGGCACTCTTCGCGTGCAGGAAGAGACAATGAAAAAGTTCCGATTCGAACCAGAATCCCCTCAACCTTTTGACACGGTTCCCTTCCTCGTGTACGATTCATATACCTATACCACAGGTATACGTACCTGGTTTGAGGAATAACCACCTACATCATTCTTATGGACGAGAGAAAAAAGAAAATCGAGACCGCCCTCAAGAAGGCCCGGACCAGCATTGATCGCATCCTCGAAACCATCGAAGGAACGTCTCCGAACTGTTTTTCCGTCATACAACAAAATCTCGCTGTCATCGGACTTCTCAAATCGGCAAATCTCCTCATGCTTGAGGAACATTTAAACAGCCTCCTGAAAAATGCTTCCCTTCCTGGAAAGTCAAAACGCGAGCTCCACGCGCTTCACCAGGAACTCCTCCATGTCGTTCATACTGCCCATACGAAATAGCTCTATGACATCTCCTCTGTCGAATCGATTTCTCTTCTTCATTCTGGCGATTCTTTTTGTTTCCGGGAGCATTTTTTTCTTTCACGACTTCAAGGCACGCGTCGAACCAAAAAAATCAACCGAACCGAAATTCGTCCGCACCCAATACCCCGTCTCTCTGGAAGGAAAAGCCCTCCGATCATTTTCCGGTATTATTCGCGAAGCGGAATCAGGAACCGTATCAGCAAAAGTCTCGGGATATGCCCTCCGACTCCTCAAGGAGCCTGGAGAAACGGTCTCGAAGGGAGAGGTGATTGCACTCGTGGATGCGGAATCTTCCGCCGTTCTTGCGGACACCGCGAGTCGCATTTCCGCACTTTCTCGAACCATTGCGGCCGATACACGCGAATACTACGATCGAAAACAAAAAGAAGCGGAAGCGTTCCTCAAGAAAACCAAGGAAAACCGCGATCGAGGAAATGCGACATCGAAAGACGTTGCCATCGCAGAAAAATCCCTTTCAAGCCTTAAAAAACTTCGGGATATAGAAGAGAGTCGTGCAAAAATTGGATCGGTCGAAGCAAACGGGTTGCTCCAGGGCGCCCGGATACAACAAGGAAATGCCGTTATCCGATCTCCTTTTTCGGGACTGGTTACCAGTCGCTTCGTTTCGACGGGAGAATTCGTCACTCCAGGATCTCCTCTCTACCAACTCGCACTTTCCGAAGCCCGCGAACTTGAAGTCTCCGTTCCGGGAACATTTTCCAAAAGCCTTTCTCTCGGACAAAAAGTAGTGATTACAAAAGAATAAGTCCCGACTCCGTGATCGAAAGTACGGGAATTGTTCGCGCTCTCGATTCTTCGAAAATGGCTGGAACCGGAGAAGTAAAGGTATCGGTTCGCCTCCGAGAAAAGGCGGATGATCCTTTTCAGTGATACCGATTGGCGAAACAGCAAGTCTCACCATTCCCGAAGACCAACGTTCGCTCTCTGAGAAAACCCAGGATGATATGCGACTTCTTATTCCCGACACTGCTCTCTTCACCGAATATGACGCTTCTTTTGTATTCGTTCTCGTCGACGGAAAAGTCGTCCGAAGATTGGTTTCGGTCGGGAAACGTTTCGGCGACGATCGAGAAATTTTTTCCGGCATTTCAAAAGAAGATGCCGTAATAACTGAAGGAGTTCGAGGATTAAGAGATGGCGCACATGCCCAAACGTATGAAAACTGACAACGATCTTCATGAAAAGCCGCTTCGCGCGGCCGGGAAAATTGCAGCTCTCTTTCTCGAAAACCGACACCTCTCCCTAATTTCCATCACCGCCATCATTCTCTGGGGAAGCATTTCGTTTTTCGTCATTCCCAAAGAATATAATCCAAAAATAACAGCGCCTGCTTTCGTTCTTTCGGCGACGCTTCCGGGCGCCTCCGCCCTTGAGACAGAGACCTACCTCACGAAGCCGATTGAGGACGGCGTCTCGGAACTCTCAGGGATCGACGAACTCGGATCGCGATCGATGCGGGGCGGGCGAAGCATCGTCACCGTCAAATTTCTTGTCGGAACAGATGTATCTGAAGCAACAACCGCGCTCAATCAAAAAACTTTTTGATCTAGAGCGACGCCTTCCTCCAGAAAGTGTCCCCCTTCGAAGAGAGAGCATAAGCCCCGATGACGTTCCCATACTCGATATCGGACTCTCTTCTTCGTCTCTTCCTGAGCACGCCCTTCGAGTTATGGGAGAAAAGCTCGGGGAAAGACTCTCGGTTACTCCCGGAATATCACGAGTCGAAGTAAAAGGAGGCGTTTCACATCACCTCCAGGTAGAAATGGATGCCGCTTCACTCGCCGCGCGAAATTTGACCCCCTCCGATGTTACACGCGCTCTTTCGCAACTCATTCCCCCAGAAGCCGTCTCCTCGATTCAAACGGAGAACCGCAGCACCGCCCTCACGCTCGTCCCCGAAACCCTGACCGCGGACACAGTTGCTGATCTTCCTCTCCTTTCGGACACACACACTCGTATCGGTGATATTGCGCGTGTTTCGCTCGGACCCGGAGAACAAAGAGACGCCGTCACACTCCACGAAAAGAATGCCGAGCCTGTTCCCGCCGTTCATGTGGCACTCTCCAAACTCCCGAGAGAAAATGCAACCACCGTCTCAGAGAAAGCCTTGGAACAACTCGAATCATTTCGAAGCACCCTCCCCGCAGATATCCATGTCTCCGTGCTGCGAAACGAGGGAGAAACGGCGCGGCATGAAATCGGGAAACTCTCTCTCGATCTCGCAAAATCCGTCATCATCGTCGGTGTCCTTCTTTTTCTTTTTCTCGGACTTCGAAACGCACTCACCGCTTCAATATCCATACCCCTTGTTCTCCTCAGCGTCTTCGGTATCGGACTTCTCGTCGGAGAAACACTGAATCGCATTACTCTTTTTGCACTTATCCTTTCCCTTGGCCTCCTTATTGATGATGCTATCGTTGTCGTCGAGAACGCGTCTCGATTCCGCCGACTCTTTCCAAAGGAATCCGCCATTCGATCGCTTGCCCGATCAGTGGAAGAAGTAGGAGGTGCGCTCGTCGTCTCGACGATCACTATGGCAGCTGCCTTTGTGCCGATGGCATTCGTCTCCGGCATGATGGGACCCTACATGGGACCCATTCCTTTTTCGTTCCTGCAGCGCTTCTTGCTTCTCTTGCCATATCCGTCACGCTCAATCCCTTTCTCACCCTTCTTTTTCAAAAGTACGAGGAAGGTTTCTAGACACCGCTCCCTCTCGAAAGGAGCACGAAAAATCGAAATACTCTATGCACGCCTCATTTCTTTTTTCTCGAAAACACTCGGGCGCGACGTTTGTTTCTCGGCATCACGCTCCTGCTTCTCCTCGCTGTTTTTCTCTTCCCCCTCTCACCGCTCATGCCTTTTCGCATGCTGCCCAAAGCCGATCGCGATCAGTTCTTTGTTTCTCTCGATTTACCAACTGGTACCGCATTTCAAAAAACAAACCGCATTTCTGAAGAACTCGCACGAATCATTCTCTCCGAAAACGACGTGACCTCCGTCGAAAGTTTTATCGGTACCGCCCCAATCATCGATTTCAACGGTCTCTTCAAAGGAAACTCTGAGCGAACACTTCCTTCGCAAGGAACACTCAAAGTGAATCTTGTTTCCGAACAAGTACGCGAGGATTCCTCGGAAGAAATAGCAAGTCGGGTACGGGAAATTTCCACACGTTTTCAGAAAGAATTTCCCGACGCCGTTATCGGTATTCTCGAAGATCCGCCTGGTCCACCCGTTTCCGCCACCTTCTTTCTTGATATACAAAGTGAAGAAAAAGAACTGCGGGAGACCGTCACTTCCGAACTCGCGTCGCGAGCACGCGACATTCCCGGGATAGTCGATCTTTCCACATCACTTCCCGATCACCCGCAGGAAGACACCTATCGCATACGCTTCGACAAGGCGGCACTCCTTGGCATTTCACCGAAAGAAATTTCCACCACACTTGAGACAGCATTTTCGGGACGATTTCTCGACCGACTGCCGCAAGAGCCGCTTTCCGAATCTCGTGAAGCGCGGCGGATTCACCTGCGCTTTGCCAAAGAATACCGCGCAACGGAAGACGACATTGCGCTCATCAAAGTGCGAAACAGTCGCGGCGATCTCGTCTCCCTTTCGGCTCTCGTTGAAAAAGTTTCGCAAAGGGAACCGTCAATTCTCTCTCGAAAAAATCGGGTCTCGAACGACTCCGTTTCGGCAGAACTGGAGAGAAGAAGCGTGATCTATGCAGTTCTCGATCTTTTTCCCTCACTCCTTTCTGCTCCTCCCTCAGAAAATCTTCGTCTTGTTTCATGGTCGCCGCTTCGCGTTGTCTACGAAAACATCGAAACAGGAAAGCCGCTTACTCTTTACATTGGAGGAGAGTGGAAACTCACACTCGAAGTCTTTCGAGATTTGGGAATTGCTTTCGGCGTCGCACTCGCGTTTATTTTCTTCTTACTCGCCCTGAGAACGCAATCCTTCTTTACTCCTCTTCTTATTATGGCAAGTATTCCCCTCGGCCTCCTCGGCATCTTTCCGGGATTTGCTGTTCTTTTCCTCATGAAGGGAACCTATTTCAACGCAACATCCATGATCGGCGTGATCGCTCTTTCGGGTCTCGCCGTAAAAAAACGCCGTTATCTACCTCGAATATTTAGAGCCACTCAAACATTCCGGGACACCTCTCCGAGAGGCACTTGTTCAAACTGGGAGAATCCGCTTCCTTCCTATTCTTCTTACCTCGCTTACCGCTATCTTCGGCTCGCTTACCATTATTAGTGATCCCGTGTGGGAAGGGCTTGCTTGGTCCATTATTTTCGGACTCTCTGCCTCCACGGTTCTCACATTGCTCGTCTTTCCCCTCCTCTACTTCATTCTTGAACGAAGAAAATGGCCACAAGAAAACGGGGGCCAGAAATAAATTCTCTCCGGCAAAAAAACAACTCCTCTCAAGAAGAATTACAAAACAATCATGAAGATTCTTGGGGAAGAACACGAAAACCGCTCAACAATAACCGCTTCCTTCTCCTGGGAAGAGACTATTCGGAACCCAAAAAGACAAGGGATCGCATCAAAAATGATCTGTTCAATAAAGTAGGTACACCTTCCTAAAAATTAAATTTTTCTTATGAAAAAGAATGCTGTGTACCGGATGAATACACGCTCGTGGCATGTTGAGCGAACGGTATTCCTGATTGCCGGATTTTTCATTCTCACCGCGGAAACAATCGCATTTTTTCTCTCCCCTTCGGTTCATTTTTTTACGATTATGGTCGGAGGTATGCTCGTTTTTTTCGCAACAACCGGCTACTGTCCGCTCGCAATCTTGATTGACCAGTATCACAGGCGGAAGACGAGCGATTCCTCCCTGCAAAAAGATTTAAGCAAAGAAGTGCGGTAAAAATCGTCTTTATATAAGAAGCGTACCAAGAGTCTCTCGCGATCGGTGAGTTCAAGAATTTAATGCCCCTTTTCCAGTACCCTGGCAAAAACTTCATTCGGCGTCAAATAGTTAAGCGCTTTCCTCGGTCGATTGTTGAGTTTGTCCTGAACTGACCGAACTTCTTTTTGGAAATTTTATCAAACGGGCATTTTCTTCGGAAAATACTCTCGTAACAATCCATTCAAGTTTTCCACACCTCTTCTACAACTTTTTGTAGGTATCGCAGAAGTAGGAAGAAGAGAAAGTTTTGTTCGTTCTCCGTGCAAAACATTCTCCGTTCTTATCTCTCGTAATACTTCTCCTCAATTGCTGCGGAAGCCGAGAGAAATGTCCCTGTATCGCTCGTTCACTTTCGAACCGCTGTTTTGTTTGGAACTTTCTTTAATCGGCATAGCTTCATTTTTCGCTCGTACTGTACCGAGAGTACTGACTTCTGTTTGAGAATATCACGGAATCGGTTTCCCAGTCTCCAAAGTGTGTACGCTTGGTAATGACCGCGGTCTTTCGTGAATGGGTATTCTATCCGGAATCGTCTCTTTTCGCGGTTTTCGAGAGAACTTTGGTCGTCTCCGCTTCTTTTCGTCGCAGATGTTTGTACCATCCGCCGACCTTCCTTCTCCTGTAAATGTGATGTAGATGGATTCTGACTTATCGAGGTATCCGTACACGAGGAAAGATTTTTCGGAGGAGATGTTTTCAACCGGCCGGCTATCTGCTCCGGTGAATGTCCCTTCAGGAGTTCGCTTTCGACAAACTTTTTCAGTTTCTCGTTTTGCCGTTTTTCCAGTTTTCTTTTGTTGGTATTTTCTTTCGTCTTTCCGCATACGCTTCAGCTCGGATGGCAACATAGGGAAGGTGCGGACTCGAATTTCTTCGTATCTCTCGCTTGATGACGGATAATCTCTTCCAGGTTTCTCCGCGATCCATGTTTTCTTTTTCTTCATGCGGAGAAAGCTTTCGATTCGCTCTCGTTCAAAGAAGGTTATGGACGTTCCTTTTGGCATATTCATAGCGTTTTTGGAAGTTAACGCCGGAGTATACCAGAAAAGGGGCTTCGGGGTTTGAATTCACCATCAACATTCGACAAAGCACTATAAACAGTATACGTTTAACACTGAAAGTACCGAAGAAAATTCGCTATGCCGTCTTTCGAAGAAGTCATCCTCGATCACTATCATCACCCAAGGAACATGGGCTCGATTCCCGATCCCACCCATCATGCCAATACCGAAAATCGCTCGTGCGGCGACACACTCTCAATGGACATGAGCGTCAGGAACGATATAATAGAAGCAATCGGATGGAGCGGGAACGGCTGTGCCCTCTCCCAAGGAAGCGCTTCCCTCCTCTCAGAATTCGCTCTGGGGAAAAACGTTTCGGACATCAGAGCTCTTTCGCCAGAAAATATTTTTCACCTTCTCGGTAAAAGTGACTTCTCACCGACACGAGCTCGCTGCGCCCTCCTCTCCCTCGAGACAATACATCATGCGCTTTCTCCCTCTCAAAATTAATACGTGAGAAAAATATATGCCCGAGGTACAAGATATTGCGAAGCCCCACGGACCAATCACTCTCAAAAATGGGTGGACAGTCGAAGTCGACAAAAACATCTGTATCGGTGCGGGGCCCTGCGTGGGAGTGGCACCCAAAACATTCGAGCTCGACGACGAAGCGAAGGCAGTCATTCTTTCGAGCTGCAACGAAGATGATGCCGATACAATCTTAAACGCGGCTCGCTCGTGCCCAGTTTCTGCGATTACTATCAAGAATGACAAAGGCGAGGTCGTCTTCCCGAACTGACCGTCTCAAAAGAAAATCGACCGCTTTTTACAATATATGCAGAATGCCCCAAGCGAAGAAGCAGTTCGAGCAGCACTCTCCGGCATTCTCGACCCGGAACTCTTCGTTTCCATTATCGACCTCGGACTCGTATACGACATTCTTATCGTCGATGCGAACGTCGAGATAACCATGACGCTCACTACGATCGGTTGTCCTCTTTTCCAGACAATCGAGTCGGAAATAAAAGAAAAGGTACTCGCCGTTCCGGGTGTCGAATCAGTGAGTGTCGAACTCACTTTCAATCCGCCATGGGACCCGTCACGCCTCTCCGAAAAAGCAAAAGCTAAGCTCGACATGGAATAATACTTGGAAGCGAATCAAAGAATTTCCCCAAGAGAGAATCTTTCCTGTTCCAAAACCAGAGTTCAAACCGTCCCCTGAGACGCATTCTTCAGGATAGTAAGGAGGTGATATTCCCCATGTCAATTCGAAAACGCTCGGGGTGTCCTACCCGATATCGGCTCGGGAGACTAATAAAAATTCATCTCTCTTCAGAATGAGACTTCAGAATGAGAGACGCGATTTGTGAGAGAAGTTTTCTTGTGACTTCGCTTCAAAATATAAGAACCACAGAAAAGTATTTTTTACGATGTCTTTTATTGTCTTCTTTTTCTCTTATGAATGAAGAAATCATGGCGCGCCTCGAGGCACAGGACAAAAAGCTGGATGATATCTTTCGTGAAATTCACAAAATCCGTCGGCAACTTTTCTGGAAAGCGGTCACGAGTTTCGTCCTATTTATTCTGCCGCTTGTCGGACTCGCAGCACTCCTCCCCTGGTTCATGGACACATTCACCTCGATTGTGCCTGTCCCGAATATCTCGAACATCGAGATTCGATAGAGCCTATGGAGAAACATATCGGACGAACCGACCTTTTTTCCTCCTTGCCCTCACCGGCATAGGAGCTTTTTTTCGTTTCTTTTTTTTTGGGAACATCGTCTTTGTGGATTGACGGAGGATTTACACTCATGCAAGCTCGTGCCATCGCAACACATGGCTTTCCACTTCTCGAATCAGGATTTGTTGATTGGAAGCAAAGAAGAAAAAGAAAAGTGCAAGAACTTTCTTCCAATACGACAGACAATTTTCGCAGCTCAAAAAAAAGAAGATTTTGTCAGGAAAAATTTGCAAGATACCCCTGGAAAGAAAAGATCGACATGCGTCTTTCATCCAATGCGCTCACGTAAAAGTTCGTCGAGAATCTGGTTGTCTACGCGATGACGAAAGAGCGGGCGACCATGATTTCCAAGATGATCTTCAAAGGGCGTACGATTCGGGTTCTCATAGAAAACGCCTACCGGAAGACGATCCGTTTCGATAGCGCGACGGAATGCTTCCGCACGATCCCGCGTATCATGAGATGCCTCAAGCGTATAGACTTTCTCCTGAAACCAGGGGTACGTATTTTGTTTATTAAAGACCGGGCAGGGCTGAAAAATATCGACAAGCGAAAAACCTTTGTGAGCGATCGCTTTCTTCACAAGATCCTTCGCATGGGGAATATTTCCGGCAAACGCGCGCGCCACAAACGAGGCATCAAGAGCGATCGCGGACGCAAGCGGATTAAACGGCTCTACAAAGACACCCGACACCTGAACCGGTGTCTTCATGCCCACCTCGCTCGTGGGAGAGGCTTGCCCTTTTGTAAGCCCATACACCATATTGTTATGGACGAGAACCGTAATGTCCGGATTTCGGCGAATGGTATGCAAGAAATGATTCCCACCTTCGCCGTACATATCGCCGTCGCCGCTCTCCACGATGACCGTAAGCTCTGGATTCGCCATCTTGATGCCCGTCGCTGCAGAGAGCGCCCGCCCGTGAAGTCCATTAAAAACATGGGTGCGATAATAGTGAGGCGCCTTCCCAGCTTGTCCGATACCGGAAACTGAGACCAGCTTTTCGGGAGCAATACTGAGCTCGGCAAGCGCCATCTTCACTATCGTAAGAATCGGAAAATTCCCGCAGCCCGGGCACCAGGCGATATCGGTACTCGCGGGCATATCAAAATGTTTTGGTGAAAGCGTCTCCATACAATTTTAGAGTGACAATCGAGCAATGCTTTCGGTGATTTCCTCCACACTGAAGGGCTCTCCGCTGTATTTACATATTCGCTCGTGAATTCGAATACCGTGGTGTTCCAACAAGGTCGCAAATTGCCCTGAAAAATTATTTTTCAAAAACGACAATTTTTTTGCTCCCCCGAAAGAAAGTTTTTTATATTTTCAGGAAGCGGATAGACTTGGCGAAAGTGGAGCAGTGAAATGTCTTCTCGTCCAGATTTTTGCAATCCCTCACAGAGCACTCCTTTCGTCGAGCCCCAGCCGACGAGGACAATGGGAGCTCGATTAACTCCAAAATTGGAAGGGGGAAGCGCTTCAGCAATCAGCCCTTCGAGTTTTTTTCATTTGCTTTTGTCATTTGAACCCGCGTATCAAGACGTTCGGTTAAGTGCCCGTCTTCGGTGTGCTCATCGCTATCGGAGACTACCAGACCTCGACCGTGTCCCGGAATTCCCCGTGGAGAAACACCGTTCTCGGAAAAAGCATACCGTTCGTACGACGCCTCTGTTTCCGTGAAGGACGGTATATCGGGAAAATGAGGAAACTGAGAAAGAGGAACCGTAGTCACAGCATCAAGGAGATACTGGTCTGACAAAAGAAAGACAGGCGACTGCCACTTCTCCGCAAGGTGAAACGCGCGCGCGGCAAGCTCGTACGCTTCCTCGTGCGAACCGGGCGCAAAAAGAGCTCGCGGGAATTCGCCATGACCCGAAAAAAGAGCGAGATTCAGATCGCCTTGCTCGGTACGTGTCGGAAGCCCGGTCGCAGGTCCCGGACGCTGCGCTAAATGAATGACTATTGGCAGTTCCATCATTCCCGCAAGACTGACTCCCTCGCCCATAAGAGCAAAGCCCCCGCCCGACGTACTTACCAGGGAGCGCGCGCCCGCATACGAAGCACCGAGACCCATATTCATCGCCGCGATTTCATCTTCGGCTTGTTCAACAACGATGCCCAAGCGTTCGGATTCTCGCGCAAGAAACTCGAGAACGCCGGTCGAAGGTGACATGGGGTAAGAAGCAATAAAGTTACATCCCCCGGCTATCGCTCCCAAAGAAATTGCCGTCGTCCCATCAAGAAGCACTTCTTTTTGAATCGATTCGTCTCGAGAGATGTGAACCTCGATATTCTCAGTATACGAAAGATGTTGCCCAACTTTGTACCCGCGAATACCCGCTTCGATATTTCCTGCAACAATTTTTTCTCCTTTTCGAGAGAAACGATTCTGCAGATACGTATCGAGCCCAGAAATATCCGCCCCCAAAATACCAAGAAGAATCCCCGCCGCAACGGTATTTTCAAAAAGCGGATTTCCCAATTCAGCAGCAATATCAGAGAGCGGGACGTTGAGGACTGCGTGTTCAGAGAAAGACGAGCCCGATGCAACACGAGGATCGGCGAGAACAAGAGTGCTTGGAGAAATCCTCGAACGAAGATGGGAAAGCGCTGCTCGATCGAACGGAAAGCAAAGAGTCATCTCGCGCAAGAATGCGAGCGGCCGCTTTGAGCCGATCCGAATTTCCGTTGAATTGCTTCCTCCCCGAACACGCGACATGTATTCCTTCGAGGCAAAGACAAGATAGCCTTCGCTCTTCAAAACCGAAAGCAGAATTCCCTCGACGGTCTGCACGCCCTTACCGGCCGCGCCGCCCAAAACAATGGAGAATTCATGATAAACACTTCGCATAAGAAAGAACTCAACCGTTTCTCCCTGCGTCAAAAAGCTTTTTCACTTCCCCAGTCGAGAGCGCTCCGTCATACACGCGAACGTCATCTATTTTTCCAGTAAAAGGAGAAAACGGAAAGGAAGATGAATCGATCGAACCAATTCGAAACGAGGCGGTATTTGAAACGGCGTTCCCTTGAGCAAAAAGAATGTCCGTGTTATTCGGCCTGACAGCAAGATCCCCGTTAATATAGGGGACCATGCGTTTATTCGTTCGGTCAATAATGCCAACATAGTGGTACCATCGTTTGAGTTCTATTGAGCCTTCCCGAGTATCGATAAAATTATGATTCACGCCATCCGAAGTGGAGAGATTGATGTATCCTGTTCGGTTCAACCAAATGGAATACGTTCGAGTATCTACCGCGCCGCTTTCGGCCATTTTTGAAACAAGTGGCGTCCAATCGCCGGGAGGAGTTTCGTCCACAAACAACCACAACGATATCGTCACCGCACGAGTCATATTGAGGGTATCGGAATGAGGAACCTCTGCCCCTCCTTTGCCGGCAGTGCTGTTAAAGAGAAGTTCGTCTCCAGAAAAACTCACTCCAGGACCTCGAAGCGCGCCATTATTGTTTTTTCCGGAATCATCACTTGCGCTGGTTCCGGAATTTTCATCAAGTTTCCAGTGACCGACAAGTGTCGGGCGCGCCGCGACAAAAACGCGAACCGCACGTGCGGTGTCACGATAACTCCCGACGGATTTAATAACCGTTACAGCAGACACATCGTCTCCGCATTCGAGATCTTGCTCAGGCTCTCCTCCCAAAAAACTGACTTCGTACGTCCCGCCGAGCATCTCGCCCGTCACGCTCGCTTTTCCATCTCGGTTCCTGCAATTTGTCCAGTACTCCCCGATCGTATCGGCACTCGAGGGTACTCCGGAAGGATTTTTGATGGTGGCTCGTATGAGCTGTGCACTCGAATCGGCGATTTGGAACGCACTTGAAGAACGAGTGTTGGAAGAAATTGATTGAAGATCGGTCACCGAAGACGCCATCATACCAATCGAGGCGGCGAGGACGATTGCAAGAACAATGAGCGTATAAGCGAGAACCGATCCACGAGAACTTTTCCCTCTAAAAAAGCGCATAAATTTTTGTTTTGGAAATCTCTTCGTACGAAAAAAGAAGCATCAATTTTTTGAAAAAAGTTTCTTCCGATCGTAAGCGTATCGAGGATTCGACGCACAAAGTATATCACAGGTTTTTGCGGTCGACTATTTTTTTTACTTCTTCAAATCGATTTTGGATTTCGAGAAGCCGTTCGCGACTGATCGCGAGAAGCCTCGCTGCTTCTTCGATTTTCTTGAGACCCTCCTCCAGCTTTGGTTCTTGCTGCGCGTCAAACCACGCTGCAATCCGTTCGAGTTTCTTGAGCGTATCGTCGATATGGACTGACTCCAGTTCTTTTTTCATAGGTGTCGATACAAAACAATAAATACATTCGGTTTATGAGAAAATGCTCATTGCTTCTTCCCCACCTCACACGAAGTTTCACAACATGCGTTTCCCGCTCCTTATCTGAGCAGGCGTTTTTTTGTTCTTCCTGAGGCGAACACATGGGTCACAGTAGAGCGAACGTCTCCAGAGGCGAGTTTCGTTTCAACCCGATCGCCTGCCTTAAGGGTCGCGACATCTCGCACAACATGACCGTCTCGATAAAGAAGAGCATACCCTCGCTCCAAAAGCCGGTAGGGATTTCGACTCTCTATCCTTGCCTCCACATCACTTATCTTTTGCGAAATGAGTTCAGTTCGAAACGACCGCATAAACTCTCGAGAGAGGTCGAGCATATGGAATCGTGCTTTATCGAGAAAAGCGGCGTATTGCATTTCGAGGCGCTCCCCGGCCGCAAAAAGATTTCGAAGCGGCGACGCCATTCCTTCGCGTGCAGAGAGAATGCGATCACTCGCTGTGCGAATTCGCTCTTCACCGTCAAAGAGGAAATCCCGGAAACGATCAAAGAGAACGTGCTCGAGATTCGTTGTCTGCTCGCGAAGATATTCGCGCGAAGCACCGAGAATCGCAGCGGCGGCGGTCGGCGTCGAAACCATGGCGTCACAAGCGAGTGCGGCGAGCGAAATATCCTTTTCGTGTCCGATGCCAGCAAGCGTCGGGATCTTCGATTCGGCGATCGCCCGAACCACATGTTCGTTGTTATACGCCTGAAGACTTTCCAAACTCCCGCCGCCGCGAATCAAAACCAACACATCCCACGATTCTGGCGACCGGTGAAAGAAACGAATTCCCTCCAAAAGGTCCGAAACCGCATACCGACCCTCCACATGCGCATCGAAAAGCGATACCGAGAATCCGTGTTGACGAAGGTTTGCCGCAAAGTCTCCCATCGCCGCTCCCTCGCGTGAAGTGAGGAGAGCAATCTTTTGAGGGAACGCGGGAAGCGAGCGCTTCTTTTCGGGATCGAAAATTCCAGCGCGATCGAGCCGCTCGCGAAGAGCATCATACGCCTTCTTGAGCGCCCCTTCTCCTGCAATGCGAAGGCGATACACGCGAAATGAGAATCGTCCCCGCGGCTTCCAAATATTCGGCGTCCCTTCGACGATCACTTCACTCCCTTGCGTTACTTCTGAGAGAGAATCCGCGAAGTCATTTCGGAAAATAAGACAGGAGAGAAGCGCATCGGACTCGCTGTCCTTGAGAGAAAAGTACGTAACGCCACGGCGTTCCTCTGTGCCCGATATTTCTCCACGAAGAACGACGCGCATACCGGAGAAACTCGCGTTCATCGCATCCAAAAATTCTCCTACGGAAAAAACCTCGTCGGAATCCCCCTCTTCGCTCGAAGATGATGCGATGTTCAGAAAAGAATGTTCAGTATTCACACGAAACGATTGGAAAATAGAAAGGGCAGTCGACTCCGGACTCTCAAAAAAATTTTCGGAATGCGCTCTTACCGAAGATCACTCAAAATATCCGGGCGAACCAAAAGCAAAAACCCGAGAAATAACATGAGAATACCACCGACAAGCGCGGACCAGCGGGAATATTTTTCCGTCAGATGAATTTTCTCGAACCCCCATAAGGCGAGTGCAAAAACAAGCACGTCATCCACCATATAGAAGAGCACGTAGAGCGCCATGAGCGACTGGGATTGAATGAATCCCAAGTCATTGAGTTCAAGAATCTTGGTAAATGCCTGTGGGATTCCAATGGAACACGCGAATTCGATGATGTTGACGCTGAGCGCGAGCCCTATCACTCCCATCGCGGTCACAAAAGTAAATTTTCCTGTGAGAAACGATTTGATTTTCCCGATAATTTTTGAGCGACGCTCTGCATCGACAATGCGACACGCCAGTTCCGTCCCAAGAGACGTGTACCATTCGTACAAGAAGAATATTCCGCCACCTATCGCGACGAGCCCAACAAGTGGCGTCACAATGCGATCCAGCCCCACAAAATCCCACGTGGTAAACCACACATTCAAAATAAGGTAGTACATGAGAGCTTCCGCCACCACAAACAGTCCCGCCACCTGAACAAGTTTCTTCTTCGATTTGGTCTGTGCCAAAAGGAGGAGAAAAGTGACCAGAACCCACATGGCACATGGATTAAACCCGTCAATAAAACCGAGCACCATCGAAAGAACAGGCAACGAAAAATTCGAAGCATCAAGAGTTGTTCCGATCACAGGAAGCCGAAAGACGAGCGGGGGTTTGGCAGGAAGCGCACACGCACTTCCATCTTCACAAGTGTTTCCGGAAATACGTTCAGTCGAGAGGGACTCGCTTCCCGTTCGAGCAAGAATATCCCGAAAAGTCAGCTGTTTCTTGCCACGACTTGATTCGGCAAGCGAAAGAATTCTCGCCCCCGTCGTTTCGGCCGCCTCAAATCCCTGAACAATCGTTCCGCCCGGAAAGTGTCAGGGGAGTCGACTTCGAAAGTCGCTCCCGCGCTGTCACCTTCTCAAAGAGTTCTCGCCCTTCGGGTTCACGAATATCGTAAAAACGAACAGTAATATCGGAACGCGTTTTGAGAATATCGTTCAAAAATTCACGCTCGCGTTCGCAGTGCGCGCAATCCATTCGTTCCAACACTTCTATGATGAGTGGCTCTTGAACGGTATCCGCCTTCGCCGAAAATGGAACAAAAGCGACTGCAAAAAAGATGGCTGACACAAAAGAAGAGAAGCGGAGAAACCAAAACATACGCATGATGCTCAAAGAAAATGCTATAATGAGACGAACTTTTCACTTTTCGGTATGGCCGATCCTCTCATCGCCCTTCGTCAACTTCGTATTATCTACAATCAAGGTCGATCCAATGAAGTGCGCGCACTTGAGGAAACGAACCTCGATATCTATCGAGAAGAGTATATCATTGTATACGGCCCGTCGGGATGCGGCAAATCGACGCTCCTCTACTCAATTGCAGGACTTCAACGTCCAACCTACGGCAATGTATGGGTTGATGGAAAAAACCTCGCTTCTTTCACGCGACGCGAAGAAGCAGAGTTTCACCAGAGCAAAATCGGCATGATCTTTCAGGCATTCTATTTGATTCCATCACTGTCGGTTATCGACAATGTTTGCCTTCCGAAAACGTTCCGCGGCGAAAGCCCAGAAATACGGAGAAAAGACGGTCTCGCCCTCTTGCGACGATTTGGAATTGCAGAGCAGATGGATAAATTCCCGAGTCAACTCTCAGGCGGTCAAAAACAACGCGTCGCGATTGCCCGTGCTCTCATCAATAATCCGGAAATTATCTTGGCCGATGAACCGGTTGGAAATCTCGACAGCGAGTCGGCGCAAAATGTGCTCGACATTCTGAAGGAACTCAATGAGGTCGACAAAAAAACGATTCTCATGGTGACCCATAATGCGGAGCATCTCTTATACGCCGACCGCATCATCGCCATGAAGGATGGGCGCATCGAAAAAGAAACGGTGCAGAAAGAAAAACGAGCACCCAGCGCTCGATCCTTCACTCCGGTTGCTGTTGACGATACGATTTCCCCCGAACTCAGAATTCTGATGGGTTCATTTCGAAGTCTCTCCTCCGATCAACTCAATGTCCTTCTTATCCCCTTTAAAGCAAAACAGCTGCTCGCGCACACACTTTCACATCTGACCGAAGAACAACTCGCCATGGCGGAAAGTTTCTTGAAAGAGTATCTCTTTAGCAATATCGATGAGAATCAATTCACTTCGAAACTCGATATCGACATCGATAAAGGCGGCGCAGGATGGAATAAGAAGCAGGCGAAAAGTTTTACACTCCGTATCGAATCGCTCATACGCGAAGCAAAGAACATTGCGGAGCATCCTGAAGAAGCCCACACTCCTTTATGCCAATATCTTGAACGGGAACTTGATCTCAAGCTGTCCGAAACCTCACGAAGCCGTCTCGAATCGCTTCTCAAGCTTCGTATCGAAAATCAGGTCACCCGAACCGAAATGCTGAAGCGGCTCGACTCATCACTTGCCCTCGGAGGCATCGGGCTCTACCGAAACACCGCCGAACGTGTCGTTCGAGAAATCGAAATCATCATGCTTCTCAAGTACGCCTGAAAAATAGTTCCTTCGTCTCTTTCTCGCTAAAACTGACAATCGCTCACATAACGAAACACATTTCTCTCGTCTCATTCTATGCGATTCTCCGATATTCTTCTTCTCTCGCTCCGTATGTTCCGAGCACGCACGCTTCGGACTCTTCTCACGATTCTCGGCATGTCAATCGGCATTGCTGCAATATTTTTTCTCGTTTCTTTGGGATACGGCCTCCAAGAAACATTGCTCGAACGCATTACTACGTCCGACGCACTCGCTACGCTTGATGTTTCCGAAGATCCCGGAAAATCAACAACCCTGAACCAAGAAGCGCTCGAACAAATTCGAATGCTCCCCGGCGTTCTCGATGTGATTCCTGCTCTCCGCCCTCGCGGCCAAGCAACGTTCCGAAACATTACCCTGGACCTCGATACGCTCGGAGCCTCTTCCGATTTTCTTCGGCTTGAGCATCCCAAACCGCTTTCGGGCTCGATCGAATTCCCCGGATCGCGCACTGTTATTGTCACGTCGGGAATCGCAAAAACCTTTGGGGTCACTGCCGAAGAGATGCTCGGACAATCTCTCGATTTCAAACTGTTTCTTACTGATACCGAAGAGCCCGGCAAGAAAACAAAAGCAATCGGCCCCACGGTGTTTCGCATTACAGGAATTGTAGAAAGCGATTCGAATACCGTTTTCTTTTCACTCGATGATGTCCCGGAAGCACGTGAAGGACCTTTCCAGTCAGCAAAAATTAAAGCGGAAAACGCTTCCGCTACAGCCTCGATTCGAGAGGCGATTCTCCCGCTTGGATTCTCCGTCTCTTCCGTATCCGATACGATTGAGGAAGCCAACAAAGTGTTTCGTATTCTTCAATTGATCCTCATGATTTTCGGACTCGTGGCACTCGTCGTCTCCGCAATTGGCATGTTCAATACGATGACGATTTCTCTTCTCGAACGAACAGAAGAAATCGGAATCATGAAATCGGTGGGCGCCTCCCGCACCGCTATTTCACTTCTCTTTATCGTAGAATCTCTGCTGATGGGTTTCTTGGGAAGCGTTGTTGGCGTTGCGATGGGATGGCTTGCTGGAAAGATAGGAAATCTTCTTCTCAATGTCGTAGCGACTCGATTCGGTGGAGAAGCCGTCAATCTCTTTTCGATCCCGATCTGGTTTACACTTCTCATCGTTGCTTTCGGTTCGCTCGTTGGACTCATCACGGGACTTTTTCCCGCACGCCAAGCGAGTCGCATCGATCCACTCGACGCTCTCCGGTACAAATAGGAGAGCCATGCTTTTTTTTGGAGACGTATTGGTCGGGACACTCTTCCGTTCCCTCAGAAAAGGATGGCAACAAAAATACAAAAGCGTGTGTATGCAAAAATCCTCATCTATCGATTCGCGTGAGAGCTCGGTCCAAAAAAACGTGACCAACATGAAAGAAGATCTCAATACACAATCAAATACATTCTCAAACGATTTCAAAAAGCACTAAACAAAAAAACGTTTCTCAAAGAAACGTGTGTTCCCTAAAAAAAGAGAGGGCTTGAAGCATTGAGCAAGGAGAGTGAAAACAGTTTCACTGAAGCTCTTCAAGTATCACGCGTTTATCATTCCACGGAATCCGCGCATCTCCAACAGCCATCGTTTCTTCCGATCCTTTCCCAGTCACTACAACAATATCTCCCAGAGAAGCGAGCGAGAGCGCTTTTCGAATTGCATCTCGACGATCAAAGAGTATGAAGAGCGTTTTTCCGAGAATTTTATTGGAAATCCCAGCACGAACTTCTTCCACAATTTGTTGCGGATCTTCCGTATATGGGTCTTCGTTTGTAAGAAGAACGATGTCCGCAACTGATGAAACGATTTCCCCCATGAGCGGACGTTTTCCGCGATCGCGATCGCCACAGGCGCCGAAGACCGCGATAATCTTCGCGCTCGCTGGAAGCCGCATTTCCGAAACAAGTCGATAAAGATTCTCGAGCGCGTTCGGTGTCACCGCGTAATCGATAAGGATGGTGAGACCCCGATCGTTTGGCACAAATTCCATTCTTCCTGGTACACCGCTTATCTTCCGAAGAGCGGAGGATGACACGTCTCGAGAAATGCCGAGCGCCGTCGCCGTCGCAATCGCAGCAAGCGCGTTCTCCACATTGAACATTCCCGGAAGCGCGATTCGAAATACGGTGTCTTCGACAGTGAATGTCGAGCCCGACAGAGATGAAGCTATTTTTTCAGCAAAAACATCCGCCGCCCCATCCAGACGGCTGTACGTAATGGAGTGCCCCGGATTCGCCGCCAAAAATTCATGGGGTCGATCCATATCAAGATTCACGACCGCCTTCTTCGCTCTTTGCAAGAGCTTCTTTTTTACCGACCGATACACTTCGAGCGTATGGTGGTAGTCGAGATGCTCACGTGTAACATTTGTGATGACCGCAATATCAAACGATATTCCCAAAATCCGCCCCTGATCAATCGCGTGAGACGATACTTCAAGCACCGCATACTCGCACCCGGAAGAGACTGCTTCCCGCAAAAACCGCTCAAGTTTCCATGCGGAAAGTGTGGTGAATTTTGAAGTATTCACCCACTCCTCTTCCCCTCTGCGAAAGTTCACACTAGACGCAACGGCAACTCGGTGCCCTGCCTCAATAAGGATAGCCGAAAGGCACTGGACTGTCGTCGTTTTCCCATCGGTTCCTGTTACTCCCACAATCCGCATCTTTCGTGCCGGAAATCCGAAAACACACGCCGCAAAAAAAGAGGAAGCAGCGTGGAAAATATTTTTTAGCGTCTGTGGCACGAAAGGACCAATAAGCGCTCGTATCATAGAAACAGTATATCGATTCTCTCACATCAAAACAACGCTTCTCTCGATGTTTCCGAAAGAAGCAGGAAAGAGAAAAACCCCACACACGTGAGGCCAGAAAGAGGGTGAGAAGAATGAGACAAGATGGCTCCTTCTTTCTCTGAAACGCTTCTTCTTTTCCCTCACACACACCGCAAGAAAGAGAAGAAGCGGGAGAAGAACACGAGACGGCCCATGTCTCCTCCTTTCTCTGTACGAAAATCGTACAGGAGAGCATAACATAGGGATATAAATTTGTCAATGTTATCTGACGAACTCTCTGTTTTAATTTGGGATTTCCTTTCCTTACAATAAGATACTATCTTCTTCCTTTGACAAATACTTTTGAAAGAATTTCGGAAACAGGTTTTCATTTCAGGCTTTCTTCAAGCCTTCTTATATTGACAGAAAATATGAGTATGATAACTTTAAATTAGGCCGATGGAAAAATCTGCCATGGAGGAAAATCGCCAGCGAGGAACGATTGGCGGGACGGAGTCACCAAGCTCCTTGAATAGAAATGTCTGTTTAAGGACAGGTAAATATATTCAAGGCTCAGAGGTTCCTTAAAACCATATCCCTTTTGATAACAAGAAAAGGGGGTCAAAGGAGCTCTCCCATGAAGGAGACAAAGAATGATTACGTAAGAAAAACCTCAAAGGGCTTCGGAAAATCCGAAGCCCTTTTCAATATATAAAATATATAAAGCTCTCCTGTTAGTTCATTTCTTGTGGTAATTATGGTTTGCCCATTTCCATGCAAATTCAAATATTGCTCTAAATGATTGAGCGATTTCTCTATCTTCAATAACCACGCCCATCATTCTATTCTTAAAAGAAGCTATTCGAACCTTATCTTCGTAAAAAGCAATATCACAAGTGATAGGCAGATCCTTTCCTGAGACACGAATCATCTCGGCATTTTCTACCCCCGCCAAGTCACCCTTTTCACGAACATATATAGTTTTTGCTGTGATCCGATTTTCCAGCCTTCCTTTTCTAATATTTTTTAGTATGTCTTCCTCTATTTCCTGCTCAATAACATCTCGAGAAAAAATGTTGTAAAGCTTCTGACCTTTACTGAGTTTCATTTGCTCTACAGTCATAGTAAGTATTCCATCTTTTCCTTCATAATACTTCACCACTGGCTTATCTTTGTTGCGATTGTTGATGGACTGCAGTTCTGGAAGAAGACGCTTAAATTGCTCTTCTCGAAGCTCAAGATCTTTTCGTTCTTTTGCAATAAGGTCGAGAATACGCTCTGGCATTTCGGCCACAAAGAATTGTTTTTTTCCCTGATAGTAGCTTGAGATAAGTCCCCGCTCCATCAAGTTTTCGATAATAAAATACGTGGTAGGGCGCTTAATGTCAGCTTTTGCTGCAATTTTCTGCACGGTCGCTTGACCCAACTCGAGAGAGGCGAGATACACTTTTGCCTCTTTTTCATTGAGGCCAAGCGACTGAATATCAGTCTCAATCATACGCAAGAAATTATCGAATTCCCCCTCCGAATTAATGTGCTCTCCTCGACGCTTCTCTTTCTCAAAACGTCTTATTGTTGCAAAATATATTCATTTTGTCAAGAACATTGTGGCATTTTTGACAGAATTTCTTGACATACTGATCCAGTTATAGAGCATATAACGGCTTTGGGAAAGCGGGATATCGAAACTTCCCGGGAAAGAGATGATCTTGACATTTTTTCCAAATCCTCTTTTGAATCGAGTCACTCCCGAAAGACTCGGACGAATTCCCTTTGTATCGATTCCGCCAAAATCATAGTCAGCGCATCCTCGTCTTTTCGCTTCTCGTATCGCCTCCCACTGGAGGAGAAATGAAGCCATGGTATTCCTCTCCTGCGTCGAAGAGGCGCCATGGAGATACGTCGCCGTTTTTCCAAAAAACGAAACAAGAATCGCCGCGATCACCGCGCCATTGTGGCGCGCTACAAAACACTCCAGTGTTTCCGATGGAAAAAATTTCCGAAAATTACGGTAGTGTTCCCTCGTATGTGGAGTGATGTTATTCCGTCGAGCCGTTTCTTCTGTGAGGCGGACAAAATCCTCAAAAACCTCTTCGCTTCGCTCACAGGTTACCAAAACACCACGCTTTTCGGCGAGCCCGATATGGTAACGCGTCTTCGGCTTCATGGCAGAAAGAAGCTCAGTTTCAGGAGGAGTGATATCCAAAACCGCGATCTCTCGCGGCTGCATATCATGCCGAGCAGGAAGAAGGGAATACGGCGCAGACCACTTTTTGAGAGCCTGGAGCACTTCTTCGTCACGCGGCTCGACACGAATCCAAGGAACGCCAAGCGTCCTCGCTTCGCTTACTACCTCCTGCCAGTACGATTGAGCATGAGGGGATAAAACTGACTTGAGAACCGGCCCGCGAGGTATATACCAGTAACGACCAACCAGAGGAAGCGAATGTTCAAGAACATTCGCCCAAAGCGCTTCGGATTCGAAATGATATGTTCGAAGACCCTCTTTCTCCTGGAAAAATCGCCAGGGTTCGGACTGGAGGAGGCCTCCATCGGGGCAGGCACTATTTAAAAATATGCGACTCTCCTCTTGGTTCATAGAAATCATTTTTTTCTTCCCAGCATTTTAAGAAGTGCCCCCACCCGATCCTCCACGCGCTTCATACCAGGGGGAATATGTTTCATCGCTTCGCGAATTTCGGAGGCGGAATACCCGAGAGAAGAGAGAGCATCCACCGCTTCGCTCTCCTCGGTCGCACTCTGGACAAGTGAATCGGAAATGGATCCGACTTTATTCTCGAGATCGAGGAGAATTCGCTCGGCCGTCCGTTTCCCCACACCGGAAATACGGGTAAGAATAGCAATGTCTTTGCCCACAACGGCCGCTCGAATCGAAGCAGGCTCAGCAACCGAAAGAATTCCGAGCGCCATTTTTGGCCCAACTCCAGAAACAGAAATAAGGAGCTCAAACATGGAAAGCTCCTCCTCGGTCAGAAAGCCAAAGAGAGTAATCGCGTCCTCGCGAACGTGAGTATGAATATGGAGACGAATCGACGCTTCCCCGGAAATCTTACCGAGCGTAAAAGACGTAACATGAACCCGATATCCGATACCGCCCGTCAGAAGGACGACGGTGTCAGAGCGGAGAGAGAGAATACTTCCCTCAAGAAAGGCAATCATAGCCTTCACTCTACCACACGAATTCGTCTCTTGCCAAAAGATATCCCACATGGTACAAGGAAAGAACATCTTCCGTCTATCTCTTAAGAACTCTCGCTATGCCCATCAAGAATTCCGCCAAGAAATACATGCGCGTTACCGCGCGAAAGACCGTGAGAAATAAGGGAGTGAAAGGGGTTGCCAAAAGCGCCATCAAGAAAACGCGCGAAGCCGTAAAAGCAAACGATATCGACACGGCACAGAAAGAGCTTCGACTCGCTATAAAAAGCCTCGACAAGGCCGCGGAAAAAAATATTATCAAGAAAAATACGGCGGCGCGAAAAAAATCCCGTCTCAATCCTCTCGTCAAAAAAGAAGCATTGGGAAAGTAGGAGCAAGGCTCTCACCAGGAGTCGTTTCCTTACTGGATTCATTTCCTGACCCCTCAAGATTCCTTCCCAAATTCGGGAAGGAATTTTTGAAATTGCCAGTTAAGTAAAGTTGTAGATATCTCATTCGATACCTCTTCGGAGTTTGATTTCTTTACTTCCAAAGAGAGAACTGTTCGGGCAAAACTTTCTCAAATGAACTTTCTGTCTCTCTTTTTTCCAAGGAAATGTCATGCGTCATCAAAATCTTTTGAAGATTTTAAAAACATGACTCTTCAAGCACAAACGCGCGCAGGGCATCGTCGGGGTCTCGAACCCCGCTTTTCGCTTCACGATCGAGCCGAGTCAGTCGAAGAAATAAATCTTCCGCCGCTTTAAGGGTCAGTCGACTGGCGATATCAAAACACTTTGTCGCAGCAAAGGGATGCATGCCCAAGAGTCGAGCCGCTTCAGCTGCATTCTTCAGACTTCCATCAAGAAGAGCACCCTTCACGCGAATGATATTCTTGAGCTGCCACGCGCACATCCCAAGAAGGCCGAGGGCTTCTCCCGGAACTCCCAGTCGCGAGAATACCATCATTGCTTCCTTCCTGTTCCCGGAAAACAAAAGGTCAAGCGCGCGAAAAACACTTTCTTCTTCCGGAGCAAAGGGAAGAAGGAGACGCACATCTTCTTCACGAATCATCTCGCCTGCGCGAAAAGCCACGAGTTTTCGCGCTTCTTCTCGGAGACGAAACAAGTCGTTTTTGGCACCGTTCAAGAAGAAGCGCGCGTGCCGGTGCCTCAATCCCCCTTCCGTGAAACGTTGTGATGAGAGAAGAAAGAAATTGATGGAGTTCGTTTCCTGAGAGAAGCGGAAATGCCTGCGACTTCACGAAATTCGATGAAAGAGATTTCCACAACTTCTCATTCTTTTTTGGCTCACCATTTTGAAAAAAAAGGAGAATGCGTTGCGAATCTCGAGCGATCATCTCCCCTTCCACATCAAGATATTCCGAAAGGAGGCGTCGTACTTCGAGAGGAGCGTCAAAAATATTCCCCGCAATAACGAATTTTTTGGCTGCAAAAAGACCTGATTGCGAAAGGCAAGAAGTAAGGTCCTTCAAAGAAGCCCCATCCGAAAAATCAAATTCGAAAAAACCCGAGGAACCCGGGTTTTTTTCGAAAAAGGCACGTATTAACTCGAGGCGCCGCTCTCGAATACGGAAAGCGTCTTCCCCGAAGAAAAAGAGAATCATTGCGCTTGCCACTTACGACCCTGACCGGGCTCCAGCACTTCGACCCAGATTTGCCCCGGAACGAACATGATTTCTTTTCCGGCTTCATCAAGAAACGTGAGTTTGCTTTCGAGGCTCTTCTTGTCTTTTTTCCAAGTGCCACGTGTTTCTTTGCCGTTCATGTAGAAATATGCTTCTCCACTGTCCTTGGTGTCGAACCACGGATCACCCATATTGATATTGTTGTAGCGACCGACTCCGCCATAGTTGAGACCCGCTCGATCTTCCTCAGGAACCAAGTCCCAGGGATTTTTGACGCCGCGAGCAGCATAATCGATATCGAGGCGAATCTGTTCCGACTCCGCAACCATCACCACCACATTCTTCGGCGCAATTCGCTTCCCATTGTTTTTGTCGGTATCAGGATCTTTATCCCACGTGCGCAGATACGAGTTGGTGGCGCGATCGTAGGTATAGGTCACATCATACGGATTCGGGAAAGAGACTCGGAGCGTTCCCGACTGTGGCCGATTTTCGAGTGACGCTTCTTCTTGGTGAGGATAGCCAGAAAAAGTTCCTTCTGTTTTGTAGCCGAATTTTTTCATTGCCTGGTCTATTCCTTCCGCAGTAATGTGACCCGTATCTTCTAGTTTCATCATACCCGTTCGCGGCCACCGAGGACACGACATGGTGAGACAGTTGATGTTATCGATCACCTTTTGAGAAAGGAGCGTTTCTGCAAATTTCGAATATCCCCAATGCACAAACACCGCGTCGAAACTTTTCGCGAGGGGCAAATAATCATGACGCGCGCTCCTCATGGAACCAATATCCTTAGGGATAGTGCAGAGATAAATTCCCATGAGACGCGTGTTGGAATTCGTGAAAACTGGCATTTCGAAAACGATATCCGCATCCGAAAAACCCGCCGCAGGACGCGCAGTTCTGTCGGCAGGCTGCATAACGGCAATCGGCCGCTTGTTCCAATTATCACACGCCACTCCGGTAATAGGGCTCACCGGCCCCGTATTCTGAATCGGTTTTACGTCATTCGAAGGAGTGGGCTTTTCTTTGCCATTTTCGAGTTCAATGGTTTGGCGCGGCGCTTTTTGAAACGGCCAGATTCCCGACGAATACCATCCTCCCAGCACTAAAAAGAAAATTCCTAATCCAATCGCAATTTTTTTCCCTGGAGACATAAGAAACAAAAGAAGGGATTAATGCTTCATACGAGCACTATACTATAAAACTCGATTTAGAAAAAGTATTGACATGTAATTTTTCTCATGCTTTAATGTGCATTCCTCTTTTTCAGGAATTTTTTGAGACATAAAGTACATCAGAATTTAATTATGAGTATAGAAGTCTGCTCTTTTTCGTAGGCAACCCACGGCACAAGGAGACAAATAAAATGTCCACCTCTCTGCTCATCAAAAGTGTCGTTCAAGAATGCTCCCAAAGAGAAGCAATTCGAGAAATGGCCCAAAAAATCATAGAAACAGTGATTTTAGAAAAAGTTGCCGGCACCTTCAGTGTGGGTGAAATACAACCACTTCTAAAAGAGTTCCGGAGAAAAGTTCAGGAGGAAAATACCTCCCTTAAACTCACAGATATTCCAGATGAGACTCTCTATAACGAGGTAATCCGCGGTATAGTCAATATCATCTAAACTTCGCTTCAATGTTTTTCATTGGGGCTTTTTTCTTGAAAATCTATTTTTGAGAGATCTTTTTGAATCTCCTGCGCCCAAACAGTTACGGTTTCTCGCTTACTTAAATCTACGTAACTCGGAAGAAAAATTCGAGAAGGATTACGATTTGGAAATGAAATATTTTCTATTGGGAGAACAGACCACTTCTCTTCCGAATCCTCTTGAGCGCCTCTGTTATCGACCTCAATAAAATTCTCCCGTATGAAACGAATCGTTATTTGAATATGAGCAATAAGTGCATCATGTGCAGATTTTCTTGCAAAATCAGCCAACTTGAATTCATCCCCCCCCCGCTCACTTTCTACTTCAAACCTCGCTTTATCAAATCTCCGTATCTGTGCTGTATATCGAATTACATATTCAATAAGTGATTTCAGTAAATTCAATGCTATCTCTTTTTTCTTTTCCAAATTTTTAATGAAGTCTGCATTAGAAGAAAATTCCTCTTGAAGATGAGCTTGACGAATCTGGTCTAAAACAAGAAGAAACATATCACCAGAGGAAAACTTCTCCACTTTATTCTCCGCTTTACCGCTAAATGCTTTATTCCATTTCAGAAACTTTTCACGAAAACTTGTCATCGTTTCTCCAGGTGGAATATCAAAATTTCCAAAATATGACTCTTTCATATGCTCAAATTTCAACTTATTTTTAATATAAACATTATAATAATATTTATATCTCCCCCCAGTTTTTGCCAACAGAAACATCGACAACCAGCGGGACACGAAGCAGATAGACCGATTCCATCGACGTTCGTACCGCCTCTTGAAATTGAGAAGCAAGAGACTCATCTACTTCGAAAATGAGTTCGTCGTGAATCTGTAGCAAGAGACTTGCTTTCCCCAGAAACGTTTTGCGAATAAGTTGATCAGTCGCAATCATGGAGAGTTTCACGATATCCGCTTCGAGTCCCTGAACCGGCATATTGATCGCCATTCGGTCCGCCGCAGCCGCGATTTGTCGATTATCGCTCCCGCTCTCCGGAAGAAGACAACGACGCCCCAGTTCGGTATCGATGTATCCGTATTCTCGCGCACGCTCCTTCATCGCTTCCATAAATGAGCGTATGCCCGAAAAATGCTCGAGGTATTCCTCAATAAATGTCGCGGCTTCTTCGCGCGACATGCCCGCTGCTTGGGAAAGCCCGAACGCTCCCATGCCATAGAGAATACCAAAGTTAAATACCTTCGCTTTCCGTCGCATTTCATCGCTCACCACCTCGGGCGAAACGCCGTAGACAATCGCCGCCGTCCGCCGATGAATATCTTCTCCACGAGAAAACGCCGCGCACATTTCTTTATCTTCGGAAAGATGAGCGGCCACGCGAAGCTCAATCTGCGAGTAATCGCCGCCCACAAAAAGTTTGCCCGGTGAAGCGACAAATGCGCTTCGAATCCGCTCGCCCCAGACGCTTCGGATGGGAATATTTTGGAGATTTGGCTCAATCGAAGAAAGTCGCCCCGTTGCCGTATGCGCCTGCTGAAAAGTGGTATGAAGTCGCGAATTTTGATCCACAAGGCGCGGCAAAACATCAAGATAGGTCGAGCGGAGTTTGACACGCTCGCGGTAGTCCTCGACAAGTTGTACGATCGGATACTCATCTTTCAATTTCTCGAGCTCGGAAGACGCGGTCGAAATACCGGTCTTCGTTCGCTTGAGCCGGTCGGTCGGGATATGCAGCTCTTCAAACAAGACTTCGGAAAGCTGCTTCGGAGAGCCCACATTAAACTCGCGACCCGCAAGAAGAACAATCTCCCGCTCAATCGATCGAACTTCTCGCTCCATTTCTTTCGATAGATCAGTCAAGATGGAACCCTCGAGACAAATCCCCATTTCCTCCATATCGCAGAGAATACGAATGAGCGGCATTTCGAGAGAGAAGAACACTTCAAGGATTGTTTTCCCGGGAACTTGTGTCGCTGCGACTGCCTCCAGCTTTTTTAACAGACTCATCCGAAGCGAAAAAAGTTCTCGCGCAGAAGGCGCCTCACTTCCGCCTTGAAGAGCTTGTGCATTTTCGAGGAAGAGATGCTCCAAGGAAAGTGCTCCTCCGGCGTTTAAAAGGTATCCCGCAATAAGAATGTCAAACTCAAGACCCTCGAGAGAAATATCAAGAGTCTTGAGAAGCTTCATGGCGCTTTTCGCGTCATACGTTATTTTGGGAATTGAGCTGCCGAAGAATTTTCGGAGAAGCGCCCGATACGACTCATCGGACGAAAGACGAATACTCTCGCGCGTTTCACCCTTTTGAAATGCGATGTCACAGGAAAAACGCGACGCCTCGAAGAGCGTTCCTGCCTCCGGACGAATGAGAAATGCGGCGCGCTCCGCATGATCCCATCGCGCCAAGAAAGCATTCCCTTCTTCCAGAGACGAAAGAGTGGATGACACTTCTTCGGAAAGACTTTTTCGGCTCGCCGCTTTCGAAGAAGCGCCCGGAATTTTCTTCAGTAAACTCAAAAATCCGAAACGACGAAAAAACGTTTCAACAACTTTGGGATCGAGCGCACTGAGAGAAGCAGAGGGAAGGTCAAATGTGAGAGGAACTGTTGTATCGATGGTGCCGAGCTCACGCGAAAGAAACGCCAAGTCGCGCCCCGATTCCAATTTTGCACGTATCGAAGGAGACAACTCCGAAAGGTGCGCGAAAATATTTTCGAGCGTCCCGTACCGAATCAAAAGATCGGTAGCGCCCTTTTCGCCTATACCCGGAACTCCAGGAATATTATCAGAAGCATCACCACGAAGGCCCTTAAATTCGACGAGTGTTTTGGGAGGGAATCCGTATTTCGAAACGACCGCGCGTTCGTCGTACACTACAGTATCCTTAATGCCCTTGCGAAGCGTAAAGACGCTCGTTCGATCATTCACAAGTTGAAGCGCATCGTTGTCACCCGTCACGATAACAACGTGAATCGAGGGATCGGCAGTGAGCGCGAGAGCAGCGAGCGTTCCGACACAATCATCCGCCTCATATCCCGCTCGTTCGAAAATCGGAATACCGAATGCAGACATGAGTTCTTTCACTCGAGGAATTTGGAGGGAGAGCTCTTCGGGAGTTTTGGTACGTGTTCCTTTGTAATCCGCAAACTTCGCGTGCCGAAAAGTAGGCACCGGAAGATCGAACGACGAAACGACATATTCGGGGTGAAATTTTTCAAGAACCGAGAGCAAGGTAAGTGCAACTCCATACACCGCATTCACGGATTCTCCTGAAGGCGAAGAGAGAGGAGGAAGCGCATGATAAGCCCGGTGAACGAGCGCGTTCCCGTCAAAGATGATGAGTGTCGTGTTGGTGCGTTCCATACCAAAGAGCATACCACCAAAACAAAACTCCTGAAAAGAAAGGAGGGTTCTCTGCCACGCTCCTCGGTAACAAAAAATACTCCCTCCTCTTCAGAATGCGAACAAGAAAATTGTTTTTCTTCCTTGACAAAATATTCTGCAAACGTATACTGTTCACTCGGGAGGGAGTAAAGAACATTAATAATTATTAAATTCACCTCTATGGTGCGGGTTTCCATGCTTGCTGGCCCCTATGCCGGGCAAGTGATAGAAGCTCCGTTCGGGCTTGTGACTCCACAGGATATTCTCTGCGGAATCGCGGGCTATCGCCACGAGTGGAATGTCGACTATACCGACGCCACCGTGGAAGAACGGGATCTTTGGGAAAGTCAAGAGCTTTCCCTGAAACTTGTGCGAGCACTCGCCGCCGGCGCGACGATTTCTTTCCTGGGGAAAGAGTATCATTCGCATGGCGTCGCAGGTGCCTTCGAAGCGGCAGCCGAGATCGAGGAATCCCTCCTCGAAAGCGGAAAAACCGCCTACTTCGAAGCCGAGTCGAGTGATCGTATCCTCCTCGGCGCACGCTAGTTGCACGGATGCAACGTCATTCGAGACTAGAAGGCCAGCCCCTTTATCGGCTGGCCTTTTCTGATCCCAGAAATCGTGGCACCAAGAGGAAACAACTTCTTCAAAATATTCGAGATATTCGAAGCGAATGAATTGCTCTTTTCAGAAATTTCGTCGAGCAATTTTCTCACTTCGAAAAATTTCGGAACTCACGCTTCACACTTGTTCTAAAAAATATGAGGAAATTATTGGCAAGCATTTTTGAAGCGAGGAAGAAAAAATTGGGCAAGAAAATGCATAAAAATCCGATCTCGATTGAAGTCTTGGGACACGACAAAGACACAAGCATGGATCAGGAAATTTTTAAAACAAGATATTTTTCCGATGGAGGAAGAACTAATATTCTTTTTTCGCTCCTTGTATTTGCCACGAAAAGGTGGAACAATTCGCATCACGACATCCGCATTTCCAGGAGCCATTTTGTACAGAGCAGGTCATCCCCGCGACATAAGCAGGCGTCGAGGCGGTAGCAGTAAAAAGAGTTTCATTGGTGAGGGTGGTCGTCGCAAAACCTTGGCACCACTTTCCGTTTTGAACACCCGTACAGTCAAGAGAAAACGGCTGCCATGCACAGACCGTCGGATCGTAGCGATACCCCGTCGTATAGACAATTCTCGCCATATCTCCCGGAACGCCGACCGTCGGCTTGACCGTATGAATATTTCCTTCTTGGCAACTCGTCGAAAGAAGGATCGTCTGAGGAGAAAAAACATCGTACGGAGCACCGTATCCGCTGTAGAGTGACTCCGAAAAATTCGTTTGATTGACCGTCTCACACGAAACAAACGAAAGAGGAAGCGTCGTCACTCGAACAATATCCGACCATGACGAAGCATTTCCTGCGCGATCAATCGCCCGTATTCGATACGCATAGGCGGTGCTCGGCGCACGACTGCGATCCACGAAAGAGTCAGAAGAAACCGAAGAGATCTCCGAAAAATTTTCGCACGAACTCCCCTCGCATCGCTCCAAACTATAATGATCAAAGCCCGAAACCACCTGCCCCGAAATATCGCGGTCAGTTGAGGGCATCCACGACAACGAAACCGACGAAGCACGAGGAGACGCAAGAAGAGCGCTTGGAGGAAGAGGCGCGGTCTCGTCGGCAAGCCGAGTCTCTCCGAAAGAAATGGGAAAGCCAACCGTATTCACCGCACCTGAGGCGTCGATAACGTAAAGATACCTTGTTCCCGAAGAAAAACTTCCTCCCCGAAGCGTGAGATTGATACGTTCCTCGTTCCACAAAGATGGGAGTCCCGCCTCACACTCGTTGCGCGCCGCCCACGTTGGAGTATCGCAGAGCTCAACACGAGCAGGCGTCGTATCGATATACACATCATCGATATCGATCGTTCCCGGATCATTCCCGCACATCTCATACCGCACCGCTCCAAGAACAATCGCGGAAGGAATTGCCGACGACGTTCTCAAAATTTGCCGAAGTGAAACGCGCATATCCTTTGAAGGCGGCGAAGAGCGATAGATCGTACTCACCCAGCTGCCATTTGCTGCTCCATCACCCGACTGCTGAAGCGATTGTTCAAAACGAACCCACTCTCCATTTATCGAAGTCCCATCAGTATTAAGGGGGTATTCGGTCCCGAGAGATTCCACACGCTGTCGGTATCCGCCCGTTTCGCACGATCCGTATGCAGTCCCAAAAGAAAGAGCTTCCGCTCCGGCTTCGTGAACGAGAGAGAAAGCCGAAGTTCGTCGAGGAAAGCTGGCACCGGTTCGAGTAAATCGATACGCATAGGAAATATAGAGGTCCTGCCCAGTTGCAAATCGGGAGAACGGAACGAAGAGACCGAGACCGGTATATTGATCGCTCAAAAACGTGGCGCGTGCATGAAGCGTTGACCCTGGCTTTGGCGCAGCTCCATTTAAAACGACTTGATTTCCCGAAACTGCACCGCGACCGGCAAGTATCCAAGTGCCGTATGAGGCAAGGTCACCTTCGTGAAGAAAGGGTTGAGCACCACCCGTCTCGTTCGCAACAACATCGCCCGCTGCTCCGCTTTCGAAAGTATCCCAGAGAATCGGCCCGGGACGAGCCTTGGTTCCAAAACCGCTTCCCGAAATCGTGATCATTTCTCCAGGAGAGAAGGTCCCCGAAACAGAAGCAATGGAAGGCGCAGCAAAAGATGAAGAAGGAGTAAGAAAAAATACTATCACCGCCGTGATTCCAAAAAGAAGGCGGTAACGGAATATTTCTCTCTTCATAAAAAGAGATAAATAATAGTCATCAAATCAAGGTAGATGAGAAGCAGAGAGCCAAGGAAGAGACTCGAAGAAGCGGAGCAAGATTATGGCTCTGGGAAAATGAATGTTTCTTTGTCATCAGAAAGGAATTCAAGACGTCTCCCTGATCCTTCGACCGAGAGTGCGAGACGAAGAGTGTCGGGTGGCAACAAATGTTCGACCCGCTCGGGCCATTCAAGGAGCATCAATCCATGGGGATCGTTTACCCATTCCAAAAACCCTTGCGACAGAAGTTCTGCAGATTGAACGCGGTACGAATCAACATGATAGATCCTTTCGACTCCTCTTTGTGAAAGTAGAACGGGATATTCTTTCATCAGAACAAACGTCGGACTCGAAAATGGCCCGGAAGCGCCCATGCCTTGCAAAATTCCCCGGGCAAGGGTGGTTTTCCCCGCTCCCAACTCTCCGGAAAGCGCGAGCACCCCTGGCCCAAGCGAGGCGGAAAGACCTTCTCCAAAACGAGAAAGCGCTTCTGCCGATTCAAAAAAATGATGATGTGATTTCATGATTCTTGTCTTCACCGTGAATCCTTTCAAAAAGCTTAGACTAAATCAATGATGAGAATTTTTGAGAGAGGAAGTGTTAGATTCCAGAGAAGCAAAAATTCCTTTCAGGAAAAAATGTTGAGCTGAGCGCCCTCTCCACTCCCTTGGGCAAAACCCCTTCTCCTACTATACCAAAAAACGAATCGGTGAAGAATTCTTCACCGCAAAAAGAGGCTTCTGTGCTGAGAATACGGAAACAGTCTCATCAAGAAACGAGAGTGATTTCACTTTTCTATAAAATTCCTCTGCTCATCCGCTCATTACTCTTCTATAAAAGTGCTCTCTGTAGCCTGAAGCCCATGTCAGAAAATTGAGTGACTCGACAGTGAAAATTTTTCAGTAAGTAAGGGAAACGCTGTGGAGGGAAACTCTCAGTTTGCCTCCAATTTTCTTCAAGCTTCATCCTTCCTTATGAATATCCCCCTTTGATTCGTTTGAAAATACTGAGAACGCAAAAAGGACTCGGGATATCGAGTCCTTTTTGAAAACCATCACTGTGCGAGAGAGAAAACAATTATCCAAACGGCAGGTATCGTCGTACTCCCCAGACAGCCGCGGAAGCAAGTGCTCCTGCAAGCGATATTCCTACCGCCCCCGCTCCGGTACGCGGTGCCGATTTCGCAGCACTGCAAGCATATCCAAAGTCGGCTTTCTTATATTCCTCATCTCGACCGAGATCAACATTGGTCGAGTGATCAAGTTTTCCATCCTTATCAAATGTCGGTTGGCACGACTTCACGTCGCTCGCATCGACCGTAACGGTATAGTTTCGTTTGCACAGATCATCAAATTTGTACTTTCCATTTTTATCGGTCGTATCTTTATCGACCCGATTCCCATGAATAAGTTTCACCGTCACTCCGCCCAATCCTTCTTCTCCAGGATCCTGCACTCCATTCTTGTTTCGGTCATTCCAAACAAAATCCCCGAGAGAGCCGTCGCATGATTCATGCTTCTCTTCCTTCTTCGGTTCTTCTGTGGGCTCGGGCGTAGGCTGTGGCACCAAAGTCGGGACAACTATAGGCTTCGGAGTTTCAATTTCAAGAATACACTGTGCGGTACAACCATCACCATTTCTGGTGTTCCCGTCATCGCACTGTTCGTTCGCTTCTTTTTTCATATTCCCACATACCGGCTGAAGTACCGGAGGAGTTGGAGGAATTACAACCGGTTTCTGAACCTTCGATTCACACGAAACCACTCGTGACGGAGGAGCAGGACTCACGACCGGGCCCGAGACTGACTCAACACAATTCCACTTCCAATTATCCCCGAGCGAGTTACTGACGATGCATCCCCTGCCGAACACAAATTGCTGGTCGGGGCATCCTTTGATTCTTTTCCACTCGCGCTTCCACACACGGGAGGGACAGAAACAGAAACCAATACCGAGGCACGACAGTTGATGACCTGAGGAGGAGGCGAAGGGCTCACGACCACTCCGGTATCTGTGACACAGCTCCACACCCAGTCGTTTGCCGAACGATTGACAGCGCTCGCGTCTCCGGAGGCACACAAGCCGCTCCGCGGAGCCTCTGCGAACGAGCGCCCATTCGAACTTCCACAAACAGGAAGCGCCGCCTGAGCCGTGTCGGAAAGAAACACTCCAAACAACATTCCCCCGAAAAGAAAAGCCGAAAATAAAGTTCCGGATTTTCGAGAAAGTATATGAGACATGATCGTTTCGCTTCATTTTGAAAGACATGTTTCTCTCAAAGCGAAGTCGCAATTTATAACGAATTAACGCTGGATTATATCACCCAGAAACGATTTTGTCAATAATTATCGCCTTCTTTTTATTAAATTTGGCTTAATAAAGCCATGGAAATACACTCATCCCTTCTCTCGGTCTCGATTTTTGTCTCAAGAAGAGAGGGGTATGATATACAGAAACTTCTTCCCTAAACATGACTCAGGAAGAGCTCTGATAAAAATTTTCAAATGCTGTTTTGGACGGTTGCTACACAACAATTTTTGCCTTCCTCTCAAATAACGTGAGTTGAAAACACCACACCTCTTGTTTGAAAGATAAAACCAGTAAAGAGCTTCGCAAAAATGCTCCCGTCCTCTTTTTCAAGATTTCCGGAGCAATCCTTTTTTTGCTATTTCTCATTGATTCTCTTGTTCATGATTGACGCCCTCGAGAGCCTGTTCCAAGAAAGAGCATGGCAATTCCAGAGTCACTGGCCCGGAATTTTTCGATCGGATGCAGGACTCTTCAAAGAAAAAGCCTTGTGCTATCCGGGAGCGCACTTCGCGGTCGGTATTGATACCGCACACCGCATCTTGGATCCGAAGTACTACAGCAGCATGCATGAACTTCAAAATGTACTTCGAAGCTTCCGGTCAACAGAAACGAAGATTTATGTCTTTCATCGAGAGGGTTCAGACAACCAAAGTCTCGCATTTCAAAATCCGAACTTCTCGAAAGAGGTTCAAGAAATCTTCGTTTCACTGCCGGGAAGTTGGAACATTTCTTCCTCTCACCTTCGAAGCGAATGCGAGTAAAATCTGTCTCGCTGATAATACCAACGTCGAACTTCTTCACTCTACCGAACCATTTCCAAGGAAACTATCGAGAGATTTTTATTCGAAACAGAGTGCTTTTGGTGGAGCAGAAATATCTGAAGATAAAAATACCCACTCAAAAATTTAAAAGCCCTTTGGGTCTCATGACTCGCAGGACCTCAATTGTTTCGGTTTCGCCATTTGCATTCTGAGCTGCAAAAAAACAGCTCATTCAAACGAAAGCGTTTCCAGAATATGCGTGAATCCTGTTTCGAACTCTCCTTCGACGTAGGCTTCTTTCCAGATGCGAACTACGTAATTTTTGTGCTTGATAAAATCAACAAATCCTCCCAGATTTCCCTTGTCTGCCATGGGTCTTCCCTCTTTATCCCTTTCCACTTCCTTGAGGAATTTATCCTCAGAAATTCGATATTTTTCTCGGGTCTCCGCAATAGTCTTTGAAAAGGAAACGTCCGAAAGGTATGATGCATTTATTTCTTCATCGAGAATGTAAAAATGCACCTGGTCCCATCCGATATCCGCATACACAATTTCGCTGTCAGGTGTTACAGTCGCATTCGGGAATCCAAGAGAAAAATCACCGCGCATTCCAAATCGCTTCCGCATATCTTCGGGAGACATGTTTTTGAGTGTATCCCAATCTAGATCGGCATAGTCAGAAGACGGCTTCCCGCAAATTTTCTCTATTGTCACGTTTCCTCTCGAGTCAGGGACGCGCTCATCTGTACAAACTTTTTCCGCTCGTATATCTCCATCATAATTTGTTCCCAAAAATTCTCGCATCTCCTCTGCATTCATTTCCACTTCTCCCGAGTTTCGAGTTTCCGTAAGCCACCGATCCGGAACTTCGAAAGAAAACGTAACGGCGCTATTCCCCACCGTCACTTCTTTATATGGCCCGTCAAGGTCTTTCACGCCGGTTATGGTGTGACGAGAAAGCGTTTTATTGGAGCGAGAAAATTCTTCTGTGGTACGAGTCGCCGCTTGCAGCGTGGTATCTGCCGCCTCCTGCGGTGAAATCTCTTGGGTCGTCGTTGGACTTGGTCTTTCCAGAGATGGTTTTGGGCTGAGCAAAAAAAGCTTCGCTCCAAGAATGAAAACAGCAAAGGTGGCAAGAACGAGGAGAAAAATGAGAGTAGTTCGTCTCGTGGACATAGAAGTAAATGGAATGTGTTTATTTATTTAATCCACCTTTCTCTTCATGACTTTCTTCTTCTATCCTATATGAATGAGAATACCCCTGCAAACAAAATGGAACCTCTTTGGCAGAAGCGCTTTGCCGAGGCGGCTTGCCAAATCCAATAAAAAACTCGCCTTTGGTCATCAAACCTTGGCGAGTGTATTTGTTGTCACAAGAATTTTGAAGTCTTTGATAAACAAATTCCAATTAAGGAGGCAAGCTTTGCGCTTTACCTATGAAAAAAGCGGCTCGGTCGTGAAACCTTACCGCTTGTTTTTTAATTTAATCTCGTTATGATTCTGCTTTCTCCCTCCTCTGATTAGATATTCTGCTTATTTTTTCAAATCTCTCCTGAACAATGGTTCTCATCTTCTCTAAGCATTCTCTCTCGTACTCGAGAACAAGGATCGGGCCTTCGCAGGCATCTACGGGGGCAGACTTTCCACGGAGATCACGCGGAAACTTCCAAAGAAAGACTTCGGCACGCTCGTTTTCTAACTCTTCATGGATCAGCTCGATTTGAACAAGGATCTCTCCACTGCCAGGTGCAGATAGAACAGATTCGTCCATCACTACTGAAATAAGAACGAGCATGCTCTCAAAACAGTTGTCCCCTACCCCTAGTTTACAGCATAGGTTAACGAGAAGCTCAGAAATCCAAAAATTTTTTTCCCTCTCAAATTGAGCCCAGATAATGGCAACTTGTTCAGGCCAGATAAACAAAAGAGCTCTCCTTGCTGTTTCCAATAGAGATACAGGGAGATGAGAAAGTTTATATTTTTTAAGGGACATTGCTCCACTCCTCTTTCAATTTCAAGATTTCAGGAAAGCAGTGCGGGCATCCCGACACTGATCAGTCATTTCAACCGACAGTAAAAAGTACAATACTTACTCTATTTTGTCTATACAGATTCGAAGGTCTTCTCAAGCACACAAAAAACGCTCTACGAAATATTCCATGAGTCTTCTGCAGGGAAAGAAGTTTATCTTCCGAAACAAGTGCCATCGAAAGAGGAGTTCTTATTATCAAAAAGTCATTCTCATGCCCTTATTCCTAAATGAAAATATGCGTATCATCCCCCAGCAATACTTCAAAGCAATCCAAGATAGTTCTTATTTCTTCTGTAAATCATGATTGGCATTTGAACTTCTCTATGTAAGGCCTGTTTTGGGAACACTCAAACTTCTTAAAACCATCTAACAAAAAACGAAAACCCTGTTGAATTCAATTTTTGTAAATGTCTCCAATGATAGACAAATTTGAAACTCTGCATTGGAAAGGTATTTTAGAGAAATTAACTGGGGTAAAGTAAAAAAGAAAAAGCCACTTTTTAAGGAGAAGTGGCAAACTCCAAATGATATTTTTAGGACTTCGAATTTAAGGAAATCCCCTCGTTACCTTTTAATTATCAAGATTCTTGACTAAATACCTATGATGAACCATTCAATTAGTGTTTCGTAATCTTTTCAGCTCTATAATCAATCAACACAACATTCTTCCCATATCGCACTCGCATTCCTTGGTATGGATTTGGTATAGATTTAGAATTGACTTTCACTCCATTGAACTTTGAATGAACTTTGAACTCCATCTCAAAGAATGCGAATAGCAGTACGGAAAGGAGATCAAACTCTCTGAAGCAGAGTTGAAAGGAATCGTTCGGCGGTGTCTGAATTCTTAAAGTACTCGTCTAGAGCTTATTTAATAATAAATAACAGCTAAAAAGTCAGACACCACCGCAAATGCGGTGGTGTCTGACTTGATTGTCTTTTGTTTTAATTCCGCCTACTGAACACTAACTAAATTAGTAGAACCTGGGACAGAAGGATAAAGCATAAAAGCTCTACTAATTCGGACTAAAGAAGTTTATGGAAAAAAGTGCGTAGAGTTTACCCCACCCCACTATTCACTACTTCACTTCTGAAAAAGAAAAGTCTCGGTAACCGCATAGCAGCTCCGAGACAAGGGGCGAGTTCCATCATTGCGAAAGCTCCCGCTCCAAAGTTTGATACACCGTCAAAGCACTGATTCCCCGCATACACTGAAGCGGATTCGGATTCGTGCACCTCTCTGGCTTCCCCGCAAAACAAGGCGCGCATTCGAGTCCCAGACTCAGCCTGCTCTCCCTTCCGTAACCATATGTTTCGTTCTCCGGTTGCGGCCCCCAGAGCGAAATAACCTTCTTGCCCAAACCAAGCGCGACGTGCAGGCCGAATGTATCGGCAGATACCACCAGCGGGATGCAGCTCACCAAAGAGATGAACTGGCTGATCGAGTGGTTATGGCCGGTAAACACCAAATTATCCATCGGCTCACGCTGGTTGAGGTTGGCGATTGCCTGGTAAGTATCCGTGTCTTCCGGCCCCGCCAAGACGAGCAGTTTCCACTCTGGGTGAGACGCTTGGCACAACTTGGCCAGTTCGTGAAAGCGTTCCGGTGGCCACCTTTTGGCGCTATGCCGCAAACTGCTGCCGATATTGAGGCCAACCAGAATGCCTGTCTCGGTAATGCCAAGCTGGGTAAGGAATGCCCGCGCCCACTCGTCGTCCTCTGGCTTCATCATCAGGTCGTAAGGCTGTTCTTCCCACTGGAGTCCCGCCGTTTCCAGGAGGATTTGCTGCATCGACTTCTTGTTTTCACGCCGACGAAACCGGTCGTTGGTCTGCAACCAGAGAAACTCCTCTGCGGAACGCGATGCCGGAACCAGGTTGCCCAGTTCGTTCATTGCGAATCCCCTCTTCTTGAGAAGCAGTTCGTTCACGAACGACAGATAGAGCGGATTGGACTCAAAGTTGATGATTTGGGTGAACGCCTGGCCACCCAAGACCACCAAACTTTCCCACGTCGTGGGATAAACCCTGTCCACACTCGGAACATTACCACTGACAAGCCCCACGACTTGTTCATTGGTGAGCCACTGGATGCGGCTGTTCGGGCTTCTCCTCTTGAGTTCCTTTGTAACAACGCTCGTTCGGAGGGCACTCCCCAGTCCTCCTGCTTCGATAACCAGGATATTCTCCTGTATCGGGGTGTAGAACCGACATTCTTGGCACCCTTCTGTCAATCCAACCTTCTGCTTGCGGCAGGGTTTGTATCCCTCCCACTCACGACAGTCTGTCTGAAAAACCTTCATCTCTGCTCTCCTCGTAATGTGAAGTAACTCGTCAAAATCACCGTAACTTTGACAAAATACTGTAACACGAGTTTACTAGAAAGACAAGACTTAACTTTACTGCTTTATGAAGATTGCCTTCCCTCTGCCAACGGATAACCAGTTCCATCAATACTGCTCAAAGTGTCACTCCGAAAGCATCAATCGGGTTTTCGAAGGGGAGAAGACTTTTTACCTCTGCGATAGCTGTGGCGATAAATCACCTCGTCTCATTGTCATTGACCCCAAGACAGTCTGGTGGGTAGACGAATCAACAAAAGAATACTGGCACGAAAGCGTGGGTGTTTTTGTGTTCAATGAAGACGGCAAAGCTCTGTTTTTTGAACGCACTATCTACCCCTTCGCTTTCGCTATTCCAGCAGGGCATCTAGATACTGGAGAAGATGCAGCAACAGCTGCAAAGCGAGAATTGCAGGAAGAAGCAGGTATTGAGGCTCATAGTGTAAGACTCTTTTCGGAAGAAGATGTCATCGGCGATGAGTGTCGTCGCGGTGCTGATAATCACAAGTGGCATCTCTACACCACCAAAGTTGAAAATATCGGCGAGATAAAAATAAACGATGAAGGAGTCAAACCAGTATGGCTCACTCTGGAAGAAGCGCTAGAAAAAGAGCTGGTCTATCCTGTCAAATACTTTATTGAGAAATACGGAAATAAACTTTGACATAAGAGATTCGAACACCAGTCCGGGGTAACAAAAATAGAGGCTTATAAGAGCTTCTATTTTCTTAGCTCCGACTGTTGAAGGAAGTGAGAAACTGTTTTATAAAAACCTGTCCTGATGTTTAAGAAAAGAAAAAGGCTGCCTTCCGTTAAGATAAGCAGCCTCATGGCGCAAAAAACTTCCGTTGCTATCCTTCGAACCGCTACGGAGGTCGGCGCATGCAGAGAGCAGCCATGATCACATTGAGACCGATCAGCGCACAGTAGATCAGCGTGTGTTCGACATCGTACTTACCCTCGACGAGCTTGGCAATAAGTGGAAACAAGATAGCGACGATGCTGACTTGCCACACCCAGGCACTCTTCCGTGCCACCTCCGGATGCCGGAGGTAATCCTTGGCCTGCGGCCAAGCCGAGAGAAAAGCGGCTGTTAAATAGCCGAGCAAGGAAATAAGAACAGCCTGACTTGTGAGCCAAACAACGACCGACAGCACACAAATGGCGAGCACCGTAGACTCGGTTTTCGTCCACTGCCAGTCACCCTTACGCTTCCATGTCGCAATGAAGATGAGTAGCACCGCGATACACCAGCCAGCCTGGATGTAAGGTTCCTTATTGCCAGTAGCGTAGGCCAGGTAGAGCCCAGCCACATCAAGGACGAGAACGATTGACCAAGTGGCGAGGTTGGCTCGCTCCTTCTTCTGCCAGACACGTAGGGCGTACAGGCAAGCAGCAAGCGAACCAAGAACGGCGCCGAAGATATTCAATCCGAAAGCGAGTTCTTTCACTATTGATTCCTCTCTGTTGAAATGAACTGGAAAGTCCCGTCCCAATATCAATAAATATAGGTACGGATGGAAAAGAACGATTTATAATAATCGCATATTTAAAAGTTTTGTCTATACCAAATCCAAACTCCAATAGAGGATATACAAAAACAAGGCCTGCTCAAGCCTTGTTTTAGCTGCTCCACCTGTTGGATGAAGTTCGAACCTTGTCCTATAGAGGGGTGGAGGGATAAATGGAAAGTGTTCGAACCTCTGAAGCTGCTTAATTCCTCTTTCTTCGTAAATCTTAATCATCTTTCTGCTTTATCGATCAATTATTTCTTGTACTCCAAAATATCTCCAGGCTGACAGTCTAAAGCAGCGCAAATTGCTTCCAGTGTCGAGAATCGAATAGCACGAGCCTTGCCATTTTTCAACACAGAAATATTGGCGATGGTTATCCCCACTCTTTCTGCAAGCTCAGTTACACTCATTTTTCTTCTAGCGAGCATTACGTCAATGTTGATTACGATAGACATACACGCTATATAGTTAATTCATTCTCTGACTTCATATCGACAGCACTCTGCAGAAGTTTTTCAAATACCGCTGCTGCCGTGGCTACAACTACAGAGACAAAGACCATAACCAGACCCATCATAACGCCCCCTGCAATATCTTCTTCCACTTTTCGTACAACAAGAAATAAGTAACCTTCGGCTCCGATAACAAATGCAACCAGGATCAAAGCGCAATATTTTATATTTCTTAAAGACTTCACAGCAGATTGGGAAAATATTTTGTTTTTATCTGCATATCCTAATAATTTGAATGCTTGATAAAGTGCTACAAAAAAAGCAATTGAGGCAGCATATGCATAGGCTAAGAAAGGATCATTAAAATAGATTTCAAATAGCGTAGCATTTACGTTCCTTCCCTCCAGATGAGGCTCCCAAAGCATCAGAACGAAACTGACGATACCAATTAGTATAATCACCCCCTGGAGAAATAGTATTGAACTTTTTTTCATAAAAAATCCTCTAATATTTACATCTTTATCCTATTCTATTACTTATCGTTTGTCAATAATTTATTATTGTGTATCATACAATTTAATTAAGAGGTTCGAACTCCGACAAGGGGTAACAAAAAACAAGGCGCTGTTCAGCCTCGTTTTGCCTGCTCCGCGGACTGGAGGAAGTTCGAACCTGTCTGAAAAGGAAAATAGCCTCTGTCTCCCCAGAGTTAATGGTATTTTCACCTAATTAGGGTGTACCTTGTAAATAGATCCTCATTTTGAGAAAATGCCCTGATTACCCCTTGTTTGACTACACGACAATGAAAGAAGAATTGAAGACAGTACAAGTTTTAAAAGCGATCCTAAAAGTCTTTTCTTGGGAAAGAGAACCTTCCTTACTTAGCTTAGTCAAAGAAGAGAAAAAGTTAAGAAAAGATCATAAGGAACTTATAAACTCAAAGCTTACACTTTTATGGTTATCAGGGTGGGAAATTCTTGCAGTTGTCTTGGTATTGGCCTTTTTCTTTGTGCTCTCCCATTCCAATTGGATTAATGGAATTCTTCATCAGTTCAATAATATATGCTGTGAAAATCTATCTTATTGGATCGAAAACAAATTCAGCAACCTCTCCGAGATATTACGAGAAGAAAACCATTTTCAAAACTTAATCACGATCCATGCAGGAATAGGCGCAGTTTTAATTGGATTGGCATTTTTCATTGCCCAAGAGATAGCTAACGAGAATCCTTACAGGGGAAGAATTTTATTGAAAAGGAGTAAATTTTTCCCACTTTTAATAATAGCTGAGGTTCTTTACTTCCTGTACTACATTTGGTGGGGAAACATTAATTTCTTCGGGGTTATTCCTTTGGTGCTTATAGCTGCGGGAACAATCTACTCTCTATTTCAGACTTTAAACCTATTTTCGAATAATTTTAGCTTTAAAAAAGAAAGGAAGGAGTTTTTACATGCTATTAAGATCCGGTTTCTTAATTTATTAGATAACGAAGTAACCCAGTTAATAGGAGATGGCGTCCTCAACAAAAAACTTAAAAGGTTCAAAAAGGTAGTTGAAGTCAGCCCTTTTTCTCCTGTGAATAAAAATAGATTTATTCCAATAAAAACACTTAAAACTGGTACATTCTACGATTTTAAACTAAATAAGCTAAATAGTTTTCTTTTAAGATTTCAGAAAAGATTACCTGAAGACTACAGCGCTCTTCTCAAAAACTCAGATGAGGTTTCAAACACTGATGAGGAATACAAAGGAAGAGATCCCTATTTCTGGATTGTTCCACGATACTTATCATATCTTGAGAAAGGCGAAGGAAATCTCCTATGGATACACAAGGATTTAATTAAATCGCCGTCAGAAAAAGCAAAAGTCTCAGAAATGGCCAATAAGCTGTTCGTGATCAAACGAAATAGCACTGACTATGATGAGATCCAAAATGAGATTTCTGAGATTAAACTTCGTTGTTATGAATTTATTCAGCAACAGAAGACTAAGGAGTTGGGAGAAATCACCGATTTCTACATCGAGTTAATCAAGGAGTTTTACTCTTATTTGGAACAGCACGGAGGAGGATTTTCTGCAAAGCAAGCTAGCGATATGAGGTTTGAAATAGCGTTTGGGGGCTTTAAGTCAGTTTCCTGGATCTCAAAAGACATAAGCGAAGTTATTGAAAATGGGTTAAGTTCTGTAAGTAAGGATATTAATCGCTACGTAATGTACTTACCCATCCGGCTTCTTCAAGAGGCGATTGACCATAAAGACCACCTAATATTTCAAGAGTTTGCATATTATCCCCTACGCTTTTACCACATTGCTATAGAGGCCAAAAGAAAAAATGATGAGACGAGAGCAGCCTTCATTTTCGACAGGATATGGAGATATCTCAATGACCTATCAAGACATCCTTTGGAAGAAAAGCTCGAAGATAAGAACTACTCAAAGGAAGAGATAAAACTTTTTGCAGAGGAAATATTGAAGATTTTTCAAAGCTTATTAAAAGCTTCATTTAGCAATAGAGATACTTTGAACTTTCAAAAGTTTCTGCTTGTTACCTCAAAGTTATTCAAAGATATTCGGGATTCTGGCCGATCTGATTCTGATGAGGATGAGAAACTTTACGATTATCTTGATGGAAAGAGAAAGGAGATGTTCTTTGGTGTAGCTAGCTGGATTTTATACGAGTTAGAACAAGACAAAGATAACGAAAAGGTGAAAGAATTTTATGATGAAGTAAAAAGAAAACTTCCTAGCGAAATTAATGATTTTACTAAGCTCTTCTCCGTTGTTCATGACTTTGCAGTAGAAAGCTTCTGGGGCTGGGATAACTGGGAAATGGAAGGACAAGAAGAAGGTGAAGCACATACGATTGATATTCTTTCAAAACTTGAAAGGCTTTATGCAGTATATTCATTAGAAATCTTAAAGGAGAAAACTCCCGATGAAATAGCGGGCATTAACCTGCCTCACAGTAGAGATTTGGCATACCTTGCTGAAGGGACAAGAAGTTTATTGGGTACTCTAGAAGACATGAAAGCCAATCCTAGTAACTGGAGCTTTTTACTGGATGGGAAAGCATTAGAGAAAGTAGATAGCTTCAAGGATCTTCTAGTACGTGCTAAAGAAAGCCAAGAAAATGAAGAAATAGATAAAAAAAGAAGATTAAGAATTTCCCCGAAAAAGGTAGCGATTTTTAAAAAAAGCGTAGTGAAAGATTTTTACGATAATGATCAACTTCGAAGTATTCTCCGCCACTACAGTCTGTTTCAAGATAAGAGCAACGAACCATATTCAGGTGATCTCAAAAGTCTAGGAGTAAACACTTTATTTGATAAAGCCGGTTTCTTCGATGATTCCGTATCCTGGCACGTTCATGTTTTAGGAATGGAAGAAGGATTTGAGTTTGGCAGGAACATGGTAATAGGAGAAAACACGGATCTGTTAAAGAAAATTAAGGATCGCTCCGCAGTCATAAGTGCTGCTGACTTGGATCAAAAAATAGCGGATATTTCCACCACTGGTGAGGCAATTATTATTGCAGTAAATAATGCCAGCTGGAGATCCTTCTTTGAAGCAAACCAGAATGAAAAATACACTCCTAAATGGCGTTTAAACATCGCTGAAGGCAGTCTTCCTAAGGAAATAAACGGCTTTTATAAGGTTAAAGATAAGGATATACCCGTTTACGAGCTTTACGATAATAAAAGAGATTCCTATATTCTTGTTCTCAATAAAAATAGGCTGGGGATCTTAACTCAATACTCTCCCTTAGAGGCTACGGACAGTGAATCACTTAAAATTGATATCTTTAAAATAAATGTTCAAGAATTTCTTCCAGAATCAGAACTAATGAAAAAGTTCTTACAAAATCCACCTGATTGGCTTAGCAAAGAAGGTAGCCAAAAAAATCAAGAAAACTACCTCATGGAAAGGATACTTATACATGTTTTCGAAAGATTCGAGTTTAACTTGCAGGAGGATTTCGAAGGCTTTTTAATAAAAGTTCGTGAGAACTAGAACGCTCATCAAGGTACGCCTTCAACGAAAGGTTCCCTAGAAAATAAAGGTCTTCAAGGATCTTCTCAACTTCTTGATCGGAGTAGGAGGCGCCATTCGGTAGGAGACTTCTAGCTTCGTTTGTAGAGATCATACAAACTATCCTTCCCTAAGAAACTTGAGGGTACTATCTAAGTTTTCTTTTGCTTTATCGGCATATTCTTTACCTTTAGTTTCTACCCAATAACTGTAAACATCTACATGTCCATTCTCTTTGGCCATGTTATTCAGTTCATTAATTAGAGCCTCAAAAGCCACATAGGTATTCTTGTTCCCTTTTGTGTAAGCATACTTACTCCAAAGAGAAACCACTACGGCTGTAATTATAACGGCAGCAACGATGACCATAAATCGCTTATATTAAAAAATTATCAAAACAAAAAGGACGCCGACTTGGTTAGCTACTTTCGGGATCCTTGCGGAACCTACTTGCGGCGTCGGCGCCCCTTTCGGGCAACAAGTAGGAAAAAAGATGCAAAGACATCTTTCTCCGCAAAAACCCTTGTAGTAGCTAACCGTTATCAATGATAACCCCGGGCTTTATTGAAGGCAAACTTTGGCTCATACTAAGGGTAAAAGCGTATGAAGAGATCAGGAAAAGAAGCTGTCTTAGAACCTCACGAGAAGAGAAAGCGCCAAAGGGAGCTTCTCCAACCCTACATACAGGACTGTCAAAAAAGAGGGATAAGGGTTACACAGGCAGCACTCAAAACGGCTTATTTCCTTAATGATCTTCTTGTTAAAGAAGAGGTGTTAAAGCAGATTTCCTTGTTGAGAAAAAATTTCGATATACCAGAAGAGGGATTAGAGTTGGAATCAATGATTTTAAAGGAGATATTAGCGCATCCCTTTTACCTTCCCACTGAAGGTTACTCACTTATTAAAGAATTCCGAGACAGAATACGGCCAATATAAGAGAGAATACCCATAAGGAACTTTGAAAGTATTAGCATTACTCTCCGGTTATTTGCTCTATTCGATTTGTATGATATTGAGTTCGCAGTCTATCTTTTTGCCAGTGAGGGAGTTTGTAAGATCATTGACACAGAAGAAGAATGGGAAGATTACCAACCAGGGAATAAAAAAACGAATGAATCTTTCTTCAACCATTTAAAGGGTGAAAATAAATACTACCCCGTCATTATTCGCATTAGTCCATTTGCCACGCAGAGAGACGTAGTTGATTTTATAAAAGCTAACTGGAAAACGGTTGAAGATAAATTGGATAAAAAGGATTCAAAAAAAGAAAAGCTTGGAAAGACAAAGAAAAAAGACTTAAAAAAAACAGGAGCGAAACAGATTTATTTATGAAAACCGTCATTTACCAGAAGTTGAAATTCGAGAGTTGGTAAAAAAGTATTTTAATGAGAAGTTCTATATGGGAGAAATTAGAAGAATTGTCTCTCGTGAAGCCAAAAAACGGCAAGATATGTAGTACACATAATGTGCTCTGAACTTAAAAGAAAGAACTCTAGACTGTAGGTAAGTGCCTACAGTTCTATGTTTACACCTAAAGAAATAGAAGAAATTCAGGCCTTATTCCTAAAGGAATTTGGAATGAAGCTATCAGAAGTAGAGGCTGCCAGGTATACTGAGCAATTTTTAAATCTTCTTAGAGAAACTTATAAAGTCCGAGAAGTTAACTAATATGTCTAATCCTAAAAAAATCGACGGGGTAAAGAACCAGAACGAGGCCAAGAGAGAACTTTTAAAGATCAAGGAACAAGCCAAAACTATCTCCCCTATTAAACTTATGCAGGCGCAATCTGAAAAATTTAAACTTTGGACATCCCTTTTTCTAGATAAATCGAATAAGGCCTACTTTGGCAATCGAGTAAGGTGCGCCCTCGCTGTTTACGATACAGACGATTATGCAACAGCCGCAAAAATTGGCTCTCAAAATTACAAAAAACTTCAACTTTTGAATAATGCAGTCTTAGAAGCAGATGGGTTTGGAATTTTAGAGGCTATGCGTCTTGGAAGAAAGAAGGTTGAGGAGGGAGACTATGATGATTACGACCGCTTTATGGAAAGATTAGGCATTTTTGAGCCTAAACCAATGGAAAAGAAGCTGGAGCTAGTTAATACATTCGATTTTACTAAGCTGGGTGAGATGATCTTAAAATCCCGAAGAGAAAGAGGCCTGATTGAATAAATAGCAGTTTTTGACTGAAAAGATTATTCTGGATCTGTAATACATAATTGGTTAGCTTATGTATGAGAAAGCAAATAAATACATTCTTTACGCTCGTAAGTCGAGCGAATCCGAGGATAGGCAAATGGCCTCTATTGAATCTCAGGTTCATGAGCTTCAAAAGATAGCTACTCAGTATGATCTAAACGTGATTGAGGTACTTACTGAATCCATGTCTGCAAAAGCGATTGGAAGACCTGTCTTCAATCAAATGATTAGCAAAATCCAAAAAAGAGAGGCCGATGGTATTCTTTGTTGGAAAATTAACCGTCTCACTCGTAACGCCCTTGATGGCGGAATGATTAGCCACTTGTTGCAGGAGGGCTTTATCACAAACATAAAGACCCAAGGCCGAGATTACTACCCTTCTGACAATGTACTCCTTATGAATGTGGAGCTGGGAATGGCTAACCAGTTCATCCGAGACTTAAGTACAGATACCAAAAGAGGACTTCGGGCTAAGGCAGAGCGAGGCTGGTTCCCTGGAGTAGCCCCTTATGGGTATGCCGCTAATCCGATGAAACTCAAAGGAGACAAGGAGGTGCTTACCGACCCTGAACGTTTCGATGTGATCAGGAAAGCGTTTAAGGGGATAGCTTCTGGTGAATACACACCAATGAAGGCATATCAATTAGCCACGAAAGAATGGGGATTGAGAAATCGAAACGGAAGTCCTATCGCTAATAGTACATGGTATGCAATGTTGAATAATCCTTTTTATTACGGAGAGTTTGAGTATCCGCTAGGAAGCGGGAACTGGTATTCAGGGAAGCATGTTCCCATAATCACCAAAGCAGAGTTCTTAAGGATTCAAACGATACTAGGAAAGAGAGGCACTACTCGGCCAGATAAATACGATTTCACCTATAGAGGAACTATTCAATGCGGTAGCTGTGGCGCCATGATCACGGCTGAAAATAAAGTGAAGAGAAATAAGAATGGCAATGTTCACTTTTATACTTACTATCACTGTACGGGGAAGAAGAATCCCGATTGCCCTAAAAAGGTAATTGAGGAAAAGGAACTAGAAAGCCAAATTGGCAGTTTACTTGAATCCATAAGCATCCCTGCAAGCTTTAAGGAGTGGGCTGTACGCTATTTTAGGAGCAAAGAGGCATCAAGCATTGAAGAGCAGCAAAGACTTCTAGAAAGCCAGAAACGAGCCTTAAAGAGCGTGGAAGATAAACTGGATAGGTTACTGGAGCTCCGACTAAGTAACGAGATCCCTGAAGCGGTTTTTACGCCTAAGCGAGAAGCCATCTTACAAGACAGGGATAGACTCAAAAAGATACTAGCTGATTCTGAGAAGGCCTCAGAAACATGGATTGATCGATTAGAGAAAACTTTAAGTATTGCTGAAGATATTAAAGATAGATTTCAGGAAGGAAATGAGGAAACCAAAAAACTCATCATAAATGGCCTAGGTTCGAACCTCTTTATCAAAGAAAGAAAGTTCTTGATAGAAGCCACAAATCCGATTTTAAAGCTTCAAGGGTTCTCATTCCAGGTAAATTCTATTTCTCAAAGGTTCGAACCTCTGAAAAACCCTTCAGATAAAGAAAAACTGGAGCTTTCATACTCCAGTTCTTCACTAGTGCTCGCTTGGCGGGACAGCTTCCGAACCTTTGAATGGGAGCAAGCGATACCGTATCCGGAAGGAACTTTGGCTCAAATAAGTAAGCTTCTCATCTTTGCTTTCTAGAAAAATGTGTTCCGAAGAAGACTTCTTCGATATACACTTCTCCGAAAAAGTGCTAGTCTTTCCTCAAGAAATTATAAGGATAAACCATCTATTGCCAAAACCCTATGCAAGCACACACCATTACTGACATACAGAAAAAGGGAAAATCGGGTAACATTGGAACGCTTCAACTTTTCACAAAATACGATCCCGCGTTCGATAACGAGACTCTCATTGGAAATTTCGTCAAAGAAGTTCCCTACTCAAAAGCAATCGGTTACGCCGGATTCACCAAAAAGAAACACCTCCACGATAATCTCACGTATAATATTCCCGACTTCGAGAATGCCAATACTCAACATCAAGCGTTCAGTATTTCGGAATCAGAATTGCTACGCACCATAAAAGAAGCTCTCCAACTTTGTCACAAAAACGTTTCCACCTCACCAACCAATATATTTCTTTTCCCAACCTTTAGCACCTTCGTCAAAGACAAAATGGGTGGCGTCTCGGGCTATACTCCTTACAAAAATACCCTGCTCTTGTATGTTTCACCGCAGGAAACTGAGCGATGGAAAGAAGCGCTCACCGAAACGATCTGTCACGAGTTCATGCACACGGTAATGGATAACCACTACGAGAGAAAAAATCTTTTGGACGACCTCGTCTTTGAGGGAGTAGCGGAAAGTTTTGTTTCCTTTCTCTTCGGCGTGAAGGCACATATGCCCTCGCAAGCCCTCCCGTTCAAAGAAGCACTCGTGTGGTATGAAAAATTCAAGAAGCGGTTTCGCAATACAAAGATGTACTATCCTGTCTTCTTGGAAGGAAAAGAATACCCTCTCTGGGCAGGCTATGCGATCGGCTACCAAATGGTTGAAGCGTATCGAAAGCGACATCCTGACACATCATGGAACGATATCGTCCAGCTCACACCAAAAAAAATTTACGAAAAATCAGAATTTGGGAAATGAAAGGGGGGTCGTGATCATCATGACCAAGACCCCTTGTTGAGACTAAAGCGCTTTAGTCTGCCGAACCGTTGCGATTAGCGTTGAATCGCGCTTGCCCGACAGCTGTTGGAACGCTGACACGAACCGGAGCTGCTGCTCCCTTTGCTCGAGAGTGCTTCGTGCCCTCTACCCGAACGCCGCGGTTCAACCGTGACGCACCATTCGAAGGATTGCCCCTTCGCGGCTTTTCCTGCTTGCATGGATCATCACCCCCTTTCGCAAGCTATGTGTAAAGATGCGGGAACCTGTTGAGTTCGTCGTAACGAATCGGGTCGGAACGGAATCCAAAAGTCACAGGGACTTCGTAGATTCTTTGCATCCCGCACGGCTCTTCTCTGTACCCGAAGCTTATCGGCACCAATCCTGTCACAAAAGTTTTCACTATGAACAGATTTGACTGAATACCGTCCACATGCGGATTTTCAAGATCGACCACCAGAACGTTCCTTCCTTGTTCCGCGATACGCACCAACAGCATTTCCCAGTGAAAGCAAGCGCCCTCGCCGACTTCACTCAAGTCTTTCAAGAGCCGAGACTCTTTCAGAAAATCCGCTTGTCGGAAAAAAGCTTCTTGCTCGTACAGCTTCCCGTGATCCTGCGTCATCCGCACATCTTCGGGAAGCATCGGCTCTGAAGAGCCGAATGCCAAACGACAATACACCGCCGCTTCGACCTCCAGTAAAGCATGATTCAGCGCCCTGTCAACATTGAAAGAACAGCAAGCGGAGCACGTTGTGTAATGCAAGTCTTCGCTCTGCGCGAATACCAACACAACCGGAGCCAAATCAAGTGTCGCATCCTTGATGATCACTTCAAAACCCGCTTCTTCCAAGTTGCGAATACGACACCGAACATCATCCGGAAAACTACCACCAGCGATCGTTGGCATCACCAAACGGTTGAGCCACACGATCATGAAGGCATCTCGCTCGATCAACTCCAACACCCCGCGCCGAACTGCGCCAATCCTTGTGGGATACGCAGCCGCTCCGGAAGAATTCGCACTTGCACAGCGCGGATACTCCGGATAGTAGGGGAAGTAGATACAGTCAGCCAGAATGAAATGTATTTCACACGTTACCACGTCTGTGGCTTCCTTCCATTCGTAGACCCCTTCTTGTTCAAGGGAAAGAACGGAAAACTCGGCGAAGCGTACTGATCGGGATGAAACGCCACTATGCTGTCCGGCGCTACCGCACTCGCAAGCGATCCGATATTCGACTTCACAAGGTTATGCGGAAGACTGCATGCCGCCCACTCCCGCACTTCCGCAGTCGCTTTTTCATACGCCACGAAAGGATCGGAAGAACGCCCGCATGACCACTCTTCGCTTCCACCGGAAGCTTTTGCCAATCGAGCAAACACGAGATTGAACGGCAACACGTATCCATTTGCTTTTGGATATGCCCACCAAACTTCGAATCCGCATGGCAGGTGATGTCCATGATCCCCACCACCGGCAGAATCGCCAAACACCACGGTGGTCAACGGAACGAATTCCGTCGGCAATCGTAATGCGTCTCGCATCGGCTCTTCGAGAAATCCGCCAATCTCCACCGTCGCAACACCGCACTCTGTCGCTTCCAAAAGAATGTTCTGCGCGACATGCCCCGCTTCAAGCGGAACATAGAGGAGCGACCTGTTGCCATATTTCTCTTCCCCTACACTAAACGACCCATTCACAATCACCACGCCACGGATACAATGCTCCCGCCGACGGAACGGTATGACGGTCAAAGCCCACTCCTGATTGAGATTCGGCAATAACTCCATATCCCGCCCACAGCATTTGAACAACACGCTCCATGCTAATCACTTTCCCTGAAAAGGATCGTTCCGATTTCCGATTGGAAACCAATCGTTGGAAAGGATAATACTCCTTCACCGTGAAAAACATATTTGATGGAAGATTCCGTTGCCTCAAGCACGCTCGCTCAACCATCTCAGCTACCTGAAGATCAGTCACCGCTTTTGAGAAGTGACTCGGATTTGAAACGAACGGCCAAACGAAACCGCTCAAGTTTGAGCTATCATACAGCACCCCTTTCTCGTGCAAGTGCCGCAAGAAGCTCTCTAATGTATCGCGATCCCACTTAGATTCAAGCAATTCCAGCACCATATCCAAAGTTCTCTGACCATCGCAGGCTTCGAGGATATCTTTGATCAGTGCTTCCGGAACTTGAATACGAACCAGCTCTCGAGCCAAGGGAAAAACCGTTTCACGCTCCCCAATAGCCGGAGCACTGAATATCATGGGACGAATACTCTTTTCTACAGTAGCCACTTTGCACCTCCGATAGGTGAATTGTTGAACATGAATTGTCAAGGAACCAGACAGCGGACGATAACATGGAGCTTGATATTATGCAAGGGTCGCCCCAAAATCCTCGCGGTTAAAATCCCTCACTATTTCCTCTCACTCGCCCAACAATCTTCTCCAGTAATTACCCCTCCATCTCCAAAAACGAAAGCGTTGTCCATGAAATTAGACTAGTTTAGACGCCTACCTAACCGATTTTTTGTTTCAATTTTAGCTCGTTTTTCCAAAAGTAAAATCCAAAGACCACATAAATTATGTCTTAATCTCCTAAGTTCTCCTCTTTCATCTTTGTAAGTTCCTCGGGTGTAAAGAGTGCTTTCTGACTGATGGATTCCCAGTGATACTGAGCCATCCCAGCCTTTCGAAAGTCGGTAAGATACTCCGAAAATTTCAACCTCAAATCCTTGGATTGAACATCAAAAAGACTGGCTATTTGTTTAACATATTGATCATCATATTTTATCCTTTCTACGATAGAGGTGATTCTTTGAGCGTACCATCTTCCAAAATCAGGCCAAGTCCTAATATCATTGTGGCGCATAAGCATACTAAGAAGAAAACTGGCTTGTATTTGGACATCTTGAATATTCTCCAGTCTTGGGTGTAGAGACTTTAACCACTTCATAGATTCAAGTCTAGATCTAACAAAGTCCGCAACTTTATCGGCATGTCCGGTTAATGCGCTGGTGTAGTGAACGTGATTCAGGGCTAGGATTTTTGGTGGCTCACCATCGTATACCCAACCATAGACTCTGGTATTGGTAAATACCTTTAACCGACTAAAGTCTCGAGTTGCTAATGCGAGCAAGGTAAATATATATATCGTCAAAAGAACAATAACCTCAGGAACCGCAATAATTGCAACAATCCCTGATTTACCTTTTGCTAACTTCAAAACCTCTGAAAGAGTTTCTACAAACACTTTTATTTGCTCCTCGGTACCATAGATCGCTAAAACTCCAGATAGAACCAGTAGTCGAAAACTCTCCGCTTCCATCTTTGCTATAACTTCAGGAAGTTTTTCCTCGATAGGATGATGAGAACTTGTCAGTATCTCTTCCCATTTTTCTCCGATATGCCTTGCAAAAATCAAACACCTCTTCTCAAATTCACTTTTAGATAGAGCATCTTTAGGTGAGGTACCAAACACAAACTTAATCGTATCGTTTACAATCTTTTCTTGCTCTTTTTCTTCTAATTCAATCTTTGGCACCCTCACATCTGGAATAGAAATACTTAGCTGTTCTCCAAGTTCATTTAGAGCTACTGGCTTGATTGTTACAGGCTTTTTAAATGATGGTAAATAAATCACGGTGAATTCAAACCCCGAAGCCCCTTTTCTGGTATACTCCGGCGTTAACTTCCAAAAACGCTATGAATATGCCAAAAGGAACGTCCATAACCTTCTTTGAACGAGAGCGAATCGAAAGCTTTCTCCGCATGAAGAAAAAGAAAACATGGATCGCGGAGAAACTTGGAAGAGATTACTCCGTCATCAAGCGAGAGATACGAAGAAATTCGAGTCCGCACCTTCCCTATGTTGCCATCCGAGCTGAAGCGTATGCGGAAAGACGAAAGAAAAATACCAACAAAAGAAAACTGGAAAATGGCAAAACGAGAAACTGAAAAAGTTTGTCGAAAGCGAACTCCTGAAGGGACATTCACCGGAGCAGATAGCCGGCCGGTTGAAAACATCTCCTCCGAAAAATCTTTCCTCGTGTACGGATACCTCGATAAGTTACGAATCCATCTATGATTACATTTACCGCGGAGAAGGAAGGGTCGGCGGATGGTACAAACATCTGCGACGAAAACAGAAGCGGAGACGACCAAAGTTCTCTCGAAAACCGCGAAAAGAGACGATTCCGGATAGAATACCCATTCACGAAAGACCCGCGGTCATTACCAAGCGTACACACTTTGGAGACTGGGAAACCGATTCCGTGATATTCTCAAAACAGAAGTCAGTACTCTCGGTACAGTACGAGCGAAAAATGAAGCTATGCCGATTAAAGAAAGTTCCAAACAAAACAGCGGTCGAAAGCGAACGAGCGATACAGGGACATTTCTCTCGGCTTCCGCAGCAATTGAGGAGAAGTATTACGAGAGATAATGGAACGGAGAATGTTTTGCACGGAGAAACGAAACAAAACTTTCTCTTCCTTCCTACTTCTGCGATACCTACAAAAGTTGGCAGAAAGGAGGTGTGGAAAACTTGAATGGATTGTTACGAGAGTATTTTCCGAAGAAATGCCCGTTTGATAAAATTTCCCAAAAAGAAGTTCGGTCAGTTCAGGACAAACTCAACAATCGACCGAGGAAAGCGCTTAACTATTTGACGCCGAATGAAGTTTTTGCCAGGGTACTGGAAAAGGGGCATTAAATTCTTGAACTCACCCTCCAACAGAGGATATACAAAAACAAGGCCCGCTCAAGCCTTGTTTTGGCTGCTCCGCCTAGTGGACAAACGCGAAAGAACCGTTCTCCATCATCAAAGACGGTCTCGCTTTCATGTTCATTGAAATTGAAAAAAATAGGTACACTCGAACATGCAGCTCAAGACCCTGTAAAAGGAAAAGAAGCAGATTTCGCTGCTCCTAATCCGAGTTTGGCTCCGCCAATTTGCTATATTCAGAACTGAAATCGCTCAAATTCAGGGCAGATTTAGAACTTTTTTTGAACACTTTTGCATTTCAATAATTTATTCTAACCACCAACTGCCAGTTTTATAATGAATATAGAACTTGAGTGCAAATCCGATTATAATTACAAATACGCCAGTTACCAACCCCGCAATCAATGCGAGTTTTATAATGTAATTGAATGCCTTAGTATTGTTTTCTGTAAACTCTTCTTCGCTTTGTTTTCTGACATTTTTGTGTGATCCTTCATATTCCAAATCCAATATCCAGCGATCACGCGCCACATAATAACAATAAGCACTCCAAGAATAGATAACCCTTCAAAAAGATAGAGGTATGTCATCAATGTTCCTTTGAGAGCATTTTCCAAAGAAAAACCCGCAAATCCACTATCTGTAAACTTATTCATTGAAAAACTACCCCCAGACCCCTCATTTATGAAGGTTATAATTGAAAATGTAACCAATGTGGCAACAATTCTAAAATTTTCTGGTATAAATTTTGTTACTTTATTCCACATATTTATATTTTAGTAAATTTTTGGACACAATAAAATCCCTAAGTGGGATTTTATCTAATAGACCTGTTGCTTAATAGCAACTTAAATTAACAAGAATCTCCATGAAGATTCTGGAATTACCATTTTACTGATAAATGGTAATTCCAGAGTCCGCAGGAAATGAACATTGCTTGATCGTCGAAATTCTTTTTCTTGTTGCGAAATACATCCGTAACAATTCTGAGTCTTTTAACACCGGCAAGAGCATTTTCAACCAAGACTCTGATTGCAGATTTTTTCTTGTTTTGTTCTTTGGAAAATTCAGTGAGTTCTTTTGTCCTTGGTTTTCTCTTGGGCATTGATACTTTGTGACCAGGAAACTGATTTTGAAACCCCTTGAATCCCAAATCCAAATGTTTCTTGATTTTGGTTGGCATATTGTCAGGAGAAGCGTATCTTTTGAGCATCGGAAAATCATGATTTTTTCCTCCTTCAGTCTTACTCAAAAAACCAATTCGTTTTTTCTTGTCAGTAATAACAATGTTTTTTCGGGTATGTTTCTTTTTCTTGCCGGAGTAGTTTTCTTCCTGTTTTTCCTTGTCTTTTGAACGCTGAATGGGACGTTCCGTGCCATCAATGAAGACTTCTCGCGCCTCCGGAAAAGCTTTGAAAAACTCTTCGAGTTTTCTCATTTTCCTTTCTGGAAGAACTCGCTTTCTGCCCAAGGTTTTTTCCAAAAGATTTCCTAACTCAAATTGTCGTCTGCAAGCATTGGAGCGATTGCAATCATAAATGATACTGAGAAGGTCATAGGTTGGATAACATTTGTAGTAAAAAAGGACGTAGAACAGTTTTGTTTCCATGGATTTTAGAAAACCCTTTCTGCCTGCTCCGATTTTTCTGACTCCAGCATCTCGTCTGTGTTGATAACGTTTTGAACTTTCCCACGTTTTGATAAAATCAGGAAGAAGCTGCTTGAATTCCGTTGCTGTTGCACCTGTTAATGCTGACATTGCCCTTGGATTCTTCAATACTCGCTGGATGTTTATCATGGTTTTATGTTTGTTTTTAGGATAACTCAATTTTAACAGTGTTGCTTAAAAGGCAACAGGTCTAATGAATTATTTTCAGCACTAAACTTTGCAAGCCACTTCTTTACTAATTTTGGTGTAACAAAAATACCAAAGAAAGCTGCCCCTAACATAACACTTCCACTTATCAATCCAAAAGCAATTGGAATAAGTCCGATCCAATATCCTATTTTTCCAAAATCCTTTTCCTCAATATAAGTGCTTTTGTCACATATTTACATCCCCAGCGTGTTCCGATATAGGAAATTGGAAATAATACTGCACTAACAAGCTGATTTAGCATAGCTAATTGTTTTGCAAATTCTGGTTCTGCTTGTGCTCTTTGCAATAGTGCTTCAATGTTTACGCCACTGCTAACAACTATAATTCCTGCAATTATCATCAACACCATAATTATCGGAAATCCAACTATGAACTCCCTAAGAATAATTTGAGAAATTACCCAAGCCATATCGTGCTTTTTTTCTGGGATTGCTACGCTTTGACTTGAAACATTTTGGCTAACATCTGTTGTCGCATTTTCCATTTTTTTATTATTAGTGGCTTATATAAAATAAAAAGACGGTTTCACCTAGAACCTCTCGGTTTTGGCTCTGATAAAACAAAACTTTGGGCAGAATATGCTCAGAGTCCTATGATGCTCCGGCGGCAGGATTCGAACCTGCGACCTGGGGATTAACAGTCCCTCGCTCTACCGCTGAGCTACGCCGGAATACATTTTCTCACGTTGCAAAAGATGCATGGCCAGTATAGGAAAGAAGATTCACATTGGCAAGCGAAAGAACCAAGCATCGAACCAAACATCCAAAAAGAGAAACGGGACTCTCAACCAGGTGGGAAGAAATCTAGGAAAGCTCCCTCTGACTCTTCCGTGATTCCTCTCTTCGGAAAACACTTGGACAATTGGAAAGGCAACAAGGTTCGAAAGGATTCCGCAACTTTTATCAAAAAGCCTTCCCGAATATCGCGATATTCGGGAAGGCGGGACGTTCACGCCGCTGATTCGAACTCGGAAAGAGAGTCGTTCACTGCTCCTTTCTGCATGAGCCGAAGCGTTTTTTTAGCTTCTTCGGGATCAATTCGGCTGAGTGCGTAGCCGACATGGACGATTACGTACTCTCCCACCGCTACTCCATCCAGAAGTGCGGTAGAAATCTTTTTCCGAACACCTCCCATGTCAACTATTGCTTCTTCGTTTTCCAGAAGCTCTACGATCAAGACTGGGACCGCAAGACACATTTCTCTTCTCCTCGCCCTTTAAAGGGCACATTACAAAGGAACTAGGCACTCTCTCAATGAGACAAGGTCTCAAGTGCAACGAGAGCGTACTTTTTCATGAGAGGCGTAATGGCAGTGTCACTCTGAACTTGTTCTCGAGTGAGCCAGCGACACTCTGCCTTCTCATGATTCTCGGGTTGAATGATGTGGTCGGTTATGACCGTGCCAAAGTAGACCAGGCTTATATGCCGATGCTCAGCATTTATTGCGTGAACATTCAGAAAAGCAGGCACCAGAAGCTCTCGGCAATCTCCAAGCAAGTTCGTCCCAACAGGTTCGTGCTCGCTTGTTTCTTTCTTTCCAGAAAACAGAGTGACGTCCAAACCAGTTTCTTCTTTTACTTCGCGGATAGCTGCTTCTTCCGGCGTTTCATGGAGCTCAATGTGTCCGCCAGGCGCGATCCAGAGGCGCGCTTTCTCATGAAAACGAAACAAAACCCTATCCTGGTAGACACAAAAAACTTCCGCGATGAAATCAATCTGTCCCGGTTTGGTGTGGATGTGCGGCATAGGCAAAGCGGATTCCCTCGACACTCCTAAGTGCCTCTTTCAATAATCTTTCAGTTTCTTTACGATATCGTGCTCGCGAATTTTCTCGAGCGCCTTCGCTTCGATCTGGCGAATACGCTCGCGAGTCACGCCAAATTCCTGCCCCACCTCTTCGAGCGTATGAACCACTCCGTCTTCGAGACCGAAGCGGATCTTCAGAATCTTTTGCTCACGTGGCGAAAGCTCATCCAGCACTTCTGCAATATGCGAGGAAAGCAATTTTCGCGCAGCCGCCTGATGCGGCATGACCGTCTCCGTATCCTCAATAAAATCGCCAAGCACGCTTTCGTCGTCATCGGAACCCACACTCGTCTCAAGAGAAACTGTTTCTTGGGAAATCTTTTGGATGTGACGAATCTTTTCAACTTCGACTCCCATCTCAACGGCAATTTCCTCGGGAAGCGGCTCTCTGCCAAGCTCTTGAACGAGACGACGTGTCACTTGGCTATATTTATTAATCGTTTCGACCATGTGAACAGGAATGCGAATCGTGCGCGATTGATCGGCAAGTGCGCGCGTAATTGCCTGGCGAATCCACCACGTTGCGTAAGTCGAGAACTTGAATCCCTTCCGAAAATCAAATTTTTCAACGGCGCGAAAGAGTCCGATATTTCCTTCCTGCACCAAATCGAGCAGCGAAAGATTGTGAGACCGTCCCACATATTTTTTGGCGATCGAGACCACAAGTCTCAGGTTCGCTTCGGTAAGGCGCTGCTTGGAAGAGGCATCTCCTGCTTCGATCTGCTTTGCCAGTCGTACTTCCTCTTGTCCCGAAATAAGAGGGACGCGCCCAATTTCCCGCAGATACATTTGCACCAGGTCAGCGGAATCACCCGCTTCTTCCTCGGTTTTTTCAGGACCACCAAGAATTGATGTTTCCTTTTCTTTCTTCTTGGCGTTCTTTTTCTTTCCAGAAAATTCCTCTCCAATCTTGTCGGTCTCAAGCTTCAGCATATCGCTCGAGTCGACCACTTTCACGCCGCTCGTCTCAAATTTCTCATAGAGATTTTCAAGATTCTCGAGATCATGCTCGATGTCCGGCAAAATATGAATAATTTCGTCTTCCGTAACAAAGCCTCGCTGTCGACCACGAAAGAGAAGTTCTTCGAACGCATTCACCCTTCGTATCTCTTTCTCTTCGGGCTTCACCTCGAGGGGAGACTCGGGAGCAGGGAGCTTCTTGTGAGTGTCTCGGGACTGCTTCTCTCGAGAAGGAGGGCGTGACGAAGATTTCGAAGGGCGTTTCGTTTTCGCTGCCGATCGGGATGGTTTTCGTATCGCTTTTTTGGCGTGAGCGCTGCGACCTTTTCCGGAAGGAGTTGTTCGTTTCTTTTCGGAAGAACGGTGAAGAGAAAAAGCTTTTTTTGGCATCTTTTTTTTCTTGGTGGAAGAAGTGGAGCGAGCGGGCTTCCGCGGTTTCTTTCCCTTTGAAGCGCGGGGAGCGGTTCGGGAGCGTCTCATAAAAAGAGAAGAAAGAAGAAGTGAACTTTTCTCTTCGAGAATATGGGTCCATGGTACACGAGAGACCCCCCCTCGTCAAAAAATGACGCCGTTTAAAGCCGGGGAAAGGAAATATTACCCTTCTCTTCCCACTGCCATGAGGCGCTCGGCGAGTTCGCGTTCCTCGGAAAAATTCCCCGCTTCCCGAGCGATGCGCATCGCGCGTTCGAGAGCCCTCATTTCCTCTTTGCGGAGTTCACTTCGAAAGCGCGCCACCAATTCCGCAAGAAGTGAGCGCGCTTTTTCGGGAGCGGCGGATGCCTCGCCCTCGGAGACAGAAACTCCTAGAAGTTTTTCTCCGAAAAACGCATACCGCGCGGCTTCGGATTTCATGTCTTCCGGAATCGTTCGAAAAGAAAATTCTGCCGCAGAAATTCCAGAAAGGAAAGAGAGGAGTGGCAGCTCGGACACTGCCCGTAGTGCCCGGTCTTCGAAGTCTTCAACCGAAAAAGGGAGGAGATGAGGAGCAGCGAGAAGGACGCTTGTGATATCAAGAAGAATCTTTCGTGACGGCTCTTCGAATCGCTCCTCACGTTCGAGAGAATTCATTGGTTCCGGAGATTGAGCAAAAGAAAGATCTGAGCGTACCGATCGCACGACGGAGTCGAATGACGCTTCTGATATCCCGATTCGTTCAGCAACATGTTTGACCCAGTGGGCGCGTTCGATAGCGTGAGTAAGAGCGCGCACTATACCTGCCATACTTTCGGCGGCTCGTCGCTTTCCTTCCGCCGTTCGAGTCGAGTGTTCAAGGAGCGTGCGATGCAAAAAATATTCCGGCGCGGGAAGCGCCCCAAGAAGCGCCGCCTCGAGCGACCGAGGATCCGTTCGTGCAATTTCCGCAGCGTCTTTTCCAGAAGAAAGAGCAACGATCGACACCGAAAATCCAAGAAGAAGCGCCATCTCCGCACTCTTTCGCGCAGCAATTTGCCCGGCGCTATCCATATCAAAAAAAAGTTTAAGCGTATCGGTCGAGCGCCGAAGGAAGCGAAGGTGCTCCTCGGTGAGCGCGGTACCCGAGACCGCCACCGTATTTCGAAATCCCGCCTGATACATCGCGATCACATCCGTATTTCCCTCGACGAGAATCGCGTGACCCGCTTCGCGAATGGCTCGTTTCGCCTGGAAAAATCCGTAGAGCGCACGAGATTTGTGATACAACACCGTTTCGGGCGTGTTCACATACTTCGCCTGTGCATCGTCGGCACCAGGAAGAACCCGTGCGGAAAAACCAAGTATACGTCCACTTGCATCGAAGATCGGAAAAGTAATGCGCGCTCGAAAACGATCATACCACCCTTCTTGGGATCGAGATTCATTCCCCGAAAAATCTTCCCGGGATTTTCTCACCACCATGCCCGCTTGCTCCATGTCCGCGAGCGAAAAATGCTTCGATACCAAAAAATCGGAGAGTGTCCGCCACCCCGGAAGCGCAAAACCAATCCGAAAAAGTCGAATCGACGCTTCCGAAAGACCCCGATCCAATAAATAGGGGAGCGCTTCTTTTTTTCCCGCCCCATCAAAAAGCTGTTTCTCGAAAAACTTACTCGAGAGGTCAAGAAGAGCAACCAGTCGTAACTTCGAAACCGCTTCGGAGGATGAGGCCTCGGAAGATGCGCCTCGAGACTCGCCGTGAAAAGGAGGGGCACGACGTTCCAAAACGACGCCGGCGCGCGCAGCAAGAAGCTCGAGCGCCTCAGGAAAAGAGAGTCCGTCCATTTCCATCACGAAAGTGAAGACATCGCCTCCTTTATTGCAGCCGAAGCAATGCCAACCGGCCCGTTCTTCGTTCACGACAAAGGAAGGAGTCTTTTCATGATGAAACGGGCACAGTCCCTTCCAACTCGCGCCCATTTTCGTAAGCGGAATATATCCGGTAATCACTTCCCGTACCGAAAGCCGTGCTTTTATGTCCTCTACCTCAGTATTCATGGCTTTACCATACCCCTTTTCTCTCCAAAAGACAACTAGTTCGATCAAAAGAGGGTTCAGTCAAGATAATGCTGAATCAATTATGAAAATCTTCCAATGAAGATCATAAAAAATCAATAGCCTTTCATGCAAGAGCAAGAGATCCGTGTCAAACAAGCGAAAAGATTTTCGAAAAAATGGAGCTCTCTCCTTTCACAGGAAGAGAGAGATGCCGTAATGAATGAAGGAACAAAAAAACGAAAGAGGTGACTTTCGCTTTTCGTGCATATCGTAAATTCCGATACGGTTTTCTCATTCTTTTCGGGAGTACTATTGCGAGCCCATGACCACAGAGAGCGACGCGGACCGAATTTCGGGAAGAGAAGATTCGGCGGCTGGTTTAGCAGTAACGCCCGAATACTGCTTGAGCAGAATGAGTTGAAGCGCTTTTGCTTCGCTTTCCCTCTCCGAAGAAAAGTACACCACCGTACCACGGTGAGAGCCATCTATATTTCCGGCCTGAGCCTTCACATATCCGTTCGTTTTGAGATACGACACCATCTTTCCCGCGCTTCCTCCGGCAGCTCCGCCATTCAACACAAGAACAGGGAGTGTTTCCGCATCCTCGAGCTTTCCGGGAGGAGGTGGAGGAGGAGAATCCCCCTCTTCATCAGAAGCTGAATCACCTTCTTCTTCTGCCAAACGAGGAACAGATTCCGAGGAGCCAGGTATCGAGGAAAGCGTTCCTTCAGAAATCGAGGGTCGCACATCGGAAGTTTTTTCGGCTTCGCGACGATACTCAAGAAAAAGAAGGGTGCCGCTCCCGAGCGCCACAAACACCAGCACCGCCAAGAACACCTCCTTCATAATGTATTGACGTAAAAATGTGAGCGAGTGACGGGAATCGGACCCGTGCCCCAACCTTGGGAAGGTTATGTACTACCATTATACTACACTCGCTTCTCGGGCTTTTCTTGCCTCACTCTATCATTCCCTTTTCGATCCTTCAAGGTGAGTTCAAGAATTTAATGCCCCTTTTCCAGTACCCTGGCAAAAACTTCATTCGGCGTCAAATAGTTAAGCGCTTTCCTCGGTCGATTGTTGAGTTTGTCCTGAACTGACCGAACTTCTTTTTGGGAAATTTTATCAAACGGGCATTTCTTCGGAAAATACTCTCGTAACAATCCATTCAAGTTTTCCACACCTCCTTTCTGCCAACTTTTGTAGGTATCGCAGAAGTAGGAAGGAAGAGAAAGTTTTGTTTCGTTTCTCCGTGCAAAACATTCTCCGTTCCATTATCTCTCGAATCTTCTCCTCAATTGCTGCGGAAGCCGAGAGAAATGTCCCTGTATCGCTCGTTCGCTTTCGACCGCTGTTTTGTTTGGAACTTTCTTTAATCGGCATAGCTTCATTTTTCGCTCGTACTGTACCGAGAGTACTGACTTCTGTTTTGAGAATATCACGGAATCGGTTTCCCAGTCTCCAAGGTGTACGCTTGGTAATGACCGCGGGTCTTTCGTGAATGGGTATTCTATCCGGAATCGTCTCTTTTCGCGGTTTTCGAGAGAACTTTGGTCGTCTCCGCTTCTGTTTTCGTCGCAGATGTTGTACCATCCGCCGACCCTTCCTTCTCCGCGGTAAATGTAATCATAGATGGATTCGTAACTTATCGAGGTATCCGTACACGAGGAAAGATTTTTCGGAGGAGATGTTTTCAACCGGCCGGCTATCTGCTCCGGTGAATGTCCCTTAGGAGTTCGCTTTCGACAAACTTTTTCAGTTTCTCGTTTTGCCATTTTCCAGTTTTCTTTTGTTGGTATTTTTCTTTCGTCTTTCCGCATACGCTTCAGCTCGGATGGCAACATAGGGAAGGTGCGGACTCGAATTTCTTCGTATCTCTCGCTTGATGACGGAGAATCTTTCCAAGTTTCTCCGCGATCCATGTTTTCTTTTTCTTCATGCGGAGAAAGCTTTGATTCGCTCTCGTTCAAAGAAGGTTATGGACGTTCCTTTTGGCATATTCATAGCGTTTTTGGAAGTTAACGCCGGAGTATACCAGAAAAGGGGCTTCGGGGTTTGAATTCACCCAAGAAGCCGCAGCATTCCCCAAAAAGAGGCGCCGTGCTACCATAGCAAAGAGAAAATTCGTTTCACGTCATTCTCGTATTCTCTTATGAAGGCATTCCCTTCTTTTTTCTTTGGCAATCGAAAACATGCCCTCGTGGGAGCCCTCCTCATTCTTGTCCTCGGCGGGGGATTTTTTCTTTTCTCATATGGAAAAAATCACAAAACGGAAGTGGCAACCAGCACGCTCGCCGCGATCGAAAAAGTTTCCAAACTTCTTCCGATCGAGCCCGATACAAAAAAAGAAATTGAAGTCGTGAATGCATTGGTGCAAGAACTTTCCGCAAAAGACAATCGAACACGAACATTTCTTCTTCTCTTGCAAAACAACTACGAACTTCGTCCGGGCGGCGGATTCTTGGGCCAGTATTCGGTGGTAAAGATCAAAAATGGAGAAGTTATTTCGCACATGGTGGAAGATGCGAACCTCCTTAATCAGCGCATAAAAAACGCAAATATTCGCGTAACACCGCCATGGCCCTTGACGCGTTACATGCAGATTAAGCGGTGGATGCTCCGTGACTCGAACTTCTCTCCGGACTTTCCGACGAACGCCGCGAAGGCGGAGTACTTCTACCGATTAGGGGGCGGTCGCGAAAAATTCGACGGCGTGGTTGCTGTCAATGCAACCGTATTCGATCACCTGCTCGAACTCACGGGTCCTATTACCATTCCCGGCTACCCTGGCACCTATTCATCGAATGGAGGAGCTCTCAAGCTTGAAGAAACAGTAGAAAAAGCTTATCTCGGGGACGACGTTCCCGGAACCGTCAAGGAGGGTCGAAAAAATATTATGAAAAAGCTCGCTACGGAAATGCTGACGCGCCTTACGACTCTCAACTCGATCCAAAAAGTCGCGGAACTCGCACAAAACGAGCTGCGTGATAAAAATATTATGATCTTTTTTCATGAACCGAAACTCCAGTCACTCGTCGAGAGCGTCCACTGGGACGGGAGCGTCGCCAAAATGTGGTCAGACGATTCGATTTTCGTTGTTGATGCCAACATGGGCGCATTAAAGAGTGATTACTTTGTTCGGCGTGAGCTCGACTACACGGTCGACTTTACGACGGGGACGCGCCCCAAAGCAACGATGGTCTACACCTATCAGCATACAGCCCCGGGAGGCGACTGGCGAACAAGCGACTACCATACGTATACACGCGTTTTCACACCGAAGGGATCGACCTTCATTGAAAACAGCCGCCAAAAAACCGGGGGTGTCGGGAGTCAAGACGACGCGGAATTGAATCGTACCTTCGTACGAACTTCCCTCCACTATTACCGAAGAAAATTATCGTCTCCTCGTGCAAAAGCAATCAGGAATCGGTATTATCCCAGTCACCATTCACCTCAAAACGTCGAGAGGCGAATTCACAACTCATGCCGACCTCAGGAAAGACCTGGTTCTCGAAATACGAGATACAGAAGTGCCCCAGTCCTAACAGGCGCATTTTCCTTCGAACAAGCACGGAAGGAAAGACCCATCTCTTTTTCTTCTTTCGAAGAGATGGGTCTTTTCTTTCGATTCGAAATATGGAACTATACAGGCGATAACCCTCAGAAATATTTCTATGGACGCCCCTCTCGAATCCATTCGTCACTCGCTCGCGCATATTCTCGCAAGCGCCGTTCTCCACAAAGATCCTCGCGCGAAACTCGGAACAGGCCCCGCCACCGAAAACGGTTTTTTCTATGACATCGAATTTTCTCCGGGAACAACCTGTTCCGAAAATGATCTGTCCGAACTCGAACAAGTAATGCGCGCACTTCTTCAGAAGGAAATTGATTTCGTGCGAACGGAAATCACTCCGGAGGACGCACGCAAACGATTCAGGAACCAGCCATACAAACTTGAACTCATCCAAGAAATCACGGCTCGCAAAGAGCCAATATCGATTTATACTACAGGCTCCTTCTCAGATCTCTGCGAAGGGCCACATGTTTCCAACACCCGAGAGATAGATCCCAATGCCTTCAAACTCGTCCGACTCGCGGGAGCCTATTGGAAAAACGATGAATCGAAACCACAACTCACCCGCATCACTGGAGTTGCCTTCCGAACAAAAGCCGAGCTCGAAAAGTACGAGTGGCAAAGAGAAGAAGCGAAAAAACGCGATCATCGAAAGCTCGGTGCGGAACTTGGCCTCTTCGTGTTTTCGGATTTGGTGGGGCCTGGGCTTCCGCTTTTTACACCCAAAGGAACGATCATACGAGATCTTCTCGACAACTACGTTCGAGAGCTGAGAGCGGCAAAGAACTACGAGCGCGTCGCCATCCCACACATAACCAAATGCGATCTGTACGAAACTTCCGGTCACTGGAGCAAATTTTCCGAAGAATTGTTTCGCGTCAGCACACGCGAAAAACACGAGTATGCCCTGAAGCCGATGAATTGCCCGCACCACGCGCAAATTTTCGCGGCTTCTTTAAAAAGCTATCGCGATATGCCAGTTCGGTATGCCGAAACAACCATGGTCTACCGCGACGAGCAGTCCGGCGAACTCTCAGGTCTTTCACGCGTCCTCGCGATCACCCAAGATGACGCGCACGTCTTTTGCCGCGAATCGCAGATCGAAACAGAAGTGTTTTCCATATGGGACATTATTAGTGAATTTTACTCAACCTTTGGATTCGATCTCTCAGTCCGCTTCTCTCGTCACAACCCCGAGACCTTCGAAAAATACCTCGGCACGAAAGAGGTGTGGGAAAAATCCGAAAATGCCATTCGAAAAATTCTCGATGCGCGCCATATCCCGTTTCTCGATGGTCTTGGCGAAGCAGCAATGTACGGACCAAAAATCGATTTCATTGCCAAAGATTCTCTTGGACGCACGCTGCAGGTTGCAACGATTCAGCTCGACTTCAACCAACCCGCCCGCTTCGGCCTCTCTTGCATCAATGAGCGCGGAGAAAAGGAGCCGATCGTTATGATTCACTGCGCCATTATGGGTTCGATTGAGCGATGCATGGCAACCCTGATCGAGCACTATGCGGGCGCTTTCCCCCTCTGGCTTTCACCGGTCCAAGTGACTGTTCTCCCAGTCGGTGAAGGGGAAATATCCTATGCGACATCGATTGCCGAGGCACTTCGACACGAAAACTTCCGCGTTTCAATAAAGACGAACGAGAGCTTGGGAAAACGCATACGCGAAACAAAACTCGAAAAAGTTCCCTATACGATCGTGGTCGGCAAAAAAGAGGAAGCTGAAAAAACCCTATCCGTCGAAAGGAGAGACGAGGGAAAGCTCCCGACCCTCTCTCTCGAATCATTCATATCGCGAATACGAAAAGAGCGGGATGAGAGAAAATGATCGTTCAGGAGATATCACGAAGCTCAATTCTCGAAAGATCCTCCCCTTGCATGACTTCTTCCTTTTTGCAAAAATAAAGTCTCAAGACTATTCTTGAGACAACGAGGAAAAAGGAGAGAGAAATGTTAACGAGATTTGCTGGATTTGTTCTTCATATTTCGGAGAGGTTCCAATGCTTGCTCGCAAGAAAAATGATAGATTCATCGTTCTCCAATGGACAAAAAAGAGACCCCGATCGGCTCGCTACTGCGCTCATGGAGCATATCTTGGAAAAGGATGGATTAGGAGCTTGGGGAAGTGAGCAAGAAAATGGGAAACACGTAAGATGTCTGAGTTGCTGGAGACACTACTGCAGAAGAAATCAGAAAATACGATAAAAGAAATCCCCTCGAACACAATTCGTTCGAGGGGAATTATTTTTTAACGCTCTCAAAAAAAACAAACTGTCTCTCCTCTTTTGAAAGGGATCGAAATATATCGAGCTCCACTCCCCTCACAAAAAGGGCACTTCCATAAACAAGCAAAGATTTGTTCTCCTGCTTGTTCTCTTGAACAAAAGGTTGCCCATACCACTGTGGGACAACTCCATTCCTTTCGGTGCCCCGTAAGAAGAAGACACCAAACTTTTCTCCCTAACATTTTCAACTTCGAATTCGAATACTCACACATGTCTCACCTCACTGTTACCTCACTGTTTTTGAAAGTTTTGAAAGAAAAAAGAACAGAAGTGTCTGAATATTTTTCTTTTCTATTGTGCTTTTTCCAGAGAAAATTCCTTCCGTGATTTCCAGAAAAAATATCCAACGACGATAAACGTAATGAGCGGCGCAACAAACGGGGGCACATGCACTCCAAAAGCCTCGAGAAGCATGATGGTTCCGAGAGAAAGAACCGAATACATCGCTCCGTTTTTGAGATATGCGTAACGCTTAATGCGTTCGATATTTCCGATAGTGAATTGCCGAACCGCGAGCGCTCCCAGGCTATTTCCCAGCAAGATAAGCGGCACAGAAAAAGTAAATGCAAATGCGCCAAGCACTCCATCTATCGAAAACGTGGTATCGATCGCTTCCAGATAGAGGAGCTTACTAATATCGGAAAGAGGCCGTTTCGAATCGAGAAGTCGGCGCTCACTCTCTTCCGCCTGCTGCTTAAAGCCGTGCGTAATAAAAAAAGCAGTCGATCCAACAACCGCGCCAAAGGCGGCCAGAGGATTGATATCAATCGAAAACCATACAACCGTCGCAAGCAGTATCGAAACAACAGCATAAAACCACACGCCTTGCGAAAGAAAGAAGCGCTCGCCCATAAGTCCGAATTTTTTTCCTCGAGAAAAAGCCAGTGAAAAAAGAGGAAAACCAAAAAATACCTCCTCCCATCAAGAGGATTGGCGCCGCTTTTTCTACAGCCTCGACGACTGCGGGATCGCTTGAGAGCGTTGAAGTAAAGGCTTCCACAGGACCGAGCCCAGGAACTGACAGCCAAACGATGAGCCAAGGCAAAAGCCCACGCACCACAAATACTGCAAAGAAAAGCCCCCAAGTCAAGAACCATCGGCGCGCTTTTTCGCCCATAGTCCCGAGGACCTGAGCATTTATAATCGCGTTATCAATACTCGAAACCGTTTCGAATAGGAAAAGTCCCAGTATGATGAGTGCGAGAGAGAGAAAATCCATACGAAGATAATAGCAGGCGATGAAGGAAAAGAAAATAAGGGATGTGGTCGAAAGCGATATCTTTTCTTCTTCGTGTTTTTTTGGAAAGAGTCTTCCTGGTTTCCTCCATGGTTTCAAACTCCTTTCGGATAAGTTTCTTTGCGCATGTTTCAGCGTTTCTTTTTCTTTGATCTTTTTCCGGATACTCCCACGGCATAAGTCCATCGTCCGAAAAGGAAGTATCAAAAGAAGTGCCTCTCCCAAATCGCGAGGCAAGTGAAAATGGGTCAGTTTTTACAACTGTATACGGGGCAAAAGAAGAAGGGGGAAAATGAAGGAGAGCGCGGTTCATAAAATCTCGCCACAAAGGAGCCGCAACAAACACTCCGTCGGCACCGGCTTTCATGGGACGATTATCGTTGTTTCCCGTCCACACCGCAACAGCAATATCTTTCGTGTACCCAACCGTCCAGGCGTCATGAAAATTTTGGGTTGTTCCGGTTTTTGCCGCCACCGTTCCTTTCGGAAAATTCAGCGGGCTATTGTATCCAAAAATGCGCGCACGAAGAGCGTTGTCCGAAAGAATGGTATTGATCTTTCTTGCCACTTCGGAATTCAATACGCGGTATTCTCGTACCGGAGAGTCCTCGCGAATAGTTCCGTCCAGACTGTGAATCGAAAGAATCATGCGACGCTCTCTGCGTATTCCCTCAGAAGCGAACGATCCGAATGCTTCCGCCATATCGGCCGGCAGCACTTCCGCACCGCCCAAAACGAGTGCGAGGCCATAGGGTCGACCGTCACGCAGCGTCGAAATACCGAGACGACTTGCCAATTCAATTACATCGGGCACTCCGACCACCGAAAGCGTTTGAACCGCAGGAATATTGAGGGACTGCGGCAGCGCTTCTTTCATCGGGAGCATGCCGCGGTACCGACCGTCATAATTTTTTGGAATGTAGTCCTTGCCGGATCCATCGGGACCGAAGTTTGTGGGCACGTCAAAAAGCATTGTCTCTGGCTCATAGCCTTCTTCGAACGCCCGCGCGTATGCAAACGGCTTAAATGATGATCCCGGTTGTCGAGGCCGAAGTGTCACATTCACTTGTCCGTCAATCCGAGTATCAAAATAATCGCGACTTCCCACCAGAGCGAGTACATCGCCCGTGTGCACATCGGTCGCGATAAGTGCAGCGTTTTCGGCATTGAAGGCAGCATTCCTCGCGACTCCTGCCCTCACCGCTTCTTCGGCATCTTTTTGAAGATCGAGGTCAAGCGTCGTTCGAATGGAAAGTCCGCGCGTCTCCAAAAACGCTCGTCCGTATTGCTTTTCGAGCTCATCAATCACAGCAAACACAAAATGCGGAGCGCGTATCGGCGATTCGGGTTCGCGAAGTTTTGCAAACGTGTTAACATTGAGCGCTCTTCGAACCTCGAACGGCGTTGCCAGTCCATACTCTTCTACATGAATGAGAATCGCGCGCTGCCTGGCGCGGAGCGCCGACCGATTATTACCATAGGGTGAATAATGCGCGGTCGCCCGAGGAAGGGCTGCGAGAAGCGCTGCTTCGTCGAGCGTCAACTCCTGTGCCGATTTTCCAAAAAAAGATCGGGATGCGCGCTCAATGCCATAGGCGTTCGACCCAAAGGGCACCGTATTTAAATAGAGATCGAGAATTTCATCTTTGGAAAAGGTCCGCTCAATTTTGAGAGCAAGAATTCCTTCGCGAATCTTCCGAATAAACGTTTTCTCTCGAGAAAGGAACGCGATCCTTGCGAGCTGCTGCGTGATGGTCGAGGCACCCTGCTCAATGCGATCGCTCTGGAAATTTTTCCACGCCGCACGAAGAATCGAGGGAGGATCAATACCCATGTGATCGTAGAAACTTTTATCTTCGGCCGCGATAATGGCATGTCGCATGACATCGGGAATGTCTTCGTGGCGTACGATCGTCCGATTCTCTTCACCGTGGAGTTCATACAAAACGACGGTCCCGGTTCGATCATAGAGAACGGAGGTCTCGGAAAGTTTCCGATTGAGAAGTTCTGTCACATCCGTCGACTCGGCAAAATAAATGCCGACAAGTCCCAGAACACTTCCAAGAAAAACGAGAAAACCCCAGTAGAGCCCCTCGCGAATATACCAAAAAAAAGTCGGGAAATACCCCCGAAAAGAAATGCGCATAGTTATTCGAACGAAAAACCGAGAACACAAAAGTGTATCATCACCTTTCACTTTTGGCAAGGTTGACATTCGACCCCGTATCCTGTATACTGTTTTTGTAAGGAAGTGAGGAGATCAAGAACGGGTGAGGCCCAAAGGCTGCGTCCGTTTTTTTGTTCTCCCAAATAAAAAAAGCAGTATAATTGAGTAAGAAACGCCTATGGACCACACTATGGTCTCGCGTGAGGAAGAGAAGGGTACGCAGTGTACACATGAAGGAGGATGCGAATGTTCCCCTCAAAAAGAAATGCCGAGGGTATCGCATGAAGAACTTTCCTTCGCATTTCTCTTGGCACTCATGCCCCTCGTCGTCCTCACCTTTTTCGGACAAGCGGGACTTATCTAAGAGCTATTGTCCCTTCGAAAAAAAATCTCCCACTTCCCGGGAGATTTTTTTGCGCAACAATACCAATGATGAAATTTTCGAAAAAATCACGCTTCTCTCAACATTTCGATAAGGAAAGAGGGAAAATCATGAGCTTGATGGAGGCGGCGATGGAAGAGAGTGCGTCATCGAAGGTATTGGCTCTTCTTGACGCTCTTCGACCGTAATTGTTTTGTTTCGAGAAGACTCTCCAAACCAGGCCTCTCCTTCGCGGAGCATACGCCACTCAAACTCGTAACGCCCCGGTTTCTCGGGAGCAGTCACCGAAAAAGTGAAGGTCCGCGTCTCCTTGGGCTCCGTTGTTTTGTTGGGATCCAGAAAAACTCGTCCGCCCCACGTCGTATTGTCCTGCGGATTTTGTGATCCCAGGCGATACCCTTCTTTATCTGACCATTCAGTTGTTCCGGTATTCTTCATCGAAACGGAAACCGTGTACGATTTTCCAGCGATCATGGTATCAGGAACGTCTTGTCCGTCAAACTCGGCATTGTTTTTTTCCTCTCGCTTTCCCGACTCAGCGATCGAACCCGCCTCTTTTTGAGGCAGAGGAAGAGGTGCCGGAGAAAAAGACGCGGCTTTCTTTGCGAAATTTTCTGGAAGAGATGTCAGACGAAGGAGTGAATTCATGACGTCTTCGTCTTTACATGAGTACCGATTGTCGGGCGAGTAAAAACTTTTTTTTGCGCCGTAACAGCCATCGTTCTTCTCGTAGAGCGTCGCGAGAAAAGGAAAAAGAAATCCCGTCTTTCCCTGTTCGGTATTGAATTTCTTTTGAAGGAGAGTAAGCGTCCGAGCGCGAGTCTCCGCATCCATTCGAGCAAAGACCGCCATATCATCCCCTTCTATTCCGCTCCAATCCAAATGGAGAAGAACCATGTTGGCGCGCGTCGCATATTTTCGGTGCCAGAGAAGCGCCCAACAGCATCCTGCCTTTTCGTATCGTGAAGCACAGGGCTTTTCTTCTACTTCTCCTTCCGCCGAAACGCCGACGCCTCCTTCTATGTAGTCGAACAAACCAAGGTAATCTTTATCGGTGATGGTATTTGTCTGGGCGCCAATCGCTATCTCTTGATCTTTTTGAGCGGCATAGAGACGCATCTCTTCCAACACCTCTCGGGCCTGCGTCCCTTTGGGATCTTGAAAAGAAATTTGCCCGAAGAGAAAACTCTGAATACCCATGTCCATTGCCTTTCGCGTAATATCATTCACATACGCCTTATATTCCTGCGTATTGAGGGAAGCCTTGCAAGTACGTTCGCCCCAAAATCCTTGACTGCCGGGCTCACACATATCGGAAAACCGAAGAACACGGTTCTCGGTAGAAGAGTAGTATTCCGCTTCGGTATTGAGTGCTTCGGAAAGAAACATTCCGTATACAACAGGACGCGTGATGTGCCCCTGTATGCGACGAGCGAGTTCAAAGTCCGGAGGATTGAGCCACGATTCAAGCGCACGATGCAAATACACACATTCTGAACGATTAATGAGATCGATCGAAGACTGAGTGTCTCCCCCATATCCTGAAAGAAGACCGTCAGCAATACAGCCACGAAGACGCATCACTTCTTGAAGTGTTTTTTCGGGTTCCACCCGCTCCACTTTTGCATAGGACTCTGGCTCTCCTCCGAGAGAAACAATCCAGACACATCCAGCAATTACCCCTCCCACAAAAGAAAGAAGAAGCGCCCCCTTCCAGGTGTTTACCCGCATGCGCCGTATAGAAACGAATCTGCGTCCCCACCACCCGTCCACCTCTTTGGTAACCAAGTCTATTTCGCGAGCACGCGACTTTTGTTTGTCGTGAATAAGATTTGGTGAAATACTCATGTCCCTACTATAGCAAAAAGTCTTCTTTCGTCGAACTCCTCTTTCGAAAGGAAAAAATTGCTCTGCGGATTCTCTCGAAAAGTGAGAAAAAATTTTTTCCTCTTTTTACTTTTTAAAAGGAAATGGGGAGAAGCGCGCGCTGGAATACTATCTCAGCTCTTCGATAATAATTTTAATATCTCTCTTTGATTGATAGAGAAATACCATGAGTCCAACTTCAGAAAGTTCTCTGTTGAAAGCAAAAAACAGGATCAATGATCCTGTTTTTCACAAATGAATGAGGAGAAAAAGCCGATCGCACGTGTCTAAAATCGTGAGCGAGAGACGGGAATCGAACCCGCGTACCTAGCTTGGAAGGCTAGTGTACTACCATTGTACTACTCTCGCCTGAAGCTCCAGTATAGAATTCCTTACACCTTTTTGTAAAGCCTCTCAAATACGCACGCGATACGGAGTAAACACAGTGAAAATGAGTGCAACTCAAGGCGCAACTTCCTCCCAGCGATCCTTAAAGCAAGAAACACGGCACAGTGAGAGCGAACTAAAAACGTCCGGTTCAGTGGGGCAGGTGGGCGGAGTATCGGTACTCGGATTCCAAAACGCACCACAGCGAGATGTCTCCGAATCACAGCGATAGCATTCGCGCGACTCGAAAACCAATATATCCGCTTCTGATCGGAATGTTTCTACGGCAACAGTTGGAAGATAGCTCACCCTTACCCGAGCGATTCCCACGCGAACGCCGCGAAAAAGACCTTTTTGTGCTTCGAGAGAAAGCCGTTCATTTCCGGACATCACTTCCCATGTCGCTCCGCTCGTAACATCGACTCCCCGATCTCCCGACAAACAAGTAGCAGAGGGATCTGTTGTGTAATGAGCACTGAGCTGAATCGTGTCTCCCACACTCACGCGATTCGCAGGAGGAGTCGCGGGACACAGGAGGAGTTTCCCGACATCAATTGAGATGGGCGGTGAGACGGCTCGTATCCCCGGGAGCGAGGCATTCCGGCACACAACTTGATACTTCGCTTCATTTCGAAGAGGAAGAATTCCCTGCGGTCCCGAAAAGGTTCCGTTCGTACTCGGCAATTCCATCCACTGTGTTCTCGTACTGTCCCAACACGCATCCGGAGTGTCAGTTGTAAGACAACAGGCATCCGCATTGTTGCTCGAGAGCCTAAGGGTAGGAGCGGTATCAAAAGGAATCACAAACGCATCGGCCGAGAAATTGGTAATTTCGGGCCCGATTCCAGAAGCAACACCGATACCAATAGTTGTTTGGGTAGACACCTCTCCACCGGGCCCCTCGCAGACCAATCGATAGGTCTGAGTAAGGCGCGGAGGAACCGCGGCAGGATCTCCCGTAAGGGGCCCTGTTCTTCGCGCGCCTGCAAAGCTCATTTCCCCGCTCCATAGAGGAGATTCTGGATCTGAAAAGGCGCGGCAAGAAGTTGCGGACGAGGAACTCCACCGGAGAATCGTCGACTCACCGGGATTAACAACAGCCGCATCAGCCCACAAACTAAGACTCGGCGCGACAACCGAAGAGCCGACAAAAATAGTGACTGACAGAGAAACACCTCCGCCTGGGCTCGAACAGGAAAGAAGAAAGGTAGTTGTTTCTGTAAGATTTCGAGTTTTTTCCGCGTAAACTTGACCAGAATTTGTTCCTTTGGAGCCCGACCATCCAGCAGAAGCGCTGCAGCGCGTCGCATCGGTCGATTCCCAGCGAAGCGTCGTCGACTCGCCCGGATTTACTGTAAATGAATCCGCCCAAAATTTGAGAGAGGGTCCTGTCTGCGACGGATCTCCAACCGTCGCCGTCACCGAAGCACTGCTTGTCCCCCCGGAACCATGGCATGTGAGGGTAAATCGGGTCGTGCCAATGAGATTTCCAGTCGAAGACACTCCTGAAATATCCTTTCGGCCGTTCCAGTTTTCAAGAGGGGTATCGGCATTGGAAGACGCTTCACAAAAATCTGCATACTCCGCCTTCCACCGCAATGTGGTCGGCGTATTATAAGAAATATATCCTGCGTCTCGCTGGAAAGAAATGAGCGGGCGCGCCGAAAATGTTCCTCCAGGAGAAAGATTGATTACAACCGGTTCAGAAGCCGAAGCGATACCGAGCTTATTGGAACACGTGAGCGTATAGTATATCGACGAAGTGAGCGTTCCTGTACTCGCGCTTCCCACCAATTCTCTCGAAACAATTTGAGAAGTACCGCTTTGGTATTTGTTTAAGATGCATGTCGAAGCATTCTCCGTCGTCCACCGAACGGTAGTTCTCCCTCCCAAACTCACCTTATTCTGATCCGCGGAAAGCGATACTCGAACCTGACCCGTCGGATCGCCCACGAATACTTGAACAAGCGCCGTGACCGATCCCGCTGCATTCTCACAGAAGAGTTGGTATCGTTTTGAAGTAGAAAGCGGGCCGATATTTTGAGAGAATGAACCATTTCTCTCTTTCTCTCCAGACCAGTCGAGACTCGCACGACATGTATCCGCAAAGCGAGACTCCCAACGAAGCACTGTGCTTCCGCCATAGGGAAGCGCCGACTCATCGGCCGAAAAGGAAAGTGTTGGAGGCGGTAAATCCTGAGGCTCTACTTTCACATCGACACTTTTTACCACTTTTCCACCAGCTCCGGTACACTCCAGAAAAAATCGCGTCGTACCAAGGAGCCCAGAGATGGTCTCTTTTCCCTCAATATTCCGTGTGCCATCCCAATCGCTCCGAACTGGATCGGCATACGCCCGACAAGAAGCAGCGCTCTGCGTCGTCCACGAAAGCGTCGTCGACTTGTTGTACACGACGGACACCGGGCTCGCCGAAAATGTTTGTATGGACGGCTTGGACGACGGAGGAATGACATGCACCGTTATCTGTTTCGCCTGCGAACCACCCGAACCGTAACACTCAATAATATAGGTTTTATCACTTCGAAGATTGCCGGTACTCTGAGAGCCGGTTGGAGCCCGTGTTCCAGGACCAGGATTTACCCAGGCGCCCGTTGCCTGACACACGTCGGCATTTTCGGACGACCAAGACAAAATAGTATCGCTGCCATAAGGAATAAGCGTGGAACCCGCGGTCAGCGTGACAACTGGGCCCCGCGTTGGCGAACCAACCAAAACGCTCACTGTTTTCTCAACTGTATCATCTCCCGACCCCCAACATCGGAGTCCGTAATCGCGCCGAGCGAATATCGGACCCGTCGAGAATCCCCCACTCTGAAGCTCTCGGGTGCCCTGCCACGCGCCCGATGCTTCACAGCGAACCGCATTCTCCGCTGACCATACAAGTGTCGCCGACGATCCAAACGGGAGCGGATTTGTTTCCTTCATGGAGAAAGAAAGCGTGGGCGGAGATGCCACACTCACTGGCCACGACAATACACCTTCGGAGAGTGTTACTGTTCCCGCTCTTTGCCAGTTGGTTTCGGTATTCTGCTTCGCCCACAGCACCGTCTGTGTAGGCGCAATAGTAGCGGTGATCCGAACAGAGCCCGTCTGATGTGCCACGCACGACATGCCGGAGCAACTGACAATATTTTCATCGCTCGATTGCAATGAAACAGATGGTTTCTTCCCACAGAGTGCAAACGAATATTCTTTCTCGCCCGCAGAAAAATTTGCCGGCGTGGCATCGCAGACATCTCGCCTTTCCAAACTTTCCGCCCACGAGCCGACAACCGTCGTCCCAGAAAAAATACCTCCCCGAAGAAATGCTGTCGGCTTATCGGGAGCAAAGGAAAACGAAAGCGTTCCCCCCGAAAGAAGCGTGAGGTTTTCACGATCGGTTTCCATTCGGTGGAGAGCGATTCCTTGTCCCCACTCGGCTAACGAACCAGTATTGAGCGCTCCTCCCCACAACTCGGAAAGAGAGACGGGCCCGCCAATAACCCGAACCGTTTGCTCATTCGCCGCAAACGCACACGAAAACGAGGTGCCAAAAAATGTGGCGAGAAGAACTCCTCTCCAGAACCACCCACGAAACAATCGACACTGATTCATAAAAACAAGAAGAACAAACTCAGTCCGAACATCTCTTTCCTTTATTCCAAACGAAGGAGGGATTTCATGCATCCTCTCTTTCAGATTCCTTGAGAGACGAGCGCTGTCTCTCAATGACCACTTCCGTTTACGGTGAAATACGGGAAAAATTGCGCGGCAAACATAGCGTCAAAGCTCTCCTCTTTGTCCAAAGAATTTTCCAATCGTCTCCGTACCAAACAGTGGAATCCTCCTCAAGAGCTCTCCCAATTTCTTATTCACTCCCCTCTGGCTGAGTATTGTTTGGAGACACTTCAAGAAGAGGTCCTTCCATAATTTTCTCCACACTTTCCGCGGTCAACTCTTCGGCATCTGAAAGCGTTTCTTTGGTCGTCACAGAAACCATATCGCCAGATCGAAGAGCCTCAAGGGTCGCTCCTTTTCCTCGAAGCGTCGCATCCGAAGAAACCGCGACGCGGAAAACATGTTCTTTTTGTGGAAGGTTGACGGAGTCCGAGTCAAAATTCACCTGATCCAACTTCTCTTCATCAAGTACTGAGGAACGGACAGAAAGAATGCGCGTCCCGGTTGTCTTCAAGGTCACTACTTGTTCAATTGTTCCGAGGAAAGAGCGGGATTCTTTGGAGAGCGAGCGGATTTGCTCTGCGGGAGAAGCGAAAGTATCCACAGGCGATTTTTCGCGAGGAGTGAGAGGAAGAGTCCACGCGGAAAGAGATTGTCCTGTAAAATGAATGTACCACATGAGTCCACCGAAAACAGCGAAAAGAAAGACAAGGCACGGAACGAAAAAGTTTGTGGGACGCGAAGGAAGAGAGGGGGCGGATCGAAGCGAGGAAAAATTTAACATAGGTTTTCTTTTGTATTTCGATTTTCTCTGAGCGAAGAGTGTTCGATCGGAAAAAAGAAAGGAGAAAATAGACTGACTTCTTCAAATTCGTTCTCCCGAGACTTTTTCAAAAAATTCAATGACGAAAGATTTTCCCAGAAAACTTTTTTTCAGTATACCAGAAAACGAAATGATATCGAAGAATCGTTTCCTTCGAACAAGGCTCGGGGTGTGATAGCCCCCTTTCTCGAACGGATTCTCTTTCAAAAAATAGTCACGAGGATGTTCCGAGCGGGAATACAAAAATCACAGGAGAGCGAGCCTGCCTTCCGATGGAAAAAGAGAGGAAAGATAGAGGGAAAATAAAAGAACTGAAATTCAGACCAGGAAGAGTCTTCGCTATCGACTTACAAGAGGGAAACATTTTTATACCAAAGAAAATGGTGGGACTTTTTGAATTACTCGACAGAAAAACACTGATCAAAAGATACTTCTCTTTTCTCTTGCTGGAAGAAAGGAGAAGCGTGAAACTCCCTTTCCCCTTCCTTTCAAAAAGATGAAGGGGAAGTTTTTCTTTTTTCAAACACGCTTGTCATGAAGGAATATGAGCCATTCTTCATCAAAAAGTGTCGTAACTTTTTCCGAAACAGTGAGAAGAAAAATTCAGGTCTTGTCTCAAAAAAACGTCGCGGCACTTCTTTAACGTCGTAACAAAGAAGCCCTTCCAGAATATCACACAGTGAAATGGGATCGAATGGATCTTATTTTCGCAAAATTTATTGTCAAGGAAATCCAAAAGAAAAGAAAAATCCGTTAGAACCCAATAAAAGGATCCTGTCGTATTGCTGTTTTCTGAACCCCCGCTTCCATAAGGATTGACGTCATTGCCGTAGTAAAGCCAAGCGTTCCAACGAGGTAGTATAGTGGAGTTCGAATGTCGGGCAAATATTTCTCGAGGAGAGCTCGAGAAATAAATCCTCGCTCACCACCCCATGACTCCATCCCCAGCTTACTGTCGGTAAGTGTCGGAATAAATCGGTAGCGAAGGAAAGGAAAATGCTCGAGCTCTTCCCAAAACGCAGCGTCTTCCCGATCATAGTTCGAATAAAACAAAAAAAACTCTCGATCATCACGATCATGATTTGCCTGAAAAAGGATACTTCGTGCGGGTGTAATCCCAATTCCACCAATCAAAAAAACAACAGGACGCGGGTCTTCCGGAATGAGAGTGGTGTGCCCCAAAGGAGCGCCGACTTCGATACGGTCTCCCGGCAGAAGTTTCGCTATCGTTTGCTTGTACCCACTCTCTGAAAGGCGCATTGCAAAAGAAGATGCTCTTCAAAGGACGCCGAGGCGATCGACATACATCGGTGCGGACCCTTTGGATCAGGCGCCATCAATTCGACAGTGCTGAGGACACTATATTGCCCGGCAACAAAAGAAAATCCCGAAGGCTTTTCCAGCGTAAGCGCTTGCGTCCCGCGCGCCACTTCGCGATTTTCGAGAACACGGGTGAAAAATGTTTGCATAGATTTTCCAGAAGTTTCATTTTGGTCGGAGAGCCGGGAATCGAACCCGGACTACATGCTCCCAAAGCACGCGTACTACCACTATACGACTCTCCGAAGAGACACTTCCTTTGTACCACAGCAAAAGAATCTCTGTCTAACCGCTACAGAAAAAACGGACTCACTCACTATTGGCAAGAGAAAAACTCCCGTATGTTCTCGGTATCTTCTCGCCTCTTTCTCTTTTTGTCATTCACGCCAAGAGGCAGGGCTTCGCACTTCCACGCAATCGAGCGAAGAATATGGAAGAAAGATTTTAATTCGAAAGCACTGTTCGTTCTCGGTGGATCAATATTACTCGAATAGCATGAGAGAAAAACGCCTCTGTGGTATATTTTCCTAAACAAAATCTCCCTCTTCGGGAGATTTTGTTTCTATCTTTTATTTTCTTTATTTCACGGCGTCCTTCAGAGTCTTGCCAGCCGTAAATTTGGGAACAGTCATTGCTGGAATGTTGATCTTTGCTTTGGTCTGCGGGTTGATACCCTGGCGCGCGGCTCGTTTCGAAACGCGGAAGGTACCAAAACCGGTCACGGTTATTTTATTTCCCGAACGAAGTTCTGAGGTCACCACATCAACAAACGACTCAATCACCGCTGCCACGTCTCGCTTCGACAGGTCGGTCTTTTCCACAATCGCGTGAATCAGCATATCCTTGTTAATATTCTTTGCCATAGTCTCCACCTGCCTTTCTAGATTTCCCTTCGAAGAAAATTCGCAAGGGGTGTTTTTTATGCGAGCTCATTCTAACTTCTTCCCGTAAAGAAAGCAAATGCAAGAAAATTAACGAGCATATTCGACAGCCCGAGTCTCTCGGAACACAATCACTTTTATTTCTCCGGGATACTTGAGTTCATCCTGAATTCGTTTGGAAATATCTTTCGCCAACTTCATCGCTCCCAAGTCGTCGGTTTTTTCAGGACTGACAAAAATGCGCACTTCGCGCCCTGCGGAAAGCGCGTACGATCGCTCTACTGCTTCAAAAGAATTGATCAGCGCTTCCAGTTCTTCAAGACGCTTGATGTATTTTTCCGCAGTTTCTTTTCGTGCTCCGGGACGAGCTGCCGAAATCGCATCTGCCGCTGTCACGATATAAGACTCGAGCGTTGAATGCGGAAATTCGTCATGATGGCACTGCATTGCGGCGATAACATCCTGCCCAATACCGAATTTTTCCAGAATACGAATTCCAATTTTCACATGCGTCCCTTCGATTTCATGGTCGACCGCTTTCCCGATATCATGGAGGAGGCCAGCTTTCTTTGCGACAGCGACATTTCCTCCAAGCTCCGCCGCAAGCGCCCCCGCGATCGCAGAAACTTCGAGCGAATGCGTGAGCACGTTCTGCTTGTAGCTGTAGCGAAATCGGAGGCGACCCAAAATATAGAGCAGTTTCGGATGAAGCCCGGTGACACCTGCGTCATACGCCGCCGCCTCGCCCGCTTCACGAATCTTCTCGTCGACTGCCTTCTTCGCCTCTTCCACCACTTCCTCAATTCGCGCGGGATGAATTCTGCCATCCGTAATGAGTTTCTCAAGGGCAATCTTCGCTGTTTCGCGCCGCACCGGATCAAATCCGGAAATAAGCACGGTTTCAGGCGTATCGTCGACGATAAGTTCGACACCCGTTAACCGCTCGAGGGTGCGAATGTTTCGCCCTTCTTTACCGATAATCTTTCCCTTCACCTCGTCCGACGGAAGCGGCACCGTGGTCGTCGTAAATTCCGAAACGTGAGAACGAGAGTAGCGCTGAATCACCTGCGCCATGATGGACATGGCTTTGCGCTCCATTTCTTCTTCACCTTCTTTTTGAAGTTTTTTCATGCGCTCGAGGAGCGCGTCGCGATTTTCTTCTTCGGTAAGTTCAAACAAAATATTTTTTGCCTCTTCTTTGTCGAGCCCGGCGATATTTTGGAGGCGCAAGAGTTCTTCTTCACGCGCCTTCTCCGCTTCTTTTCGAATAGCGAGAATTTCTTCCGCCTTTTTCTCGAGCGAATCGCGTGTTTGATCAAGTTCACTCGTTTTTTTGTCGAGCGCTTCCTCCCGGTGTTCGATTCTTCGCTCCTGACGCGCGATCTGATCTTCACGCTCCTTTTCGGAGCGTTTCGCTTCCTCGAGAATCTGAACGGATTTCTTTTTCGCCTCAAGGACAATGTCTTCGGCACGTTTGGTGGCGTCCGAGGTCACTCGCTCCGCCTTTCCCTCGGCCGTCGAAAGTTGACGTTTCGCGATACTTTGTCGGGCAAAATATCCCAAAACTGAGCCCGCCGACAGAGCGAGCATCGCTGTTATAAGCCACGTGAGATCGGAGTACATAAGAAATGTACCCGCTCACAACCACAGAAAGAGAAAAGGGTAAGGAAAAAGCCCTTACACCGTAAGATGAGAATAGGAAAGGAGCGTCCCGGAAAACTTTCTGGGAATCGCTTCGGAAAAGAAAGAAATGAAATCAAACAGTGTCATAGACCAAAAACGAATTCGCTTTTCCTCTCGCGGTTGAAAACGGGGTAATATGAATTTAGACTGTACGACTCATCATAAAATGCGCCGACCGTTTTGTCAAAGCAAATCAAAGCGTGGTACGATAGAAGAAATTCCGAGAAATGTTCGTGCTTCTTTCTTTTTTTGAGAGCGTGCAGTGACCAAACGGACATGCCTGCCGTTTTTTCTTCGGTAAAGAAAGCAAGGGAATGATTCCGGAAAACAAAGCGAAAGTGTTTCAAAGAAGAAGTGCGGCACTTCTTCAAAAATGTTTTCACCCTGACAAAATTTCTTCTCAAATATTGTATGTACCGACCTATCGTACTCGTCGTCCTCGATGGCTGGGGAATCAGCGCTGGGATGCAAGGAAACCCTATTCGCGAAGCGACACTTCCCACTATCGAGAAGCTCAATAAATATTACCCGCTTACCGCTCTCCAGGCGTCCGGCATCGCCGTCGGACTTCCTTGGAACACGCCAGGAAACAGCGAAGTGGGTCACATGACCCTCGGCGCGGGACGAGTCATTTATCAAAATCTCCCCCGCATTTCCCTCTCGATCCAAGACGGATCCTTCTACAAAAACGAAGCCTTCATGGGAGCTATGAATCGCGTCAAAGAAACGGGCGGGGCACTCCATATTCTGGGACTCGTAGGCGAAGGATCGGTCCACTCCAACAAGGATCATCTCTATATGCTCCTTCAAATGGCAGCACAAAATGGTCTCAAAAATGTCTTCATTCATGCTTTCACCGACGGAAGAGATTCACCCCCGACATCCGGCATTCATACACTCAAAGAAATCGTTGCATGAGCAAATATGCTTAGTGTAGGCACTCTAGCAAGCATTGGCGGTCGCAACTGGGGCATGGATCGAAACAATAATTGGGATCGTGTCGAGAAAGCATACCGAGTCCTGACCGAAGGTACCCCTTCTACGACCGATCTCCTCACTTTTGTCGAAGAGTCCTATCGAAAAGGCGTCACCGATGAATACATCGAGCCGGTCATGCTTTCAAAAGACGGGGTTCCCGTGGGAATTGTCCGAGACGGCGATGCTGTTGTCTTTTTTAACTATCGCGAAGATCGCGCCCGAGAAATCACGAAAGCATTCGCGCTTCCCGAATTTGATGGTTTCCCTCGTCCCAAGAAGCTCGACATTGACTTTGTAACGATGACGGAGTATGAGCGAAATCTTCCCGTCCATGTTGCCTTCGCTCCCGAAAACGTTACCAATGCCCTCGGGGAAATCTTGAGCCGAAATGGGAAAACACAACTCCGCATCGCAGAGACCGAGAAATATGCGCACGTCACCTACTTCTTTAACGGCGGAAAGGAAAACGCGTGGCCAGGAGAAGACCGACTGCTCATTCCTTCTCCCTCCGTCGCCCACTTCGATGAAATTCCCGAAATGAGTTCCGCAGTGACAACAGAAAAAACTATCGAAGCGATACGATCCGGAAAATATGATTTCATTTTGCTCAATTATGCGAGTCCCGATATGGTAGGGCATACTGGCAACGAGTCAGCCTCGATCGAGGCAGTGCAATCGACCGACAAGTGTCTCTCCCTTCTCATTCCGGCCGTTCTCACAGCGGGCGGCGCGCTCCTTATTACCGCCGATCACGGCAATGTGGAAGAAATCCGCAATCTCAAAACAGGAGAAACTGACACAGAACATTCGAAGAATCCGGTTCCACTCTGGTTCGTCACCGCAGACAATCACCGCGAGAAAACCGCCGAAGAAATGGTGCGCGAGGAAACTCAAGTCGAAGGCCTCCTCTCCGATGTCGCCCCCACTATTCTCGAACTCATGGGACTCGAACGCCCCCGAGAAATGCACAGTCAAAGTCTCCTTGAGGTGTTCAACCGATAGAAATAGAATCTCAAAAAGACGAAAGCCGCGAGTTCCAAAAAACTCGCGGCCTTTTTCAAGGTTTATCTTCTATATCTATATCATCTCCTACTGAATGGAAGGAGGTCTATAACATATAGCTCGATGCTCCTTGGATCTAGGATATTTCTTTGGAGGGGTGATTTAGGTGATCAACTTCTCTCCAAAAGAGGCGTACTTCTGAAGGAAGTTCGGCCTTTAGAGAAAAGACAAATTCAATGGAACCGGTACTCGGTTCGGTCATCACTTGCGCCATAAAAGTGCCGTCACCCCCGTTTCTATCAGTTCTTCCGAATGAAACGCACCAACTTTCTGGTGATAGTACGCTTTCAAGGACAAACTCTCGCGTCCCTGCCCGAAAGCCCATGTTTCGACAAAAATTATTGAGCCATGGAGCGCGGAAAACCCGATCTCCAAAACGCCATGAGCCAACATATGAAACCCCATTTTTCTCATACACCGGAAGAAGCTCCTCAGCGAGTTCTTGGAGCGCATGTTTTGGAATACTCTGAGCATCGGACGCGGTCTCTATCAGCCCTCCCGGGAGTGCCCACTGGTGAGGACATATCGGGTGACCGCCATCATATTCGATCAGAACCGGAATTTGGATTCCGTTGAGACACAGCCATACCTTTACCCCAAATCTAAAAGGTCCTTTTACACTCCGGAATTGATTAAAGGGCATGATGTTTCGCGAAGCGAGGGCATCTCCAAGCTCGTCCATGAAATTTTGTCTCCATAAACTTCCCGGTTCACCTGCCCTTTTCCTTGCACAATAAGCGGGAAGGCTTTGAAATGACTTGAAAGCCGGGAGTCGAATCTCTTTTTGAGAAATAAAGATATCCGATCCCTCTGGAGCGACAAGTATTCTTTTACGATCACGCGACATACAACCTCCTTCTACCGAGGAAAAGAGTCATTTAAAGAACAGTACGAACAAGAAAATCGTACGTGAATTTTTTGAAAATGTCAACCAAGACTCCTTTTTCGTTCGAGGATGGTGTCGACAATACCATACGAAACAGCTTCCTCAGCAGTCATAAAGCGATCACGTTCGGTATCAAGTGCGATTTTCGAAATTTTTTGGCCGGTATGCTTCGAAAGGATTCGGTTGAGACGCTCTCGAGTTGCAAGAATATGACGGGCATGAATATCGATATCCGTCGCTTGACCCTCGGCACCACCCAAGACCTGATGGATCATGACTTCGCTTGTTCGGAAGTATCAGACGCTTTTTTCGCACCCGCCGCAAGGATGATCGCCGCCGCTGAGGCCGCCATTCCCACACAAATCGTCTGGACGTCGGAGCGGACATGCTGCATCGTGTCGTAGATCGCGAGTGCCGCCGTGACCGCTCCACCGGGCGAATTGATGTACATTTTGATATCTTCGTTGGAGCTCTGCGAATCGAGGAAAAGGAGCTGTGCAATAACAGCGTTCGCGAGTTCATTATCAATCGGCCCGCTTAAAAAAATGATGCGCTCCTTGAGAAGGCGCGAATAAATATCATAGGCGCGCTCGCCCAAATGCGTTTTCTCGATAACGAGAGGAGTCGGTGAAAACATAGAAGGGTCAAAAATCCATTGGAACACTCAAAAAAGAAGTGAGCGTCTAAAAATCAAGAAGCCGAGAAACAAGAGAAGGCAGTGATATACTCAATACGCGCTTCCTTGTTAGCGAATTCCCTCAAGATACTCGAATACTTTTTCGTTCCGAAGTCGGCCAGCCGAATACGCATGAAGCCGACCAAGATCGATATCTTTTTCTGCTTGCCGCACCGTTCGATAGTAACGAAGCGCGCGGTTCATTTCCGCTTCCACCTCTTCATGAGTCGGTTCGATGTCGCGATCTTTAGCAATTTTCTCAAGGGCAAGTGCCGACAAGACGCGCTTTTTTGCCTGCCCTGTCCACTGTGCCTCAAGTTCCTCTCGCGTTTTCTTTGACTTCTCCAAAAATTCTTCGAGTGTCGTGTTGATCTCGGAAAGTTGAAGCTCAAATTCTGCAAGCATTTTTCCTCGCTCTTCGGAAACAAGGACAGCGGGAAGCTCCGCGTGCGTTACAGAAACGATCGCCTCAATCATCTCTCCGCGCCAAGATTCTTTCTGTGCCTCTTTCTTTTCCTTCTCGAGTCCTCCTCGCACACTCGCTCGGAGCGCTTCTGCCGTCTCGAATGCGCCGAGAGAAGCTGCAAAGGCATCATCGATTTCGGGAATGGTGCGCTCCTCAACTGCTTTTAGTTTCACTTCAAAGCGAGCTGGCTTCCCAGCCAGATGCTTCGCGTGATACTCGAGAGGGAAGGAAAGATTGAATTGCTTTTCTTCACCCGCCTGCATGCCGAGAATGGCTTCTTCGAAGCCCGGAATAAATGTCCCTTTCCCAAGAATAAGGTGATGCCCTTTCGATGTCCCATTCTCGATCGGCACTCCTTCTTGCAAGACCAGAAAGTCTATTTCGACCCCATCTCCCGTTCTCGCCTCGCGCGGCACCGTCACAAACTTCGCGCGACTCTCAGCGATCTTTTGGAGCGCTTCATCCACTTCTGATTCCGTCACTCCTTCTGTTTCGTTTGCCTGTTTGCGATTCACTTCTCGTATCTTCTCTTCCCAGGACTCAAGCGTCACCTCCGGCATACGGGCGGTTTTTACCGTGTACCGAAATTCTCCTCCTTCTTCGTGTTCATTAAGCGTCACTTCAGGACGACCGATCGCCTCAATATCATTTTGGCGAAGAAGAGTGGCGTACGAACGCCGAATTGCACTGTCCGCGGCTTCCGCAAGAAGAGCGCCCTTCCCAATTTTCCGCTCCAGAACCTCACGCGGCACTTTTCCTGCCCGAAATCCCTCGACTTTCACACTTTTTCCAAGCGTCAAAACCGCTTTATCAACATCTTTCTTCCACTCTTCCCACGAAAGGGCGATCGAGAGTGTGACTTCGGAATCAGGAAGAGGAGTAATATCGACACGCATAAAAAACGATAAACAATAAACAAAAGATAGGCTGGACTTCACCCTCACGAAACATCATCTTCACACAGATCTCCGCTTTTGTGAAGAGCACACTCAAAGAGTGGTCCCGCAAAAGAAAAAGCCGAGAAATTTCCAAAAGCCCCGAAACAAGAGTGTTTCGGGGCTTTTGTGCGACGGGCGCCGCTTTTTTGGAAGTATCCTTCCTACTTCGCAAACTTTTCGGCATAGAGGCGAATGCCTTTCTTCACGGCGGCAAGCGCTTCTTTTTTTCCTTCGAATCCGCTCACGGTCACCTTCTTTCCCTCTTCAATCGACTTATAGGTTTCAAAGAAATGGCGAATTTCTTTCAGAGTGTGCGGGTTCACATCTTTCAGATTTTTGACACTATCCCACCGCGGATCCTTTGCGGGAACCGCAAGAATCTTATCATCTCCCTCTCCGCAGTCCACCATATGCATAACCCCCACAACGCGCGCCGAAACAAGAATGCCGGGCGCCAAGGGATATGTCGAAAGAAGAACGACATCGAGCGCATCACCATCGTCCCAGAGAGTCTGCGGCACGAATCCGTAGTCAAACGGATAGTCTTGCGCGGTCTTCATGGCACGATCAAGCATGATCAGACCGGTTTCCTTGTCGATTTCGTACTTGTTTTTCGTGCCGCGCGGACACTCGACAATCATGTTGACTATTTCGGGCGCACGTTCTCCGTACGAAATGTCTTTCCACAAGTTCATAGGGGTGGAGATTATGAATAAAAATCGTTTTGAAAACTTGCTGTTCTCCTCGAGAAAAGGAGTGAAAAAAATGAGTAAGACACGATAGAATCATGAACGCTCTTACCAAAGCTCACGAAAAGAAAGCCTCTTACTTCATTTCATGTTCCGTGTCGTCCGAAACCGTTTCGGGAAATCTCAGCATTTTCCGTGGAAATACTTTCCCTTTCTTCCGGAAAATCGGTTTCGGGAGTCGACTCCGGTGCCGGCTCGGCATTCACTTCTTCGCTTGTCGGCTCCGGTGTTTCTTCGGACCCGAGACTCGCCTCGGCGCCCTTTCTTGTGCCGCTCCCGGCAATATCAAGGCGAAGTCCTGTGAGTTTCGAAGCGAGCCGCACGTTTTGCCCACGCCGCCCAATAGCAAGCGAGAGCTGATCTTCGGGGACATGAACAATTGCGCTTTTCGTCATGTCGTTCACTTCCACTTTGCTCACTTTCGCCGGAGAGAGTGCCGCCTTAATAAATTTTTGGAGGTCGTCGCTCCACTCAATGATGTCGATTTTTTCTCCGCCGAGTTCATCGATCACGGCCTGCACCCGCGTTCCTTTTTGCCCGACGCACGAACCGATCGGGTCGACGCCCTCTTCCGCAGTAAAGACCGCGATTTTTGTACGAGACCCCGCCTCGCGCGCGATCGCTTTTATTTGAACGGTGCCCGCAAATATTTCCGGCACTTCAAGCGTAAAAAGATGGCGCACCATTTCGGCGTGGGCGCGAGACAAAGTAATGCCAGGACCCTTCGTATCGGACTCGACCCGGAGAATATACACTTTGACGCGCTGCCCTAAGCGGTAGTTCTCGCCCTCCATTTGTTCCGACGGGAAAAGCGCTCCAACCGATTTTCCCAAGTCCACAAAAACGATTCGCCCATCGATTCGCTGCACCACACCGTTTACAATCGTGCCTTCCTTTCCCTTGTACTCCGCAAACATGCTTTCGCGTTCCGCCTCGCGAATCCGTTGGATGATCACCTGTTTTGCCGTTTGAGCTGCGACGCGTCCGAACTCCTGATGTTCCTCAAGTGGAAGGTCGATAAAATCTCCAAGTGCCGCATCACTTTTTATGGCACGCGCTTCTTCGAGTGTCATATCGCGCTCCCCATTAAAGCGCGGCAGTCGATCTTCTTCGGGAACACCCGCGGCAGCCTCAGGCTGCTCTTCCCGACGTTCGCCGCGCGTTTCGGCAGTCGATTCTCGAGCGGCGCTTTCGGAGGAAAGCTCTTCCTCGCTCACAAATTCGCGTGTCGTCTCATCGACCACTTCTTTCACCAGAAAATACTTCGCCGATTTCGTGATACGATCAAATTCGGCACGAATCACCTGTCCGCGCTTTCCGTAATCTTTCTTATACGCCGCAGACAAAGCCGCTTCCACCACTTCGATCACTTTTTCTTCGGAAATGCCTTTCTCTTCGGCAAGCTGAAGAACCGCGCTCCCGAATTCGCCGAGGCGAATAGAGCCCGACTGCCCACTCTCTTTCTTCTCTTTCGTTTCATCGTCATCTCCGCGTTCGAGATCCTCTCGGTCGAGCGCCCGTTTCTTTCGCGCCATAATATTCATTAAAAGCTATAAAAAAAGGCCCGCTCACGCGAACCACACACCACTCTTACGCTTCCTACTTTAGCACCTTCGATGCACTCTGTCAAACTCGGTAGAAGCAGATCACGCCTGAACTCCCAACACCCAGAATCGTTTCCGTACTAAATTTTTAAAAAGGAATCGCCTGACACCCTCTTATTGACACGCTATTCAAAAAATGCTACTGTTTCGAGCCATCTCTCTTGTTTCTTTCCCCGCATTTCAAAGGGAAATTGACAAAATGAAGATGGGCAAATATTCACCTCGCTTTTTAACAACCACATACTAGCTTAAGGAGCCCTCATGGTCATAAGACCCGGCGAAATTGCAAGAATGATTTTTTCCTTACTCCCATCAGGAGGAGAGGCAGAACAAATGGCAAAGCAATATCTCCCAGGGTTATTGGGTGGATCTCTCGACAAAAGAGACGAATCCACTTTTGACACACTACACACCCTTCTTCTTCAAATGAAGAATGGTCCGATGTTGCACAAAAAGATCCAGGAATTGATGACCGATGTTCTAAAAAGACACCAAGCCAATCAATTTCGGATATCTATTATTAGCCTGCCACTACCAGTGGTGAAAAAGGGTGTATGGGGAGGAAAAAAGGGAGACAAGTTCGCTTCTCACGAGGTTCGAGAAGAGCTCAATCCGAATGATCCTCGTCTTCATAATTTGGCCCAATGGGCTCGCATGATATACCAAGAAGGAGAACAAAAGACAGTACAAGCTCTCATTGCAAAGAATATGATCAGTGAGTCGTCTCTGCCAGAACAAGTGAATTGGGCTATTGCGAAAGCGAAAGAATTGGGATATCCAATTCTGGACTCGATTAACAATCCCAAATGGACAACTCAAGCAAACCAGAAACTCGGAAAATTCAGGAAATGGGGACTATTGCCCCTTGGAATTTTCGTTTTTCTTCTACTGATCATACTTTTAGTCAAATTCTCCTAAACTAGAAGGAAATTTCCCATGCTTACAACTTGGCAAACGACTCGAGAAGCCTGGAAAGCACTTCTTTTTTTTCTTTTTCTTATCCATGCATTCGCTTACGGGGTAGGGCTCGTGGCAATAGCATTCGGATTTGGAGGAGTTTGTATTGCGATATCGGTCCTCTTTTCAGTCTTTGTTATCGGGGTAGGATTATCTCCAGACATAATAGGGATAACCTTGTTAGGAGGTTTCCTCTGGGGTTTGCTCCCAGCGGGTCCAACTGCGACGCACACTGTAAATGTTGCGATCAAGAGTCTGATCACTGCTGCCGTAAACATTGCATTCGTCAATAGTTTCATGTTTTTGTTTTTGGGAACATGGGACTTTGGTCAACACCCAAAAATGGCCGGAATTATAATTGCGGCTTCATTAACATTGGGATACTGGGGCATGGTGTACAGAGAGGGGGAATGGTTTAAAAAAGTTTCCCTTTGGTACGGTGCAATTGTAATCATTTTGGCACTTCTGAACACTATTTTCCCAGTTCTTACCCCCGACAAGGTAGAGAAAGAGATTGCTTACACCGAAGCCTTACTGGAAGAAAACGAATCTCTGTCTCTCATTACGAAACAGAGGGAGTTACAAAAAAGGATTCGTGAAAAGAATCTCACCTCTGACCAACTAACTTCGGAAGAAGTTGCTCTTCTCAATGAGACAAAGAGAGGATCTCATCGACAACAACTCAAGCAAAATACTATTCAAACGCTCTCTACTCTCGGGGAATTTGTGACAGATCCCGACAATAGAGCTCTCCTCTTCGGAGTGCTGGCCGTAGCATTCATCGGTCTACTCCTATTGAAATGGAGTGGAAGTACCATAACGCTCTCGTGGAGTCGTATACTGAGGACAATCTTTATCCTTGTCTCGCTCTTGGTATTAGGCTTGCTTCTTCTCTCCTCGGGGCGAGATGTCGTGAGGGACGCCGCGCACAATCCAAAGGTGAAAAAACTGTTCGCAGGAAACGAGACGACCCGCTCATTGAGCATACAAACCCTGAAGCCTGAAAAACTTTGCGGTTTGAAACCCAACGCTCGCTACACCTTTGTGAGCGTGACAACGGCGGCAAGTGATAGGATATCCTTTCGCACGATTGACCGCAGTACGGGGGTTTCGGAGGCACACCGAGTCACAGGGCTGTTCTATTCAACCCCCGAAGATCTCCCCTATCAGGATTCAGGGAGCGCCTATGTGCCCCTCCTCGGCGGGGTACCAGTGGGAAGGATATTCAAAACGCAGCAGGATGGTTGCGTCGAGTTTCGTTTCAATGTTCCTCCTTCGTACGAACAGTATCGAGGAGTGGAAGACGAGACAAATCTCGGGTTCGTTATAAGGGAAGTAGACTTCCCCCTTTAGCGAAACAGGCAAGGAAAAATTTCCTTGCCTGTCTTTTTATTCCAAAAATACTTTCTTTCTATGAGGTTGTCCCTGCAAAAAATTCTGCGAGCTGTCTCACCACCACCAAAGATCCGAGCGCGACGACAAGACCGAGGAGCGCATACGTTACAATCTTCTTTGCTGTAGAAACACGAGTTGTATCGCCCGCCGCTCCCAAGAACATAATGCCACCCACCACCAACATAATAATCGCGAGAATTCCTACCATTCCCAAGAGGAAATTGAGCGCCGAAAGAAGAATATCGGCCGCGCCACGCGCATTCGTGACTTCGGGCGGAAGCGGCGCGGTAGCATTCCATCCGAGAATAGTAGCGATCTCTTTGAGAAATGTGGGCGCGAGAATTCCGATCGCGAGTCCGATAAGGGCCGCGGTAATCGCTGTTTTTGCAGCGGTCACGCGAGATTGGTTCCCGGCCGACGTAATGTAGAGAACCGCACCAAAAACAATAAAAACCAAAGAAAGAATCACGATGATGCCCTGAAGCGCGTAGAGGAGCGCCATGACAACTTCTTGAACCGTATTGTACTTGAGCGGATTAGGAAGAGAAATATCGATGACATTGGTCGCGCCGGGTCCCGTCGTTCCATCAGGAGGAGAGCTCCCTTTCGGAGGACAATACTGTGACAAGCCTGGCGTCTTACAAACACTGTTGCAAGCCGTTTGCGTGGTGTCATCAGTATTCATATCACAGGCCGACTTGCAGTAGCTTGCATTACAAGTGCTTGAGCCAGAAGGGCAGTAGTACAAGTTGCTTCCTTGGTTTGCGCACGCGCTCGCACAAGCAGTCACCTGATTCGTACATTCCGCCTTGCAGTTTGTTTCAGGGCTCGGGCAGCTCGTGCCTTGCGCAGCGGCATTTTCGGTAACAAAAAATAGGCTCGAGAAAAAAAAACCATCCCAAGGAAAATCCCCCTTACGAAACTCGTGCAAGTCTTCATAGAAATTATGAAATAACGACCGTCGTTCGAAAAGTTAAAAGGTCACCGCTCCGCCACCTCCCCAAGCTGTTCCGCGCAGGAGTGCATCGATCGCCACTATGATGACAAGCCCCGCAAGAGCAACGATAACACCGATGATGGAATACTTCATATTGCGCTTCGCCGTTTCGATCGTATTCATATTGCCAGCCGACGTGAGGTACTGAATACCAGAAATAATAAATGCAATGATCGCGAGAAACCCGAACAGAAAGAGCATCCAGCGCATGAGATTGACGACAATCTCGGCAACCGATGTTTCTGACAATCCTGTTGTCTCCTTGAGAGGAAAACAAACTCCCGCATATTCTTTAAACTTTGTCGGATCGCATTTCACCGTGGTAACGGATCCCGTGACATCGATAACTGGTTCACAATAATACGTGCCGGCAGAGCACTGCGAGGCGCAAGCAGCATTATTGAAAGTTTTATCCGGGCAAGGCGTGGTCTGGCAACGAGCCGGGTTTAACATCGGACATCCCGTCACCTGCGTTCCTGTTCCTCCCGAAGAAGCGCAACAAATAGTCGGGGAGGAACAGCTTGGGCTCCAGCCAAGGTAACTCCCCTGAGGACACTGCGATCCGTTCACGGGCGTTTGACAAGTTCCCGCTCCCCCCGCACCGCAGGGATCTTTCTTCTGCGCAAAGAGCGCTTCGGGAGAAAAAAAAGCGCCTGCACACAGAGAAACAAGAAAAACGAAAAGATATTTCTTCATAGATACCCAAGACCTCTAAAATTGGGAGCTCGCATTGAGCCACAAGTCGACTGCCTGTATCACCACATACCCGACGAGCGCTACGATAACGCCGACAATAGAATAGAACATGGCTTGCTTTGCATTTTTGATCTGCCCGTCATTTCCCGCTGCGGTCAGGTACATGATGCCGGCAATGACAAAGCCGATAATTGCAATAAAACCGAGAATCGCGAGAAGCCAATCCATAGTGGCGGCAACAATTTCGTAAATTCCCGCATCGGGAAGATTCGAAGTAGCCGCTCCCTGCATGTAAGGCTTGTCCTCTATACTGTCCTCTATAAAAAATGGCTCCATAATAAAGCTTCAGAAATTTAAAGGTAAAATTACAAAGTTATTGAACCAGTTGAATCCGCCCCGCGCAACAGAAAGTCGACTGCCTGTATCACCACATACCCGACGAGCGCTACGATAACGCCGACAATAGAATAGAACATGGCTTGCTTTGCATTTTTGATCTGCCCGTCATTTCCCGCTGCGGTCAGGTACATGATGCCGGCAATAATAAAGGCGATAATCGAGAGAAAGCCAACAATGACGAGAAGCCACATCATAAATCCCGAGACAATCACATCAACACCCTTCCCTGACAATCCCGAATTGTCTTTCACCGCCTGGAATCCTCCTGTCCATCCGGTACTTGTGTCGATTGTGCCCGGCGTCGGCGTTGTTGTTTGGGCAACCGAAAAATTGCTCGGCACAAAGAGGAGTGACACGAGGACCAAAAAAGAAAAAGTGGTGCGAACGAAAAGCATACAGAAAGTATACCACAAAAAGACATTTTGTAAGAAACGCTTTTTCCAATGCGAAGACACAATGAAACTTTTTCCCAAAAGCACCCAAACACTTCTCAGCGGTACGGAGGAAAAATTCTCAAAAAGTTTTTTCCCATTCCTTCTTTGTAATTCTCAGATAAAAACCAAAACGCTTCCGACATGAGAGTCAGAAGCGCTTCGTAAGAAACCTTCGAAGAATTCCTATATTTGCGTGTTCGCTCCGGCACGAAGCCACGAGTCTACCGCGTTTACGATAACGTAGCCGATAAGCGCCACGATAATGCCGACTATCGAATAGAACATTGCATTTTTTGCCGTTCCAATACGTTTTTCATCTCCAAACGCGGTAAGGTAGAGAATACCCGCAATAACAAACGCAATAATCGCGATGAAGCCAAGAATCGCGAGGAGATAGTTCATCGTCGTGCGAATAATCTCGTAAATAGAAGAGTCTGGCGTTCCGCCACTCTGAGCGTTATTTTGCCCCGCGGTCCACTGTCCGAATACCACCAAAGGCACCGAAAACACGAGAAGTGAAACAGCGAGTGCCCCCACGTGCTTCAATATGAGTGATTGTTTCATATATCCACCTCCTTTCTATCAAAGTACGTACTTCTCTCTTAACAACTCTGAAATATTTTTTGTCGAAGACATCCGAAAAAGCACCGTGAGAAGAAAGAAAACGGCACCCATCTTTCTTTTCGAGTACTTTCTTGTCAAATCTTTTTCCCTTTCTCAATGAGAGAACAAAAAATATCTTACGGTTTTTCTCAAATCTCTTATAAAGATTGCACATCCTCTCTTACAAACAAATTTCCAGAGAATCCACCAAATTTCCATCAAAAATATTCAGAAGATCTTTTCGAATGAGGAAGACTCAGACGGCGAAAAATGCGGCAAACGCACGAACGAGTACGAACGACCCCAGTCCCAAGAACCGGGAATTCCCCGGAAAGCGCCTTCTTCGCAAGAGTGGCCTGCGCCTCACTTCCGCCAGAAGTCATGTACAAAACTCCTGCGATAACGAGAAGAATTATAACAAGTATTCCGAATATCGCCAACAAAAATTGCAAGAGACGAAGAAACGCTTCCGCAAATGTCGGCGCATCATCAATCACTCCAGCAGCTGCAGCAATCATATTAATATGCTATTACTTCGTATGCTTTACCTTGAAGGATTGCAAAAACTAAGCCCGATATTTCTGCCAGCATACGTTTCATCCACTTCTTTTGAGACACCGACATACGTGTTCAGCTTGTATGCTTCCTCTTGAGAGATACCAAGTTTCCTTAAAAATTCGTTTTCTGCAGTCTTGCGCACGGTATCGATCGGTCCCACATTGATACTGATTCGAAATACCGCCCCTTGCTCATAAAATGCAATATCGTAGTCAGGAAGAGTATAGACATCGGGAGCAGGAGTAAGCGCTAAGTCCCCTGCCTCATTAAGAGGCTTCGCTTCGGGTAAGAAATTGTTTACTACCACCTTCTCTCCTTTTTCATTCTGAATCGATACCCTCTTTTGTGGCGCCGACGACGATTCCTCAATTTTGAAATACCCCGTGACACGATTATTCTCAACAATTACAGGAAGAGAGTCCGTATTTCCTCTATATCTCAAGAAGAAAATTATTCCTCCAGCAAGGAGGGTGCCGATCAAAAAAAGAAGTATTATGTATCCTTTTCTCATAAGTCTATGAAAAATTACCGAAAAAATCACTTAGAAACTCCGCACGTACTTCTTGTATGAGGCCACGCATCAAATCCTTGAACTTTATAGAGACTGCACGCGGCTGCTGTGTTTATAGCTGGAGTTCGAATAGCTTTGAGACATGCATCGAGCTGATCTTTCTTTGCCACAGAGCAATCCCTTTTTCCACAATACCGAACTCCTTGCGAGTTGGTAACATAGCCTCCCGGAACACATTCCATCGAACCCACAAATACTCCTTCACAGGCGCTCGGCAACCCATTACTCGCTTTTGTAGTTACTAAATTTATTTGCCATATGCCATGCGAGAAAGAAGCTCCGTCCTTACACTTATCCGTACCACTCACCGCATCAACTTTCCCTCCACTCTCAAAGTTACAAATTTTACTCGCTTCTTGCGCACTTTGAGAGCCAAAGCAGGTCATATTTTGACTGCACAAGCATGAAGCATTGTTGACCACGGAACAATTTCCTCCTCCCCCGCTGCTTCCCCCAATATTCACTCCTCCTGAATTCTGAGCAGATCCCGGGGCGCCAGTCGTCAGTCCCGTTCGTTTGTATTTCGATTCCGCATCACAACGGTATTCGAACCACGCTCCGTTTTGTTTGATCGAAAATGTCGCCGTATCTTGCCCGAGCGTTCCATTTGCAAGAACGAACAAAATCACATTGATGGTGACCCATCCAAGAAGTACCACTGCAAATCCAACAAGCGTCGACCAAAGGCCGCCTTTTGCAATATTGATAAGTCCCGGCTTCCCCGCCGAAACAATATAGAGAATACCCATCGCTACAATGACGGCGATTGCGATATACGTCATCACCGTAAAAATCCATGTGGTGATATTTTGTACCAGCAACAGAAGATGGCAGAGGGTACAAATTTTTGATTCATCGTTCGGTGTCGCCGGATTGTCGCACGATCGTCCACAAGGCACGATTCCGGAATTTTGCGATCCGGAACACATTGTTGTGGAATTGCCCGCTGTTGGTTGCGTCGGTTTGCAACATTGATTCTTCGCCGCATCAAAGCAGCTGCCGGTGCCTCCCGCAGTAAAGCCGCTTTCTTTGGTACAGTCAGACGAACACTTTTGCCCCGCCGTCGATTCGCAGCTCCCACTGGGCGATGGAGAGAGAGACCCGCAACACGCGATTCCTGCGGAACACCCCGACGCGCCCGAAAGAGGGTTTCCCGACGCGCATGTTGCGGATGTCGAACATTGTCCTGTACGCGAATTTCCACTTGCATCTTTGCCAGTACAGGCTTGGGCAGCGCTTGGAGCTCCGCAACAAAAAGAGGCGCCCGAGCAGTGTTTGTTAAAGTCGAGCGTTCCCGAGCAATTGGCGCTCGCGAGACATTTGGAGGGGTCACATGATCCGGCAGTCGCCTTTGGAATACAACATTGCTTTGCAAGTGTATTCGATTCACAGCTCGTTCCCGATTTTGATTGCGGCTCGTATCGCGCCGTATCCGTACAATAAACACTCGTTGAACAGCTTCCGCCAATCGCTTCGCAATTGACCTCTGCGGCGCGCGAAATAACTGGGAACAAGGCAATTCCTCCAAAGAACGCAGCGAACAAAAATCGTCCCATCGTGTGAATCACCGTCATACGAGAAGAGTGAAGAAAAGAGAAGAGGAATGAAATCTTAGCGTTTTCCAAGCTGTTGAATGCGACTCTCCGCTGTCGCGAGCGCCTGCGATATATCCGCTCGACCTAAGTTTACCGATGTTATCATATCACCGAGAATTTTTTCGATACTTTCTGGATCGGCTTGCCGCCAGTTTCGCGCAAGCAAATTCCCATCCGCAAACGGACCAAGCACCGGATCATTCCGCTCCTTTTCGACGAGGTCGCGCCGAGCTGCCGGACGCCGAGTTTTCGTAAGGTAAGCAGCTGCAGGATCAAAGTTTGTTTGAAAATTTTTCGTATTTCCTGAGAGCGCATTCTGCAGTGTAATCGTCCCCGAGTTTGGGAAAGCAGCATACTTCAGAAATTGCCACGCTTCAAAACTCCGTACCCTTTCGTAGAGTGCCGTATCTTTGGTTCCCGCGGGAGCAGTTTTGTTCTTCGCCACCACAAACCCCCAATATGCGGGAAAGTTATACGGTTGCGTTCCCACTGACTGAGGAAGCGGCGCCACACCGAAATTGAGTTTCGAATTTTTTCGCTTAATCGTATCGTAGTGCCAAGAATAATTAATCATCATTGCGGTCGTGCCCTCGTGGAAACGAGTCAATCGAATAATGAAGAGAGGGGTTCCACGTATAAAGAGAGGACCTGGGGGTTCGAAAATTGTGTATAGAAGAGGGCGTTCACACCTGCCGCAGAACTGAGGTGCAGTTCATTGCTATTTCCTCGAGGCACCAAGACGCCATTTTGCAAAAAGAGGGCGCTTAAAATATCGGTCGAGCGATTGATATTTTCCGCCGTCCCAAGAGCGGCACCCGCCTGCGTAATTTCCCCGAAAGAATTGATGCGTGTCAGGAGGCGGATATCGTCTTGAAACTCGTCCCATGTTTTAGGAGGAGTCGCGATACCGGCAGCATTTAAAAGGTCTTCATTATAGTAGAGCGCGAGCGAATCGACCGACAAAGAAACACCGAGTATCTTATTGTCATTCGAAATGAAGTCGTCGGAAACCGTGTCTACGAACGTATCACGATAGTTTCGCTCCGTCATCATACCTTCCGGCGCAGGAACGATTTTGTCCGAAAAAGACGGCGTCCAAGAGTTGCGCACAAGGAAAATATCTGGACCCTTTCCGGCGGCGAGCGCTTCAATCAAGTCTTGCCGATACGTATCAACCGCAAACTTTCGATAAGAAACTTCCCCAACATTCGGATTAAGTTCCTTATACTTCCCAATAACTTGCTGGAACGCATCGGAATCATCGAAAACGCCCCAGATTTCCAAATTCATTTTGTAGGTCGTGTCCGACGTACGGAGCCCACAGCCAGACAAAAGAAGCGTCGAACTCGCGAGAAGAAAGGCTGCAGCCGCCCTCGCGAAACATGTTTTCGTTTTCATAAGAAAACCTTCAAAGAAGAGATGAGAGAAAGTTCTGCAGTGCTCATCAGCGTGACCGAAGTATCGGAATTGAGGCGACCAAATATTACCCTTTTCAAAATTTTACTCCCAGAAAAAAGAGGGGGGCACTGCTCTCAACCCGCACAAAAATGATATTCCGGTCGCCACCTCCGCTTCTCGAATCAAAAGTGTGAGAACCCCCTTCCGTCCCGAATGCAATTCGAAATTCTTTTTCAAGATACACTCACGAAAGCAAGGAGGTTCAGAGGGCCCGTCACAACCATTTCCTCTCTGAAAAAGACCCGGAAGAGAACCTTGCCCGTCAATCTCCTCCAATCTCGCAAAAGAATCAGCGACACCTCTACACGAAAAAATCCTGAAAATGAAAGAAAAAAAACTGCGCCAACATCTCCTTCCTCAAATCATTCGGTTTGTAAAACTCCTCACTTTTTACACGAGCGCGTAGTGAAAATCTCCCGCCTCGATATCGGTGAAATTCTGAAATCCCCGTTCCGAAAGGAGTTCGACAAGACGCTCACGAGAAATCCGAATATTCGGATCGGGCCCCAAAGACAATTCCCGGTCATTCCATTCCATAATAAAAAGAGAACCTCCCGGCTTCAGCACCCGATAGGCTTCCCAAAGAAGTGTTTCTTGGCTCTTATTCTGGAAAAGGACGTCTTTTAAGAGAACCCAATCGAGGTGATTGTCCGGGAGTCCCGAGCCTTTTTCTCGCTCAAGGTTTGCACGCTTCACCACCAAATTCGAAAGCCCGAGCGCCTTCGCTCGACTCGCAACCGCCTCAAGTGACGAAGGCAAAATGTCGAGCGCATAGACGGTTCCCGATGTGCCGACCGCTCTTGCAAAAGCGAGCGAAAAAAATCCCGATCCGCACCCAAAGTCGGCAACGGAAGCACCCAGAGACAACGAGAGTTGGCCAAGTACATCTTCCGGCTTCACGAATGAATTGGTAAGGGCGACGCCCATAGAGAAAAGAAAAACGAAGAGATGAGAGAAAAATTTCTTGCAAAAAGAATACTCGCATTGTACAACAGAAAAGCAGACACACCAAACAACGAAGGCTTGAACGAAGAAGAAACTGCACAAAAGAGAAATCGGAGAGGTCGCATAGTGGCCGAGTGCGCCCGCTTGGAAAGCGGGTGTCCCGTAACAGGGATCGAGGGTTCGAATCCCTCTCTCTCCGCATCAGGCTTCTGGTACAGAGGGAAACCCAAAAGCCTCGAATACAATTAAATTAAAACCGCCCAAGTCAGGGCGGTTTTAGGTTGATCAAATAGTACTCCTCCTAAGCCACGAGCCAAATGTCAGAAATGATACAGACCGAGAAGCGGTGTTTAGAGGAGAGAGATTTAGTGCCTCTTTCCACACAAGTTAGATCAAGGTACTTTCGTGCTTTCACTCTGTCTGATTCCGTCTTTTTTACTCAGCGCATAACGGAATACTACTTTTTAACCTATTCCTTTTCGTCCTGCCAAAAAGACTTTGGACTCATCAATCCCGATCTCATCGGGAGAAGGAAACAGGTTTTTTGGCAGACCTGCAAGAACTGCTTACACCTAGTCGTCACCATACTCCTCGATGACGTACGGGAAGCGTACTTCCACTTCCTTTCCTCCGACCGAAATATTGACTTTTGCAAATCTTATTTATAAGTTGGGGATTGAGAAACGTTCAGCAGTGATCTAAAAATAAGTTCTAACCATCATCTAATACGCACCGCAAAAAGAAAATTCGCGCTTTAGACAGACTTGAGATAATTCCATTATGGAAAACGAACTTACAAGAAGTGGGGATGGTATTACCTGTCCAATAGCGGTGATCGTAAAAGATGGAAAATTTTGACGGGTCATCGCCATTACACGGCTGACAAATGGAAGGAGATATCGGTTTGGACAATTCCCGGCGGTCGTTCTGATGTGGGAGAAACCATTGAACAAACTCTGCGACGCGAAGTTGACGAAGAAGTGGGCATCACAGATCTGGAAATTTTGAATTTTATTGGTGAAGCGCCTGGAGCAAAAGAGGGGGACATAGTTCTTTTGTTTCATTGCGCAACAAAACAGGAAGCAAAGCTCATGGAGCCAGAAAAGTTCTCAGAGTGGAAATGGGTTCCAGTTCGTGACTATACTGCGGATCAAGCGTATGCTGGTTTTAATCCGTCTGCCAAAAAAATGATTACTGACTACCTTCAAAAACTACAATAATAAATATCTCAGCAAAAAGAAAAAGAAGGAATTGAAGAAATTGCGCCTGCAATACAGACAAAGCCGAGAGATGGGAGAAAAGTGGTTGAGCTAGAAGAGTTTGAATCGAGGCGTGATAAAACGTATACACAGTGGAAAATAAAGTAGAAAATCTCGTTATACGGATTTTGGAGGAAATTTTAATAAAAACCTCTATCACACGAACATTGGGCTCCCTCAAGCGAACCACTAAAATAAACGAACTGCCAATACATAGCTATTGGCTTTTTTTATTTTGTGTTCACTTCCTATTGCACCCTTCCAGAAAAAGATATACCTTTATGGTGGTTCTTTGGTATAAGGAGAGCAAAAATGCAAGTTTTGAAAGCACTTAAATCGGCGCTTTTGGCGCTCGCCATTATTGTACTTTTCGTGTTTTTTATTCCCCTATTTCAGCTCCGATTAGGAGCGATACGAAAAATTTGGAAGAAAAATACGGAAGTAGCACTCGCAGACTATGAAATACTTCCGCTAATATATACCGTGGAGTCGGAAGTTTATGCCAAAGCGCGGAAAGACACAAGAATCCCCGCATGCACCAATACCAATATTGAGGTCGCGTTGCACACGCTCCAAATCTGCGGCATGGCAGAGTGTGCAGAGTTCCCAACTTTGACAAAAGAAGGAGACTCTCAAATAGAAACCTCCCCGAAAGTACCGAAGAGCGCCGTCCACTGGCGAAAAATTCCCAGGGGAAAGAAACAGAAAAACTCCTGGTTCAACCTTAAACCCATTCCCGGATAATATCCTGATAACCCCGCATCGCCGGGGTTTTTAATTCGAGGGAATCATGTGGATGGAGAAAGAGATTCGTAATTATACTCCGATAACGCGTACAATTCGATGATTTTCGTACAATAAAATAGCACCGTTCCAAAACATATGCGGAATCTTTGAGAAATAAGATAAACTTTCCTGACTCTGCTCTCTTGATGAGAGAGACATTTGAAGAGAAAGAGTGATTTCTCAAAAAGGAAAAAGCCTTTACAGAGCGACGAAAGAAGTGATAGAGTGAAGTCAAGGCACATAAAAGCGTTTCTATGGCAAGTTTGGGCTTCTTTACGACGCCTGTGGGGCTTGCAGCTCTCTCAATCGGCGGAGGCATTCTTTTTCTCTCAGGAACCATTCTCTTTGTCCGACTTTTTCGGAAAGTGCGCGAGCTCGAAGAGCGGCAGAAGATGTTTCTCAAAGGAAAAAACGGTGCCGACCTGGAATCCGTTGTTCTGCGCCACGACAAAGAAATCGGCACGCTCGACAGCGAAATTCAAGAGCTTTATGAAATCGGGGAAAAAATTCGATCACTCGCTGCGATTGGTATCCACAAAGTGGGCATCGTCCGCTTCAATCCTTTCCAAGACACGGGGAGCAATCAGAGCTGGAGCATTGCTCTTCTCGACGGCGCGAATACCGGTATTGTCATTTCATCCCTCCTTTCCCGCGAATCGGGCCGCGTGTATGCAAAACCCGTTCTTCGCGGAGAACCTCAGGATTTTCCCTTGACTACCGAGGAGCGCCGCGCGATCGATATCGCGCAAATCTCCCGAACAGCAAAAACTCCTTCTCCCAAAAAAGGAGAGCCAGCAGAGAACGAGGATCAAGAGAATAATAAAGAGGAGGCTCCGCGGAAATTGTAAGACTCATTTCAAAAATTTCCGAAAAACAGAGTCTTCGAAAGAAGCACACAACAAAATTGAGAAACAAGAAATGGGAAGCTCTCTTTTTTGAATTTTTTGAAAACACCTTGTCAGGAAGCATTCCCGAGTAGTCCGTTCTTGAGACGAGAGGTGAGAAAAAAGGAGTCAACAAAAAGTGTAGAAGCCAAAAAAATATTCCTTTCCCCCTCGCATTTGTTTTGAATTTTCTTATGGATGAGCCAAAAAAAACCGTCAAAATCCCCTCTTCCGTCAGCATCAAGCGGCTCTCGGAAATTTTCGGCGTCCCTGTTTCCGCCGTCATCATGGAACTCATGAAGAACAAAATCCTCGCGACCATTAACGAGGAAATTGATTTCGAAACGGCGAGCATTATTGCGCAGGACATGGGCTTTGAAACGGAAGAGGATCTCGAATCGGACGAGACGGGCACCTTCACGCTGGAGCGCCTCCTCGAAATTTGCGCGCAGGAAAAAGCCTCCGGAAAAACACTTGATGAACGCCCTCCCGTCGTCACTATTTTGGGACACGTCGACCACGGAAAAACCACGCTCCTCGATACCATCAGGAAAACAAACGTCGCAGGAAAGGAAGCGGGAGGCATCACACAGGCAATGAGCGCGTATCAAGTAAAGAAGCGCGGAAAACTGATTACGTTTATCGACACGCCTGGCCATGAGGCTTTTTCATCCATGCGCGAACGCGGCGTGGCACTCGCCGATATCGCCATCCTCGTGGTTGCGGCAGACGACGGTGTTCGTCCCCAAACCAAAGAAGTGATCGCCTACCTGCGGGATCATGCACTTCCTACCATCGTCGCGATCAACAAAGTCGATAAACCAGAAGCAAATGTTGCGCGAGTGAAACAGGAGCTCGCTGATCATGGCATTCTGATCGAGGAATGGGGTGGGAACGTTCCCGCAATAGAAATCAGCGCAAAACACGGAAAGAATATCGATAAACTTCTCGAACATATCGTGATCGTCTCTGAAATCAGCGAGTTTCGAAGTGACACGAAGCGTGATGGTTTGGCCGTCGTACTTGAGTCACACCTTGATCCGCAAAAAGGTCCAGTCGCGATCGCACTCGTAAAAACTGGCACGCTCAAGGTAGGTCAAGACGTAACCGTGGGATCGGCCCACGGACGCATTCGCCGGCTCGAGGATTTTTCCGGAAAAAATATCGAGTACGCGCTCCCGTCGACGCCCGTCCAACTCTACGGACTGAGCGGCACGCCGAACACCAATGATGTCGTGCAGGTTGTAGGAAGCAAAGTTGCCGCGCGACTCAAATCGCGAGAGCGGATAACGGGAGGCGCGAACAAAAAAGAAATGCAAACCGTTCGAGATGAGCATATTAAAAAATTCCCCCTCATCGTCAAGGCAGACGTTCATGGTTCTCTCGAAGCAATCGAGCAGATTTTCGGCACCATTCAGTCCGAAGAAATCGCCCTCGACATTGTTTCGCGTGGCATTGGCGCTATCACCGAATCCGATGTCAAAATGGCGGAAAGTTCAGGGGCGCTCATTGTGGGATTTAACGTGACACCCACTCCCGTCGCCGGCCGCATGGCGGAAAACGCGAAGATCGAAATCAGGAGTTTTTCCATTATCTATAAATTGGTTGAATTCGTGAAGGAGCGACTCGCCGCACTTCTCCCGCCCGAAATCATCCGCACCGATCTCGGAAGCCTGAGTGTACTAGCCGTCTTTAAAACCGGAAAACACGACATGATCGTGGGTGGCCGTGTCGGCAACGGAAAGATCGCAAAAAGTTCACAGATAGAAATACACCGCGGCGAAGAAATGCTCGGAACGGGTCGCCTTGCAAATCTCCAACAGAACAAGAAAAATACCGACGAAGTCGGGAGTGGGAACGAATGCGGCCTCACGATTGAAACTCCGATCAAGATAAAAGAAGGAGACACGCTACTCTCGTTTACTCTCGAGGAAAAACGTCGAACTCTCTAACACTCGCTCTTCTTTTTTCGAAAAAAGCCGCTCTCTCCCTCCAAGAGGAGCGGTTTTCAGAAAACACCGCCCCCCCCTCCGCTCTCGAGAAATCAAAAAGAAACAGGAGCGAAGGTTGTGAAGGAACTCCCTTTAAGTTTACAATCCGTCTCGGGAAGGCGCGAGAGAGAACACGCTTCAGAAAGAGTTTTTCTTCAAGGAACTCCTCACCCTCTTATTTGTGTGCGTACCGAAATTCTTATGGAAGTGCTTCACGGAAACATGCTTCCCCAACCGGTTCGGCAAATTCTCAAAACCCTGAATGGTTCTGGGTATCAAGCCTTCGTGGTTGGCGGATCCGTTCGTGATCTCCTCCTCAAGCGAGTCCCAAAAGACTGGGACATCGCAACGAACGCCACTCCCGAAGAAATTCAAACGCTGTTTCCGGAAAGCTTCTACGAAAATATCTTCGGCACAGTCGGCATCAAGGTTCCGCCTTTTTCGAAAAAGGGGATTGAACAGAACGCGACCGAAGAAGTTATCGAAGCAACCACATTTCGCGCCGAATCCCACTACGAAGACAATCGCCATCCGTCACGAGTCGCTTTCGTCAAAACGATAGAGGAAGACCTTGCGCGTCGCGACTTCACAATAAACGCAATGGCGATTCGGCTCGAGAACTCGCTGAAGCAAACAGAAGACAATCATCACATCGATCTTGTATTGATTGATCCTTTCGGTGGTCAAGAAGATATTCGCCACAAAACTCTCCGCGCGGTCGGAGATCCCGACACGCGTTTTGCCGAAGACGCTCTCCGCATGTTGCGAGCAATTCGCCTCCTCTCTGAACTTCGTACGCCGACACCGCTTTCCGGAGAGCCGTTTATGAACGAACGCAACGAGAGCACAAAACTCCACGAAGGAAGCGATTGGCATATCGACCCTGAAACATTTTCATCTCTTACCCGGCATGCTTTCGCTCTTCGAAACATTTCTGCCGAACGAATCTCTGACGAACTCTCGAAAATTCTTTTGTCGGAAAACCCCGCACAAGGAATCGATCTCTTGCGAATAAGCGGACTCTTACAACAGATTGCGCCCGAACTCGAAGAGGGAGTGGGAGTAGGACAAAATCTGCACCATATTTATACCGTCTACGAACATAACCTCCGCGCGCTCGCGACATGCCCCTCTTCCCGTCTCGAAGTGCGGCTCGCCGCCCTCCTCCACGATGTCGGAAAACCCCGCACCAAAAGGGGAAATGGGTACCGATCCACATTCTACAATCACGACCACGTAGGCGCCCGCATGACTCGATCACTCCTTACGCGCTTGCGGTTCCCGACACGCATTGTCGAACAAGCAACGCTCCTCGTTGACAACCATCTCTTTTACTATAATGTGGAAGAAGTAACGGCCGCGTCGGTACGCCGCCTCATAAAAAGAGTGGGACTCGAGAATATGCGCGACCTCATGCATATTCGAATCGCCGATCGATTGGGATCCGGCACGCCGAAGGCGAAGCCCTACAAACTTCGCCACCTCGAATACATGATCGAGAAAGTCTCGAACGATCCGGTTTCCGTAAAAATGCTCGCCGTAAACGGGCACGATATCATGAAAGCGCTCGACATTCGCCCAAGCCCAAAAATTGGTATCATTCTCGACGCACTCCTCGCGGAAGTAATCGAAGATCCCGAGAAAAATACCGTCCCTTTTCTCCTGGAGCAAGCGCGCATACTCGCCAAAGAAAACGAAGATGCGCTGCGTGCTCGAGCCACAGAGGCCATACAAGAAAAACGAGCGGAAGACGAAGACAAACTCAAAAATCGTCACCGAGTTTCATAATAGAGAGCAGAGTTTCGGGGCATCGTATACCGGTAGTACGCACCCTTCGGGTGGGTGTAGACTGGGTTCAATTCCCAGTGCCCCGACATTGGAAGTCGAGAGAGGAAAAATCGCAACGATTACGGTTCTCAAAAAAACGAACCGAAAAAGTCTGACGAGACTTCGAAGCACTTCTGCTTCCCTATCGAGCACCAATCAAAAGTCTCAATCTTTGCCCTCATGCGATGAGGAGCACAAGAAATAAAAAAGCTTCTGCTCCTTATGGTTCTTGACTTAATCGAAAAAGCAAACCGGAGACAAAGAGAAAATGAGATAAGAGAACAGTACGAAAAGAGAGAACGAGCGGAGCGATTCTCGCTCAGTGATCTTCTGGAGAGCTTTGCGGTCGTAAAAATTACTACCATCTCTCAAAATGTGTATACGTTCAAAAGAGAAACTCCCACGACATGCACGATCACAGACGCAAGGAGCGGTGCGAATGAAACAGGAGAAATAACCGTTCTCCTCAAGGGAGTATCAGCCAAAATAGGCGAGCCCCTCATGATGAAAAATTTCCGAAAAACCATCACAACGAATGTAAAAAGCATAGCGGGATACATCAATGATCTTGACAAATCAAAACATCATTCGTAACGACGCCCTTTCCCTTCGGCTCAAAATCAATTTCATGATATGCGTTTCACGATACATGACCTCAGTGATAATCCCGTAAATCTCTTGCGTCGCGCCGGCTATACTTTTCAGCGCCGCGAAGGGAGTGAAATGAGTTTCGTTCGCCCACTTGCAGGAGGAGGATATCCCCGATTCCACCTGTATGTTCAGATTGAGGGCGAGTGTCTTCGAGCAAGTTTTCACCTCGACCAGAAACGAGAGACCTACGGCGACGACACGCGTCACCACGGCGAATATGAAGAGTCCGGCATTTTGAAACAAGAAGCGGAGCGCATCCAAGCACTCTCTAGTCCGGCTCCGGACGATTCTACGGTGAGTCCGATATAATAAAAGGAGCTGTGCCCACTTTCCCCTTTCGCCCTTGGAAAGAAGTCTCGACTGAATGCGTGCTTTTCAAAACGATCCCTCTCTTTGAGGTAAAATAATAAAGAAGCAAAATTCCTCATGAATACCCTTTGCCGGAGTGGCGAAATGGCAGACGCATCAGCTTTAGGAGCTGACGATGGAAACATCATGGAGGTTCAAGTCCTCTCTCCGGCACCAGACACATAGTCAATCTCCTTGGCGATCCCCACCCCGAACTCACAACGTGGCGGGAACTGGTGCGAGGTGGAGCTCAGGAGGTAAGTAAGAGCGCCCAAAGACTTCTCAGTACATAACCAAGAGTACTCAAGCGCCCTGTAAAACGACAGTGCGATTTCTTTCTTTTTATTTTATACTGAATCTATAGAAATAAGCATATGAAAATAGATTACCACTCACACGATTTTTCTTGATTGGGCAAGAAAAAAACTCAACGCCCACCGCGCAACAGAGATACTCTACGATACTCTACGGCGATCAAAGTATCGTCTATCCGGATCGAAACATCAACCAAAAAAACGCTTATCTCAAGATAGCTGATCGACTTAAAAATGAATTTAAACGCCTCGCGTGGCTCCAGAAAAAACTCCCCGTACCCGAAATTATCGATTACCTACAAAGTCCGACAGAAGTCGAAGCGCTTCTTCTGACTAAAGTGCCGGGGGAAAATCTTGCGCAACAATGCCGCAAAAAAACTCCTTTGCTCATCGTAGAGAAAGTTGCCAAAGTGATCCGAGTTTTTCATGAAACTGATGCGCATGACTGCCCCTTCGGAACTCACGGTGCAAACCACGTATTGACACACGGCGACGCCTGCCTTCCCAACATATTTTTCGTGTGAAATGTTTACTGTTTGTTGCTTTTTTGCGAGAAGATACGAGTAGTGATAGCAAATAGAGACGGGTCACTGTTCCTTCGCTTGTTGAACAACATCAATCGTAACCCCCGCAGGATCTTTCAACATAAAATGTATTTGTCCCCACTCTTCGGTTATGAGCGGATAAAAGATATGAGTGGAAGTTTTTTTGATTTTTTCGTACTCTTGAGCTGCATCTTCAACCTCAAAACTGTAAATGATACCCTTTCCAGGAAATTCCTCATGAAGTTGATGCGATTGACTCTCAAGATTCGGTTTCATGAGCCCTATTTCAATGCCGCTCGCTTCATGCAACAATTGCACATACCAGTCGGCTTCAAATACAACGTGAAAGCCAAATACTTCTTGATAAAACGCTTTACTTTCATTCAGTTTGCTAGTAACGGTTACCGGGTAGATTATTTTCATAGCCATTCTCTTAATTTGTTAATTTCTTACGATTACAGTGTAACCATTCCGGTAAGCCGCGTATTGTAGAAATCAGACATCAAATTTTTGAGCGTATTCTCCAGGCGTATAGCCAGTAATTTTGCGAAACGAGTGAATAAAATGTGACTGGTCGGCGTAAAAGGCAAGGTAATGTCGCCCAAAAGACTGTTGAAAACGCAGTACTTTGAGAAAGTCGTGCGGAGAGAATCCCGTTACTTGTTTGAGCGTTCGTTGCAATTGGCGAGGCGACATATTCACCAGCGCCGACATATCAGCCACCGTACGAAGAGTATGAGCGTTATTCAGTATTTTTACCATTGCAGCATTCGCCACAACAAACTTTTCATGAGCGAGCTGTCGAACTATTTTCACTAATATTACCTGTTGAGAAGAAAAATCTTTTTTAGTAAAAATAAGTTTCTTGCACTCACTCGCAACAGACACGCTACCAATTTTCGGCGTATCAATAAAACCACCGACAACCGTATCGAGTTCACCTCGCCACACTCCAGGGAAAAGCCGGATGCCGACATAGTGAAACGCCCGACCAAGACAGAGTACCTCAGATACAGTGTGTGGCGTCATTATCGTCGCTCTTTTTGGTTCTGAGAGATTGAATACTATATCTATACAAGCATCGGGCACAACATGATATCTGAAATCTTGAGGTAGCAACCCTTCTGTTTTTAATTCCCAAAAACAGTACACCAAAGGAGAAAGGTCACTCGGCGGCGCCTCCTCAACATAATAAACCGAGCGTACGGATTTTTCTCTGCCATTTTGCTGTGGGGTATACATCAGCCTTAGTATAATCAATCAAAGCTCATTTCAAAAACGGAAAGCATATTTCCACTTCAAAGAGTGGTTTTTTAATCCAGCGAGAACTCCCCAGATGTCAACCTGGGGGAATCCCTTAAAGAAGATGTTTTGCAAATCAAAAAAATTTTATCCAGAAGTATCCTATTCTAGGAAAAAATAGCTCTCCGGAATGTAATTCTGGAGAGTCTAGATATACTTTCTCCCGAGATTTCTCTTTTATTCATCTCTACCACTCGAGCGCACCGCCGATTTGGTATTCTGTCACACGCGTTTCGAAAAAGTTTTTTTCTTTCGAGAGATCAGCCGCCTCACTCATCCATGGAAAAGGATTCTCGACACCGTACTGTACCGGGAGACCCACACGCTCAAGTCGGCGATCGGCAATATGTTCGATGTACTGCTTAAATCCTGCGGCGTTCATGCCGAATATGCCACGAGGAAATACTTCCTGCGCAAACGTATATTCGAGAACGACCGCCTTTCGGACCAAGTCCACCAAGTGCGCCTGGAAATCTGCTGTCCAAAGCTCGGGCTGTTCCTCTTTGATGGCATTCATCATATTGATGCCGAAGTTGAGGTGCTGAGATTCGTCTCGCATGATGTATTGAATTTGTTCGGCGCTCCCAGGCATTTTGTTCTGCCGCTGAAATCCGAACATCACCGCGAAAGAACTGTAAAAGAAAATTCCTTCGAGAATAAGTGAGAATACGGCGATGTTTTCGAGAAATTTTTGATCGGACGAGAAGGTGCCGGTTTGGAATCCTCGATCGAATATTCCTTCGTTGAAAGAAAGAATGAAGGCATCTTTGTTGTAAATCGCATCCACCTCTCGATACATGTTGAAGATTTCACTCTCATCGAGCGCGAGCGACTCGACAATATACTGATAGGCATGCGTATGAATCGCCTCCTCATATGCTTGGCGCAAGAGATACATGCGACATTCCGGCGAAGTAATGTGTCGGTAGAAAGCGAGCACAATATTGTTCGCCGCGATCGAATCGGCGGTCGTAAAAAACCCGAGCACAGTCTTAAAGGCCGTGCGTTCGTCTTCGGAAAGCGCGTCTTTCGACTTCCACTGCTCAATATCTTTCTGCATGCTCATCTCGGTCGGAAGCCAGTGATTTGCATTCCCCACATTGTACGCTTCCCACGCAAAGGTGTGGCGCATCGGGTAGAGCTGAATGACATCCGCATCTTCGCCGTTTATAACGCGTCGCTTATTGATGTCGACTGGTTTTGCTCCTTTTTGTATGGGCATAAAGTTGTTTCGATTTTCTTTCACGATAAAACCTATCCTTGGCACGATTCGCAGTCCGGATCATTGATGCGACAGAGTTTCGGTTCAGAAGTTTCGAGACTTCCGGACACACTCCTTTGCGCTTCTTCGGTTGCGGCAGGCGGCGTTTCTTGCGATGAAGAAGCTGACGCATTCACGCTTTCTTCGTGCGACTTCCTCGTGTGGGTGGAGCCATATTCCGCCGTCGAGACCGTTGATTTTTCCACCTGAGAGGCGCCGAGGGTGCGGAGGTAGTAGGTTGTTTTGAGCCCAAGCTCCCATGCACGGAAGTAAATTTCTGAAAGTTCCCGTCCCGAGACACTGCGGAAGAAAATATTCAATGATTGAGACTGGTCAATCCATTTTCCGCGACGCGCAGCTGCTTCTACAAGCCACGAAGCGGAAATTTCGAATACTTCCTTGTATTTTTCTTTCATGTTTGCAGGGATGCCTTTGATATTCTGAATACTCCCATCGTTAAATTTAAGTTGGTTCAACATATCACGCGTCCAGAGCCCAAGCTTCTTGAGGTCATTCACCAAGTAGGTATTGACCACCACAAAGTCACCTTCTTTGTTGGATTTCACATAGATATTTTTATACATGGGTTCGACACACGGTACACACCCGACCAGATTTGCCGTACTCGCAGTTGGTGCGATTGCGAGAATATTGGAATTTCTCATGCCGTAGCGCTTCACGTGTTCACGAACAGGAGTCCAGTCAAGTTTTCCTTCCCGGGGAAGCGGAATTGATTCGCCGCGCTCTTTTTCCAAAAGATCAATGGTGTCCTGTGGGAAAATGCCGCGCGCCCACTTGGATCCTTTAAAGCTCTGATAAGCGCCGCGTTCTCGAGCGAGCTCTGATGAAGCGAGAATTGCTTCATATGAAACGAGCTCCATCGACTCGTCGGCAAAATCGAGCGCTTCCGCAGAGTCAAAGTTGATGCCAAGGAGGTAGAGCGCATCATGATAACCGCGAATGCCAAGACCAAGCGGTCGGTGTTTCAGGTTGGAACGTTTCGCTTCGGGAATCGGGTAGTAATTGATATCGATCACGTTATCGAGCATGCGAACTGCGATTTTCGTCACCTTCGAAACGAGTTCCCGATCAAAAGCACCATTTCGGATGAGTTTCGCAAAGTTGAGCGATCCTAAATTACACACCGCTGTTTCATCGGGAGAAGTGTTCAGGGTAATTTCTGTACAAAGGTTCGAAGAATGAACAACTCCGACATGGTCTTGCGGCGAGCGAACGTTGGACGGATCTTTCCAGGTAATCCACGGGTGGCCCGTCTCAAAAAGCATGATGAGCATCTTTTTCCAGAGATCCTTCGCAGAAACTCGCCGAAAAAGCTGTATGGTTCCGGCATCCGCTCGACGCTCGTACTCCTCATACCGGGCCTCAAAGTCTCGGCCATAGAGCTCATGAAGATCCGGCGTCTCGTCAGGCGAGAAAAGTGTCCAGTCTTTTCCATCGCGCACACGCTTCATAAACAAATCGGGAATCCAGCTTGCCGTATCGATATCATGCGTTCGGCGGCGCTCGTCACCCGTATTTTTTCTGAGTTCCAGAAAATCCTCGATATCGTAGTGCCAGGTTTCGAGATACACACACCCGGCACCGCGACGCTTCCCGCTGCGGTTAATAGAAACATTGACATCGTTGGCGATTTTGAGAAACGGTACCACTCCCTGGCTCCCAACACCCGTACCTTTTATGAATGATCCTGTCGCTCGAACTGGCGTCCATGAAGTACCGGTACCACCACTCCATTTGAGAAGTTGCGCATTGTCGGAATAGGTTTTGAAAATGAGATCGAGGGAATCCGGCACCACATTGAGGAAACAATTTGAGAGTTGCGCCTTTATCATGCCTGCCTGGAAAAGTGTTCGTCCTCCAGGCGTATACAGAAACGAGGAGAGCACCCAATAGAAATCCTTCGCAACTCGGTCGCGAATCTCCTTTGGCTCCGGAAGGGCAGTGCCCATCGCAATTCTCATCCACAGCATTTGCGGCGTCTCGAGTGGCATTTTGGTGTGAGGATCTTCCAAAAGATAGCGAGATGAAAGAATTTCGAGACCCATATATTCGAAGAGGGCATCGTTTTCAAGTGAAAAAATTCCGGAAAGCGCCTCCAAGTCAAAAGCGAGCATACGCGGATCAAACACTCCTTCGCGCACACCCCACATGATATTTCGTTTGAAAACTTCCCGATGACGTTCGGCAAAGGTTTCCTTGGTAATGTCGGCGCCCAAAACGTCTCGGTACAGTCGGTCGAGAAGAAGTCGCGCGGCGAGCTTCGAATACGCAGGGTCTCGCTCGATCATGGAGCGCGTAATCATGGTAACGACCCGAGCCACTTCTCGCGTCGTGATACCATCGTAAACTTCGAGCCGACATTGCTTGAGAATCGCGTCGATATCAATGTCCGACTCAATCCCGAGCACATGATAGCCGAGCGTACGGCGAATCTTGTCGATCGAGAACACTTCGCGTTTCCCTGAGCGCTTCGTAACGGACAGTTCGTGCTCTTCTATCTTTCTCGCAATCTCCTTCTTTTTTTCCTCCCGAATTTTGGCGTGTTCGTAACGATAAATAATGTAAGCTTTCGCAACATCGAAAAGTCCGCTTGCCATAAGTTCTTTCTCGACGAAATCTTGCACATTCTCGACCGATGGAGTCCGATCCGAAAATTCGAGAGAGCTTCTCGGTTACCGATGTGCCCACCGTTTTGATCGGCGCGCTGTCAACCGCTCCCCTCACCTCGATAAATGCGGCGCGCACCGCTCGCTCTATTTTTGACATGTCAAAATCCACGACGTCACCGTTTCGCTTCTTGATTTTCTGAATGGTAGGCATATTGAAAAAAGAAAGTATTCCCCTGTTCACTTATTTTGGAGAGCGAAAAAGAGCTCCTCGGCAGAGCCGATTCTCAAGTATTCCCAACAAATTTCGTTAACCCCCGCCACTCCTTCCGCAAAGAAACAACGTTTTCACACCGCACAAACCAATGATCCTCTCGCTTTCATCACGATCCAAAGAACGAGTGCAATAAAACGAAGCAAGACTCGCACTCCGAATCAAAAACAATTTTTAAGAAGATTTATTTTCATTTTTTGAAACCTCGTCGAAACGCTTCGATACTACTTCCCAATCGATCGCACGAAAGAAAGTCTCAATATATTCTGCGCGCTTCAGCCCATAGTCAAGCATAAAAGCATGTTCGAATACATCCAGCACAAGAAGAGGAATGCTTCCTGAAAGGTGTCCCCCATCATGCTCATTCACCCATCCATTAAAAAGTCGCCCGGCGACTGGATCATAGCTCAGTATTGTCCAGCCAATCCCGCGCATCGCACCAACTCCCCGGAAATCTTTTTCCCAGGCCTCGAAACTTCCGAAGTCTTTTTTGAGAGAAGCGGCAAGTAGATCTCCCCCATCCCTTCCTTTCGGAGAAGGCGAAAGATTGCCGAAATAATATTCATGAAGCCGCATCCCATTCCATTCCCATCCGAATCGCCTTTTGAGTTCGGCATATTCGGGAGTACCAACTTCTTTTGTCTGCAAAAGATCGAGAAGCGCGTTGGTATTTTTTACATACCCTTCATAGAGGGTGAAATGGTTCGTGAGAAGAGCTTCGCTCATCCCCGATGTGCCAAGAAGCCCTCGGAAGTCTTTCGGCTTATAGATATCGCTCATAGAATTTTCTTGGTGTATTAAAGGGGGACAATGCTTTCACTTCCTCACGAAATACATGTTTTCAAATTTTTTCCGAGAATAAAAGAATTCGATTTTTTGGAACAATATGTCTCCTTTTCTCTTATCAGAGGATCCTGAGCGAACATCTTTCAGAACCCATCTGTTTTACCCTCCACTCAGAATGCTCTTAAAACTGTAGCGAGTCTCGAACAGCTCCTCTCATTCCAGCAGAGAATTGGAGAACGAGGATTTCAAGACTCTGGTGATCCCTCCTACAAAGACCTTCGAAAGAATCCTGACCGAACACGATAATAATCAAATAATCAATCGGCCACTTGAACCGAAAGGAATCACTGTCACACTCACTCCGGCAATACAGGGAAGAGGAACTCGCAAACAGAATGCTCGAGAACTAGAGTTTTCCCACCAAATCAAGACCGGGCTTCAGCGTTTTCTCCCCCGGTTTCCATTTTGCAGGGCACACTTCACCGCCATGCTCTCGGACAAACTGAGCCGCCTGAAGCTTTCGAAGAAGCTCTCCCGCTGATCGTCCCACACTATTTGAATTCACTTCATATGCCTGAAGAACCCCATCGGGATCAAGAAGAAAGGTTCCCCGAAGCGCCACTCCCTCTTCTTCGAGATATACTCCGCAAAATTGCGCAAGCCGAGCGCTCCGATCGGCAACCAGGGGATAGCGAACCTTTGCAATTGCCGGCGAATGATCGTGCCACGCTTTGTGCACATACACCGTATCGGTACTCACGCCGAAGACCTCGGTATTGAGTTTTTGGAACTCTTCGTAATGATCGGCCAGATCTTCAAGTTCTGTAGGACATACAAACGTAAAGTCTGCCGGATAAAAGAAAAGTACCATCCATTTTCCTCTATAGTGAGAGATACGGCTTTCCACAATTTTGTCTTCGTGGTACAGTGTCAACTTAAAATCCGGCATTTTCTCTCCTATCGAGATACCGTATTCAAAAGAGTCCGCCTCATTTTCACAGGGGTCGCAACACCCTCCACCGCAACACTCTTTCTCCTCTTCACATTCGCATGCTGACTCGCATTTTTCATGAGTATTCATATAGTAGAATTCGATTATGTCTATAAATAACAGGGTAAAACTGGACGCGACTCGTCTATTTCTCCACTCAAAAACCTCTCCGCGAAAACGATTGCTACGAAACTAATGTCTTCGAAGAGCGAGAAAAGAAAAGAGTCTGGAATAATGCGAGAAAAATGTTTGAAAAATTTTTCTTTGGTCACGCCGTTCGTCCATGATAAAGTTCGTATTTTTCACTGTCAACTGTCCGCTCCTCATATCAAATCACAATGGACACTTTCTCCAAAAATACGTCTGTTATTACTCCGACTACCCTGCATATGGGAAAAAGGGTGGATCAGTTTTTGGCTCACTCGCAAGAATTCCAAAACATCGTGGGAAGAAAATTGAGCCGCGCCGAGATACAGCGCGCCATAAAAGAAGGTGCTATTACCAGTCCATCGGGTAGACTCGCGCCACACACGCTTGTCCGGGAAAAAATGTCACTCTTCATTGCTCCTAAAAAATTTGCTCCGGAAATGGCTCAACTTATTTCTCTCAATCAGTTATCCATTCCCATTCAAATACAGGCACAAACTGACGACTTCTGGGTTCTCGAAAAGCCGGCCGGCATCCAAGTTCACCCCTCCACCACCAAGCACGAGGACACCATTTCAAATTGGGTCGCCTCCCATTCGAACAAGGCTTTTTTTGAGCACAATAATTCGGAACGACCAGGCATTGTGCACCGCCTCGACAAAGAGACCTCGGGACTTCTTCTCGTCGCAAAAAACCAAGCCGCACAAGAGGCACTGAAACGAATTTTTCACGATCGCTTGATTCAAAAAACTTATCTCGCACTCGTTTTCGGACACCCCGCAGAACACTCCGAAAGTATAACGACACCACTCGCCCGATCTTCCAGAGGCAATCGCCAACAAGCAGTACTGCCCGGGCGCCGTACGAAAGGAGTCATACGAGAAGCGGAAACCGAGTACACGGTTCTTGAAACATTTTCGAACGCTTCCCTCATCGAGGCACGCCCCCACACGGGGCGCACGCATCAAATTCGCGTGCACTTGGCCTCGATCGGACACCCCGTCCTCGGTGATACACTCTATGCCTCAAAGGGATCCAAAGCATTCTCGAAAAAAAATAAAGTTCCAAGGCATCTCCTTCATGCCCAGAAACTCTCATTCACGTTTTTTGAAACGTCTTACACCTTTTCCTCTTCGCTTCCTCAAGACTTCCAGATGATAGTAGAACGATTCCGAGCAGCTTCCCAAAGAAAATAAAGGGGGTGAGAAAAAGAGCTCTGCCCAGGAACACTCGGGTCAGAACAAGATAGAAATGATAAAGTATTTCCAAAGAAGGAACGAGGGGGACGGGACTTTTCAAAGATGAAGTTCAAAAAACTTTCAAACGAGGGGGAATTTTCGGGCGTTTTGTGAAGTATGAGGAGAAAGCGTGCTCGTAGAAAAAATGCCACACGCTTTTTGACAATTTCTCTTTCTCCACGTACACTCCAAGAATTCCAGGCCGAATGGCCTGAATGTTTTTGTGCGCATATTAATTTTTAGAAAGCGACTCTTCTGCGCCGGTCGCCGCCTGAGCCCCACCATATGTCTCTTAAGAAAACATTGAGTTCCCTCCTTGACGAGACGCTCGCACTCCATTCCTCCAAAACCACAAAGACGTCTGGGAAAAGTAAGGGGGAGGAAGAAGAGAAAAAATCCGTCAAAAAAGCCACGAAATCTGTTAAAAAAGCTCCCTCCAAAAAGAAAGATGCCCTCACAAAAGAAGCCCCTGAAAACGAATCCCTTCTGAACGATTCGGGATCTTCTTCCGAGGAAGAAGCCCCTTCTCCCCTCCCAAGCGAAAAGATGGAGGAAAAAAAAGGTGCCAAAAAAGAAAAGCCAGCAAAGATATCCCTCGTGGAAGAAGAGATGGTGGATGATTCCGAAATGGGTCGCCTTTTGGCTCAAAATCCGCTCGAAATTCCATCAATAGGAGATGTTCTTCAGGGCACCGTTATCGAAGTGGGGTCCAATTTCGCTCTTATTGACCTCGGTCCCATCGGGACGGGGATCGTGCTTGGCAAAGAAATGAAAGATGGGCTTGCAGGCGGCGTCAAAATGAAATTCGGCGACAAAGTAAGTGCAACACTCCTTTCACTCGAAAACGATGAAGGCTCTATAGAGCTTTCCATTCGTGCCGCTTCTTACGAAAAATCATGGGAAGATATCGAAGCGAAACTCGTAAACAAAGACGTTGTGCCAACCAAAGTTCTCGAAGCGAATAAGGGAGGTCTCATGATTGAAGTAAACGGCGTTCCCGGCTTCTTGCCCGTCTCGCAACTCGCGAGCGACCACTATCCTCGCGTCGAGGATGGCGACAAGAATAAGATTCTGGAGCTTCTCAAACGCTTGATCGGCCTCGAACTTCGTGTTCGCATTCTCGATATCGACCGCCTGAATGAAAAATTGATCGTGAGTGAAAAAGCAGCACGAAGCGAGAAAGAGCGTGCCGCTATCTCCTCGCTTTCGGTCGGCGATGTTATTGAGGGCGAAGTAAGCGGAGTTGTAGATTTCGGCGCTTTCGTGAAATTCCCCATTCCCGGTAATGAGAAAGAGCGCGTTGAAGGACTGGTGCACATCTCCGAACTTGCCTGGCAACTCATCGACGACCCGCGCACCGTCGTCAAAACTGGTGATCATGTCGAAGCAAAGGTTATCGGTATCGAAGATACGCGCATTTCTCTTTCCATGAAAGCACTCAAAGACGATCCGTGGAATTCCGTTGCCGATCGCTACCATGTGGGCGACACTGTCTCCGGAAAAGTCGACAAGATGAACCACTTCGGCGCCTTTGTCTATCTCGACAAAGATATTCATGGCCTTGCCTATGTAAGCGAGTTTCAAAATGTTTTTCCGGGACGCAAAATGGAAGAAGTGTTCCAAATCGGGAATACATACCAATGGAAAATTCTCTCAATGGAACCGAAAAGTCATCGAATGGGCCTTCTTCCGGTAAAGTAACCTTACTTTCACCAAAATCTTATAAAATATCCCGTCTTTCCTTTTGAAGACGGGATATTTTTATTATTCTCCGTTCAAAATTGAGATACGTACTCTTTTATTTTTCGGGTATTGACAAGATTTTTCTCTTCTGCTGGTATCTCTAAGTCGAATTAATGAATGGGGCTTAAAAAGCCTTCTCAGAAGTCCGACAGGAGTTCCAGACCTTTAACAATTTTCCCTTCTTAAATATAAATAGGAGGCGCATCATGAATGCGAGAGACTCGCCTTAAAAATCTAATTGAGGAATTTTCTAGAGTTTCCTAGAGTAGAATAGAATTTTTCTTTTTTTTGATTTTAGTGATTTTAGGAGGTGCATTGTGAATGCAAGGGATTCTCCGTAAAATACGGCTTCCTATCTCGAGAGAAGTATTGGGGGCATCCACATTCATTAAGGACCCCCACAAAAAAGAGAAATGGACTTCTCTTCCCCGCTATCGATAAAATACACTGCAAAGCAAAAGGAAATGCCTTGCAGTGCAGCGGACCACACCCCTCATCCGAACTCCCGTAAGGAGCTCTCGGTTGAGGGGGTTTTTTTTTCAAAATTCTTGATTCCCCGCCAAAAGCACGCTAGCATGCGCTTATGGAATATCCTGTATTTCTCATTTCTGGCCCTCGGGTTCCGGTCAAGACTCGATTATCGAGAAACTTGCCGAATCCCTCCCCATCGAGCGCGTCATTACCATGACCACAAGACCCGCGCGTCCTGGTGAATCAAATGGACATCCCTACCATTTCGTAACGCGCGATGTCTTTGAAGAGAAGTGCAAGCAAAAAGCGTTTCTCGAATACGCGCGCCACTATGGCGGCGAATATTACGGCGTTACTCAAGAAGAAGTGGAACGCGTTCGACATTCGGGAAAAGTGGGCATATGGAAGGTTGACTGGCAAGGCGTCCGGAATATAAAAGCGCTGTTCCCCGACATGCCAGCAATTCTCATAACCGCACCAGCCTCGGTTTTGGAAGCACGCCTGCGGCGGCGCGATCCCGAACGATCAGAGGCTTCTCTCGCCGAACGGATGGCCTACTCTCGGGAATACGAAGCCCATCACGATCTCTACGACTTCGTTGTAGAAAACGAAGATGGCCACTTGGACGAAGCCGTAAGTCGCGTCTCTGCTATTCTCGTCGAGTATCTGAAAAAAGTCTCAGCCTAAATCCCTTACATTCGAAGAACTTTCTCTTCGAGCTTTCCAAAGCGAAATTTAAAAAAGCTGAGCTTCTCCTCTTCGAAAGAGTGTGCATGGTATGGGGAAGTGGAGAGACGGACTCGGAAACAATTCGTCACAAAACATCTTCTCGCAAAAAAATAGTTCGCTTCCCTTCGCACTTTTTTAAAACTCAAGGGAAACAGGCGCTATCCATATTCTTCGTGAAAGAGAGAATGCTGAGGCGACAGGAAGAATTTCTCGACCGAACACGCAAAAAGTCGAGAATATGAATACATGTATTCCGACAAGAGACGAAATATTCGAGACATACCAACGCCAAACTTGAGATGATGAAGGGTCTTTCAAGGACGTTCGGGGAGTTTACGAAAGCAGGAAGAGTGATTGAGCGCGAGAGAAACTCCCTTTTCTTATCTCCGAATGCTGGGGACGCTTTCGGACAATTTTTGTCTCGTTGATAACTAAAATGAGACCACTTTGGTCCACAATGGCCTCGACCGTCTCTCTAGTAGACCACGCCTCTTCCCTCTCTTGTTTCAAACTATGCCCCCCCTCATCAAGAATATTGAAGCGACGGCAAACCGATTTGAGTTGTGGCGACGAGGAGACCGCATTCTCGTCGCGGTTTCGGGAGGGCCCGACAGCAAAGCCCTGCTTCACCTCTTGGTATCGCTCGCCACCAAGTACCGATTGACGCTCCATGTCGCTCACGTAAATTATGGTCTTCGCGGCACCGACTCGGATGAGGACGAGCAACTTGTTCGGGAAGAAACGAAGAAATATGGCATTCCACTTTCCGTTCTTCGCACGAAAGAACAAGAAAATGCCCCAGAACGCTCTACGCGGAATCTCGAGGAAGTTCTTCGAACCATTCGATACCGCTTTTTTGAAGAACTTCGAGAAAAATACGATTGTCATTCGATTGCACTCGGCCATACCGAGGACGACCAAGCGGAAACTGTTCTCCTTCGACTCATTCGTGGTGCGAGTCTTGAGGGTCTCCGAGGCATGAAACCAAAAAATTCCACAATCATCCGCCCCCTTCTCTTCACGACCAAAGAAAAACTGCGAAAATATCTTGAGAAACACCATATCCCGTTTCGAATCGACACCAGTAACGCCGATCTGCGATTCGCTCGAAACCGCATTCGCCACGAACTGCTCCCCGTCCTTCAAAAACTAAACCCGAATATCCACAGCACATTGGCTCGAAGCGCTCTTTGTCTCGAAAGCGACGCTGAAGCGCTTGATTTCTTTACACAAAAATTTTTTCATCACGAAACGTCTTTTGTCTCCACAGATTCTCTCTCAATCGACCAGTCGCGATTCCTCGACACCCCCGTGGGAGTACGGCGCATTTTTTTGCGAAACCTTCTCAAAGCTCGTGACACTCTCGGACGCGCTCCCTCGTGGAGCGAAGTTGAAGAGATGCGAAAGTTCTTTGAAGGACACAAAAATAAAGAGAGTCAGAAGTCATTTCGAGGCTTGAAATTGGTCCGAAAGGGTGGTAAGGTAGCGATACTCGAACCGATACTAAATTCAAAATTCTATTCCCATGAACAAACTCCTCAAGAATATTAGCGCCATTGTTCTCCTCTTTTTTCTCGTTTCCGGCATCCTCATTCTCTACCAATCCCCAAAAGGACGCCCTGCTTCCATTTCTCTCAATGAGCTCGTCTCGGAAATAAACGAAGCAAAAGTCTCTTCCATAGAGGTAAGCGGAAACAGCCTCGCCATTACCCTCAAAAACGGCGATCAACAAAAAGCAACCAAAGAAACCGAGGGATCGCTCACCGAAACTCTGGGAAATTACGGCGTGAACGCTGATCGACTGAAAGAAGTAAAGACCACAATCAAAGAGCCTTCGGGATTGGCTCTCTGGGCCGGAAATATTCTCCCTTTTCTCCTTCCCTTTCTTCTTATTGGAGGGCTCGTCTGGCTTATGATGCGCCAAGCTCAGCGCGGAAATGCCCAAGCGCTTTCGTTTGGCATGAGTCGTGCACGCATGCTTGATCCGAAGGATAAGAAAAAACGCATTACCTTTGCTGACGTGGCGGGAGCTGTGGAAGCAAAGAACGAACTCCAAGAAGTCGTTGAATTTCTGAAACACCCGAAGAAATTTCTCGCAATTGGCGCACGTATCCCCAAAGGGGTACTTCTCTTGGGCTCTCCGGGCACTGGGAAGACCTTGATGGCGAAAGCGGTCGCAGGCGAAGCAAAGGTACCTTTTTTTAATATTAGTGGATCGGAATTTGTGGAGATGTTCGTTGGCGTCGGCGCAAGTCGCGTTCGAGACCTCTTCAAACAAGCGAAAAAGAATGCTCCCGCAATCGTCTTTATCGACGAAATTGATGCCGTCGGGCGGCATCGTGGTGCGGGTTTAGGGGGCGGTCACGACGAAAGAGAGCAAACATTGAACCAAATTCTCGTCGAAATGGACGGCTTCGAAACTGATACGAACGTGATCGTTATTGCCTCTACCAATCGCCCCGACGTACTTGACCCGGCACTCTTACGCCCCGGACGGTTCGATCGTCGTGTTATGATGGATCTTCCGGATATCAACGAGCGCGAAGCAATTCTCAACATTCACGTAAAGAATAAACCTCTTGAAGAAGCGGTCCATTTGCGAACGATCGCAGAGCGCACTCCTGGCTTTTCGGGAGCGGACCTTTCAAATCTCGTGAACGAGGCAGCTATTCTCTCGGCACGACGCAACAAGCAACAAATCGGCATGAAAGAATTGACCGAGTCCATTGAGAAAGTGATTCTTGGGCCGGAACGAAGAAGCCGCGCCATAAACCCGAAAGAAAAAGAGATCATCGCCTACCACGAAGGAGGTCATGCCCTCGTTGCTGCGAGTCTTCCACACGCTGATCCGGTACAAAAAGTTTCGATTATTTCCCGAGGTCATGCCGGTGGCTACACACTCGCCGTTCCAACAGAAGACAAAACACTCCAATCTTTCAATCATTTTAAAGATGAACTTGCCACTTTCCTTGGTGGCTATGCAAGCGAAAAGCTCGTCTTCGGTGATGTAACAACCGGCCCTTCGAGCGACCTTGAACGTGCCACACAAATGGCGCGAAGCATCGTGACCCGATATGGCATGAGCGCTTTGGGGCCGCGAACCTTTGGCAAGAAACAAGAACTTGTGTTCCTCGGACGAGAAATGCATGAAGAACGAAACTATTCTGAAAAAACTGCCGAAGCGATAGATGCTGAAGTTTCTCGCCTGGTTGAAGAAGCATTCCGTCATGCGACTGAAATTCTTCAGGAAAAGCGAGCTACCCTCAACAAAATCGCCGAAACGCTTCTCGAAAAAGAGACCATTGAGAAAGACGAATTCAATTCCCTTCTTTCGATCGCATGAATTCCATTGCCGATATCTTCACGCTTCTCAAAAAAGCGACGAAAATACTTCTCTCTCGTCCTGCTTTTTTCGTGCTTGGTCTCCTGATAATTACTCCTCAGGCGACAGGATCTCTCTTTCTTGAATATTTTCCGTTCGAAGAAAATCTTTCGCAAGAATCCTTCTCGAACATTCCCGTTACCACACTCATCATCTTTCTTGGCGTCGCTCTCTTTTCTTTTATAGCGAGCCTCTTGGGAACCGTCTTGGTGATCCTTATGACACACCATGGCGAAAAAGAGACGCCATCAAATACTTTTTCTTTGATCCAAACGCTCATATCAAAGAAAACGACTCTTCGAGTCTGGACGCTTTTTCGCCTGGAGGTTGTTATTGGTTTTTTGTTACTAGGGATTGGTTTAGTGCTTACTCTTCCAGGAATACTCGCACAAACACAAGGAATTTCTTCTCTTTCTCGCGGACTTTTTCTTTCCGCTTTTGGGATTTTCATTTCTCTTGCCTTCTTGTTTCACGCTCTCAGGCAGTACGCGACTCTCTATATTACTCTTTCTTCCCTTTCATTACGCGCTTCCCTAGAAGCAGCCGTTCGGCTGTTTCGTGCACGCCTCCGCGCCACCGTTCTTTTTGTCGGAATACTCCTCTTCATCAATAGTGTTCTCTTCCTCAGTACATCAATGCTGCCGGACACCCTTCTGTGGTACATTAGCTTCCCCGCCTTTTCACTGTTTGAAGCATGGAGTCTCATTTCTTGGACACTCTTTTTTCGCATGATCGCACTTCCCAAAGATCCGGAGGCGGTTGCGAGAACGGAAGAAGCTATGGTACAACAAAAACAGGTGGCCGAGCTCGACAAGATATAGATAAAGCAGAGAGGGAGAAATACTGCGTGGCGGTTTTAGGCTTTTCAGTATCTTAAGTAGAAAAGAAAAGATTTCTCAGAAGAAAGATGAGGCGATAGAATGGGTCTGTAGCTCAGTTGGTTAGAGCGCTACATTGACATTGTAGAGGCCTCCAGTTCGAGTCTGGACAGACCCACCACCCATAAAACTCTCAGCTAGAGAAATCAAAAACTCCCTTTCGCGGGAGTTTTTGATTTCTGAAAGAGATCTTCTCGAAAATTAATTCAAATACCGCCAATTGGGTCCTGAATTTGAGTTATCAAGATTTGGAGTGGAACTGGTTCCAAAGTTTCCAAGATTCATGGGGCCAATAATATTTGTTCCTACGCCAGAAGCATTTCCGTTGTTAAAGAGCGCCCCCACATTATTTTGCATTAGCATTTGTCCATTTTGGTTCATCTGCATATTAAGATTCTGATAAGAGGACGCTGTGGTCGATCCAAGCCCAACTTTGCTCAATGTCTTCTGCACGAGTGAATTGACATACATCTGAATTAATCCTGTAAGGAGTTCTGTAGGATGTTGGGCAGCAGCGAGCGCTTGTCCAGGGAGAGCAAGTGTACTTGCAATAACGTTCGCCACTGTTTCAGGAGGGGTAACCACCAATCCTTGGGCATTTGTTTGAGGCTTGTATCCTGTAATTCCCGCTTGAGTCGCGGCAATACGCTCATTCATCATTTTTTCTGCAAGATACTTCTGCTCAGTAAGAATCGGGATGCCTCGAGGATTATTCTGTATCTCCATTATGGAAGAGAAACAACGATAGTCGCCTCGTGCAAGACCCGCTTGGGGATCCGGACATTGTTGATCGAGAGTATACCGAGGAGTGGTATTCACAGCAAGACCTTGCAGAGTATTTTTTCCAATTGTGGAGAGATATTCTGGATAGTTTTTTATCGTATTAATGGAGTTCGAAACGCCTTGCGCCAAAAGAACCCCTTCCGATGCAGCTATATAATTTCCCCCAGATCCTTTCCCTCCAAACATGGCCGGGAAAAAACTGTTCAGTACGACATCCTGTGCTTTTTGAGAGGACTGCGTATAGATAAACCCTCGCCAATCTTCAATAATGAGTGATCCCTGTCCCCAGGTACCGTTCACCATTCCCAACACCTGTTGATTTATGGCTTGGATAGCTGCGTTTTTCGCAATACTTAATGTAACGCCTTTAATATTTTCGGCTATTTGTTGCAAATTAAAAAGCATCATACTGGCAGCGGTCGGCTCACCCCAGTATCCGGCTCGGGCATTTGCAGCAAACCAAAAGTTTGCAAAAAAAGAACAAGAGACAACAAGAATCTTGATGCCGATGCTCACTTTTTTTTGTTTTTTCTTCACACGAAGTATATAAATGCTTGAGAAATAGCAGCACAGGAACACGAAACTCAAAATTCCAAACAAGGATTCGAGACGATTGGTATTCAACTTCTTCCCTGATTTGTCATAACCGGATTTGAAAATTTCTCGATTACTGCAAGAGATCGGGAATTTCTTCTATGCCGATGCTCTTCAAGTTTTGATCAACTTCATTTACAAAACCTGAGATCGTAGAAAGAAAAGACTGCACCTTAGAGAGTGAAACAAGTGCCGCCAGAGGATCTTCGTTAGGAGATTTTAATTCTGTGCGTAATCTTTTCGCATATTGAAAAAGTTGCAGAGCTTTTTTATGTGCACTCAACATATTTCTGGGAACTTCTACAACTTCCAATTCCTTGATCGCCTGATCCCCTCTTTTAGAAAGAGTGTCAATATATTCCATGCTCCCACTTTCAAAAGAGTTCGTAATGCTTTCAATCATGCTCTCTGAGATCTTATTTATATCTTCCTGAGAAGAAAAGAGATCGGGCGCACTACTCGTAAGAATATAAGCGACTTTTGTCACATACTCGAGAGAATCCTGCTTTAATTTGGCATTACGCTCTTCCTCCGAAAGATTTTCATAGGATTGTTCTTTTATCCGAATACTTTCCTCTGGTATGTCAGGAAGAGTCACTGGCCCTCCAGCTTGCTGTCCATCAAGAAGTGATTGAAGCTTCGATTGCATTTCTTCAAACGAAAAGTCTCCCTTCTCATCTTTTCCTGAAGAACTTTTCAATATATCGGCAATCTGCTCTGATACTTGCTGAGTTAGGTTCTCATTCTCCACACCCCCCGCATTTGAAAGTACTGTTTGAGAAAGTTCGTCGATACCCGTGTTCGGAGAAGAAGTCAGAGTTTTTGCAACACTTTGAGGTGCCTGTGCCTCACCTTTTTTCTCGAGCTCTCCCCTGTTTGCTCCGCAAGAATTCTATCTCCCGGAGCGGGCTTCAACGGATTATATCCACTTCGTATTTCAGCTCCATCACTGTACCCGTCTCCATCGGTATCCATTTTCCGAGGATCGGTGGCATAAAGAGTTTCCTCCTCGAGGGTCAAACCATCTTGGTCGACATCTTCAAAAATACTTTTGCCTGAACCATTTTCTGAAGCAACAGAAAAAAACGAGAAACCGAGAATTACAAGCGAGAGAAAAGTGAGAGCCGGCACACGCAGGACACTTCTCGGTATCATGTAGGAAAAAAAATCCTTCATAGAAAAAAACGTTCAAATTCCAAAACTGCGCCTGCAGTATACCATATTTTTTTGGCAAGAAAATTTTTAAGGGTTTTCAGAAGAGAATTTTTCTATGAAGACACTCTCTTTTATAAGAATTCTTTGATTCGCATGAAAATGCATAAGGTTATTTTTCTAGAAAATAGCCTGAGAGAAGGAAAGAGCTCTAAAGAGGTCCATTGAAAGATGCCCTAGGTCTTCTCTTGAAAAACTCATACCACTTCTTTCTCCCACTTCAAAAGTGAAAACGAGGCTGGCGGTGTGTTTCTCAGGTCTCGAGATTTGTCTCAGTGATATAGTCACACATACATCAAAATACCCTGAACTCTTGAAGGAAAAACAGCAATGAGAAAGAGAAAGAGAAAGAGAAAGAGAAAGAGGAATGCTTTTACGAAAGAAAAGAATATCTATAAGAAGAGAGCCTCGCCGCATTTTGCTCTTTCACTTTTCTTTTCATGAAAAATCACCTTCCGCCGCCCCTCTTTCTTTCTCCTTCTCAACAAAAGAGCCCTGGAAATAAAAATGAAAAGATTCGCCTGTGTTCCCTGGAATATAAGTACGATGTGAAATGTGCGACATACCCTCAAAGAAAACCATACATCCTCATTACAATTCACTCTTTTTGTCTTTTTCCAACAAGATTGCCCCATCAATACACTGTATTTATGTGGATGATAGAAAGAATCGAGACTAAGTGTTGGAAAAATACTTTCGAGTGAAAGAAAAAACATTTCCTCCTATACGCTCTATAGCTCCCAGCGGTCATTTTCAATTTCTTTTCACCATTCACCTTCAGAATAAATCCTCACAAAAGCTAAGAAATTCACCGGCAATCTTCACTCTCAGGTACATTTGCAACTTTTAAAAAAAGGAACCGTTCTCCGAACATAAAAAGCCTGTCCACTTCCTCAGTCACCCCAAAATTGTCCCCGATAAAAAGCGTTTATTTACACTTTTTCTGGAATCTTCGACAATTTTTAGAACACAAAAAATCCCACTCCACCACCCATCATTTCGAAATGACCTGAAACGCATAGCATGTTTCCCTGGCAATTTCCGTTTCGACATTCATGATTTGGTGTTTTTTATCCATGGGCTTGTAAATCATTCTCTACCACCTCATATTTTTTTATGTTTTTAAGCGATTTAGCTCTTTTCATCAATCTACTTTTGTCGGAAACAAGTGTAAAAAGTTATGGTCGATAAGAAAAGACATTAATAATTAATAACTTATTCTTTTAAAAGTTCCACGTGAAACATTAAATACATATATTTTGTTTTTAATTAAAAAAGACTTATTCAAATACTTTATTTTTAATTTATAAAAAAATTTCAAAAATTAAGAATTTTTTCATTTTCCCTCTGCTTGGAGCCAATCAAGAAAACCTTTACGAAAAGGAAATTTTGATTCTATAATTTTACCTCCATATTTCTACTATGGAAGGAAGCTACACGGATTATAATATTCCACATGAAACATTTGTTAATCTCACTTTTAAAAATTTATACATACTGATCGAATTTTCAATACTCTTATTTTGTAAGAATTTTCTGAAAATTTACCTGTTCTTTGTGGAACACTAAAATATGGTCACGTCTAAATGAAGTTACAGCTTCTATTCTAGCAAATGAAGAATAATACTAATCAATTTTTTTGAATAATATTTAGAAAACTATAGTATCATGTAGATTTATCAAATTAAATTATGATTTCATTCTTTGAGTATATTTTAAATCAAGAGAGACAAATTGCATTAAAATAACAGAAAATAATATAAAATATAAATTGATATTTAAACAGTAATGTATATTATTTATATATTCAAAATAGTTTCATGTGGAACTAATGTGTATAAAAAATAGTATATAAAATATTAGAGATACAATATATATTGAATATATTGAAAAAGTGTAAAAATTTACTGTCGCATACTACTAATAACAATTCTAATTCTGGAGTATTTTAAATCAAATTTAGCAAAGTATTTTTCTTTTGTAGTTTAAAGCAAAGCTTCTCTCATTGGTAAGTGACATCTATTAATTAATTTTTCGGATTCTCAATTATTGATTTTCTCAGTATCTATATCTAGTAAGTATATTTTCACAGTTATAAACAGGTATTCCACAAGGAACAATGCCTCAGAATCTCAAATAATAAAATAAGCAACTCGTGACGATCGTATTAGTCAACTTAGATTATTAGAAAGCTCACTAATTTTTTATTTTTTGTTTCACGAAGAACATCTCGATAGATTATTTATTAATAATAAAAACATCTAAAATTTTTCTGTAAATAAAAAGTTAGCACTATAGATAAAAAGATAAAAGAGATACTAAAAAGTTCTAAGATATAAAAAATTTACTCATCTTTTTTATGTAAAATAAAAGTCATACATGTGTAAAAGATAAATATGAAATATTATTCAAGGAACATATTAAAATATGTTCCTTGTGGAACAATTGAATTATATTCTGTTTGACTCGGGTAAAAGACATGTTATTATAGCGCACGATACCTAAAATCACTTTTTAGCTCAATTGATTTCAAAATAATTGAGAACAAGGTCCGCAAAAATTTGTGGAGAAGAAGTGGATAAGATGAAAATTGGGCCGTTAGCTCATCTGGTAGAGCGCCTCCATGGCATGGAGGAGGTGAGGAGTTCGAGTCTCCTACGGTCCACTAAAATTCATTCAGGGAGTTGAAAAATCTGCTCCCCAATGAGAATAGGGATCAGAACAAAAGTTTGCATACCATCGGGAGCCTAAGAATAAGTCCCAGTCCACTCCACGAGCGATGTACTCGAATTCAGTCGGGATTCTGGTAGAAATGCAGCTGAATTTTTTTATACAATGAGCACAGCTCTCCATTACACACAGTTTCGCCCCTATAGTTCAACGGATAGAACGGTCCCGTCCTAAGGGAGCGATGTATGTTCGATTCATACTGGGGGCACAAGTAGAAAAATACTTGCATCAATCAATAGGATGGTATTTTAAAAACTCATGCGATATCCTTCTTGCTTGTGAGAAGTCATTGTAGAGTGGGAAACTCTATAATTTTTGAGTCGGATAGAGTTCTTATAAATAAAAAGAAGTTCTTGAGGAAGAGATTGAGCCATACTAGATGTCCTTGCTCAAAAAGAAAGGGGTTGCTATCATTCAATTTCCTTGAAAGAGCACCCTTTGAAAGCATTCCTTCTATACTATGACCTCACTGCGAATCCAAAAAGTAAATGAACATATTCGAGAAGAGCTCGGAAACATACTCTCCTCTCAAACTCATCTCAAGTCAGGAGTGCTTGTTACCATTACAAAAGTTTCTACAACACCGGACCTGAAAACGGCACGAATAGGGATCAGTACTTTTCCCGAAGAAGAAACTCACTATGCGCTTACTGCTCTCAAGCGCGAGATGTATACTCTGCAAGGAGAGCTCAATAGGCGACTTCGAATGCGTCCTATCCCTCGTATCCTCTTTTTGGAAGATACAACTTCAATTGCGGCGCAGGATGTGGAAAGCGCTCTCCTTACGATAAAAAAAGAGACTTCTGTTGACGAGATATGAGATCGTTTGCTTCAGAATTCCAGACGCTTTCCTACATCCTCGAACAATCTTCCTCAGTTCTTCTCTTTGCTCACACTCGACCTGACGTCGATACGATTGGGGCGACACTCGCGCTTGCAATTTTTTTGGAAAACAAAAAAAAGAGGGTTTCAATCGCCTGTTTCGACCCGTTTCCGCCTTACCTCAACACTATTCTTCCTGGGGAATTTCTGCACCCGAGTCAGCTGGATATTGCCGGGGTTGATGCAGTTATCGCTTGCGATTCCGTCGACCGAGGATTTGACCGTATTTCTCCGATTATTAAGCCGGGACAAGCGACTGTCGTCATTGATCATCATCCTGATATTGAGAGTTCCGCTGACGTCAAAATCATAGATACACAGGCATCATCCACGTGCGAGCTCTTGTATCGATTCTTTGAGTTTTCTCATATTCCCATTTCAAAGGCGTTGGCGACGCGACTCTTGGCAGGAATTATTTTCGACACCGGGAACCTGCAACATGCCTGCACCACACCACGTGTCATGGAAATTGCTGGCGCCCTCATGAAGAAAGGTGCCCCTTTAGGAAAAATAGTCAACACCATCTTTACCAATAAAAGCGTTTCCGCGCTTCGCCTGTGGGGCAAAGCATTTGAGCAGTCTGTATTTTACGAAAAAACCGGCATGCTTCTTACTGCAGTCACTCGAACCGATATCGAGGAGTGCGCTGCTTCCGTAGAAGATATAACAATGTCACTTCGATACTGAGTACAGTTCCGGAAGCAAAGTTCGCCCTCGTTCTTTCGGAGAGAGACGAAAAAACCGTGAGAGGAAGCCTTCGATCTATGGAACGACATAATACCGATGTTTCCGTCATTGCGCACCGATTCGGAGGAGGGGGACATCGCCTTGCAAGCGGATTCGAAATCCCCGGAAAACTTGCTCGATCAAATCAAGGATGGATTGTCATTTGAAAGGAAAAAGGCTGCAGGCATGGAAGATTTTCCACATCTTATCCACCATTTTCTATGAATTCACATGAAAAGGAGCGTGCGCTCGCGGAAGTAAATCGACATATGGCAGAATCATGCGAGTGCGAACTTCGAAAAACTGCAACGAATGTGGTTCCAGGAGTTGGAAATGCTTCAGCATCCATCGTCTTCATCGGGGAAGCTCCTGGGAAAAAAGAGGACGAAACAGGGGAGCCTTTTGTGGGAGCTGCCGGAAAATTTTTAAACGAAATGCTTGAGTCTATCCAGATGAGTCGAAACGACATTTATATCACGAATGTCGTGAAGTATCGACCCCCCAATAACCGCGATCCTCTTCCGGACGAAGTGGCCGCTTGTTGGCCATGGCTTCGAGCGCAGCTCGAAGTGATTGATCCTCGACTCATTATTCTCCTGGGGAAACACGCTCTCGAACGATTCGTGCCAGGAAAACGCATATCAGTAGAACACGGAAGAGCGTTCCGACGAACGGTTCCCGAGCTCGGAACCTTCGTTTTTTTCGCACTCTACCATCCTGCTGCAGCTCTCTATAATGGCAGTATGCGCGAAACCTTACTCAGAGATTTTCGTCGGATCCCAAAGCTTCTTGAACTCCTGAGAAAAGAGGAGGGAGGGGGTACCAGCTCTCCATCCCACTTTTGACAAGAACAGCAATAAAAAAAGTAGCTCAAGAGTTTCCTCTTGAGCATCACCTTTGTTGAAAAACTCCTGCAAAAATTCGTGTGGGCGAGGAGGGACTCGAACCCTCATGTCCCTCATCGGGACTGCGAATTTTAAGTCCGCTGCGTCTGCCGATTCCGCCACTCGCCCACATCATCTCCCGAACAGGAAGATATATTTTATCTCGAAAAGTTGGGGAAACGGAGGCCGGAAGGAGAATTGAACTCCTGTACGAGGTTTTGCAGACCCCTCCCTCACCACTCGGGCATCCGGCCACAGTAAAAGGGTACCAAAAGGAGGAAGGAGCGTCAACGAAAAGAGAACAGGCGCCTCGAGGCGCCTGTTCAAAAAAGTATCAATCGTCAGTGGTTTTTTAGCGGATCACCTGAGCAAGAAGTTCTCGACGACCAAAGGTGAACGCTTCTTTTTTTGTCTTCATATAAATATCGAATCTATTTCCTGTGATCGCTCCGCCGCGATCTTCACAAACATAGGTTCCGTATCCTTCAATACGGATTTGAGCTCCGAAAGGATACTGCGACGGGCAAGCGAGAGTACGATTTTCAGAAACACTCACTCCCGAGGCAGTAATTCCGTCCGACTTTCCACATTCGTCTAGAGCCGCCGTATAGGCAGATACATTGACAGTAAAGGCTTCTCGGGGAAGCGAGTCCCACAATTTCGCCTGTTTTTCCTTCCATCGATTCAGAAGCTTGTCTTTTTCGGAAGGAACGTGTTCCCCATTGAAGGAAGTTTCTGTGGCTTGTTTGTGAGGATCTTGTTTCGTGATATCTGACCATGTTAAGAGAGTTTTTTCAGAGATACTTCTTTGATTTTGGGTTTGTTCTGTTTTGGTATCGTTCGACGCCTGAGCCTCGTTTCCACTCCATGCAAAAACGAGTGTCAGGAGAAAGAGCGTACCAAGGTACCTCATAGGTTCTCCTTACAGATTAACCCGGATTTTTAAGCCATTCCCTCATACCTCTTCATTCTCCGGTGCCAAACCTTAAGAGATTTGACCAAGAATATTAGCACAATTTTAATATAGTGTCAATAACCACTCCCTAAAAATTTTTGCAATTGATGCCAAATCGATGCCGAATAGAAAGGACTCTATCCTCTACATACTGAGAGAATCACTACAAATTCATACAAAAAAGCGAGCTCGAGGCTCGCTTTTGTCTTTCTTTTTTTATTATGGACGTCATCGGGATGACACGACACTCAAAATTGCAGAGTCGAGTAGAATTCACAGCACTCCTTTTACCTAAAATCACTCCTATAAAAGCAGGTTCACGCGGAAAGTGATCTTGGTCTTTCCCCAAAAAGGAGGTCTCGAAAGAGAGTGTTGCAAAAACATCTAGCTCGAAAGCACTTCACGAATCGCCCCCGCCACCTTTTTGGGATGAGAAAGCGCCTTCACAAAGAAAAAAGAGGCGTTAAATTCCCCCGCTTTCCGAAACGTCTCTTCATTATCGGTATTGCTTAAGATAATAACCGGGATCTTTGGAATGCTTTTGTCAGTCGTTAAAGTTTTGAGAACGTCAAAGCCATCGAGAACGGGCATCTGAAGATCAAGCACCACTATATCTGGTCGATCTTCGCGAATGCACCGAAGTCCTGCTTCGCCGTTTTCTGCAGGCAAGACTTCAAAGCCTTCGGTGGTAAGTCCTACGGTATAAATCTCCCGAATATCCGCCTCGTCATCAATGAGACAAACTTTTCGACGAGGGACGAGGTTTTTCGGTTCGCTCGTTTCCATAAGGAAAGGTATCAAAAGATTTTCATCTTTATTATACCACTTTTCATAAGAGAGAACTTTCTCATTGCAGTTCAACTCGGGAACTTGCGATGCGAGAAATGAGACCGCAAAGCAAATCTCTCCAATAACATCCTTTTCGTCCTACTTTTTCAAATCCTCAATCGGTTTCAAAAAGGCCGCCCACAATTATTATCACCAAGAAAACAAAGCTCCTCTGGAAAAATTTGAATTCCGGATCAATGGAAGAGAAATACGGTTCATTTTTTGCAAATGAACACCCAATGTACGCCAACTATTCCGCCGCGAAACGCAACCACCTTTGAAAGTCTTTCACAAAAGGAAGAAAGCTTTCTGACTCTATTATTTCCTTTTCTTCTTGACTCATCTCAATGTAGGGTATGCCGTCTTTCGTTGAGGAAAGGAGCGCGGACAGTGGGTATCCGTTCGTTTCAATGCTGGAGAAGTATTGAGCAAGATAATCTATTTCTTCTAGAGACACTCCTCCCAGAGAGCCATTGCTCGGATTATAAAAAGCTATGGCAAAATTCCAAATAAATTTCTTCTCTTCTTGCGGATACCGATCAAATATTTTTTTCCATACCGCTATAAGCTCGAGGTCAGTCAACTCCTTTTTATCCTTTGCAAACCTTCTGGCGTAAACTCCTGGCTGCTCACTCTCGGGTAAAAAATTGGTCATCAAAGAATCGTCAATTGCGATCGTAATCAAACCGGAAATTTTTCCATATGATTGAGCCTTGTGTTCAGCATTCTCTCTATTTGTCGCGTAGTTTTCCTCAACTTTTTCAGTAATTCCCACATCAAAGAGAGATACCACTTCCAAATCCGGAATGGCTTTTAATATTTTCCTGTATCTTTCGAACTTTGACCGATTATGAGTAGCAAGTAATACTTTTTTCATCGAGAAAATGAAATGGTATGGAGACGCCTCTTCCTTGGTTCAGAGCGAAAACTACTTTGGCATGAAAACTGGTTGCTCGCTTCAAAATAATACGAGTATTTCCTCCATTTTATCACGGTATGAATGTACTTCTTGCGAAAAGAGAGTATTCGAATAACATTTTCTTTAAGACGGAAAGAGGAAGGGGAGTTTCTCCAATCCTTTCGTGTCTAGAGTCAGAATCGATGCCTGAATCTGAGCTTTGGCACCACGATCATGACACTGTATTTGCCCAAATCCAGTTCAGACCCTTCCATTCGTAGTCCAAAAAGCAAAAAGAATGGCTCAAAACCATTCTTTTTGTTCTACGAAAGAGCGGGTAACGGGAGTCGAACCCGTATCTTAACCTTGGCAAGGTTACATAATAGCCGCTATACGATACCCGCCGATACTCTTTCACAATATCCTCATTCTCAGTCTCAGACTAGAAAATATTCTTTCTTTTGGCAACCTTACCAGAACCAAAGCAAATAAACCGAGTATATCACGAGTAAATCTGGTGTTTCCGGAAGATGGGCAGACGAAAAGGGGAGAAGAGTTCCGCGGTGGGACCAGGAGGATTCGAACCTCCGACCAAGAGATTATGAGTCCCCTGCTCTACCGCTGAGCTATGGTCCCAAGTTCTCTGAATAAACTCGGCCCGTATGATGAGAGGTCATCTCTCTTCTGAGTGAGGGAATAGTCTCTTTGAGAACAATAAAAACACAGCAGTCAGAGAAAATCGAGAGAGGGAGAGCCATACAAATCATGTTGAAGCCAACAGTTCATTTCCACTTCACGGTGCCGAGGGGGAGAATCGAACTCCCGACACGAAGATTTTCAGTCTTCTGCTCTACCACTGAGCTACCTCGGCAAAGGACAATCGGTGGACAATGCTGGACTCGAACCAGCGACCTCCTCGGTGTAAACGAGGCGCTCTCACCATCTGAGCTAATTGTCCCTATCGTAGCGCAGGATTCCCAAAAAGAAAACCCTCTATTCTTTTACTCAACAGGAACAGAAATAGCATACCAGAAATACTCGAAAAGCCAAGAAGTTTTCTACCAAAAACCCGGGCGGATGCGCCCGGGACTTCCTTTCTTTGGTGTCTATATACAACCAAGCTCGAACCTATTTTGAGGAAAACTGCTAAATTGCAGCCCGCCGTCTAGCGGGTAAGTCTGCCCTCTGCGCCCCACCAGAAAAACCCTTTGCTTTTTTGAGATTTCCCCCCGCCGAACTTCTTTTTGAAGTTGAAAAGGGTGTTTCTGGTGGTTCGCCTGCCATAAATGGCAGAGACGGCGGTGCTTTAGGCGGCAAAGCCGCCGCGCTTCGCGCCCTCGCTACACTTCAAAATGACTCTTACCATCTGAAAAACCATTAAAGTTGCCTTTATGGATTTTGATTGTAACCATATCAGGATTCCACTCTGACACCAAGACAGAATCTCCCTCGCCCTCTAACACGCTTCTGCCGAAAAATGTTCCGTTCGGAACAATGGAGTTTGCGATTGGTCGGTATTTTTCAAAAAGTCGTCTTTCACAAAACTCAATCAGGTCATTGTTTATGTCGCTTTCGACAGGCAAAAGCACTCGCCACTCGATTTGGTCACTAAAAAAGTGCATATACTGCGTCAATAGCGGCTGTCTATGAATTGGTCGTAACTTTTTCCAGAACCGAGCGTGTTCGCGCCAACGGGTACTAATCAAAGATTTTGACTTTCCGATATAGATACATTCGCCAGTGTTCTTGTTAAAAGCTCCATATATTCCCGTACATTTGCCTAGTTGTATATCGCTATTCCTGAGTAGCTCATCGGCATTTTTAACAAGTTGCTCATATGCGGCTTGAGCCGCATATTCATCAACAGTTTTGTGCCTTTCTGACTCATTGTTTTGCATTGACGAACTAGCTATCTCTGATAACTGTTGGTGTAGCTGCTCTCCTATATCTTGGATTTCCTGCGGTTTAACCAGATCATAATCTCCCCATTTGTTCTGTCGTCCAGTCGTGAGGTTATCAACCACAACATAACGGTCAAATTGACCGTTATTATGAATTTCCTTGATTATGCCCTCGCGAAGTTTTTTATCTATTATTTGTTTGTTCTGCCATTTAAGGCTGTAGTTATAGACTTTATCGCCGACTTTTAATGAGCTAAACCATTTTTCCGTCATTTGGTTGCGGAGTGTGGTTAGCTGTTCACTATTCATATAAACTATTATACCTTGTTACAATATTGCTATGAGTAAGACACATAATCACATCAACTACGTTGAGCTTCCGGCAAGTAGTATTGACGATCTAAACAAGTCAAAAGCATTTTTCAGTGGAGCCTTCGGCTGGTCGTATCAGCAGTGGGGCGATGACTATGTAGACACGCAGGATAGCGGTGTTGGAAGCGGTATCAGTGCCGACAATCCACCAAACGCAACGCTTGTCGTCATTTATGTATCAGATATTGAGTCAGCACGCAGTAAGGTGGAAAACGAGGGCGGCACGATTACCAAAGAGATTTTTGACTTTCCTGGCGGCAAACGCTTTCACTTCAAAGACCCAGCAGGCAACGAGCTTGCGGCGTGGTCGGAGCAGTAAGCTATGCAAGCCACTGACGACCTCCAAACAATACCCGGTGTCGGCAAAAGCCTCACTAACGATTTACGCAGTCTCAATATTTATAGTGTCAAAGATTTGCGACACAAAGACCCGGAAGTGATGTATGCGAAACTCATGGACAACGCAGGCGGACACATTGACCGCTGTGTGCTGTATGTGTTTCGCTGCGCAGTATATTTCGCTGAACACGAGCAACATGACCCTGAAAAATTGAAGTGGTGGAATTGGAAAGATAATAAATAACCTCTGGCAAAGCGGAGACGCTCGCGCTCCTGTGACCTGCAGGCTGGATAACTAACAAGAAAGCTAAGCGTGATAATTGAAAGTGAAACAAGAAATATAGAGGGTGGCTTACGCCGTCCTCCGTCCCCCGATAAGGTATGCTTCGCATACAAAACAACCTCGTAAATATGATAAAATAACTTTATGCCAATCTTCAAAAACCAAGACGCGCTAATAGCCGCTACCACCGACTCTTACGAAAAGCTGAAGTTAAAAAACGCACTTGCGCGAGAGCAATACGCATACGAAGAATATACAAAGTTATATAAGCTAAAAAATGTTAATTACAATGCGATTATCAAGACCGATAACAAGGATTATCTCGTTGTCGGTTGGAGCGCGAAAGACTACCTTGGCGATATCTTGTATTGGCATGAAAGTTTTGCACGAAACATTGCAGACGTAAGTAACGGCGTAAAACCAAACCCTATTAAGTTGTCATTGCGCGACGCAACAAGAGAAGGTGTGCGGACAAGTCGGGAGTTGTCAGTTTCAACACTACTGCGAAGACTCAATAAGGCTCAAAAGACGATTGAACAACATATCCTTAATGATACTATAGCGGTCATTCCGTACAGGCGAGGTAGCCGTATGTATGACAGAGTCGACTACCTAGATATTCGCACAAGCGAGTTTCGATGGCATTTCTGGGCGGTCGTACAGTCGCTCGTGCATAGTGTCGAATCATAAACAGTTTATTTGCAATATACGCTATATCTAGCGTAGTGTAATGCATGTCGCCAAGTCACTAAAGCAGCAGGCGAACCACCAGAAACACCCTTTTCAACTTCAAAAAGAAGTTCGGCGGGGGGAAATCTCAAAAAAGCAAAGGGTTTTTCTGGTGGGGCGCAGAGGGCAGACTTACCCGCTAGACGGCGGGCTGCAATTTAGCAGTTTTCCTCAAAATAGGTTCGAGCTTGGTCGTATATAGACACCAAATTGCAACTTTTTGCGGAATTATCGCCCATGCGGGCGATTTTTTCTTTGGTTTTGCGGAGCAAAACCCAGATGTTTTCAGGGGGGAGAGCTGCGTTTGGGGCAGCCGTCGGCTGCGCCTTTTTGGATTTTAGCCGCCATAGGCGGTTTCTGGTAAAATAGTAAGTGGACACAAACTAATTTCGGCAAATCTTTTTTGATGGCTTTAATAGCCGTCCCGTACAAATTGGGTTTGCCTAGTTTGTGTCCAGCGGGGCGGCTATTTAAGTTGAGGGGGTGTCATGCAAAACAATAAATATTATCTGTACGCCAGAAAGTCTACTGACGTAGAGGACAAACAAGTTTTGTCCATTGAGGCGCAACTGGTAGAGTTGCGAGAGTATGCCAAAAGAGAAAACTTATATATTGCAGCCGAGTTCATAGAGAAAAAGTCAGCAAAAACGACAGGCAGACCAGTATTTGGCAAACTGTTGGCTGAAATCGAAAAAGATGGCGGCAATATTTTGGCGTGGCACCCTGACAGACTAGCTAGGAATAGTGTGGACGGTGGGCAGATTGTCTATTTGTTGGACAGCGGCAAACTAGGAACACTGAAGTTTCCTAGTTTTTGGTTTGAAAATACCTCACAAGGCAAGTTTATGCTCTCCATAGCATTCGGGCAGTCAAAATATTATGTAGACAACCTATCTGAAAATACAAAACGAGGTTTGCGCCAGAAAGTCCGCAGGGGTGAACGCCCTGGGCTTGCGCCTGTGGGGTATATAAATGACGTAAGAACGAAAACCGTTGTTGTAGACAACCGGCAGTCGCCGCTCGTTGCTGAAGCCTTTGAACTATACGCCAAAGGTGATCAACGGCTTGAGGATATCGCCGCTTTTCTAGCAAGTAGAGGAATACTAACGAAGTCTGGCAAACAGTTTCCGAAAGATAAAATTAAGCGCATACTCACCAATCCGTTTTACTATGGGCATTTCAAATATGCTGGCGAGATACATGAGGGCAAACACGCCCCAATTATTAGCAAAAAACTGTTCGATGAGGTGCAAGCTACGCTTGCCAAGCGTGGACGACCACAAAAAGGCGCGACTGCCCCGCAAATATTTTGCGGTTTGCTCAAATGTGCAACGTGTAAACTGTCCGTTACTGCCGAGAAAAAGATAAAGCACCAAAAGAACGGTAATATTCACGAGTATGTGTATTATCGTTGCACAAGAAAGCACAAAACAATCCGTTGCACTGAGCCAGCCGTAACTGAACCTGATTTAGTAGCGCAGTTGGCGGACATTTTGCATAGCTACGCTATGCCGCAAGCGTGGGCGACCACGCTGGGCAAAATGCTGGACGAGGACGAAAAGAAAGCCAACCAAACATCTGGCTTGTTTGTGGCGAGCGCACAAACACGACTTGCGAGCTTGCAGGGCAAGCTCCAGCGACTTTTAGACAGTTATTTAGATCAAGATATCGACCAGAACACCTATCGCACTAGACAGGGTGAACTAATGAGCGAAAAGAAGTCGCTGGAAGAACAAATCGGCAAGCTAACGCTTGCCAGCAAGAGTTGGGTTGAACCTATGCGCCAATGGCTCAAACAAGCCGTTTCTCTCTGTGAAATTGCAAAAAGTGGCGAGCCGAGTGCCATAAAAGAGGCTTTTCTGAAAATGGACGGATTGAACCTGTTTCTAAAATCCAAAAAGGCGCAGCCAACGGCTGCCCCAAACGCAGCTCTCCCCCCTGAAAACATCTGGGTTTTGCTCCGCAAAACCAAAGAAAAAATCGCCCGCATGGGCGACAATTCCGCAAAAAGTTGCAATTTGGTGGGGATAGAGGGACTCGAACCCTCACGCCAAGATGGCCACGCCCCTCAAACGTGTGTGTATACCAATTCCACCATATCCCCGGAAATCGAGAGAAGCGCCTTTTGGAGGGGTATCGCCTCTTGAGGCAATTGAAACTGTCCACCTCGTGTCTTTCTCTCCTCATTCTACCACGTCTTTCTTAAGAAGTTGTCTTTTCGTCCAGAGTTTCCTTGTGGTCCGAAACTTTTTCCGCATGGTTTTCACGACTCTTTACGGGGACTTCTTTAAGCTTCCGACTCAATACTTTTGCGGACTTTCCACGCACATAATAGAGCTTTGATCGTCCCGCTGATGTACGCTTTACACGTTCAATCTTTTCCACGTGCGGGGAATTGAGCGGAAAGATAATTTCCACACCGATACCGAGCGACACCTTTCGCACCGTCAGCGTTCGGGAAGCACTCTGACCCCCTTTTTGAGCGATGATCATTCCCTCAAATACCTGGAGACGCTCCTTGCCTCCTTCAGTAATTTTCCGCGTCACCCGCACAACATCACCGGTTCGAAGATCGGCTGGAAGATCGTTTCGACGTCGAGCCCGATTAAACTCGATAAGTTTCTGGTTCATAGGAAAGTGGAAAAGAGAATCAATTATGACTATTTCGAAAGAAAAAGAGAAGGTTCACCAAGAACCTTTACGCTCCTGACACTCTAAAAGATATTTTCATACTCGTCAACCAAGAAAGCTGGGAAGCAGCTTTCCCTGAAAAAGAAGGCTCGACAAGGCTGTGGGGGCATGATAGCATGAGGAGGCTTTCGGGAGACACTTCCGAAAATTCTTTATTGTATGAATCGTGGAGATTCTCCCTTATGAATATTCAGTACTACGGAGATTTCTGTTTCAAAATAACAACAAAGCCTGGCGGTCGCGCCACCGAAGAAATCATTATCGTTACCGATCCGCCTCCCAAAGAGAGTGGTTTGCGAGCTCCTCAAGGAAAGGCTCACATTCTTTTAAAAACTCATGCGGAGGAAAATGATCGTCCTTTAGAGGCTGAAGCGATTTTTGATTGTCCCGGAGAATACGACGTAAAAGGAGTGACGTTTTTTGGTCTTCCGAGTTTTCGAGATGAAACAAAAGGGGAGACTCGCGGACAAAATACTCTTTTCGTTGTGCAAAGCGAAGAAATTTCCCTCTGTCATATTGGCGCTTTGGGTCACGAGCTCTCAAGCAGCACGATCGAAAAGATAGGACATGTAGACATTTTGTTCGTTCCGATCGGAAATCACGATACTCTCGCGATATCAAATATCGATGAACTGATTCGAAAAATAGAGCCGAGCATTGTTATTCCCATGCACTACAAAATACCCGGCTTCGCAACTAACATCGAAGATCGTACCCCCTTTTGCAAAGAAATAGGAAATTGTCCCGAATCCGTCGAGACAAAGCTGACCGTAAAAAAGAAAGACCTGGAAGGAAAGAACATGGAAGTCGTGCTTCTTGAGCGGGCATAGTTTCTCAAAATGTTCTCTGTTAGGTTTCGTGCTCAAGAATTCGCATCCCTTTCTTTTGTAGAAAGGAGATCTCGAATTCTCTTACAAAAAAGAGTATGGTCCGCACGAGCATTTTCGTATCCGCACCGATCTTTTTTCTCGCAACCAAATAAACCTCCCTACGCCAAGAGTGCAGGGCATATGGGGACATCAAAACCATTCTTTATCTCCCGAGAGAGCTTTCGAGGTATGCCCCCCAGAAATTTGAAGACGTATGCCATCCTCCTCTTTTCTTGAGCGAATTCGACAAAAACCGGAAGCAACACGCGTCCGATACCTTTTTGCTTCGGTCGGAATTTCTTTTTTTGTCATCGCGCTTCTATGGATTTTCTCTCTCAAAGCATCTCTTGGCGCAATTGGCGAAAAAAGTGCTCCAAGTGAGATCCTCAATACCGTAAAGAAGACTGCTGGAGATAGCCCCGATTCACTCAAAGATCTTATAAAATCGGGAGAGGCGCTTACAGAAGATCGTCTTCAAAACTCAGCGGCTCCACTACCAACAACAGGAGAGCCCCTCCAAAACCTCCCCGAGACAAGCCTCGCACCAAAAGAGCCCAACACCGTTTCTCCTACTTCCCCCGAACGCAAAGAGGGAGAGCTCTCTCAGCCTTCCGAAAAAATGGAGGGTCCTGGAGAACAAAAAAATGTTCCAACTGAATCTCCTCCTCCTTCCGAAATGACGAACGAGGCTCCCTAATCTCCCCAAAGAAGAATATTGATTCCGAGCGCTTATGAAAAAAGAGACTCTTCCCGAAACTCCCTTTGTTGAGCACATTCGCCTTCAACCTATCACCGATGAGGTGCGCAAGTCCTACTTGGATTACGCCATGAGCGTTATCGTATCGCGAGCACTCCCGACGTGCGCGACGGACTCAAACCCGTTCATCGACGCATTCTCTATTCGATGTGGTCAACCGGACTCAAGGCGAATGCGAAATTTCGAAAATCTGCCACTGTGGTCGGAGAAGTGCTCGGAAAATATCACCCCCACGGCGATGTTGCCGTCTACGACACCATGGTCCGGATGGCACAAGACTTCTCACTCCGGTACCCGCTCGTCTTGGGACAAGGAAACTTCGGATCCATGGACGGAGATAGTCCCGCTGCTTACCGCTATACCGAAGCGAAACTTTCTTCAATCGCCGAAGAAATGCTGTTCGACATCGAAAAGAATACCGTGAATTTTGTTCCGAACTTCGACGGCGTTCACAAAGAGCCTGTTGTTCTCCCAGCAAAACTTCCGCAACTTCTTGCAAACGGAACCGTCGGCATTGCGGTTGGTATGGCAACCAACATCCCGCCCCATAACCTCTCTGAACTCGTCGATGGCATCGCTCATCTTATCGACCATCCGGAAGCAAGTATCGAAGAACTCCTCAAATTCATCAAAGGGCCCGATTTTCCAACGGGTGGAATCATTTACAATGCGAAAGATATCCGCGAAGCCTATGCGACGGGACGCGGAAAAATCACCACTCGCGCCAAGGCAGAGATTATCGAAACGAAAGCCGGCTCTTTTCAGATCGTGGCGACCGAAATTACGTACATGACGAATAAGGCGACGCTGATCCAAAAAATCGCCGAACTCGTAAAAGACGGGAAGCTCCTCGGCATCAAAGACCTTCGTGATGAATCGGACAAAGATGGCGTACGCATCGTTATCGAGCTGAAGAAAGAAGCTTTTCCGCAAAAAGTTTTGAATAAGCTCTATTCACTCACGGACTTTCAGAAAAACTTCAACATGAATATGCTCGCCCTAGTCGATGGGATCGAGCCTCAGGTTCTCAATTTAAAGAGCATCTTGGAACAGTACGTGATGCACCGGCAGAGCGTCGTCACACGGCGCGCGCAGTTCGAACTTGATCGCGCCCGAGAACGCGCCCATATTCTCGAAGGACTCAAGAAAGCGCTCGACCACATCGACGAAATCATTGCGACCATCAAGAAATCTCCCGATAAAGAAGTGGCGAACACGCGACTCATGAAAAATTTCGCGCTTTCCGACCGACAAGCAGACGCGATACTCGAGATGCGACTCCAGACACTTTCGGGGCTCGAACGAAAGAAAATCGAAGACGAACTGTCCGAAAAACGAAAGCTCATCGCAAAACTCGAAGATCTCCTCAAAAATCCTGCGAAAATTCTTGCGCTCGTCAAAACGGAACTCCTCGAACTCAAAGAAAAGTACGGGGACGCGCGAAAGACGAAGGTCATACGTTCCGCAATCGGCGAATTTTCACAAGAAGATCTGATTCCGAACGAAGAAGCGATTATTACACTTTCTCAAGATGGCTATGTTAAACGCATGAATCCGGATGTATACCGGGTGCAGAAGCGCGGCGGAAAAGGCGTTATTGGTGCAACTACCAAAGAAGGCGATGTGATCGCCAAGGTACTTGGCATCATGACACACGACAACCTCATGTTTTTTACGAATACCGGCAAAGTTTTTCAAACGAAAGCCTACGAAATTCCGGAATCGTCCCGCACCGCCAAAGGTCAAGCCATCGTGAATTTCTTGCAACTTGGAAATGAAGAAAAAATTACCGCCGTCATCGCTTTCAACAAGGATGATGACTACCGATACCTCTTCATGGCAACTGAACAGGGAACCATCAAAAAAACAAAGCTCGAAGACTTCGAAAACGTGCGACGCAGCGGTCTTATTGCTATCAATCTCGAAAAAGGCGACTTCTTAGGCTGGGTCGCTCCGACAACCGGATCCGACCACATTATTTTCACAACCTCCAAGGGTCAGTCGATTCGATTCAAGGAAAGCGATGCACGCCCGATGGGTCGGGGAGCTGCGGGTGTTCGCGGCATCAAGCTCACTTCTGCCGACAAAGTTGTTGGCATGAATATCATCCGCGCCGAAGGCAAAGACTTCGAACTCATCATCCTCTCCGAAAACGGCTTCGGAAAACGAACAGAAATGAAGCACTATACGGTCCAACGCCGCGGCGGCATTGGCATGAAAACAGCAAAAGTCACTCCGAAAATCGGCACACTGGTCGGCGCTCAAGTGATTCATAAAGATGAAATTTCCGACTGCGATCTCATTGCTACCTCCAAAAAAGGAACGATTATTCGCATTCCTCTCAAAAGCGTGCCCTCCCTGTCGCGCGTGACCCAAGGGGTCCGTGTCATGCGACCACAATCAGGCGACAATGTTGCCTCATTCACGGTGCTTTAAGTCTTGACAAAGAGTGCGGAAAGAGCTATGTTTCAGGGTCCAAAACTGTCGATTATCTCAGAAAATTCGGGTTTTCCTTTCCTATGGCTAGCATTTCGCAAGAATGGAATATGAATAGAAAGTACGGGGGAATACTTCTGCAGACTGCAATCCGTGTGTTCCTTAGATAGAATGGGCTTAAAGCGCTAAACCAAGCATCCGTGTTTGGTTTTTCATTTGCGTGAAAGATACTTGTATGATAGGATTTTAAAATAATTTATTAGGGAACGAGCTTGGATTGGTTTCGCGCATATGCGCAAGACGAGTCCGATGCCGCACAGATAACTATGCTCACGAGTAAACAGAAAGCGAAAGTGACGAAAGAGGTAAAGCGACACGATACGGATACCGGATCCCCAGAATACCAGATTGCCATGTTTACCGAGCGTATCAAGAAGCTCACGGATCACCTCAAGAAAAACAAGAAAGATTTTCACTCGCGTCGTGGTCTTCTCAAGATGGTCTCAAAGCGAAAGCGTCTCATGACCTATCTCCAGAAAACTGACGAAAAAGGAGCAAAGTCGCTCGCGAAGAAGCTCAAGCTCGCATAAGTCTCTTGTCCCGCTTCGGCGGGACAATGTGTTTTCTTTTGAAATATTTCTTTCATTTCACTTGTTTGTTTCCCCTTCCTTTTTGTTTTTTGAGAGAAGGCATCACTAACCTATTGAGCTCGCAGCCGAAAACGAGAAAAGTTTATCACACGATCCTTTTTCTCACTGCAGCAAACACGTTCGCTGTTCTCGAACCTCTTCTTTTGCTACGACGTTCAAAAAAAGAGAGGCGGAAAAAGCGATATTCCAAAGAGAGCAATGCGAACATCCTCTTTCGTCCCCAATATTTTCTTCCCTATCATTATGGCTAAATTTAAAGAACAACGAATCGGCATGCTCGTCGATGTCCAGAACATGTACTACAGCGCCCGCATCCTTTTTAGTAAAAAAGTAAATTTTAAAAACGTTCTCCTCGCCGGAACTTCAAACCGCAAGCTGATTCGCGCGATTGCCTATGGCATAAAAACCGTGGAGGGGATGGAAGAAAAATTTTTTCGAAGCGCTCGGAAAATCAGGGTTCGAAGTCAAAACCAAAGACCTGCAAATTTTTCCGGACGGTTCAAAGAAAGGTGATTGGGATGTCGGTATCGCGATGGATGCTGTGAAAATGGCAAGAAATCTCGATGTTATCATTCTCGTATCGGGAGATGGCGACTATCTTCCTCTCGTCGAGTACATTCAGTCGACCACCGGGTGCCGCGTCGAAGGGATGGCATTCAAAGAGTCGGCAAGCTCGAAGCTGATCGAGCATCTCGACGACTTTACGAATCTTTCAGATGACAAAAAATTGTTTTTGATATAATCCCAGAGCTCTGTCCAAGGAAGTTTTGGTTGACGATAAGGTGAATACATGTTACCCTCTGTGCTGTTAGGCTCACAAGAATGATCGTTCTTTGAGAATTGAGAAACTTCAAGAAAGGAGAAAAGAATGGCAACCGAGACAATACTCCGTTTACCGATAGCAGTTATTGGAATAGGCATTCCTGGAAGCGGAAAGACGACTCTTCTCGAGCCTTTTTCAAGACAAAACCACTACATTTACATTTGTCCTGATAATGTCCGAGAGGAACTTACGGGCTCATCCAAAGATCAGTCTCAAAATCCTCTCGTATGGAGGATGTGCTTTCAGGGGGTAGCAGCTTCACTGCAAAGAGGAATTTCATTCGTCTTTGATGCCACTTTTACGCTTCCCGAGCAAAGAGAGAGAATTATTTCTCTCTCGCGAGAGAGCGGTGTGAAAACTATTATTGGCGTATATTTTAATACACTGCTCGAAACCGCCCTCAACAGAAACGCAAAAAGGGATCGGGTAGTAGAAGAAAGTGTATTGAAAAAAATGCACTATAATCTACAAGAATTTCCACCAAAACGCGAGGAGGGCTTCGACGTACTTCTCACAGAAAAGGAGTTCATCAAAGTAAACTGGAATTACTAGAGAGCACCTCGAAAAATTGACTTCAGGAAGGAGAAACCCTACACTCGACTGGTAGGGTTTTACATTTTTAAATACCCCAGAAGAAGCGCCATTGACACAGAAGAGCCTCCAAATATTGGGAATTCTTCCGTGTACAGCGGCCTCTTCGAGGGCCTCACCGTCTATGTCAGAGAAAACATGGTCCCTCCAAATCGGAGGGCGAGTTCTTGAAATATCAACCGGCTTCCTCGCTCGCCAGGCAAATGGCGCCGTTCGAGTGCAGTACGGCGATACGGTCGTTCTTGCAACTGCCGTCATGGGGAAAAATCCCTCGAATATTTCGGGTTACTTCCCCCTTCTCGTCGATTACGAAGAACGCTATTACGCTGCTGGAAAAATTAAAGGGTCACGATTCATCAAAAGGGAAGGCCGCCCGTCGGATGACGCTGTTCTCACCGGACGCGCTGTGGACCGAACCATCCGCCCGCTCTTTAACCCGAGAATGCGAAATGACGTACAAGTCATCGTCACCACGCTGTCCTTCGATACAGAAAATGATCCCGACACAATTGGCATGATTGCTGCTTCTGCCGCACTTGCTATTTCTGACATTCCATGGAATGGGCCCATTGGTGCCGTCCGTGTCGGCAGAATCGATCAAAATTTCGTCTTAAACCCAGTAAACGCTGAGCGCGACGAAAGCGAATTCGACCTTCTTCTGTCGGGCACGAAAGACAAAATCAACATGATGGAAGTGTCCGCGAAAGAAGTGCCGGAACCCATCATGGTAGAAGCATTCTCCTTCGGATTTGAAGCGGTCAAAAAAATTGCCTCGTTTCTTGAGTCGATCCGGGAAGAGATTGGGAAAGAGAAATCGACTCCCACACTGCTCGAAGCGCCCCGCGAAACTGAGGAGGCTATTCGAGCGTGGTTCGAAGAAAAAGGGCTCGCACAAGCGCTCTATCTCAAAGGAAAAAAAGAAACGCATGAACGTCTTCGTGAAATCCGTGAGTACGTTGACGCAAAGGTGGCCGAAACGTACTCGAATGTTCCGAAAATAAAAGAGGTGACGGAACAAGTTTTCGAAGAGCTCTCCGACCAAATTGTGCATGAAAATATCCTAAAGTATGAGAAGCGCCCCGATGGTCGAGCGCTCACTGAAATTCGACCGATTACCTGCCGCGTCGGGGTGCTCCCGAGAACGCATGGAACCGGACTCTTCACCCGAGGAGAAACACAGGCTCTCACAGTAGCAACACTCGGCTCTCCCGGAGACGAACAAATTATCGATACCATGGAAGTTGATACCAAAAAGCGCTATATCCATCATTACAACTTTCCGCCATATTCCGTCGGTGAAGTCCGTCCCATGCGAGGACCTGGTCGTCGCGAAGTGGGTCATGGAGCTCTCGCAGAAAAAGCGTTGATCCCGGTGCTTCCCACAAAAGACGTCTTCCCTTATACGATTTTGCTTGTATCGGAAATTCTCTCTTCCAATGGCTCTTCGTCCATGGCTTCGACCTGCGGATCGACCCTTGCACTCATGGATGCCGGTGTTCCGATAACCGCGCCTGTTTCAGGAATTGCCATGGGAATCATTGTTCACGATGAATTGAACTACAAGGTTCTCACTGACATACAGGGTCTTGAAGACCACTATGGGGACATGGACTTTAAAGCCGCAGGAACACCAAAAGGAATCACCGCCATTCAAATGGACGTGAAAGTTGATGGCGTTACTCTTCCCATGCTGGAAGCGGTGCTTCTCCAAGCAAAGGGAAACCGTGCCGACATCCTCGAGAAAATGCTCGCAACCATTCCCGAGGCACGACCCAACCTTTCGGCATATGCTCCGCGTATCATCGTGCTCCACATCAATCCCGAAAAGATTCGCGATGTTATTGGGCCGGGTGGAAAAATGATCAACCGCATTATTGATGAAACCGGTGTCGAAATCGACATCGAGGACGACGGGTCCGTTTTCGTGACTTCTCCGGACGAAGAAAGCTCCAAAAAAGCTGTTGAATGGATCAAAAATCTGACACGCGAAGTAAAGCCGGGAGAACTTTTTCAGGGACGAATCACAAGACTCATGAATTTTGGCGCCTTTGCTGAGGTGCTTCCAAATCAAGAAGGACTCATTCACATTTCTGAGCTTGCCGACTCGCGAGTTGAACGAGTAGAAGATGTTGTTCACGTGGGCGATATCGTTCCAGTAATCGTGAAAAATATTGATGATCAGGGGCGCATCAACCTTTCTCGAAAGGCCGCGCTTCGACACGACTCCGCCGAAACGAAAGAAGAGTAGTTCGGCGATACCGAATATGATACAATGCAAAGCGGGATTCTCCCGCTTTCTTTGTTTTCGCTTTCATACGAAATAGGAACGCTCCTATGGGAATATTTTCCATATTTTCAAAAAAAAATTCAGATATCTCTTCGCCGGAAACGTCTACGATTCTTCTGTCCAAGGTTCGTACCATGACACAGGATCTCGAGCGGTCGAATCGAAGCGTCAATTCGGAAATACCCGCTCCTCTCACGCCTCCTTCTCCACAGCATGCACCGAAGTCTTCTTCCCCTCAAACTCCTCCACCGTTTGGCCCGTTTTCTTCACCTCCAACACCTCCTCCACCGCCATCGCCGACCCCAGAAATTCCCGCGTCGCCTGTCAAAGAAACACAGCCCATTTTGAAAACTCTCCCTCCCGAGAAAAAAAGTTCTCCCGTTATTTCAACGACCCCTGCTGCTCAACCTGAAATAAAGCCGCTCCCGGAGAACCCTCCCAAAACTCCTCCACCAACTCCTTTCCCAACTCCTCCTACTCAAGAAACCACAAAAACTCCGTCACTCGAACCCTCTCCCACCAAAGCTCCTCCTGCAACACTTCCTTCCCCGTCTCGAACAGAGCTTCCTCGCGCCCCAAAGACATTCATGCCTCCTCGAAGTCCCTCACTGAATCTCCCTTCATTTCAAAGGTCTCCTCAAGAATCCCTCACCAACCAACTCCCAAAGACAGCAGCCATCGGAATCGAAAGGAAAACACTTCCTTCCAGAGAGACCCCTCCTTCTTCTCCGCCCACTCCTTCTGCAGAAGCATCTCTTCGAACGGGCACCTGGCCCATAGAGGAAGCTTCCAAAAAAAGTGCTGTTCTCCCTCCGCGCGCGACTTCGGTTTCGGAAACCCCAGGCTCCAAAACTCTTCCCGACAATATTGTATTTGATCAAGGGTGGGGATGGAAAAAATTCCTTCTGGCTGCAGTAGTGGCGCTTCTCATCGCATCGGGCGGATATTATTTTTGGACGACACGACAACCTTCGAATTCACCGGGAAATTCTTTCTTTTCGCTTCCGGACATTTCCGTTGATACATCCCTCACAACACTCGAACAAAAAAAGGCGCTCGAAAAACTTCCTTTTTCTGCTGAAAAATCAAACCCTTTCATTATCGACGTCGAAACAGAAACCGTATCAACGATTCGCGAACGCCTTCTCACTCATGCAAAAACCATGAAAGAGGCTGGCATGAACGGTCCCGTTCCATTTGCCGTGGTTGATAAAACAAATACTCCGATCGCTTTTTTCATCTTCGCATCAGTGCTCAATCTCAGTCTCTCCGGAGACCTCTTAAACAGTCTCGAAAATAACTTTACCCTCTTCCTCTTTCTCGACAAGGGTTCTCCTCGTCTTGGCCTTTCCATAAAAATAAAGGGGAAGAGCGATGCCAAAAAATTTCTCGCCGCTTCAGAAGGAACTCTTCCGATCAGCCTTAAGAACCTTCTCTTAGTGGAGAAGCCTCCAACAGAAGCCTTCCCCGTATTTGCGAGTGCAAAATATCGAGAGGCGCCGGTTCGATACTTCAATTTTCCTGCTCAAAATAATCTTTCTCTTGATTACGTCCTCGCAAAAGACTTCCTCGTGATCGCTACCAGCAAAAACACCTCCGAAGCACTGGTGGACATCCTGATCGAAAAACCTGCTCTCTAGCAAGGAAGGAGTGCCCTGCAAGGAAAAATGAGGGATTTTTTTCCTTTCCCTGCGAACAATCCCTTGAGTCCCACCAAGAAGGAGGAAAGGCTGATTCCGTTCCGAGAAGTTCCGGAAAGGGGATCCCTCATCGACAAAGATGGTGAAGATTTCAAAAGAAATAACGTCACTTTCCTTTTTCAAAATCCTCCAGACTCACAAATGGAGAAAAAATAGAAAAAGAAGAGGCGTTTTTCTTGAAGTGATATGGCATTGTGGCGGAAGAGAGCCAAAAAGAAAAAAATTTCTTTTTGAAATCAAGATTTTTATTCACAGAACATGGTTGAGAGAAAAATTTTCCAGCAAGAAAAATTCCGCTCCACACGAGACTTCGAAACCACAAATAATTTTGATTGACCCGCACTTTCTTTTTTGATATACTGAAATTGTTCCAGTGAAATAACGCTCTTTAAAAATTTTTGGAAATCCCAACCGTCATTGTCCTTCTTTCAGAAAGGGTAGTGGGGCTCCAATCGCAATTTCCCCCTATTTGCGATTGGAACCCCCCTACTGTTCCTCCCCGAAAAATTCGGGGCGCTCCTCGATCCGAGGAGGAGCACCACAAAAAAAACAAAAACAAAAATCTGTCGCACAAAAATTAAAGACAGAAAAAGAAAAAGAAAAGAAAATCACAGTTCTTTCAAAAAACGAGATGAGAAAACATCTCGAAGACGGCGAATGCCAAGGATACGGTATGGGCGGCACTCAAGTATCGGAAGAGTGCATAAATAATGCGCACAAAATACGCGAAGTCTGTAGTACGAACGCTTCTTCACCCGGAGCGAGGTACCAAAAGCACGCGTTGGCGCATCAGCCGGGCGTCTCGCCAATTATATTATTAATCGGGCGTATGACGCCCGGCAACCAACTCCTTTCTCTTTCAATGCCGCTATCCAAAAACCCGAGAGGGTATTTTTTATTTTCTGAGGGCCTTTTCTTCTCTTGTCGGAAATGAGAGTTTTTGCTTATATAAAGCTATGATAATCATTTCTTCGCTTTCTTTTTTGTTTGACCACCACGAGTCCCTCGGGAAGAAGGGGGAGCGCCTCGCAGGGTCTTATCTCAAAAGAAAGGCTTCAGAATCCTCGAAACCAATTATCGAAATCCGACAGGAAAACAGCTTGGGGAAATAGACATTGTCGCGCAAAAAGAAGGGGTAATCATCTTTGTAGAAGTAAAAACAAGGCAAGGTGATGCAAAAAACACATTTCCGGAAGACAACCTTACTCCTGCCAAACTTGGGAAGCTTGAGAGAATCGCAACACACTTTCTGCAATCAAAAAATTTACGCGACGCCCCCTATCACTTCGACGCCGTCACTGTTCTCTTTGACGCGAACCACAAAGCATCTTTCCAGCATTTTGAACATTTGTTTTTCTAAATGAAAGGGGCTTAATGCTCCCAGAAGTTTTTTGAGCAAATTCTCCTCCGTTCTGGAAAAATCCGATTCATATTTTACTTTACAAGTCGTCACTCTCGCCGTATACTCTCCTGTATCCGATAACATTTTCCTATGTCTCTCAACCCCGCCATCCTGAGCGAACTCAAAGAAAAGCTCCTCTTCGAAAAGAAACGGATCGAAGAGGCTCTCTCAAAGTTTGCAGTCAAAAATGCCGACGGTGACTATCAAACTCGCATGGAGGAAATCGGTACCGACATGGACGAAAATGCAACGGAAGTCGAAGCATACGTCGACAATATCGCAGTCGAAGCGAACCTCGAGCAAGAACTGCGCGATATTCTGAGCGCTCTCAAAAAAATGGAGGAAGGAAACTACGGCATATGCGAAGAAAGTGGACAGGAAATTCCGCTTGAACGACTTCGTGCCTATCCCGCCGCGCGGACCATAGTAAAATAGTGAGTTCTATGTCTCGAAATCGTCTTCAATACTCCGCTTTTTTGGGCGGAGTATTTTTTTTCTTGTGTGCTCAAGGAGGAAATGCCCTCCTCGGAAAACCCCTTCTCTGTAATCCGGGGATTGGCTTCGGCATACCCATTCCCCAAAAATTTCTCCTTCTTTCCACACTTCTTGGCATTCTCATGATTGCCTCTTTTCTCAGAATCGGCATTCGAGACAGCTCTTCCTGGTACAAAATGAGGGCGGTAGCAATAGCACTTTTGGGAGGAGGGGCTGCCTCCAATTTTCTCGATCGACTTCGCTGGGGTTGTGTTCCGGACTTTTTTCCACTATTCTTCTTTCCAGCCTTCAATATAGCCGATGTTGGCATTAGTCTCGGGGCGGTCCTCCTTTTGTTCACTCTTTTTTGTGCCGAGACGAATACCAAAAATCAAAAGTAAAATATCTCAACAACATGGGTATCGAATCGTTCAACAATAAATAAAAAAATAAAAGAAGTAGGGAGAAAATAATGCAAAGAAAAAGCAAAAAAACGCGCTCAAGAATATTCCTCTCTCTTTTATCGTGTGCCTGCTAAAATTTTTTCCGCTGCGACTCTCGGGCTCGACAGCGAACTTGTGGAAGTAGAAGTGGATGCCTTCAATACCGGCATGCACCATTTTACCGTGGTCGGACTTCCCGACACCACTATCAAAGAATCGCGCGACCGTGTCAGCTCCGCCCTCAAGAACAGTGGTTTCGTACCGCCACACCGATTCGGGCGCATTACTGTGAATCTCGCTCCAGCCGATCTCCCAAAAAACAGCCCGGTCTACGATGTGCCGATGGCACTTGGGTTTCTTCTCGCGACCGAACAACTCCAGTTTGATTTTCGAGACAAACTCTTCATCGGCGAGCTTTCTCTTGATGGCAAAGTTCGTCCGGTAAGCGGCGTTCTTCCAATTGCGCTCCTCGCAGAAAGACTCGGGTTTTCCGAAATTTATGTTCCCGAAAAAAATGCACCGGAAGCCGCCCTGGTTCGAAACATTCGCATTTTTCCTGTTCACTCTCTCAGCGAAGTCGCACAACATCTCTCAGGAACAACACAAACTCTCTCTCATCCCACTACCGACCTAGAAACCCTGTTCCAAGAAGAACCCTTTCTTCTTGATATGAAGGATGTGCGCGGACAAGAACACGCGAAACGCGCCCTCGAAATTGCGGCAGCCGGGGGACACAATATCCTCATGAGCGGCCCTCCAGGAAGCGGGAAAACCGTTCTCGCGAAAACACTTCCCTCCATTCTTCCTAAACTCGATTTCGAAGAAAGTATCGAGATCACCAAAATATTTTCTGTAGCAGGATTTTTAACCAAATCGAACACACTGGTGACCACCCGGCCATTTCGTGCGCCGCACCACAGCGCAAGCGCTGTTTCTTTGGTGGGCGGTGGCGCCTATCCTCGGCCTGGCGAAATTTCGCTCGCGCATCGAGGCGTCCTTTTCCTCGATGAATTCGGCGAGTTCTCGAAGAACGTGCTCGAGAATCTTCGTCAGCCCCTCGAGGACGGACACATCACCGTCTCCCGTGCCAAAGGATCCCTCCATTTTCCAGCACGCTTTATCCTGGTAGCCGCCATGAATCCATGTCCGTGCGGAAACCTGAGCGATCCCGAACGACTCTGCTCGTGCTCACCTCGGGAAACTGCCCGATACAAAGCGAAAATTTCTGGTCCCATCATGGATCGCATCGACCTCCATATCGAAGTGCCGCGCGTTCCTTTCGACAAACTTGAGGCGACCGAAGATGCTGAATCGAGCCTCAATATCCGCAAGCGAGTGGAACGAGCACGCGAACTTCAACGAAAACGCCTTGAAGGAAGAGGGATATTTACGAATGCCGAAATGAATTCAGCGCTCATTCGCGAACTCTGCCCGCTTGAGCATGAGTCCAAAGAACTCTTGCGACAAGCCGTCTCATCTTTGCGTCTCTCGGCCCGCGCATACTATCGCCTCATCAAACTTGCGCGGACCATCGCGGACCTTGAAGAGGCAACCGATCTTGCTCCGAAGCACCTCGCAGAAGCCGTCCAGTATCGATTCAAAACGGAGTAGTGGCATTTTTCTCCATCAAACTAACCGGTTGTCTCTCTCGAAATTTCAAGGCACAATAGGGAAGTGAAGAAAACTATCCCTTTTCTCAAGTATCTCTTTCTCGTCCTCGTATTTTTGGCAGCGGGAGGAGCGTTTTTCCATTTCTTCTTGAAAACGCCTCGTGAGCAATCCTCTCCCGAAACCTTTCAAATTACTCTCAACCTCGACGGACTATGGTTTCCTGAAAATGCTTTCCGAGGAGAAACGGTACAAGCGTTACTTGATCGCACCGGTATTCCCTTTGGACAAAGTGATCTTCTTTTTCCTCAGCCAGAAACGAAACTCGGCCCTGGAACTACTGTCCTCCTCACGAGATCCAAAAAATACTCAATCGAAGTCGATGGAACCAAGCAGGAAGGAGAGACTGTTCTCCATACTATCGAAGCGCTTCTTGCTGAAACCGGCATATCAATTACACAAGACGACTTGGTGTCTCCCCACAGAACACGCGCCCTCAAAGAAAAGAATGATCTCGTGGTAACCCGGGTGGAGATTCGGGAAGAAGTAGTTCATAAAGAAATTCCTTTTAAAACAGAAGAAAGAGAAGATTCCACACTCTCGTGGCGAACCCGTACAGTCACGCAAAAGGGCGCTCCTGGCATTCGAACGCTCCGGTACCGTATCGTTTCGCACAACAGCAGAGAGGAAAGCCGAAAGCTCCTTGAGAGCACTCTTCAGAAAGAGACCATTACTGAGATCGTCACCCAAGGAACCAAGGTAAAAGTCGGCAAAAAACATGAGGGTCTCGGCTCCTGGTACCGACACACCGGAACACGTGCCGCAGCCAACCCGTGGCTTCCTTTCGGGAGCTCTGTCCGCGTCACCAATACAGATACCGGAAAATCCGTCATCGTCAAAATTAACGATCGCGGTCCCTTCGGAAAGGGTCGTATTATCGATCTCGATGCCGTCGCTTTCGAAGTGATTGCCCCTCTCGGCGCGGGAATTATTCCTGTCAAAGTGGAAGAGATTCTCAATTAAGGCTTTTTTTCGATAGCAAAAGTTTGATCGGAAACGATCGAGAAATTGCCTCCTCTCACAATATTCATCTGTACAGCAATTCTAAGAGAAAGGGGGAAAAGCTCTCTTCTCTTCCTCAGTTCAACACTTTACTATGCTCCCCAAAAAACACCTGAGTCAAAATTTTCTTTCAGAACAATCGATTCTCGAAAGAATTGCAAGCGAAGGAAGGGCTCACCTGTTCCATGCTATTTTCGAAATCGGCGCAGGCGAAGGAGCACTCACAGAAGTTCTCGCGCGACACGCCCACCATGTTCTTGCGCTTGAATTCGACCGAGACCTTCTCCCTATTCTTCGAGAAAAATTTCCTCCTTCTTCGAATGTCTCTCTCCTCGAAGGAGATATCCTTCACACCTCGATCGACACGATCGTTAAGAAATACTCCTCTCAACAACTTCCGTGGGCCATATTCGGGAATATTCCCTACGCAATTACGGGAAGCATCCTCCGAAAGCTTACCGCACTTGAAGAGGCGCCGCAGTCGATCGTGCTCCTTGTTCAGAAAGAAGTAGCGGAACGCATTGTGGAGAAGAATAAAAAGAGAAGCCTCCTCTCACTTTCGATCAGCCTCTTCGGAGAAGCAAAGCTCCTCTTTCTCGTTCCGAAAGAAAGTTTCTTTCCCGTGCCACAAGTCGAGAGCGCTATTCTCCAGGTTATTCCCCACTCAAATCGTCTCCCGTTCGAAATGCGCGAAGCCGTGCTTCGTCTCGCCAAAATCGGTTTCGCTTCAAAGCGAAAAACGCTTGCCAATAATTTTGCTGCACACCGAATGTTTTCAAAAGACCGTATCGAGCGCTTCCTGATCGAGAGCGGAAAGACGAAAAATGCGCGCGGGAAGAGCTTTCGAAGGAAGAGTGGATTGAACTCCTGAGAGCGCTCTCGGAATAATTTTCGGTGTCGTTTCTCGAAAACACGCTGTCTCAGAAGTATCCCTGAAGCGTGCAACAAAACCATGAAAAACGAGTGTTTATACTTCCATGAGTCCATCTTGCCCTCTAACCCACATGCACTAAAGAGCGCCAGAGAAGAAAAGGAGCTTTACACAACCATTCCCGCCGCAAAAAGCCCGTAGAGAAAAACAATTCCAAGTATCCACCACAAAACAGACCGGTACGTGATTCTGCCCGTTTTTCGTTTTCCGGCCACAACTTTCGCATCTCTCATTGAGAGAACTCCCCAAAAGGACCAGCCACCAAAAAGGAGAGCGAGCAAAAAAAGCTGAGGAGCACGAAACACGAATACGCTCGCCAAAAACGAAACAAACATTCCCGAAGCGATGAAGAGCTTCGCTCGATCCGGACCCAGAAGAACGGGGAGTGTCCAAACACTGTCCGAGCGGTCACCCTCGATATCTTTAAAATCTTTAAGCGGAATAGAGGCAGTATAGGCAAACAAAAAGAGGAAAACGATCGAGGTTGGGAACGTACGAATGGATCCATCGGAAGAGATGAGTGTATAGCCTGCAAAAAGAACAAGGAGGCTTGCAACCGCGCTCAGAAGCGATGCGACCACCGGAAAACGCTTGAGCCGAAAGGGGGGAGCAGAGTAGGCCCAAGCGAGTGCCTGATATGCAAAAAGAAACAATGCCGAAGACACAGAGACGAGAGCCGAAAGAAAAAGGGAAGCTGCGAAGAAGAGAGCGCCAATCGTTCGGTACAAAACAGGTTCAATCGCTCGCGAAGGAAGAGGACGAAAAGAATTGGTCTTTTGATCGATCGCTTCGTCAAAAGTATCATTTACCACAACCGAGGCATACCAGGCAAACAAAGTCGCGCTCAGAAGCGATGCTGCCCCCAAAAAATCAAAGAAATCAAAAACTTCAACCGGCCGAGTGAAAAAAAAGGCAAGCCCCATCCCCATGCCAAGGAGACCGCCATGATAGAGCATTTGTGGAAAACGAGCGTTTCGAAAGAGCGCGAAGAAGACTTTCTTATCCCAACGAAAAACAAGCGCCGCAAAGAGCGGAAGAAGAAGGAGCGAATAAACGAGGCTCATTTTCGCATTGAGAATCGACCGCGGATCAATCGCGCCTCTTGAAAAAAAAGAGAAGGGAGACAAAAATATTCCCGCGACATCAGAGGCTTGAATGCTTCCCGACCCGGAAACCACATCATGCATAATGATCGCTATCCATGACGGAAATGTACCGAGAAAAAAGAGAAGGGTATAGGAAGCAATTTTCGCTCCGAGAGCACGAAACAAACGACGCGTTTTTTAAAAAAATATATCAGGAAATAAATATCGTGACGAGCGTTATTTTTATCCGCACGCTGTAGGTGATCCTCACATCGGGACGGTCACCGAAAAACGTGAAATACCGCTTGAGAAGTCCAGGAAATCCATCGAAAATATAAAAGCTCCACACACCCCGACCGTCAGAAACAACAAAATCTATGACGGGAGGAGTGAGGATAATGAGAAATCCGAATAACATGATGGAAGAAGCGGTGCGAAAAGAAATGCGGGCGAAAAATCGAAGCAGGGGGATGAACAACAGGAAGGCTACGAGAAAGAAAGAGAAGTTGTGAGACCATTCGTAGAAAAGAAATGTCCCCGAACGGACTGGAAATCCGAAAAGCCATGACTCCACCAAGAGTCTCGAGACAATAAGCGACACAAACGCAACCGAAAAGAGGCCGACGCTGGTCGGAGAAAACTCGATTGATCGAATAATACGAGCGAGAAATGACATATCTTCACCATATCAAAGAGTTCCTCCCTCGCGCAATTTTGGGAGAGTGTGGTACAGTTTACCTGTCTCTCACGACAACGCCTGACAGGCAGCAACTGATGAGAGAGTCCACACTCTCTTCCCTCACGAGAGAGCGCTTTTTTAGAAAGAGCGTTCGAAACGTTCAAACCGCGAAAGATCGCTTCTTTTTTTCTCATGAAATCATCTTCTTCCGAACTCAACCCGGAACAACAGCGTGCCGTCGAAACAACCGAGGGTCCAGTTCTCATTGTCGCGGGTGCGGGAAGCGGAAAAACAAAAACACTGACCCACCGTATCGCTCACCTCCTTCGAGAAAAGGGGGTTTTGGCGCGGCATATCCTGGCAGTTACATTTACCAACAAAGCTGCCGAGGAAATGAAAACACGCCTCTCCTCTCTCCTGGGGAGCAGTGATCCCGAAGCATCATCACACCACTTGAAAACGGACGCCCTGCCGCATATCGGAACCTTTCACAGTATTTGTTCCCGCATTCTTCGAAAAGATATCCCCATCTTGGGATATAAACCCACCTTTACCATTCTCGATGCGGACGACCAGCTTGCCCTTATGAAACGGGTCATGAAGTCCCTGGAGATCGATCCCAAAAATATCCATCCACGCGCAATTCTCGATGCCGTCTCCCGAGCGAAAAATCTTCTCCTTGATGAAAACGCATTCGAGTTGCAAGCAGGGAGTGCCTATGAAGACCTTGTTGCCAAATCGTACCGAAGGTATCAAAAAGAACTGCGAGAAAGTCACTCGCTCGATTTTGACGATCTTCTTTCGCTCACCATTCGTCTCTTTCGGGAATATCCCGAACGTCTTCATCACTACCGAAATCTGTTTCGATACATATTGGTAGACGAGTACCAAGACACCAATCACGCCCAGTACCGATTTATTCATCTTCTCGCAGAGGAACACCGAAATCTCTTTGCGATTGGCGATGATTACCAGTCTATCTACGGATGGCGTCAGGCAGATATTCGAAATATTTTGAATTTCGAAAAAGATTATCCAGAAGCAGCTATTGTCACGCTCGATCAGAACTATCGGTCGACACAGGTTATTCTCGACGCTGCCGGAAGCATCATTGAACGAAATGCTCATCAGCGACACAAAAAGCTGTGGACCAAAGCCTCAGGTGGCGATCCCATCCGCATCTTTGAAGCGGAAGATGAATCCGAAGAAGCAAATTTTGTCGCCCGCACTATTCTCGAACTCTGCCGCGATAAACAACATCCATTTTCCGACTGCGCTGTTTTGTACCGCACAAATGCGCAGTCGCGCGCCCTGGAAGAAGCATGCCTGCGCCACACGATTCCCTATCGTGTCGTCGGAGGACTCAAATTCTATCACCGAAAAGAAATAAAAGACGCTCTTTCCTACCTGCGCCTCGTCACAAATTACGCGGACACACTCTCTCTCATTCGTGTCGTCAACGAACCAGCGCGCGGCATTGGAGCAAAAACCCTCGAAAAATGGTTTTCAGAGTCAAAAAAGTCCGGACAAAATCCGATTGAATTTGCACAAGGGTCTCATTTCGAAAACCTTCCTCTCCCGCCTTCCAAGAAAAAAGCTATTGCCGATTTTGCAAAATCCATCACCTTGGCATCTCAAAAAATTTCCGAATTCGAAACGCTGTCTCCATTTCTTACGATGATTCTCGACGAAACCGGCTACCGTTCGATGCTGGACGATGGCTCGGAAGAAGGAAAAATTCGACTCGAGAACGTGCGCGAACTCTTCTCCGTTGCAAAAAAGTATGATGGAACCCCTCTTCCGGAAGCGATTTCGCTTTTCTTAGAAGAGGTTGCCCTAGTAGCAGACACAGATATGATTGATGGCACCGCGAACACCGTGCATCTCATGACCCTCCACAGTGCAAAAGGTCTTGAATTTCCTTTTGTCTTTTTGGTGGGTCTCGAAGAGGGTATATTCCCACACTCTCGAAGTGCCCTTTCTCCCGCGGAGCTCGAGGAAGAGCGTCGCCTCATGTATGTCGGATTAACGAGGGCCAAAGAGAAAGCCTGGCTCGTGTCTGCGGAAACGCGAATGATTTTCGGTTCAACACAGATGAATGCACCGTCACGATTCATCGCCGAGATCCCTGAACATTTGGTAGAAATAGAGCAGAAGAAACCACGGCCCAAAAAAAATGACCATTTCTCTGTTTCCTCACAACGTGAAGCGCTCCCCTCCAGAAAAAAACTCTCTTCCGACACTTTCCGTCCCGGAGACAGCGTATCTCATCCCACCTTCGGAAATGGCGTCGTGATTAAAGTGGATGGCACCCTCGCAACCATCGCTTTTCGAACGACAGGAGTGAAGAAACTCGCACTCGGCATTGCCCCACTCACACGATCGTGAACTTTCACAGACAAGAGAGGATCGAAACAACCGAGAAAATCCTCCCCACTCTTCCCCTCATCCTGATTATTCGACGCACAAAGATTCGAGCATTCTTTCGAGGAGTCAGGTACCTGAGAATAACGGATCAGTTATGACGATGCGTTTTCTGGTTCATCTTTTCCATGGAAACGCCGGTGAATGTCACGAAGACCCTGGTCGGTGACATGCGTATAAATTTGCGTCGTAGTAATGGAAGCATGGCCCAGAAGGGCCTGGACACTTCGAATATCGGCGCCATTTTTGAGAAGGTCCGTGGCAAAACTATGTCGAAGCGTATGCGGGTGAACGGATTTGAGTATTCCCGCCTTCGTCGCAAGCTGGGACACGATTCGCTCCACTGTTCTCGTTGATATCCGACGGTCCGAAAGGGAAGAGGTGGCCGCAAATCCTTTTTTTGAGGCAATGAAAAGAGCAGGATCAATATCCTTTCGAGCGGCGAGATAACGATCAAGTGCCTCCCGTGCTCGATCAGAGATAAAAATAGGGCGAACTTTTCCTCCTTTTCCTCGAACGCTCAATTCTTTTGTAGCTCCTGAAAACGACTCTCGATTCAAACCAACTAATTCCGACACACGCAGCCCCGTAGAAAACAACACTTCGATAATCGCCCGATTCCGAAGCGTGTTTTCTCCCATTCCAGCACAAGCAACAAAAAGCCGTTCCAACTCCTCACGATTTAAAAATTCCACCTGTCGCTCTGGAACTTTGGCTGTTTCAATCATGTCCGGAGAAATCGAGGTATACCCGTTCTTTGCGAGATAGCGCAAAAACACACGAAGGACAATTACATGGTGATTCTGTGTACTTTTTCTGAGTTCTTCGCCGCGAGTGTTGGTTTTTCGATTCAAAAATATTCGATATTTTCGCAGCGTTTCAAGTGTTATATCATCAATCATTTGGATATTCCCCCACGCGAAAAACTGCCGCAATACACGCGCGTACGTCTCCACTGTTTTTGGAGATCGGCCACGTTCAATTTCTACATATTCGAGAAAGCGATGAAGCATGTGAGGAATAGGCACCATAGAGGCTGATTTGAAAAGCTTTTTCTTCTTCTGATGTCTTTTCAGTATAGCACGGAGAAGAAGGAAACTCTTGGCTCTCACAAAGGATATTTGACAAAAATATATCAAAAAACATTGACAATATAAGGCCGCTTTCGTATACTCAACGTTGCGTAAAAACCGTAGGCTTCCCCTCTCAATGAGACTCATTTCTTTCGAGTCTCTACGGTGGCGAAGCAATTGAAAGGAATTGCGTATTTCTCCTCGTATACGTCGCGCCACAGAAACCCGTCTCTCAGAGCGAATTCGAGGGTTTCTGAAAAGAGGGAACACTGAATTTCACCGTTTTCAGCGAAAATGTGTTGTTTCTTTCAAACAACACCGTACGGTTCGCATTCTTCATTTATTTCGCCAATATTCTGCCCTCTCGGTTGTGCTCGGAAGCGCCGTTTTGGTGACAGGAACTATTATCTCTTCTTCTGAAAAGCCTGGGGGCGTGCTCTCCGGCTATTTTTATTCCAAAAATACTGGCACGCCAAAGCCATCGGCGCCTTCCATTCGAGAAAGTCTCTCTGGACTTCCCCTCGCTCAAGCATCCACTCCCGTCGATCCCTCGGCACTCCTTGAAGAAAGCGAGGAAACCAAAAGATTGCCCGCCATTGCCTCCGCCGATCTCTCTCCTCTTATTCAAAAAGATCCTGAGGAAGAAGGTGGGGTGAGTATCTACACCATTCAAGATGGCGACACCCTAAGCAGTGTAGCCGAAAAACATCGTATTACTGTTAATACTATTCTGTGGGCGAATGATCTCCAAAATGTGGACGAGATACGCCCCGGCGATCAGATATTTATTCTTCCGGTCGCGGGACTCAAGCATATTGTCTCCGAAAAAGACACACTCGAAGATATCGCCAAGAAGTACCATGGCGACAAGGATCGAATTATCGCCTTTAACAACCTCCCCGCCGACGGCCGCATTGAGCCGGGCGAGGAACTCATTATTCCCGATGGCTACAAAGAGGAAGCGCCGAAACCAGCTCCTGTTTTTGAGCGACGCGAATATGCAACGTCTTCAGGAGGATCAGCAACTGATATTTCTGGTTGGCGCACTCCGGAAGGGAAAGCCGGTTCAGGACACCGCTTTCCTTTTGGCTACTGTACATGGTATGTCTCCCAAAAGCGCTATGTTCCGTGGGGAGGAAATGCTGGGACATGGCTTTACAATGCTAAAGCGCTCGGATACAAAACTGGGAAAGCACCTCGCGTCGGCTCCATTGTCGTCACCACCGAAAATCGATATTACGGACACGTAGCCCTTGTGGAAAAAGTGTCCGGCGATGAAATTACCGTCAGCGAAATGAATTATGTTGGGTGGGGAAAAACAAACCGCCGCACCCTTCCCACAACCAGTCGAAGTATTAAAGGCTACATTTACTAAGGAAGAGGCTTCAAAACACCATTTTTTAAATCTTTACAATACTCCCTTCGGGAGTATTTTTCTAAAATTAAAAGCAGCACTGAAAAAATTGGGAACATGTGATTTGAAGAAGTGAAAAAAACCAAGAATACACCGCTCAATCAAACGAAATGAGAGTGTGATCTTTACCGAAAGAAATGTGAATGGAGAGAGAATGAGAAAGAATTACGATAAATCATGCTGAGAACTCTGAAAAATTTTACAGAAATTTGCTTAAGTAACGATCAAGAGCATTGCCTTTTCAAGACTTCCACCACTCAATACAAAAACTCCTTCTCTCAGATGAGCTCAAATGGGTCAAAGGACAAGATTTCAAGAGAATTTTTGGAAGCTCTCATAAAAAACAGGTTCAGAAAAACTCTTTTTTGTGTATTCTCCGTCAAATCAAATGAAGAACCTTATGGGAAATGACAGGAATTCTGGAGTTCGGTTCCAAAAAAATGTTTCGTTTGTAGCAATATCACTCAAAAACTCTGCTTCAAAGAGAAAGAATGAAGTTTTCTTTGATACTTCTGTAAAGTAAAAATCCTCTAAAAACGTCCTCCTTTTCAGAAAACAAGGAGCCACCAAGAAAATTTTTGTTATTAATAATTCTAGAAAAAGAAATTCTTTTTTTAAAATATCTGAAAAATTGTTGATATCCTGTTGTTATCTCATCTTTTTCGGTGAAAAAACAAAGAAAAACCCTGTGAATTCTCCCGATGTTCTCGTAAATAACTTTCCTAAAAAAGAAAATTTCTTTTTTTCCACCAAACTTTAGTACTTCTTCCACCACTCTCTTTTCCTTATCTTTTTGCATCTAGAAGCAAATAAGCTTCTTTTCAACAAACACACATCACTAATAACGATAATTTTATTTAAAGAATACAGAAGAGAATATCATTACCAAGGAGAAAAGGGTGTGCTTCTCAGGAAATTTCTTGACTCCTCTTTTTTGTGATATACTTTGTTCGAAAAAGAAGTGTGCTTCTTACCTCTCTTCTTGTGATTCTTCTCTCTCAAATAAAAACGATACAGAAATTTTTCTCGCGCATTTTTTTGAATTCCCCCTCCTTGGGAAGATTTTTCATCTTTCTTTGGATTTTTTTGTTTTTGCCTACTGTTTTATTTGCACAAACGCAAGGAGGAGATTCGATGTCAAGCTGGTTCTCCACTTCTTTGAATGTTTTAATTTACCCCTTTTTTGTGTTTTTTTCTTGGATTACCATGCTCGCGGCGAATATGTTTGTGTGGGCGATTGATGTGAATACGTTCACCAAACTCATGAATGCCGGTGCGCTGTATGAGGTATGGATAGTGGTGCGAGATTTTTGCAATATCTTTTTTATCCTTGTTCTTTTGTTTTCGGCCTTTGCGACCATATTTCAACTTGATAAGTATGAATACAAGAAAACCATTCCGCTTCTTATTATAATGGCGCTCTTGGTGAATTTTAGCTTCCCTATTGCGCGCTTTGTAATAGATATTGCCAATGTTCCCATGTATTTCTTTGCACAAAACGTGTTTGGTGGAAGTCCTGAGGCAAATACAGCGAGTGCTTTTACGAGTGGGAAATTTGCCGAAGGTTTGCTTGGCTCTTCAAATATACAAAAAATTCTTATTCCAGGGATTGAGGGTACGACAAGTATTTCTTCTTTTAGTACCACCCATCTTCTTGCTGCTACCATTTGTATGTTTTTGTTCGGCGCATCGTTTTTGACGCTCGCAGTCTTGATGGTGGTTCGTATGATTTCGCTTGCGATTCTTGTAATGTTTGCTCCAATTGGTTTTGTGGGGATGATTACCCCAGCACTTCAAAGTTATGCGCGAGACTGGTGGTCAAAACTTTTTAAATGGGCATTTTATGGTCCTATTGCCGTGATGTTGACCCTCATTGCGATCATTGTTATGCGCGAAGCGGGTGCATTGATTTATCCTAACTATGCAACTGGAGGTGCGTTTGTTTCTTCGGGGAATTCGGTGAATGATTCTATGGTCTCGGCGGTTGCATTTTTTGCCATTCCCATTGTGCTTTTTTGGATTGCTATTACCTGGGCCGAGAAATCCAGTAATGATATATCAGGGCTTGGTATAAAGTGGGGCTCGAATGCGGGAAGAAAAATGGGAAATTGGGTAAGAAGAGGCTGGCACGCACCGATTACTTACCCTTTGCGGCAATTAGGAATAACGGGAGGAGTGAAACAAGCGATTCAAGATAGAGCAAATGCTCTTGGATTTGGAAAAGAAGCACTTGCTAGCCGGGAACGCAGGTGGGCGGTACGAGCGGGTGGTGGAGATGCTGCTCAAACGAGACTTGACCAAGAAAATAAAAAATTGGTTGACGATGCAGCTAAGAAGAAAGGCATGGTTGATTTGGATCCTGATAAACTCAATGAGATCGTGCAGAAGGGAAATACTCACGAGAAAGCGGCGGCGCTTATAGAGCTTGCTGATCGTAATCTTGCAACACAAAATGATTTGAACACGGTGAGGAATCTCTTTGGAGAAAATTCTCAGGTTTCAAAAGTTTTTGAATCGAAGATGCGCAACTTTAATCCCGTAGCCGCATTTACCGATAAGAATGGGGTGTTGAATACGAAGCAGCTGGAGAGCTATGTGGCGACCGGGAAAATTGACTGGAAGAAAATATCGGATAAGAGCTTGACTCCTCAGCTTTTGGAGTACGCTTTTAAAGCAAAGACGATTACCAATAAAGACTTTGAAGAGTTGAGGTCGAAGGGAGGAGCCTATGCAACTCAAATTAAAACCGCGCTTGATGGAGCTATTACAAAAATTAGCCAAGATATCAAGGATAGTAAAATAAAAGGAGTTGATTCGAATGGAAGTGAAATAACAGCGACCGACTGGAAGAATTTGAAAGACTTTGATGTTCTTCGTAATATACAATCGGCCCACGTCGCACAAACGGGAGAATTTCATAAGTCTATAGATTCAGAAGAAGAAGCGAAGAAGGTCCTGTTCCAGCGAGGCGATGGAGATTCTTTGAAGCGTCTCAAATCCTCTGTTATCAATAGTAATCTTAATCTCATAACAGAAAACGTTCGCGGGAAATATGTGGATATTATTTCCAAGATGGCAGAAACAGGAGATGATGGTTTGGTGAATGCTAAAATTATTAAAGATCATATTAATAGTAATGGTAATGCCTCGGGAAGTAAAAATATTGATCAATTGAAAAGACTGAACAACGATCATCGTGTACGAAACATTTAGTTTTCTTCCCCCATGTCTCTTTTTCGGAAAACACGGGAATTGCCGGAACCAGTCCACTCTTTCTTCTGGAGTGATGAGCCTCGTTTTCTATGCCAGGACATTTGTTTTCAATTCGGCATTGACAATGAAATGGAAGTTGGCGAGGTAATTGGGATTGTGGCACCGCTTCTCACCAAATCGTTCCCACCTTCGAATCTTCCGCAAGAGCTCCACATAAAGATACCGAGGATTCCTGAAGGAATCATTTTTGGTATAGCTTGTGGTTTGAATAAAAAAATACTTCAAAAGTTTCCGGACCTCTTTCCGGATTCGATTCAACTTTTGTCTCAATGGCAAAAAAAATCATCACAGCCACTTCTTTCCGAGGAAGAGGCACAGAGAAAGACACGAGAACTCGAATCTTGGTATTTGGAGGATAGAAGACAGGAAGAGAGAGAAAAGAAATTGATTGAAAATGAGAATCAGACAGTAAAAACAGAATCTCTGCCGCTTCTCGATGCGATGGCAAAATATCAGCGACTTTCCGAGCAAACCGTTACGGAAGATCGAATTATTGTGAAAGGCGAATCGGGACCGGTTCGTGGATCGCTCCGAAACTGGGTGCGACATTATCGAGACGTTCTTGGTATTCGGAAGCACTCTTCAATGGATCGAGGGCAGTTTCTTTTTCAGGGAGAAAATACAAAGCGCTTAAATGCTCCCGATCGGGAGAAACTCTCGCTTCTTTTCCGGTCTCTCGATGAGAATATTCCCGTTACCATTGATAAGGAGCGCCAAGAAATTGTTTTTCCTGCTTTCGAAGAGAAGCCTTCTGATAACGCTCGTGCTACATCGGTTACTCCCAGAGCGTCGTCTGAAGTGATCGGTACTTCATTCCGGCCAAAAGAAGTTTTTCCGACGGCAAGTTCACCCATCAAGAAAGCGCTTGAGTGGAGTACCAAGGGGGCTCTCGCACCCCAACGTGAAGTGAAGCCTGAAATAGGAACGGCTCGCACTGACGAACAACCTCTTCCCTCAAAGACATCGAATTTTTCGGAACTGAAAATGCCAACGCCAGATCCTTCTTTGGGAGGAAAAGTATCTTCCGGTATTTCAAATCCGGTTTATAGTTTTCCTTCCTCGTTTTCGGTTACAGGAATGCCTGAGACGAACAAAGGGGGGATAACTTCACCTGTTTTTTCAGCCCCCAAAAAAATGACACGGGAATCCGAATTGAAATTAGAAACTTCTCCTCAAAAAAATATTGAGAGTGAGAAGCGGGGTGAGACAACGGGGAAGATAAGCTTTAGTTCGAGCCACATTCTCCCAAATGAGAAAGCGACGCTTCCCGAGACATCGCAACCGAACCGTACCATGGCTTCTTCGGTTTCACTTCCTAAGCGAGCAGAACGGGCTTCCTCAAATGATCCTCGAGTGGTCAGCGTCATTCGACCTTCGGGGAAAGAACCCGTATAATACAATTCTTCTCCGGGAAGTATTGTTCTGATCGGATGCGTCGTATTTCTCCCTCTCGTTTGAGGTGGTAACGGAAAGAGAAATGAGGAGGCGTGTCTTTTTTTGAGTTTCCAAGAAAGCGTATGCTCTTCAATGTCCCCCAATTTATCGATGTCGAGGATAAGGTAGCTGGTCCCCTCACAGCGAAACAGATCGCATGGCTCGTCGGCATGGGAGCGGTTCTCTTTATTTTGTGGAGTTTTTTCGATACGGCGACTTTTTTCGTGCTGTCTGTCCCGGTGATCCTGCTCTTTTCTCTCTTTGCCTTTTATCGGCCATATAATCAATCCCTTCTTTCGTTTACGATTCACGCGTCGATGTATCTCTTTCGACCGAAAGTCTATACATGGGATCGACCTGGTATGACGACGAAGGAGGCGCCGAAAACGGTGGAGAAAAAAGTGACCCAAGAATCGCCTCAGCCGCTCTCGGTACGCGATATCCGTGATCTCGCGCGATTGGTCGATCGCAAATAAAAGGAGTTTGTTTATTCTCTTGTCATATGGAATCCCTCGCTCCCTCACGAAAACCTGTTTCCGAGGACGCTTCGTCGAGCACGCAGCGATATGTCGACGTGAATGAAATACGTGATGGCGTGATTGTCCTCAAAAACGGTTCACTGCGGTCCATTCTCCTTGTTTCTTCGCTCAACTTTGATCTCAAATCTGCGGAGGAACAAGACGCTATTATTTTTCAGTACCAAAATTTTCTCAATTCTCTCGATTTTCCTATACAGATGGTCATTTCCTCGCGCCGATTTGATATCCGTCCCTACATCGAACTTCTGAAAGACAAAGAGAATCAGCAGCGAAATGATCTTTTACGGATGCAGATCTCGGAGTACCAAACTTTTATCAAAAGTCTTTCGGAAGTATCAAATATTATGTCAAAGCTCTTTTATGTCGTTGTGCCGTTTTCTCCGGTTGAAGACAAAGAGAAAGGGCTATTCCGAGGACTTACTACGCTGTTTAATCCGGCGGGTGCTGTTTCGGAACGACGTGAATTTTTTGAGACCTACAAAAATCAGTTGTGGCAGCGTGTCGATCATGTGAGTTTCGGACTCTCCCAAACGGGTCTCAAAGTAGCGCCCCTCAATACGGAAGAAATTATCGAGCTTTTGTATAACTCTTACAATCCTTCGCTTTTCACTACGCGTCTTACGAAAAATATTGAAGCGATCGATGTTGAGGTGGAGCGGTAAGGGGCTTACAGAAGCAGAGCAGGAAAGAAGGCTTCGTTTTCTTTGCACAGAAGGAAACCTTGCGGAATTCCTTGCTTAAGGAGAAGCATTCTTCGACTGCTTCTCTTGGAAACAGTGCTGTGTCTCTATCCCTTCTTCCTGAACGAAGTCCTCGACGGTTCCCTCTTTTCTTTCATTGTGCGAAAATAGGAGAGATGAACCTTTGCCAAGAAAACGAAAACGTTTTTTATGCGCGTTCCTTTTCTCAATCCAAACGGAGAACAAAACGAAATTTTGCAAAGTGAGGCGCTCTACCAAAAGGGAGTGGCCCGCATTCGCGATCTTATCGCGCCGTCGGCGATTAAAATTAGTGCTAATTCGTTGCAGGCGGGAGAAACTTTGGTACGCACGCATTTTATTATCGCCTATCCGCGATTTTTGAACACGAACTGGTTTTCTCCGATTATTAACCTTGATTTTCCGATGGATGTTTCGATGTTCGTGCACCCCGTCGATACGCGGGACATTTTGCGAAACCTCCTCAAATCGGCGACTCGGGTTGAGTCTTCAATTCAAATCGAGGCGGAAGCGGGGAAGATACGCAGTCCCATTCTTGAAACCGCGCTTCACGATATTGAAGAACTTCGCGACAAACTTCAGCAGGGAACGGAAAAGTTCTTTCGTTTTGGCGTTTACATTTCGCTCTACGCTTCTTCTGTCGAGGAGCTCAATCGCATGAGTCGTTCCGTTGAGGCATTTCTCGAATCTCAACTTGTCTATATCAAACCTGCGGTCATGCGGATGCAACAGGGTTTTACTGCGACGCGCCCTGTTGGCATGGACGAACTCGATGTGGCAAACAACCTCAATACTGCGCCGCTTTCGACTACCTTTCCCTTTGTTTCCGCTGACCTCTCTTCGAATGACGGTATTCTCTATGGAATTAATCGACACAATAACAGTCTCATTCTCTTTGACCGGTTTAAATTGGAAAACGCGAACATGGTCATCTTTGCGAAGTCAGGCGCAGGAAAAAGCTACTTTGTCAAACTTGAAATCCTGCGCTCCATGATGTTCGATACCAATGTGATCGTGATTGATCCGGAGAATGAGTACAAGCATCTTGCGGAGTCCGTTGATGGGTCATTTATTCAGATGAGTCTCAATTCGCCCTTTCATATCAATCCGTTTGATCTTCCCAAAAAGCGCGATGAAGAAGAGGATTTTGAAGGGCTTCTGCGGAGCAATATTGCTACCTTGATTGGTCTTCTCCATTTGATGCTCGGAAGCGTGACGCCCGAGGAAGACTCGATTCTTGATCAGGCTCTTCGTGAGACATATGCCGTTCGGGATATCACGGGAAAAACTGATCTTTCAACGCTCACCCCTTCGAGCTTCCCCACCATAGGAGATCTCTATGAAGTGCTCCGTAACATGGAAGGAACCGAGTCGCTTTCGGCTCGACTCGAGAAATATACGAAAGGAATATTTTCCGGATTCTTAAACCACGCGAGCAATATCACCATGAATAATCAATTTGTGGTGTTTAACATTCGAGACCTCGAAGAAGAATTGCGGCCGGTAGCGATGTACCTCATTCTTCACTATGTGTGGAATGAAATGCGTTCGGAGCTTCGCCGGAGACTGATCGTGGTCGACGAGGCGTGGATCATGATGCAAAATGACGATGCGGCAAGTTTCCTCTTCGGTATCGCAAAACGTGCGCGAAAATACTTTGCAGGACTTACGACTATCACACAAGACATCAGCGACTTCATGAGTTCTCGTTACGGAAAACCCATTGTTACCAACTCCTCGCTTCAACTGCTCCTTCGCCAATCACCCGCTTCCATCGATGTCGTTTCGGAAACCTTTTTATCTCACGGATCACGAAAAATTCCTGTTGCTCGAAAGTGCGGTAGGAGAAGGAATATTTTTTGCCGGATCGAAACACGTCGCGATCAAGGTGGTTGCTTCCTACAGCGAAGACCAAATTATCACATCAAACCCCGAACAGCTCGCCGAAATCGAAGCAGCGAAGCGGGAATTCGATGAAATGAACGGGTAAGCGCATGTTTTTGTTTTGAGAGAGCTTTGCATCTTTCTTGCTTCCATCAACGCTTTATTTGTGGGTTAGAAGATTGCTTCCGATCAGAAGGAATGAGAAAGAACACTCTGTTTCTGGGGAAAATTCTGAAAAACATTCGCTGCTCACAATGAGTTTCTGAAGAAAGTTTCTTTGAAACGATATGGCGCTTTTGTCTGCAAAAATTCGTGAGGAAGGGAGGCAAATTGAGGGAAGAGAGCTTCCTTCACGGAGTCGCACATCTCCTCCTCTCCTCCAAATTTCGCCTGAGAAGAAAAACCCTCTTTCTCCTTTGCAGTCGCCGAGCGCGAGTATTGATCCTGACAAAAAACGCGCTTTGATGGATACGCAAGTCCCTCCTTATTCAAATGGAGCTCGATCTCTCTTATCTCAGTCTCGGACGCCCGTTGAAGGAACGAGTACTGTTCCGCCAACCCCTCTTGTTCCTCGTTCTGCTCCGCCACAAAAGGCGGAGCCAGAAGACGACGAAGAAGCAAGGATTTTGGAGGAAAAAGAGTGGGAACGGCGTGAACATGCGGCCATGCTCGAAGCGGAAAGACAAAATCGTCTTCTTGAGCGTGCAGCTGAAGAAGAAGAGGCTGCAGGAGAGGATGATTCCTCATCTCTTCACCTCCCAAACAAAGAAGAGCGCGTACGTCTTTCTTCATACGCGCCCCTTCTTTTGGTGGCTACGTTTAAGGATATTATGGACTACACGATGGTCCTTGCGATTCCCGGCATTGGAACACTCATCAGCATCTGTGTTACTCTTCTTCTCTTTCTCCTCCTCTTTTTTCCAAAAAAGAGATACCGAATTGCCGGAAATATGCGGCTTGCGATCATCGATGCGCTTATCCTGCTCGGGCTTATTCCAGTTGAGGGTCTCACATTTCCCTTCAATTTGCTTCCTTTCACCATCCTTGCGGTTCTCGCGATCCACAATTTCGATAAAAAGTTTGTCCGCGCCCGAAATGAAAAGAGGTTTGACCGGAAGCGTATGCAAAAAAATCTCACCCTTCTGGCCCAAGTCGCTTGGAAAGAGCGGAGGAATGCGGATAAATCTCGTGTTTCGAATCAAGCGCAAGAGACATGGAAGGTGAATGAGGCTGCATAGCGATTTCAGTGAAAAAGAGAGTAATACCTGTCGCTTTTTGTGCCGGGTCTCCCGGAATCGTTCCCATGAAACCGACTCCCAAATTTTCCCGAAGAATTTTCGACCGAGCATTTCTCGCCTCGCAAGGAATCGTCGCTTCGGGCGTTCTGCTTCTTCTCTTGTTTCCTCAAGAGAGTGCCGCTCAGAAATTGCTCGTTTCCTTCTCGGCACTTTTTCTTCTCCCTGTTCTCTTCTTACGCCTTATCGCCAAAGAATCTCTCTTGGACTTCGGGCTCTCGTGGGGGAAAAGAGGATGGGTCGTGAATATATTTCTCTTGTGCGCGCACCTTGCTTTCTTTGTTTCTGTTTGCTTCATTCTTTTTTCGTGGACCGAAGCCGGAAAGGCGCTTGTTGCGAATCCAAAGAATATCGAATGGCAACGCAGCTTCTCGGCTTTTCTCGTTACCACACTTTTTCTTACCTGGTTTTTGTTTCTCAAAGAATTCTTTTTTCGCGGCTTCTTCCTGCTTACCTGGAAAAGAAAGTTCGGAACATGGGCGCTTCTTGCTCATGCTTTGTTAATACTCGTTGTGGGATTTTTTGAACATCGAACTCTTTCGGGAAGCGGCGGAAATTTTTCGCTCCTCATAACTTTCTTGTGGTCGAGTCTCTCTGCGAGCATTGTTTTTATAACTGAATCAGTATTTCTCTCGTTCTGCTTTTCATTTTTTTCTGCTATACTACTTTCGGTACTCGCCATGATGATTTCATAAAATCAATCTTTTTGTATGCGATTGTTCTTTCTTCGATTGCTGACCATTTTTTTTCTCGTTCTTCCCTCGGCTGCTTCCGCGCAGCTTACGAATGTTTTTGTGACCAACATGCCGAGCGTGAGTAGCTCCTCATCCAGCATGTTTGAGGCTTTTGAGAAACGATATCATCTCGATAAGGAAAGCCTTCAGAATCAAGGAGAAAACTTCAATGTTTCTTCTCAGAAGGGCCAGGCGCCGCAGGTGCTTTTGTATTTCAGTCCTTCCGATCCAAAACCAGGCACGTCGGTTGAGGCACGCGCTTTTCCGGAATTTTTCGATGGCTCGAAAGAAACACTTTATTACACGTGGTTTATTCGCCGGAAAGGATGTGATCTCGACAATGAACCCAACCGAGAAAAGCGCGAACGCTGCGATAGGAATGACGATGATAAAATTACTGTTGAAGACTGGAAGATAGAAGCGATGCAACTTATCGCTGCGGGAAACTTTGACGCTACCTGCTCGCTCGATGGAAATCTTTCCGATGAAGAGCGGGAAAACTGCGCAAGAAACATGTATCGCTCAAGTGCGCCGAGTCGTATTAGTCCAACGGGAACTAAGGGGGGCGATCGCGACGAAGACGGATATCGCGCCACGTTTGGCGGTGATTCGAAATCAGACAAAAATTACTATTGTTATGTACATGACTTTGTCGACGGGCACAATTACGAGATTAACAGTGGGGAAACTTCATACTGTGAACACCTGTTTCCTCAGATGTACCGAATTACCGATAACGGTGAAGTGCGAGAAGCGGGTCCTATAGGTGATAATGACGACGGTCCTTCGAAATTTCCCATAGAAGAAGAGCGTTTTTGGAGAACGGATCCAGAAAATCCGAGTACCGCGCGGAATGGAAATAAAGACGAAGCGAACTTGGCAGGGCTTGGACAAGATGTTTTTCGATGGTCGTATGCGCCGGAAGATATGGTGGGCGTAATAGTCGAGGGTACTTCGATGTACACCACCAAGTACGACGACTCCAGTAAAATGATCATGTGGGCGCTGCCGAAAAATAACTGCCAGATTCCGGAAGAGATGAAAGGCTCAAAAACCGTGACGGTGAAAGGATACGATGTTTCCATAAAAACGGTACGGGGAAAAACGAATGGTTTCAGTTTGAATGATTGTCTTGAGAAAAATCTTGTCGATCCAACTGAAGGAGGACAAGCAGAGAATCTCGAAGTTTCACTCTCTGCGACTCCCGAAGAGCCCTCCGCAAAACTTATCCCGTGGGCGGAAAGCGGAGCTTCCGCATCGTCTCTCGCTCAAACAGGTGACCTTGTCACGGCACGAGCGTCATCGTCGAATGCTCGCCGAGGCTCCTCATTTACGAATTATGTGTGGCGTGTTCAGGCAAGCAAAGATGGAACTTTCAATACGCGATTCAATGAAGAGAATGTGTGGGTCGATATTACCAGGGATCTCCAAACCGCTCGAAACATCGGGTTGGCGCAAGGGAATGGCCTTACCGATTTGGCGATCAATCTTAACTTGAACGAAAGCGATTTTCGAGATCCGAAGACGGGCACTATTATTCCTGGTTTCGGAGAGTATTTGCGGGATGACATCGCTTACCTTCGTATTACGGTAAATGCCACCGAAAGCTTTAATGGAAAAGCGAGCCAGAGTGGAACTGCTTCTTTGGTTGTCAAGGTAGTGGCCAATAAGTCGATTGACGTTTCCGATGTGGATGCCGTAGTGAATGCCTCCACCGGACTCGTCAGCGTTCGACGAAACGGAACCTCTTTCTGTGCCGAAAATATGTTCCAGCAAACGATTTGTCCCGTACTAAACCAACAAATTGTTGGCGTTTCGCTTGATGATGCTGGCAGCGATATGCGGGATTTCAGTTGGACTTTAAACGGAGAAGCTCTCGTGTGCACGAGTCAAGTTTCGGGAGAGTGTGTTGATGGAAAACAAGGGCCAGTCAATTTTTTCCCGGTTTCCGGAAAAGTAGGAGATGTGTATATTGTTTCTGCTTCGGCGAGTAATGCGCAAACTGGAAAATCATTCACCGTTTCTCGGCGATTTCAAATTGTCGAGCCCGATTTCGATATTATTTCTGAAGACGACGAAATAGCGTGGCCGAAATATCTCGGAAAATACGTGAATCTCGACGGATCCGAAGTGACCGACCTCAGTAAAACTTCCTTTGATGGAATTCCTGGCGGGGAAGCGAAACTTTCGGCACTTTTTCGTCCAGAAACACTCGGCTCTTTTATCGTGAATGGTATAAAAAATGGAGATACTCAAAATGAAATGATATGGTCTATCAATGGAAAGCCGTTTAAATGGAACGATTCTGGACTCTCGCTCGCCCTCAACGGTATTCCTGGGGATATTTATACAGTGACACTTTCAGGAAGCTATAATCAACCGCGAGAACTGAGGAAAGCGCTCTTTGATATCTGGAGAATCTCACCTTTCAGTTCAGAGACCACTCGTTTTTCGAAAGAGATTCAAGTTCGGCTTGTGGATGGTAATAATTACCTTGGAAAAGAAAAGACGAATACATTCTTTGCCTCACTCATTTCTTCGGTACCTCCATTTGTTCTCTTCTCTGTTCGCCTCTTTCTTTCTTTGGGGATGATTCTCTTGATTACGGGAGTGGCATTTTCGTTCTCATTGGGAGAGATATTTGAAGGTTCGAAAAATAAATATCAAGTATGAGATTTCTCTTTCCACATTATTTTTTCAGAAGCTTTCTTTGGGTTTTTCTTCTTAGTCCTTTTGTGGTAGGGGCAGCTCCTGAAACAAGATCGGACTGCTTAACTTATGGAGATAAAACGGCTTCTTGTGAGGCAGTGTGTTCGAATGGGAAAACTCGAATAGGGAATTGCAGTGATGATTCGGTGAATTCAAGCTGTTGTCAGAAGGTCTATAATGTTGGTGATAAGTGTGGTCAAAACGAAAGTGGTATCTGCCGTCAGTATACTCAAAATAATAATGGCTGCTCCTTTGGCGAAAGTGCTCTTGGACAGTGCAGCTCAAATATTTCTGGAGGGTCAAGTTTAATGTGCTGTATGGCACCGGGCTCTGTCCCCGATGATGATACTTCTTGTAAAGCGGCAGGAGGAATCTGCGCTCTTGATTCAGGGGCAGTAAACTCTGGATGTACGACTGGTACAAAGATTGGAGAATGCAAGAGCTCTACTTCAGAAGCAGTTCAAAGTTGTTGTAAATTGTCAACGACAAATAACTTATCTCCCGATTCTGGAAAAGCATCCTCTTTACAATATACTCCCCTCGAAAACCTTCCAGGATTTGAAAATGCAAATGGAAATTTCGATACGTATTTTAAAAATCTCTACCTCTTCGCTTTGTGGGTGGTTGCTCTTTCCGCGCTCTTCATGCTTATCGTGGGAGGGTTTCTCTACCTCTCGAGTGCCGGGAATACACATCTTCTGGGAACTGCCAAGAAAACCATCTATGGTGCGCTTATTGGCCTTATTATTGCACTCATCTCGTGGCTTATCTTAGATACCATCAATCCCGATCTTACCAAGCTCAAGTTGAGTGGACTTTCTGTGGCGGCGGTTGATGGAGGCGCATCTTCTTCGCCAATCGGGTCGATTCCTCCAGCAGGGTCAGGAAGCTGTGCTCTTGATGTAACATGGCAATCAGGTATACAAAATCAATGTAGTAGCGATGCATCGCAACCACTGCTTGATGCACTAAAGTGTATGACGGATAAAGTTGGAAGTGGAAAAATGCAAATCTCGAGTATTTCAGATAGTGCCGGATTCAGTCGTTGCCAGAATAACTTTAGTGATGCAGCCTGTGCGCATACGAAGAATTCCTGCCATTATGGTGGATCGAAAAAGAATCCGAAGTCATGTGCCGCTGATATATCGACAAGGGGGAGTGCAGCATCGAAGGAATCTATCAAGTCGGCTGCTCGCGCTTGTGGCGTTCCTTTCGTCAATGACGAGGGTAATCACGTACACATAAGTGTTTCTGGGTGTAGCTGCGATGGTCATAGTTGATCTATGAAGAAGTTCTTCATTGTTCTTACGTCTCTTTTTTTTGTTTTTCTTGTTTTCTTTCTCATTTACAACTTTTTCTTCAAGAACAACCCTTTCGAAGGAAAGGTGTCTTCCGGAGGATCGAATACTCGAGTGGAATTTGGGAAAGATGAAGGACCGACAAAGAAAGAGAGTATCGAAAAAATTACCGCACTCACCGAACAAGAAGTGACTCTGCCGGTTCTCGACGCCGATAGTCGTTCGGTTTTGTATGTGTCGAAAGATGAGCGTGCGGTGAAACAAAGATTTCTTCTTGAAGAAACAGTAAAAACTCTCATAGAGTTTCCCTTTCCGCCACGTGGAATTGTATGGTCGAATGCTCGCGATAAGGCGCTTGTGGAAAAGGAACCTTCCGAATGGTTCTTGCTTGTTCGGGAATCGAAAGAGCTTCTCCCCCTTCCTGAGGGAATAGAATTTCCCGCCTGGACAACGCTTGGAGACCGCATCATTTACCATTATACCGACTTAGGAACAGGCGAGCGCACCGTGAATATTGCTGCTCCAGACGGAACCGGTTGGGAGAAAATCGGAACGACTCCCTTCGACCGCTTGACGATAAGTGCTGTGCCGCAGAGCGCGCGTATCGCTTTTTGGAATGCGCCGAACGCATTTGAGAAGACCAGTCTCCACGTGTTTTCGGCCCTGGCGACGGAACCGACAGAAGTGTTTTCCGGCATGTATGGTACCGACTACTTATTTTCTCCTCGTGGTGGGGAGACTCTCGTGAGTGGTGTCACGCAATCCGAAGGAACAGTGCTGACGCTCGGCCTTATTGATTTGGATGGGAGTAATTATCGGAATCTTTTCATTCCTTCTTTGGTAGGAAAGGCAGTCTGGTCTCGAAATGGACGATTTGTTTACTATGCGCTTCCGGGGACCCTCCCCCAAGGAAGTATTCTTCCCAACGACTATTACGAGAAACCCATTTTGACCGCGGATACTTTTTGGAAAGTGGATGTAGAAACGGGTGAGAAATCTCGTGTTGTCGATACGAAAGATATTACACAGAGCTTCGACGCGGAGTCTCTCATGATCGATGCCGAAGAAACATCACTTTTTTTCAGAAACAGAAGAGACGGAAAGCTCTACCGAGTGAGTCTCTCTTTGTGAAGACGAGAGCTGAGAGCGTGAAGCCCTCGCTTTGCCGGGAATTACCCATACTTGTGAAGGGTCTCTTTGTAGGAGGTCAAAACTCCTTCTGGGAATTCTTTATAGACTGATTTTGAAAAGTGTTACTTTGCTCCCCATTTTCTTCAAGTTTTTGCTCAAAAAACTTTTGTAGTTCCTTCGCGCCTCCTTTCGAGACGAGTCTTTCTCGTTTGTGACGCCCTGAACCTCTTTCGATCCAAAAATTTTCAAGAATCTTTCGTTTTTGGTTCGGAGCCCTTCTTTCCAGCGGCGAAAAGGAAGGGTGAATTTCAGCTTTCTCTTCTTTGGAGAGATGCCTCAGATTTGCGTTCCAAAAGCTGTAGGCCGAGAAAAAACACCGTCCAAAAAATGCCTGCGAGTCCAGCGCGCCAATAGGGAGTATCGAAAAGGCCGTGAAGAAGGAGTGCGATGACAATCGCCAGAAAGAGAAGTGCTATTTTGCTCTTCTCTTCTCTTTTTGGATAAAGCGCGAACAACCAGAGGAGGAGAAGGGAAAAAAACCCGAAAGTTCCAAGGATACCGCTCCCCAGCCAGAAGGCAAGGAAGAGATTGTGCGGCTCGGGAGCTGACCATTCAAGGTATGGCGGAAAGAAACGCTGGTGAGAAAGGTAGCAAGGACCGAAATTTCCCGGTCCAATACCAAAAACCGGACTTTCGGCTATCATGAGTCCGGCAGCTTTCCAAATCATCACGCGAGAAGCAAAGGAAGATCGTGAATTTGGATCGAAAAATGATTGGTTGTCGAAGCGTTCATGTAAGAAAATACTCCCTGCAAGAAGCAAGGTGAAGATGCCGGCGAGAAGAAGTGGTATTCGAATTCGACGTGTGAGGAGGGAATATTCAAAAAACAAGAAGGCGCCGAAAAAGCTGATACTTCCGGAAAAAGATCGAGTCGAAATGAGAAAAAAAACAGACAAGAAAAAGAGTGCAAAAAATAAATGACGAATATGTGGAAGAGAATTTTTTGCGGAGAAGAGCTCTCCGCGTCGTCGAAAGAAATACCAAAAAAGAAGTGCTGCGGGAACCAGATACATCGCAAGAACATTTGGAGAGTTCATGTGCCCTTGGAACCGCTGATCATACGTAAACCCGCCTCCCGAGATCCAGATTGAGAGTAAGAAAATCAAGAGGGGGATGAAAGAAAGAGAAAGTAAAAAAAGTACGGTCGCTTTGGAGTGGCGCTGTGCAAGAATGAAGGCGCTATACCCTAAAATGAGAGGAAAGAGGAACCATGAGAGAAGAATACCGAGTCCGTGACGCGTCCGTGTCGCCTCAAGCGGGCAGAGCGCATCGGGCATCATTCCTCGCACCAAAGAAGTGATGACGCCGAGAAGAAGACAGAGAAGACCCAGAAAAAACCATTTTTGGAGCCAAATATTTTCGAGAAAAAATGGCGTTTTGAAACGAAACCACCTTTTTTCTCCAAAGAAAAGAGGGAGAATTGCAAGAACGAGAAGGAGTGTTGCTCCCTCGCTCGCAAAAAGCGGAATGTCAAAAATAGTTCCCCGCAGATTTTCAAAAGGGAGAAGGGAGAACGAAACAAGGAGAAGGAAGAGTCTTAATGTATCCATGTTCATTTTCTTGAGACAAGGGTTGGCTTTTCTTATTTGCCCGTATTTCCTGGAAAGGGATTTCACGGTACGTTTGGAAGAGAGTAAGAAGAGTCTTTGCTTTGTGGGGTTGTGATAGAGTGGAAAGAGAATCTTGCAGAGCTGACTGCCATGAGAAGGATGAGGAATGGCAGGATATGAACCGAATAGAGAGGCGTTTCAAAGAGAGCATGGAGCGAAAAGAGAAGAAGAGAATATCCAGAAGCACGAAGAATCGGATGTGCTTCACGGGAAAAGAAAGTTTTTAAGAGAAAAAAGAGGAACGTGAAAAAAATGATACCGGTCGGAAGACCTGTTTCTGCGGAAATATCGAGAAAAAGGTTGTGCGCGTAGCGCGGCTCTCGATAGTCGGCCGATGGCTTCACCGTATTCGAGTAGTTGCCGAGCCCTACCCCGAGAATAGGGTGTTCCCGTACGATATCGAGTGCTTCGTGAAAGATGGCAATTCTTCCGGAAACAGAGTGATCGCTCTCATTTATACTCGAGAAAAGTCGGAGAGAAAAGGGATTTGGAACAAGCAAAAAAATTCCTCCGAGAAAGAGAATGAGGAAAACGAGAACGGAATATTTTCGGAAGAGAAGAGGAAGTGAAATGAAGAAAAAGATCAGAAATGTGCCAAGAAGCGCGAAGAGTCCTCCGCGAGAGAAAGTCAGGAGATCGGCAAGAATGAGCGCAAGCGTTCCCATCGCGAAAAAAACTCGCTGCCGTCCTCGGGAATGAAAGGTAAAAAGAACGCCGAAGGGGAGAAGCATGCCCCAGAAGAAAGCAGCGATATGCGGATCCGGAAAGAAGGCGCTCGCCCGCAGAAAATTGAATCCTCCAACATTCACGACCATACTCGAGAAGTTCGAAATTGTTTCTGCGGAGGCTCTTCCCGAGAAAAATGGAAGTAGAAATCGATGCCACAAAGAAAGGGTGGGATCAAGACCAAGAAAAAAAGGAAGCATGCTCTGCACTATTCCTGCGATTGCGGAGAGTGCGCCTCCCCAAAAAAGGAGAGAAAACGCTCGTGTCAAAAAAGAGACGTTCCGAAAGAGCGCTGTTGCTACCAAGAAAAGAGGGAAAAATGAAAGAAGAAAAAAAAGTTTTCTCATTCCCCATTCTCTTTGTTCGGTAAAGAGAAGAGAAAATGCCGACAGAAAGAGAAAGAGGGACAAGAGCAATGTCTCTTTCGTGAGCGGAAGAAAAAAAGATCGTCGGAGGAGCGAGTTTCCTGCCCACACGAGAAAAAGAATCGGAATGAAAAGACGAGAAAGATGAAGATCTATTGTGGAAGTGGGGTTGATCGCAAACTGAAATGGCAGTGTGGCGCAGAAAATCAGAAAGAAGATCTCCGTGAACCCAAAAGGATGAGAGTATCTGTGTGAATCAGAAACAACATTTTTTTCCTGCGGAAGAGCCATATGAAGCGCCTTACAGTCTCGATTGAGAAACACCTCTTTTCCTCTCTTTCTCTCAGCCTTTCTATTGGAAGCGGAAAATGTTTCAAAAATTTTCGCGGAACGGTTCAGTATTTCCCGAAGCATTTTCGGAGAATTTTGAGGAGAAATTGTTCGTATGGAGGACGGTGCTTTTGAAAATAGAAATCCTGGGAACGGTAGTACCATTTTTTTTGCAGTCGCTTTTTGGGCATGCTTGCTCCTCCGACATGAAGAACTCGCGCCGATGGGAAGAGACCCACTTTTTTCCCGAGCATTTGTACGCGGGTACACAGATCGATATCTTCGAAATAGAGGAAGAACCGCTCGTCGAAACCCTGAATTCGAAAAAATAGTGAGCGTGGGATCGCGAGTGCGGCTCCGCTTACCCAGGACGTTTCAACGAAGTGTTCCGGGGTTTCTCGTAAAATTTCTTGAGGTCGACTGAGATGATTTCTTGCGATTCGAAGGAGCGTAACCGGAGAGCCGAAACTCCATGGTTGAGGACGATCCCTCTCTTCGAGAAGTTGCATGCCGACTGCTCCGAGCGACGGATTCTTTTCGAAGCAGCGAACCAGCTCCGTCATGTTTCCCGAAAGAAAGCGGGCATCGGGATTTAAGAGGAAGAGAACTGTCCCCCGAGATCGTCTCGCTGCCATGTTGACGGCTCGGCCGAACCCGCGATTTTTGGAAAGCGGTAGGAGATCAAACGAAAAATCTTTTTGGAGATCCTGAAGGGCATTTTCTTCCGAAGGGTCATTGTTTGCAACAATACACTCGAAGGAAAGCGGCAACGCCAGATTTTTCAGAGAAGAAAAGCAAGCCGGTAAGCGCGAGGCACTTCGGTAATTGACAATGAGAAAGGAAATATCAGGAGAATCTTTATTCATAGAGAAATTCTCGGAAGGCGCGTTTTAGGGAATCGTCCTTCTCTTGATTCTTGCGAGAAAGTACGCTCCGGAAAGAAACTCGGGCGAAGCGAAGAAAAAATAATGAGCCAAAAAAGCGGACGAAGAAAGAGCGGTGTATGTTTCCAAAAAAAGAAGAGACCGGAACGGACGAGAAAAAAAAGTTTTTCTGGTCGAGTAGTGCTTGCTTCGGAGTGAAACACAAGAGCTTCCGGAAGTACTATGAGTCGAAATCCTGCTTTTTTGGCTCGAAGGGAAAAATCAGCATCTTCATAGTAGAGGAAGAAGGTTTCGTCGAAGAGCCCGATTTTTCGGAAGACCTCTTTGTGAATGAGCGGAGCGCAGCCCGAAATGAAGTCGGTTTCGTATGCGCCTCGTTTTCTTGTGGGGGGAGTATGGACAACTCGCTGTCGAATAAACTGGTACGTGCCCCCCCCGAACCATACAGTGTTTGTTTCGGGTGAGAGAAGAAGGGGCGATACTAAGCCAACGTCCGGATACTTTGTCGCGAACTCGAGAAGGCGAAAGAGAGCGTCTTTTTGAACAAGGGTGTCTGGGTTCAGAAGCCAGATGAAATCGGCGCCTTTCTGAAGAGCGGCGCGGATCCCAGAATTTACGCCGCGCGCAAATCCCCCATTTTCACCGTTTTGGAGGGTATGGATCTTGGGAAACCGTTTCGAGAGTTCGTCGAACGAACCGTCTGTCGAGAAATTATCAACGACCAGGACTTCGAATCGTGCCGCTTCGAGCCCGAGCACTGACTTCAGGCAGTCGAAAATTGTCGCACGAGCGTTATAGTTCAGGATCACGATGAAAACAAGAGGAGGAACATTCATGAGCGTTCGGAGAGGATGAGTCTTCGTTGTTTCTCCTTAGTTCTCGAGGAGAGATGCTTCTTTCGAAGAGGATGATCGGGAAAAGAGAAGTTCGAGTTCATTTTTGGTAATTGAACCGGTCAGTGAGAGGGAGAGGAGATAGGAGACTATTCCAAAGAGGAGCAGCAAAGGAAAGGGGAGATTCTGAAAGAAAAAGAGGATGCTGCCCATCAAGAATGCGGAAAAAAGTATTCCAATGATACCTTCGAATGAAGGGCGATATCCGAGGAGTTTCGAGGCAAGAAAGGCGGTCGCGAATGCCACGAGACTTTCCGTACCGAGCGAAGTAAATGCGGCCGCCATATAAGAAAATTGTGGAATCAACACGAGGTTTGCTGCGATATTTATGAGCGCGACGCCGGAGAGGACAATGAGAAGATATTTTTGCTTGTTTCCTGCGATGAGAATGGCATTAAAAAAATTCCCAAAGAAAATGGCCCCGAGCGCGAATATGAGAAAGCGAAGCGGCGCCGCAGACTCAACGAATTCCGAGCCTCCGATAAGTCGCGCGAGATCTTCAGCGAGAAAAAATCCTCCAATGGAGAGGGGGGCAGCAAAAGCGACGAACACTTTAAAGGTCTTATCGGCTACTATCCGAAACTTTTCTGGTTCCTGAAGAATGTATCGAGAGAAGAGCGGAAGAACGAGACCGGCGATCATTGCGGGGAAAAAGGTGAGATTTTCGATAATCTTGTACGCGGCGTTATAGATACCGACATCGGCACTTCCTTGTAAAACCGAAAGGAAAATAGTGTCCATTTTGAAATAGGTGAACGTGACGATGGAAATGAGTCCGATCGGTGCTGATTCGCGAAGGAAAGATTTCCAGAAGGAAACGTCAAAAGAGAGGTGAAAGGAGATGGCTCGCCGAGCGAAAATGTACACGGAAATGGCATTCCAGAAGAGAGAGGCAAAAAGCGCCGAAACGATGGCGATGAATCCCCAATCGAAGAAAACCGCAAGAATGATAATACCAAGTTGAAGCACTTTCCCGGTAAGCTCTATCGCCGCCACCTGGAACATGATGAGGCGTTTCTGAAAAATACCATTTAAGATTCCGGAAGAAGATGCGACGAGGAATGAGGCGGCGGCAAGGGCTATTCCCAAACGGAGATCAGATCCATAGGGAAGAAAGGGAATGAAGACGAGCGCGATCAAAAAAACACTTGCCGAGGTTCCCAGGCGAAGTGCGAGGACATTTCCTATGATAGTGGGCTCCGGTGCGTCTTTGCGCGAGATTTCTCGTGCGAGGAGGGTGGAAAGCCCGAGGTCGGCCAAAGAGCTAAAGAGCGAAAAGAAAGCGAGCACGGTCGCATAATCCCCAAATCCTTCTTTGCCGAGGTAGCGCGTGATAAAACCAATCGCGACGAGCGCGAGCACGGTCGAAGCGATTTTAGCAATCGAGTTAAAGACAACATTGTAAGCAATCCGTCTCGCGAGCGCCATGAAACAAGGATTTCAAAAATGAAACGAGGAAGGGGAATGTGTTACTCGTCTGAGGTCCGATCGGAAGTGCGGTTCACGGAACTAGGTGTTACCACTACTTGCCGCCTTTCTTTGCTCCCGGTACTCTCGGTCGTGACGGCGGTCGAATCGGCCAGGGCGAGGTGGACACATTTTCGTTCAAAAGCGCTCATGGGCCGAAGGGAGACGGGAAGATTTTCGGCAAGAGCTTTTTGTTCGGCTTCCCGTGCTTCGCGGAACAGCCCCTCGCTTTTCTTGTGCCAATATTCATTGACATCAACCGAAAAATTCGCCCACCCATCACATTTCTTGCGAACGATGAGACGAGCGATTGTTTGGAGCGCTTCGAGATTAAGTCCGCGCTGCCCGATAAGGAGGTGAGATCCTTCCTCGATCCGAATATGACACACACATTCTCCCTGGAGTGGAAGTGAGGGACTTTCGAGCGAGACTTCCGCGGAAATTCCCATTTGCTCGAGGAGGGCGCGTGTGATGTCGAGAGCGGCGGTATGATTCATAGGGGTTTCGTGGAGAAGAAAAAAGACAATTGGTAACCCGTCCTTCTTGGGAGAATACCACCCCTTACCGGTCCCTGAAAAGACCCGCCCCGCCAGTTTTCTGTGGCGGGGCGTAGAGAGATATTCTTTTTATCGAAGAAAATTTTACGATGCGGCAGGGAGACGTGTGGATACCGGTGTCTTTTTGAGGAGATACCATTGCTGCGCGATCATAAAGAGCGTCGAAGCGAGCCAATAGAGCGCAAGTCCAGAGGGAAATGTCATGCCGAAGAATAGGGTAAGCGCAGGCCCGATATAGAGCATTTGCTTCATCATAATCTCACTGAAATCGGGCTCGGCGGGAGAGGTAGATTCTTTTTGATCCGGTTTCGTCTTCAGTGTTTTTGGCTTCTCTGATTCCTTGTTTGCCATCACCATTTTCATTTGATAGTACTGGGCAAGGGCGGTCGTGACAGCGAGGAAGATACTTGGCTTTGAGAGATCAAGTATCCCGAGAAAAAAGCGGCCGATATCACCCGGATTTTTTATGAAAGAGTAAAGCACATCGGAAGACGCTTTGAAGTCGGCCTGGGATATATTAAACAAGACGCGATAAATGGCAATCAGAATGATAAGCTGGATGATAATAGGCAAACAGCCCGAAAGAGGATTTACCTTATTTTCTCGGTAAAACTCCATGATGGCACGACTCTGCTTTTCTCGATTGTCTTTGTGCTTTCTTTGAATATCCTTCAGTTTTGGCTGAATATCTTGCATTTTCTTCTGAGATTCGATTTGCTTTTGTGACAGCGGAAAAAGCGCCGTTTTGAGGAGAATGGTCACCAGAATAATAGCGATACCGAAATCGCCTCCCGGCACAAAGTCGTAGAGAAAGACGAGCAGGTTATAAATAGGTTGATAGACGAGACTGTGAAAGAGCGCGGACATGAAATGGAATAAAAAATAAAGAAAGAGATGCTAAAAGACGTTATGTTTGTTTGGAGAAGAGGCGCGTCGTTCTAATACGTGAGGAGTGCTGAGAGAAGAGTGAGTCATTTGAGAAGGGGCGGAAGAGTTGAGGAGATGTGCCTTATGAAGGAGGCTTTCGATTTCATGTTGGGCGGACATAAATTTGAAGGGCTCTCCTGGCTTTCGGGAAAAGAGCATGATGGCCTTGGTGCCGGGTGCAATATTTGGGAGGAGCGCGCGAATGGATTCGCGCATCAGGCGCTTACCGCGATTTCGGTCTGTGGCGTTTCGAAACACCTTTTTACTCGTGACAAATGCCCATTGTGAGGACGTCTCTCGCGAGGATTTGATGACAATAAGAGAAAAGTGATCTCCGAAAACTCTTCTTCCGTCGCGAAACAAGATGGTTAATGATTCGCGAGCAAGACGGTGATTTCGCGGCAACATAAAGACTTTTCTAGGCGACCGTCAGACGTTTGCGTCCTTTTTGTCGACGCCGTGTGAGGACGGCGCGTCCGCCGGGAGTTTCCATCCGCTCTCGGAATCCGTGTCGGCGTTTTCGACGCAATTTTTTCGGTTGATACGTTCGTTTCATAGAGTGAAAAAAGTATTTGGAAGTGTATCAAGTGAACTGAAAATCGTCAACAAGAAATCATATATTCATTTGTGCACATCTTATCCACAGGCCTTTTTACAACGTCCCTCGCATTGTGTACTATAAGAAAAACGGCTTCATTTTTCTCAAACAAAATCGAAACGAAAAAGCCCCCGAAGAATGTCAAGAGGACGGTTGAATCGCCGCATGAGTTCTATTGTATTGTATGTCGCTCGATGAGCTTTGGAAGGTTGTATTGGGGGAACTTGAGCTTTCGGTTTCGAAGGCGAATTTTGAGACGTGGTTTTTACGTACTCGTCTCGTAGCGCTCGAAGATGGTGTGGCTCGGATTGCAGTGGGAAACCCCTTTACAAAAGAGTGGCTCGAAAATCGGTATAACCACATTATTCTCCAGGCGCTTGAACGCCAGGATCCTTCGATTCGAGAAATCTCCTGTTTCTATCAGCCGAATCTTGAGGGAATCGCCACTCCGAAAGCCATGGATATTGGAAGGAGAACTCCCGAAGTAACACCAGTCTCCTCTCCTACCGCGCCCTCTCTTCCGACGAGTGTCGCCCCTTCTCTTGCGAGTGCGAATGGCATTCTCCCGGTTCGAATTTCTTCCTCTTCGCCGTCTCAGGTCGTGTCGCCCCGGCTTCCGCATATGTTCGCGCCTTCCGGAACCTCGGCTCTTGAGGAAGGGGGCGCATCTTCCAGAAAGCGTCGATCGAACTTAAATCCACGCTACACATTTGAAAATTTTATCGTGGGAGAGAACAATGAGCTCGCTCGCGCTGCGTGTTTCGCGGTTTCACAGAGTCCGGGAACGCTTTACAACCCTCTTTTCATTTACGGCGTGGTTGGGGTAGGAAAAACGCATCTTATTCAGGCGATCGGGAACGAGGTTCTGAAGCGGTCACCGGAAAAGAGAGTTCGATACACCACATCGGAAGAGTTTACCAACGAACTTATCAACAGCCTGAAGAATCAGTCGATGGAAACCTTCAAGAACGAATACCGCGAAATTGACGTGCTCCTCATCGACGACGTGCAGTTTCTCTCCGGGCGTGAGAAAACGCAACAAGAATTTTTCATGTCTTTAATACACTTCACCTTGCAAACAAGCAGGTGGTGATTACGAGCGACCGTACCCCGAAAGCGATCCCGACCTTGGAAGATCGTCTCAAAAGTCGTTTTGAAGGTGGGATGATTGCGGATGTGAGCCGCCCGAATCTTGAAACGCGCATGGCGATTCTTCGCCTCAAGCTTACGGAAAAAGGAAATGTCCTCGATGACGAATGCGTTCGTTTTATCGCAGAAAACATTACCAACAATGCGCGTGAGCTCGAAGGTGCGCTCAACCGTGTACTCGCGTCCGCTGAATTTCAGAAAGTGCATCCGACTGTTCCCTATATCGAAAAGATTCTCGGTAATCTTATCACGGTCAACAAACAAACGGTGACCCTCGAAAGTATCGCAAAGGCCTCCGCTGAATTCTATAATGTGCCGGAAGAAGAACTCCAAAAAAAGGGACGAAAGAAGCATATCGCTTTTGCGCGTCAGGTGGCAATGTACATTGCGCGACAGGAACTCTCGGTGTCTCTTTCGGCGATCGGACAGTATTTCGGTGGACGTGATCACACAACCGTACTCCATGCGATCGAGCGCGTCCGAAAGGATATTGAGAAAGACGGTCGATTGAAAGAAGACATTGTGAGTCTCAGGGAGCGACTCTACCGAACGTAAGCAAAGCAGCGTTCCTCGGCTTCCTTCTTCGAAGCGAGAGAGAGCTTCTGTGACGAGGATAGCTCTCTATAGAAAAAATAAAACGCGAACTTTGTCGGAGCATCGAGAAAGTTTCCTACTCGTAAATATTCTCTGATTTTCGGAAAATAGAGACCCTGTGTAACTTCGTAACCATGATCCCTATGAAACTCGTTTGTACGCAAGAAAATTTGAAACGCGCGATCGGATATGCGGAGCGCGTAACGGGGCGACAGAGCTCTCTCCCGATTCTCGGCAATTTTCTCCTCGAGACGGAATCTGGTCGACTCAAACTTTCGGCGACGAATTTGGAGATCGGTGTTGTAGCTCGCGTCGGTGCCAAGGTGGAGCGGGAAGGAAGTCTTACGGTGCCAGCAAAAATTCTCTCGCAGTTCGTCGTAAATTTGCCGGAGACGGAAGTCGTGACGCTCGAAGAAAAGGATCAGGCGCTTTCGGTCTCGTGCGCGGGATATCGGGTGAAAATAAAGGGGCTTCCCGCGAGCGAGTTTCCCATCATGCCACAAAAGAAGGCAGGTGTTGCGACCGAACTTCCGGCGGAAGCGCTGAAGCGCGCTCTTTCGAGGCTCTTGCCTTGTGTCGCGACACAAGAAACGCGGCTCGAGCTCACCGGAGTCAACTTTCTCTTTGAAAAAGAGCGGGTTCGTCTGGCGGCAACTGATAGCTTTCGTTTGAGTGAAGAAATTCTTCCGTTTTCGGCGCCCCTCGAAGCAGAAGTTCTTGAAGCGTTTTCCGCGGGAGGCTCACTCATTCTCCCTTCGACTACCCTCCTTGAAGTATCGCGAGCGATTGGTGTTCAACAGAAAATGATTCGCATGACGCTCGAAGAGAATCAGATTTTTTCGAACTCGATGGCGTTGAGGTACTCTCCGCCTTATTCTTGGGAAGTTTCCGGATTATCGGCAGATTATGCCTCTGGAATTCTCATTTTCTGCGGAGCTCAATCGGGACGAATTTCAACGGGCGCTCCGCATTGCAAGCGTTTTTTCTTCTGGCGAAGTTGCTATCGAACTCGGATCCGATTCGGGCGAAGATTTCGTTCTCGTTGAGGCGGTGGGAAGTGGTGTTGGGGAGCAACGCGCCGAGGTGCGCGCTCTTTCCCGATCCGGTGCTGGTCAACTTCGCACCGTCTTCTCTCCCAAAGCGGTGCTCGATGGCGTGTCGTTCATCGAGAGCGACACGGTCGTATTTCTCGCGAATACCTCTGGCACACCGGTTGCTCTCAAAAATGCCGACAATACGCCTCTTCGGGCCGGCTTTACCTACATTATGATGCCGATTCAAAAGTGAAGTGAGGAAGGTGTATGAAATCACTGGGGAAATTTTTGAGTTCGAAATACGTGACGAAGCGCGCGGAAGGAGTTCCGATTGATACCGCGCTCCGAAGTCGCACCACCAAAAAAATCGATGAGAAAACGATTTTTTTTCTCGTTTCCAAAGTGCTCGAGGAAGAGTACGGGAAGCGTGGGGCGGCCATGGTTCGGCCCTCGTTTTTTCGTGACGGCAAACTCTTCCTGAAGGCGAAGTCGAGTCTCTGGGCCGAGGAAATGCGTCTTTTCGCTCCCGAACTTTTGGAGCGACTCACCGATTCTGCTGGCTCTGCCGTTCTCGAAATAAAAGTCTCTCACGAGTATGCAGGGTGAAAATGTAGAGCTCGATTCAGAGTGCTCTTGAATAGACTCCTTCACACGCAGCAGATTTGAGTAAAGAAAAAAATATTTTCTCGAGAAAGAAGTGAGGATGGTACAATGGGTGGTATGAGTCCCAGATTTTCTTTTGAAAAAGAGAGCGCGACGGCTTTGGAAGGTTCGACTCGGGAATCCTCTCCCAGAGAAGAAAAGAAAGAGCCCGTCGCGCAAGAAAATCCGCGAAGAGAAGAGTCTCGCGAAGAAGCACTTCAAATTTTGAAGGATCTTTCGACGCGGGATTTCCTCTACGATTTTTCCGAAGAAGAATTTCAAGAAGTTCTTCGCGTCTGGCGAGATCACAAGAAAGATTCGCTTGTCGCGCTGAAGGCCGCAGAAATTATTTCTGATATTCGAGATTTCTCGTATGAAGAAATGGCGCTTAATTTCTTGGAGGAAGGGAAACAGGCGCTCGAAGAAATTGGATCCCAAACAAAAAGCGCATTGGTTCGATTTTGGATAGAAGGGGCGCTTCGGCATGACCAATTGGATCATTGGAGTCTTGAGGAAAAGCGATCTTTTTTGGAAAAGAACTGGGACTATGTGGAAGTGTTCGTCCTTCCGGAGGAATATGCCAATGTGGGAGGAGATCTCTCGTGGAGTGCGGAGGCGATTCTCAAGGAACCAGGAAATGTAGAAACACTTTTTTCTGCTTTTCGGAAAGAAAGTTTTGATTTTTTTAAGCACGAAGAGCGATCAGAAGCATTCGAACGATTTCATGAGCCAAAAATTTCTCAAGAGTATGATCTTCCTGTGCTGGAAGAGGATCGAGAAAAAGGTTTGATACGCGAAGATCCGCATAAACTCTGGGGAACGGTAAGCCGAGTGAGTGACCGTTTTGCCGTTTTGTATACGCCGGAATTCCGCGTTGACTTCTTCTTCGAGCTCACTCCCGATGACGCTGCTTCGCTTTCCGGAAAAAGAAAACCGGTGAAGAAGGTGTCGGTCGAAGAGATAGCTTCAAAGCGAGGGCTTTTCTCAAAAAAACAAAGAAGACTCAGAAGCGTCGCTTCGTGTGACCCTCTATTCAACTCTGCTTGAGCCACTATTCCGCAAAAAAATCGAGGATCATTTTGGAATAGCGCTCGAGGATTTTTCTGTGGGAACCCAGGTGCAATTTCTCAATTTTTTGTTCGAAAAAAGTGAAGCGGAAGCGGACCGTGTACGGGATTTTCTGGCACATGGCAATGCTCACGATCGTCTTCAGTCTTTCCTTTCTCTTGAGGAGGGTGGTGAAAAAATGGGAGACGTTATTCTTGAGATCGGTGAGCGACTCTCGCAAGGAGCAGCCGATTCCGTCTTTGCTAAATATGTTGAGTTTGCAGACGCCTCAATGGGTTGGACACAAGAGTTCTCAGAAATTTTCCGGGAGATTTTTCCATTTGAGTTCGGGATTCAAGATCGGCTGCCGGGCGCTTTTCTGGCAAAGTCGAACGCGATTTTTCTTGAGGTGAAAGATCGCCTGCATTCCGAACTTCCGATTGATGCAGAGAAGATTACTGAAGAAATAGAGACGGATATCAGGGCGCGCAAATCGCTGCTCTTTGAAATGAAGAATACGATGAATCGACTCAAGAGCCTCTTTGATGAAATAACCAGGAAAAGAATTGAACTCAACCGGTGGATGATTGAGCGAAGAAATAAAACGCTTCTCTTGGAAAAGGAAGAGAAGCAGCGAGTTGGGAAGTGGGATGATATGGATGAGGTCGAGATGAAAGAGAATGAATTTATGGAAGGAGAACTCTTCGATGAGGAAAGCTGGATTCCCGGGAAATTTTATGACGAAGAAGGAGTGGCGTCACTCATTGATGAATTCCGATTTTTTCTCGAACATGGAATTGGAGGGAAGGATGAAAATACAAGCCGATTCACCGAAATTATGAAGAAGCTTGAGACGGCCAAGACGCTTCTCCGACATGTTCGCTACAAATCGGAAGAATTGTTGTATGGAAGAGAATCCGCGACCCTCCCCAAGGGATTTCTCTCGGACTTTGAAAACGAAGTAAGACATCGGAAATCAGAAATTCCAGAAACGGACAAACCAATATATTTTCCGTTCGGTATTTCTAAAGAATGGTTCAAGTGGAAAAAAGTTCTCGATGGGGAAGGCCAAAGCGAAAAACCGATTGATCTCTATAATTTTCTTTTTTGGTTGCAGTCGGAGGGGCGACCGATTACGATTCCTCTTTTCGCAGAAACGCAGGCCTGGAACTATGAGGCACTCCACGGTATGACGCGGGAAGAGTCGCTTGATGCTGCTCGCGCCGTCTCACGTGTCGAACTCGAGCGATACGAACGAATGAAAAAGGCGTTTCATCTCGATAATCTTGAATTTGTTTCGTCAGAGGCGTTTCTTTCGGGGGAAAAACGTGAACAATTTGAACGATACCGGAAACTTCTGTTCGAGCTTTCGGAAACCCCCGTTTGGGCACATGCTTTTGGTCAACTGGTTTCGAACCCCCTTCTTTCCGAAAAACGATCGTCGCCCCTTTCAAAAGAAGAGCGGAAAAAATTTCTTCCGTACGCTCTCGAAGAAATCGCGGCGATTCTTACGATACGTGGGATGAAGGTGAGTCATCCCAACGAAGCGCGGTATGATATTCTGGCGGCGCTCCTTGAGCATCTCGAAGAAGTCGCTCATGAGAAAATGCCAGATGTAGATTTTTTTGATGTGCACCAACACGAAAAACTGTTGCCACTATTGAAAGATATTCTTGAAGCGATTCAGGACAGGCTCAATAACGACCCGGCGCTCCGTCGGAGCGTCTGTGGACAAGTCTACAAATCTTCTGCCGCTCAGGCACTTTTATCTGTTCGGAGGCCGATTCTCCAGGGAATACTCACGAAATCTGAAAAGAGAAAACTGGCCTTCTCGTTTCTCGTAGCACCCACGGATTCACGAAGTTTCGGATGGCGTTCGGGAAAGGCGGGCGAAGAACAAACAAAGCTCTCTTTTCGAGAACCCTATAGCACATATTTTCCTGCTGCGGGAATGGAAATGCTCGAAGATCAGGTGATTGCTTCGTCGGAAGGATTCATTTCAGGAAAAGTACTGACGCTCCCTGCCAAAGAGCAACAAGAATATGCGAAGTCTGTGGTTCTGCCGCTTCTCATACATTTCTTTCGAGTCTTGAGCGATATGCCAGAGAGTTCCTCAGAGAATATGCGAGAGACGCGCAGGGAACTTCTCGATGAGCTGCGCCGTTCAGAAACGCTTGGAGATCTTCTTCGTTTCGTACAAAAACATATCGTGAAGCCCTCGGTTGGCGAGACGACATAAGTGGTTTCAGTTTTTTGCTCCGCCTCAGGATAGATATTTGTAGCAGGGTGATGAAAATTTCTCGAAAAAAAATAAAAGAGTAAGAAAGATTGATCATTGGATTCTGAAGAGTCTTCGAGGGGCATCTCAGGCTCCGAATCGCTGGGTCCATGAGGGTTGGAGTTCAGCAAATGATTTTCGCCCCAAGTCCCAGGCAAGTTTCCAAATTGTAAGAAGGGTGTCATGAATTTCTCGGTTATCGATAATGACGCCGATGAGGGAATTTTCCGAAAAAGTAACGAATGATACTTTTCCGCTATAGATATTCACCTCTGTTTTCATGGGGTAGCGCGCGTAATCGATAAGAAGTATTTCCGTAAATTCGTTCGCTTCATAGTTTTTGAGGAATTCTCTCGCTTGTTCGGTATTCGAGACAAGCGCCTTTTCATAAATACCAAGACGCTTTCGCTTGGGGGCATAGTGACACTTGTTCCAGTCGGTGAGGTATTTTGTATATCCGTCCAGGTCAGAAAAGGTAAAAATTTTTTTCTCCGGATTGTGATCAAGGTTGTCTTCGAGCACTTTTTTTACGCCGCTTAGTCCTTCGAACACTAGTACGCCGGGCTGTCCCAAAACCAGATTATAGTCGGAGATAAGAGAGGGGAGAACGCCTTCGAGCGCGAGGGTGGCGTTTTTTGCTTCTGTTTCGCGCCGCTCCGAAAACGCTTTGAGCTTGAGCGGATGACACACCTCGAATCGAATGGTTTTTTCTGTTTCCACCCTCTTTTTCTCTACGAGACCAAGAAGCACCAGCTCGTCGAGCACCTTGTAGACGAGTCCGCGCTTGAGGGGGACGGCTTTGTGCACTTCTCCTGCCGAAGACGGACCCGATTTCATGAGCGATTCGTAGATGAGAGCCTGCTCGGGCCGGAGCCCGATGTGCTCGAGAGAAGAGGCATACATAGGGAGTATTCTTTAAATTTTGACACTTTTATGCTAGCAAAAATCTCTTCTAATGTCAAAATTACGTGACACATAAAAGTATATATAAAGCCAAAAAAATTCTCTTCAATAGTTTAAAAATGAGAGAAAATGGTATAAATGACACAAAGAATTGACAAAAGTAAATTCTTGATATATACTGGCGTGTCACGATGAAAAAAGAAAAGGGGAACAGAAGTCGGGATGTGACGCAAGAGAGAAGAAGAATAAGAAAAGGCACATTGACACTTTTTCTGCTGAACAGGGATTTGCAGGTGAAACGATGAGGATGCCGGGAATCGGAGGATATGATTTTTCTCTTTGTCCTTCCCGATCGCGCGTTTCTCTTCGACCTCGCTTGCATATCTCTTTCTGGCAACGTTCCGGGAAGCGTTCCATTTCGCTTCCGATCTTGTTCGTATTCGTTCGATCCGTTTCTCGCGAGGAGGGAGATCGAATGGAAGATGGACGAACAAGACGAGCGAAGGAAAACACTGAGAGAATTGGGCGAGGTTCCGTAGAGAAGCGCCGCTTCAGTGGCAGGCTGTTTCCGGGGCCGTCACCAGGAGGTGTGAGCGTCCTTGCATGTAGGGGATTTCGAAAGAATCCCGAAAGCGTCCAGCGCGGCGTTTCAAATAGCATGCGAGTACCTCCGTTCCGAATGCGCCACGATTCGAACGATTCTTTGAGTCTTTCTCAAGACATCGTCTCGCGATGAAGTCTAACCAGCTTTCGTCACGAGGAATGTCTTCGGAAACGAAAAGATATTTGGAAGCGTATTCGAAGAGAGGTTGATGATCAGCTTTCGTTCCTTGAAATTTTTTAAACATGACAAACCACAGGAAGATTTCTTGCAAGATCTTTCTTGGGCGGTTTTAGTCATGTTTAGCTGCTCAAGATATCTTGCAAAAAGCATTCCTTTGAGAGTGCTTTTTTTGTTCTTTTCATTATATTAATAGCGGATTTTCTCGGTTTTTCAGAAAACCGAGCGCGTATGAGGCTCGCGCGTTGTGAGGGCTCCGGTTTGCACTTGTTTTGGAGGGTAACCCTCGGAGGTTTCGAGGAAGCGCTATAAGTCATGATCGGATCATGGTGAAGTGCGCACGTTGCTTTCTGGAACGAGTGAGAGGCAGAAAACCATGAAAAAAATTTTCTTTGGTTTTGCCCTCGCCGACTCGATGTTCGATGGTGCAAAAACCATCGAACGTCGACTGCTGAGCGTCGATGAGGCCAAGGCTGTGGTTTCGCAGGGTGTTGAATCCTGCTTGAACCCAAGCCACAAGCCAACGATCGACGCGAAGCGCCGCCGCGCGTAGTGGTCAAGGTCGGTGACTCGGTGGTGGTCATGGGAGTACGTGGTCTTCCACGTCTCACTGATCGCCACGAGTACTCGGAAGAGGAAATCGCGAAAGCGACTTTTCTCTTCATCGAGTACCGAGTCATCAACTAGGTTAGGTGGGGAAACTCCATTTGAGGCCGCCGGACATCGGGCGGTCGAGGAGTGGCGATGCCGGTTAACGAGAAACCGGAGAACCTCGGGCTTTGAGGGGTGGGGGGTGATGCCCTCGGAAGCGATCCGATCGCAAAGCCAAAATATGTGCTCATGGACGAGCACGAAAGGTTACGGGCAAGAAGAGATGGAATCTCTCTTGCCCCTTCAATGGAGGTTCTTTTGTGAAAGCAAAAGAGTTTCCACAGAAGGTCTGGTCCCTGTTCTTTGAATATTTCTCAATTTCTTTGTTTGGGAAGTATGTTTTGGTCTTCGGACAGTGCGGAGGTTTCTTCGCTGTCCGAAGATCGGAGCAGTTCCGATTACAAAGGAGAGAAAGAAATAGGTACGTCACTCAAGCAAGTGTGTCTCCAGAGCGAAGAGACATCCTGTTTGAGTGGCGCGCCTGGAGAAAGGCCGCCTGTGCCGGCGAGGAGTCCGGACCCGTCCCCAAATGGACGAGGAAAAAAAGAAGCCCGGACTGACTTGCCGGGAAGTATGAATGAGTAGAAGGCTCTTACAAAAGGGATGCCATCGAAAGTTCATGCGAATGTGGAGAGCGAAAATGGAATTTTCGCTCTCCCTTCCAATAGAATCTTCAATCTGAAACATGTTTGAGGGTTCGGAGGAAGAAGTTCTTTAAAATTCGAGAAAGCCAAGAATTCGACGCGGGGTTTTGAAAGGATGTTTCCAAAGTCGTGCGTCGAATTCTTCGGCAGCCCTTCAGCACTGTCCGCCATGGCAGGAAGGGTTCAAACTCCAAAGAAGAGGAGAAAGAAAGTGGCTCTAAATTTCCAAGAAATTGTTTTTTCGAGAGAAGAGTATTCCGACTACCAAGAAGAGGTTGGGAGATTTTTATCCGGAGAGAGCCTGATCTCCCTGGACAATGAGGGGGGAGTCGATATGACCCCCGAAATACAAAGTTTGTTGGAGCTGGAGTGCCCCCACCTTGCTATTGACAAGGATTATATTTTCGATGCGGCCATTGAGGTCGCGCCGGAGTCAGTTCAGGGACTTATTCGGCTCGTCGACCCCGACGGCATGGATGCCGTGACGGAAAGAATCTGCATGGAAGCAGCAGCCCGTCGGGCTGCCGGCGAGGAGGAGGACCCACTTCTCGCTATGGAAAAAGCGATTCTCCAAGGAGAAGAAATCGTACCACTTGAGGATCGCCGAGTGATTCTGAAGGCCCACTGCGGTGGGCCCTGGAAGATTGATACTCTGCAGAAAAAGGAGATCTTTGAGAAATGGTTAAAAAGGGCGGGAAGCCCTTTAAACGTTTCCCAGGAAATTTCCATCGTACACGGAGAAAAGGTGTACGAAGGGGATCGCGGAGATTGTGTCTTGGCCGAATCGGCCAAGGGAAATAAATGGGCCATCTGGACCCGCCCTGAAAAAGGGCGAATCCAGGTGGGATTCAAGGATGATGAAATGGCGCTGAAGTTTCGCGCCGTTTGCCAGGAAAGATGGTCGCAGGAAGCGACCAACAACAAGCGCCCGGCGCTGGTTGTTCTTGAAGGCTTCGGTGGCGCGTTCCAGCGCGCTGCCGAAGTGGAGCGAATCGCCCTTGTATTGAGGGCGATGCGGGTCATGATGACCCGCTAGTCCAAAATCTTCTTTTCGCGACTGTGGTGAGACAGACGCGGGAGGAGCGGAGCCTGCGCACGGCTTCGAGAAAAAATGTGCGTGAAAACGTTTGATTTTTTTGGAGGAGTACATAGCATGGCTCCTCCTTCCAATAGAATCTTCAAAGTATTTGATTTGAAGGTTCGGAGGAAGAAGTTCTTTAAAAATTCAACCCACATTAATTTTAACGGAAACGGTTAGGTTAATGTGGTGGAATTTTTTTGTTTCAATTTCTTTATTACTTAAAATTGAAGGAGAGAAAAGATGGAAATTAAGTATTAAGTTTCGTCGTAAGGGAGAAGCGGTTACAGTTTGCCTCTCAAAAGAGAGCATGCCGGAAGCTATCCTGCCAAAGCAGGGGCTGGAGGGAATTGATCTCAAGGGTTACACTGTAATTTATGCCAAATTTGGAAGATTTGGCGAAACGGAGGCAAAGGAGTTGCATAACAAGATTCCTCACGCCATCATAATCTATGAATTTCAGTGGCGGAATGGATTTGGGGAGGGGGTAATTCTTCCCGAAAATTTCAATCCGGGCCGTGTCCGTTTCTACAAGAGTGCGGAGCAAGAGGAGGCCGACGCGGAAAAGAAAAGGGAAGAAGAAGTCGAAGTGCTCCGAGAAAGGGTGATGGCGACGATCCCTGGAGTGAGCATCCGTGCTTACTTCGATGATGACTCTGTAGTATTGGTTACTCTAGAGCAGGAAGTTTTCTCGGACTGGAGTGTCCGAGCAAAGTCCCTCCAGGAGGCGCAGGAAGGCGTCGATAGGATGCGACCCATTTGGGAGGAATGGAATACTCGGGGATTGGAAGCATTCCTCCGTCATTCGGGGAAGGGTAACCCCGGAAACGGAAACATAGAATTGATCCCATCCCCACTCGGATCAAAAAGGGTGGGGGTTTGCTATGATTTTGGCAAACAAATGTATGCCGTCTTCGAGCAACAAGAAGACGGCAGCTGGAAAGAAACAGGGACAGTTAGGGGCGCACCGAAATACCGGTAGCGCCAGATTAGATCTGTACTAGCGGGAGGGAGGGTGCATACAGTGATATCGCATCCCTCCCCGCTCAACCTCGCCTTTGATTACTTCAAAAACAATCGAAGGCGGAGAGAGTTGTCTGTTTTTTTAAAAACGCGGAGGAGTTTTCTCGTGAACGTGAAAAAAATCGCACTTATTTTGTGGACGAATGGAAATGATGGATGGAAAGGGACAATTCAAGCGGGCGATGTCCCTAAAAAAATCGTTTTTGTCGATCGCGCCAATCGGGGGAACCCGAAGGGTATCGAGCTGGAAGAAAATCGGCTCTTCCTTGTGGAGATTACTGGGGAAACGAAGCCGGGTGAGAGGAAAGGAGTTCTCTTTGTAAGGCCGATCCGGCCAGCTCGGTTTGGTTGGATAGCGGTCGGCGAACCGATTTCCGGATTCCGCCGCCATGAATGGCGGTGCGTCGAAGAAGGATTCGAAGATTGGTCCCACTTAGGCGGGACGCCTACCAATGAACCAGAGGAAAACCGCCAGTATCGGGAAGTCAAGGATCGACGCGAGGTTTTCCAGGGACCAGATCCCTGGAAAGTCTTTGCGCTTTTCGGTCTGCCTGACCGGACGGAATCGAGCAAGCACAACACTGTTCGATTTTTTTGGAATGGAGTCGGCGATCGGTGTATGGATCCGAACCGCCTCCTGTATGGAGGGGTTGGACTAGATGAGCCGAAACTCCCCGGAGAAAAGCGCCTTTCCTGGGAAGAGGCGACTCGGGCGTGGGAGGCGGAGTATGTGCCGGGTACGCTTTCCAAGGTCCCGGAAGGATGGAACCCCGTAAATGAAATTAGCATAACCGGAACATTCCGGTTATGCCGGTTTCCGGAGGTGACTTTCTCCCCCGAGGTTCTCTCGGGTCGAGGGTCCTGGATTAGTTGTCCGGACAAGCTCTGGGAACTTGTTCCGGCGGCCGAACAGCGAGAAATCGCGGAAAGAATGAGGCGTTCGATTCCGTCGCCGGAACAGGCGGCGGAAGAAACTTTCTCCGTAACCGAACCGGTACGGAAACTGTTCGAAGCGGAGAAGGAACGAGCGTCTTTCGAGGCTCCAGGGGAAATCGGTATGGAAACCGTTTCATCTCGACAGTGGGTGAGTTATCCGGAGTCCGATGATGGGTTTCGGTCTGGGGGGTGTTACGAGACCTGGGTGACCAGGCGAGTAATCTCCTGGGGGCTTTCCGGAGAAGAACGGCAGAAACTTTTCTTCTCTCAGGAAGTGAGTGAAGAAGGGATGCTCCAGGGAGCTCGGGAAATTCTCGAGCAGGCGAGTGAGTATGCCCGGAAGGAGATCCGTGAGCTTGCTCGCAACAACCCATACCGCGGGTGCCTCAAATTTGTTCCCGAGTCCGATCGGGAAAAATGGGAGAGCGCCTATGGAAAGGCTTGCGAGAGAATTATTGAGAAGATTCTCCGCGAAGGCAAGGAGGCGTATGAGCTGGAAGTTTCGCGCCGGCAGGGAATTGTCGCAGGCTGGGAAGCTGCCAACACAGCCCATGAAAGGGCGGTTCGCGCCTTTGAAGAGGCGAGAAATATTTTTATGGAGTTCGGGCTGACCTGTATGAGTTGGATGAGACTCTAAAAGAGTTTCCTCTCCGCTCGTATTGGCAGTCCCCGGAAGACGAGAAAGAATATTCGGCGGAACTTGCCGAGTGGGCGGAAGCGATCATGGAAGATATTCGCGCTCGCGCAACGGATTGCGGGTTCCGTCTGGTAAACGGGAAACTGGACAAGCTTCCTCCGAAAGATCCGAAAGAAAGGGAGAAAATTGATCGAATTCGGAGGCAAGCAGGGATGAATCCGCTCCCGAATCCTCAGGAGGAAGGAGGGCAGAAACCGGCTTCCGCGGATTTGCTCGCCGCCCTTGCGAAGAAGTTTGGCGGCAAGTAAGGAGGGAATGCAATGGATGATGACATAAGCATTTTATTTTTGCGAGCGGTCCAAGCTGCTCGTGAAAAATATCCGATGAAATCGGATGTTGAATGGTTTGCATACGCGAGTAGCCTCGTGTATGCAGTTACTGGACAGGCGGTCGGAAATATCGGCCCAACTGTGCGGGAGCATGCGGCAAGGAGGATATGCCCGCCATACAGGAGTTTTGAATCCGCGAGAGATATTTTGCTTGCGGAAGACGGGCCAATATTTGGTCCACTCACTCCCGTGCACAGGAAGTGCTGGGTGGAGGAAAACTGCTTTAACGATAAACCGGCGGATGTCGGGGAGTTGTCGGAGCAGGAGAAGTAGTTTTTTCGCGCCGGAGTCGCGAATGTTCTTTGGGGAGTGTCCCAATATCCGGGTTGGGATACGAGAGGAGGCGGAAATGAAAATAATCTGGGGTGCGCTGGAAGCGCTCCCCTACGTGGTCATCGCGGTAATTTTGGAAATAGTAATGCCGCACGACCAGTCAGTATTTTTTCTCCCTTCCTGGGCGCTTTGCTCGATTGGCATTATCGTCGCCGATCGAGAAGAGACGTTGATAGGGAGGATTCTCGCATGGATTGCGGGGTATGTTATCACCCTTGCAGTGAGTTCAATGAACGTACTGTAAGGGTGAAGGTTTCGAGGAGATCGGTGGTTCGATCTCCTCTTTTTTGTTTTTCCGGAGAGAGAGTCGTGATAGACTGTTTCTATGTCGAACCCACTCGATAAACCGAAACTTCCAGAAGAGCAGCGCTCCCCCTTTGCAACTTCGCCACTTGAGCGAGGCGCGGAGCGGTTTGCGCGTTCTATTGGGTCTCCGATGTCGCTTCTTGTGCACACGTTTCTTTTTGTGGGCATCTTTACGCTTTCGTTTTTCGGATTCTCTTTCGATCAAATTCTCCTTCTCCTCACAACACTCGTCTCGCTCGAGGCGATTTATCTCGCGATCTTTATTCAGATGACTGTGAATCGTCAGGCAAAAGACATTACCGAGGTGCACGAACATATCGAAGATATTCGCGAAGATGTAGAAGACATTTCCGAAGATATTGAAGGGATTCAGGAAAACGTCGAAGAAATCGGCGAAGATGTCGAGGGAATTCAGAAAGAAGTGGAAGAAATCGGGGACGACGTCGAGGATATTCAGAAGGACGTGGATGGCATTCAGGAGGATGTGGAAGATATCGGCGAAGAAGAAAGGAAAGAGAAGGATGAGAAAGCCGAGACGGATCGAAAATTGGAGAAGATAGAGATCCTCGTTCAGTCGCTCACAGAAGAGATTAAAAGCCTCCGGAAGCAATAGGAGGAAATTGAGAGGAGTCCTGGAAGAAAAAGATGCGTTTCTTGTAAAAACAATTGAGTTGGAGAAAACTCATGAGTGGGCAAGAAAATGTGATTCCCCATACTCGTGTTGCTGCTTAGGACAGGCCTTGTCCCCGGTGAAGAAGTGATTGAAAATGCGAGGAATCTCGTACGAGGAAATATGTTTTTGTTTCTTCGAAAAATTCTCGAGAGGAATGACTTTCTGTCATTTTTTTGCAAGAGAAACGAAAAGAGATACTGCTCAAACTTACCGTGGCCTATATTTGTGGCCTATATTTATTGAAATACGCTCAGATTTCTTCAAAAAGAACCCTTTCTTCTTTCACAAAATTCGCTTTTGTTTACATTATTTTATTGAATTGATGAGTAATCAATAGAGCATTGAAAGAGAAATGCGCCCTTTCTCGCACAGTACGAGAAAGGGCGCTCTTTTTGAGTATTCAGGTGTTTTCTTCCTGTCTTTCTTCTTCTTGTGCTTCCTCACGCCTCTGTGTTACGGAGTCGTTGTTTCAGGGGCTTTCGTGCGGACATCTTTCGTATCTTTCGCTTCGTTTCCGAGTTTATCCTTGAGTCGTGCTTCGATCGAGAGAGTGCTCCCTCGCTTTCCATCAGGAATGGAGTAATCGGTGGAGAGTGAAGCTCCTCCGTCCGAGGCGATTCTTTCGCCGTCGACAAATATTTCGAGTGATTCGGCGCCATAAGGCGCTTTTCCTTTTGCGGAAATAGAGAGTGAAGACGAGTCTGTTTCATCGGGAACAGAGAGGGAGATCTCGGGATCGAACTTGGAGCCGAAATCTTCTTCGGAACATTCTTTTTCGGGCGGGGCGGAGAAAATTCTTTTGCGATCCTTTTGGTACCAATCTTTCGCAGCTTTTTGCCAGGCTTTGTATTGCGGGTCGCGCTCGGGTTTTTCTGGGATCGATCCTCTTGGATCGTCACGATCCACATAGGCCAAAATATCGTTTGCGCTTACGAAGTCCCGCTTCACTTCTTCGCTCTCGGGGCAATATTTGCTCGGAAGACAGTATTCATCATCCTTCCCTGGGATGCGACAGACTTTGAGGGCTTCTTGTTTTTCCATATAGCCACCGAGAAGCGGCTTTTCAATTTTCGGGAAGACGGTTTCGAAGGGATCAGGAACGCCTTTGGATGTCGTGTCGGATGAAGGAGCTTGTTCGGCATTCTCATCTTTTTGCTCTTCTTTTTTGACGTTGCCGTTTTCGTCGCGCGGTGCGATTTCTTCTTCGGGACGGTATTTCGGAAACTCTTCTGTCCCGGTGTTCTCGAGGGCCTTGTCCATAAATGCTCGCCAAATGGGAGCGGCGACATAGGAGCCGTCGGCCCCGAGCTTCATGGGAGAGGCATCATTGTTTCCTACCCAGACGCCTGCCGCCAGGGAAGGGGTATAGCCAACCGTCCAGGCGTCTTTAAAGAGGTTGGTAGTACCGGTCTTGGCAACGACGGCTCGATTGTTGAACCGCAGAGGATTATTTTCCCCGAAGATCCACGCTCGGTTTCCGTTCTCGGAGAGAACGGAATCGAGCATGGCGACAAATTTTTCGCCAACGACGCGCTCTCCAGGCGACTGAGTATATTCTTCCCGCACTTCGCCCTTCGAGTTTTCGATACGAAGAATGGCAGTTTTTTCCCGTCGTATGCCACCCGTTGCGAGCGTTGCGTAGGCACTTACATGATCGAGGAGTTTGACGTCGCCTCCTCCCAAAACGAGAGAAAGGCCATAGCGCTTTGGCTCCGTGAGAGTGGTGATGCCGAGACTCTTTGAGAGTTCGATGGCATCATTCACTCCTACTAAGTAGAGCGTTTTGACAGCCGGGACATTGAGGGATCCGCCGAGCGCTTTTGCGAGCGAGACAGGTCCATGAAATGTTCCATCGTAGTTTTGTGGCGCGTAATTTTTTCCGTCATCGGTCGGAAATTCGGTGGGCACATCATAAAGAATTGTCTCGGGCACATAGCCCTTGGTGAACGCAGCGAGATAGACGTAAGGCTTAAAGGAGGATCCCGGCTGGCGGTCGCGAATGGTGACGTTCACCTGCCCGTCTATTTTGGTATCGAAGTAATTTTTCGAACCAACCATAGCGAGAATTTGTCCGGTCTTCGGATCGATCGCAACGAGCGCGGCATTTTCCGCATTGTAGCGAAGATTTTTCTCGGCTCCTTCCGAAACCGCTTTTTCTGCGGCTTGCTGTTTGTCCCAGTCGAGAGTGGTAATGACTCGCAGCCCGCCTTGCTCGATTTCTTCGTCGCCGTAGCGCCTGGCAAGATATTCCTTCACATACATGACGAAGTGCGGCGCAGCGATCGCTTCTCGTTGTGGCACGAGTTTGTCGAGGGTCTCCACTTGTTTTGCTTCTTCAGCGGCCTCTTTGGTGATATAGCCGAGAGCGGCCATTTGGGTAAGCGCATTTTTTTGTCTCGCTTTCAGTTCGTCGAGGTGGGAGCCGTACGGAGAATAGTATGTGGGAGCGTTCGGGAGGACGGCGAGAAGGGCCGCTTCATCAACAGTGAGATTTTTTGCGTTCTTTCCGAAAAAAGTTTGCGAAGCCGCTTCGATTCCATAAGCATTGGCGCCGTAGGGAATCTCGTTCAAATACATCGCGAGAATTTCATCTTTCGAAAATTTTTGTTCCATCTCTATCGACAGAATCGCTTCCTTTATCTTTCGGGTCAGTGTTTTCTCTGGCGTGAGGAGGGAGTTTTTTACAAACTGCTGCGTAATTGTGGAGCCGCCCTGCCTTGATCCGCCTTTGACAAAGTCCTTGAAGAGGGCACGGAGGATGGAATCGAGCTTGATACCATAGTGATTATAGAAATCCCGGTCTTCCAAAGTGATGGTGGCGGCGCGGATTACCTGTGGCATTTCAGAAAAGGGAATAATCGTTCGTTTTTCCTCGCCGTGAACTTCGTAGAGGAGGTGTGTCCCGGTGCGGTCGAAAATTTTGGTCGACTCGGCGATAAATCGGCTGTTCACTTTTCCAGGGCTGGGCAGATCTTTTGCAAAATAGGCGAAAACGCCGACGACCGCGAGGAAGCCTCCCACAAAAATTCCAATTGCGATTCGAAGTACCCATTTCCAAAATCCCGCGCGGGGTTTGGGGTCGCGCGGCGATGGTGTTCGTGAAAGAGTATTCGAAGAAACATTCATAGTGCCGAGGGGTCCGCGAATGAAGGATGTCGTGCCGATTTTTTGTCGTGCAAAAATCTTTGAGAAGAATCTTCCGGGTGCCGAAGTCGCTATCGTGGATGCAAACGAATGAGGATTATTTCGCTCCCGCCGCCACGCAGCACGAGCTTCTCTCAGTACCGTTTTCAGGTGATCCATAGGAGAAAATACGAGGGTGTGTATTCTCGAATATCTTTTACCCTTTCTTTTGAGAAGAGTGTTTTCTGGGAAGTACCGGCATTGTACCGCGAGGGAAGCGGGGGTTCAAGAATAGTCTATAAAAGATTCAAAAGCTTTCTGTAATAAGGATCTTACGAATTTCTTCTACTAGCATGGAGATATTTTTGCATATAAGTGATACTTTTTTTATGATCGTCATTGCATATATAAATTATGACATCTCCTGGGCAGGCTATTTTGATAGCCTTCCTTACAGCGTTTTCTTCAAGGAGTATTTTCTCTACCATATTTTTTCTCTTTGCACTCAGAGCTCCTTTCAGGAAAATGTCAGAAACCTCACCAATGTTTCGTACGATATTTGTTTTTTTACCGATATATTTCATTTTATGAACGCCATCTATTTTGTCATAAATTATCAAATGATCAAAAGAAGGGGCAATGAATTTTCCGGTTTCGAAAATCATTTTATCGGTTCTGTCTGGCGCTAACCGCAAAATCCCGATAGTCTTATTCTTCTTACTTTTCTTGAGTTTATGTGCGAGTTTTGCAATTTCTGAAAGTGAGTATTTTTCGTGCGCGAAATCTATTAAGACTTTGATGCCATCTTTATTTTCGAAAAGTGATAGTCTCCCCCCGTCTCTGTTGAGGTGATACTCTTTGAGAATTTGCAAAGCTCTCTGAGGGATCTTTTCCTCGAAGAAGGCATAGAGTCCCCCAACGATAAAAAGAAGATTTTCTACGGAGGGTCTATACTTTCCATTGAATGTCCATGAAACATCTTTTACTGAAAGAATTTTTTGGTCGCCTTCTCTTGCTCGAATGACGATGGAATCATCGACGATAGTAACTGCTTTTCCTCCATTTTGAAGGTGATTTTCAATGTCGAAAAAGCGATTTGAGATACCGCAAGGAACAAGATGGACAGAACGGAAATCGGGGATTTGTTTTAATTGCGAACAGACAAGTCGATCATCTGCATTGAAGATGGCATAGCCGCCCACATCAATACCTGAAAAAATAAAATTTTTTCTTTTTGCTATATCCAACCTTGTTCTTATTTTACCTATACCCATATGATCTTCGAGGACGTTGGAAAATATCCCTATAGTATGAAGTCCATAGCCTCTTCCTGATTTTCCGCCGCTTCCAAGGGCTGCCTCAAGGATAGCAACAAAATCTGGATAGTATCTTTTCATAGAGAGGAGGTACTTCCCGGGTGAGACGGTAGGAACAAGGCCATAGAGATTTTTGCTCTCTTCGAGAGTTCCTTCTTGTTTTTCATTGATGTAGTAGCCATCCGTATCTACTCGAAGAGTCGTTTCCCCAAATCGATGAAGCACGGCACTGAGAGCTCTTGTTATGGTGGTTTTCCCCTTTGTCCCAGTAATAGTTATTATCTTCATAGAGATTGTTGAAAAAAATCAAGAAGGTGATCGTAATAGAATTCACGATAAGGGAGCTCACTCTTATGAAGGATGATTCCTGGACGAGAATTACATTCTACCACCCAAGGATTTTGATTCCTATCAAAAAATAGATCGATTGAGTAGAGCTTCTTAGGGAAACGAGAAAAGGTTTTGCTGATGGTGTTGATGACTCTGAATGCTGATCTCGGAATCTTCTCGAGCGGCACTACTTTCAATGCGCCACCGAAATTTATGTTTGCGATATAAGGGTCTTTTTGAGGGGAGCGTATTATTGAGTAGAATGGAGTTTCATTTTTGAGGAATATTCGAAGGTCATGGCGACCCTTTGTTATGTTTGGTATGCCGGCACTAGTTTCGATAAATTCCTGCACGATGAAAGGAGTTTTTATTGGCTTGAAATTTTCTTTTGTTGAAACAGTGACGCCTTTTCCACCGAATCCGTATCGTGGCTTTATCACAACTAATGAAGATGATATATCCAAGATTTTTTTCGAGTCATCGTTCTCTTGAAAGAGAATGGTTTTCGGATGTATATCCGGAATGACAGTATACGTCTCCCACTTATCAGTAAGAATTCTATTGAATTCCAATGGGTTGAGGAAGCGAAAATTTTGAGAAATATCCTCTTTTATTTCCATTAAATTTTTCTGAGAAAGGAAGTACGATGTTTTATCGTAAATAATATCTGGCTTTACAAGGAACTCTTTGTCCCACGAATTCCATTTTCTTACAAATGCATGAGAGAACAGCTTTTGTTTCGTATCATAGTCTTCAATATTTGATATATAAAATTTTATAGAAGTTCTTTCGCTTGCGTATTGAAAAAAATCTCTGAATTTACTCTGGAATTTTTTTGAATGGTTATTGGCTGATTGATGGCCAAGAAGAAATAAGACTTTCATAAAATACCTTTCCGCTAAATTCGAATAAGAGGCACTCTCAAGCCCCTTATTTATTTGAATCGATGAGAAATTTCTTGAGATCTCTCCGTCCTATTATTATAGGGTATTGCATGCGGGATCTTTCAATGATGCTTACCCTCGAAGATACCTCAGCACCATGGAGAAAGAATGAGATGAGAATCTTTGGTCTCATTGTGAAGCCGTTCGGAGCATATACAAAAACGACGCCGGAAAGATCTGGATGAGCGTGCTTATATTTTTGATCGTACTCCGCAGAGAGTGCGCTAAGAGTTGAGCGATTCTCTGTATTTTCCGGCTTTGGAATAGTTTCAAAGAAATTCATAACTTCCCCAAACCCCAACTCTCTCGCAAGCTCCGTGTCGATGGAGGTAGAGTCGGCGCCGGTGTCTATTTTGGCTTCGACTTCGATTTCTTTTCCGTTCTTGCCGATGAGTTTTACTTTCTCTACGGTGCCGATAATTTTCTTGCCGGAGATTTCCTCGATCTCTTCCTCGATTTCACCGCCGAAGAGATCCATGCCCATTCGCACCCCCTTCTCCGCCGTCTTCACTTTGAGTCCCGAAACGCGCGTTAGGCGACCCTTGAGTCCGTCGAGGTTGGCAAGTTGAATGGAAAGTCCGGGTCGCGCATTTAATTCCAGGAAGACCGGGCCGCGGTCGCGGTCGATCGCGATGTCGGCGCCCAGGTAGCCAAGTCCCGAAATATTTTGGGCCTCGACTGCAAGACGGAGAATTTCTTTCCAGAAAGGAATGCGGATACCCGAGAGAACGAGACGCGTGCCGGGGACACAGTCTATTGAGCGCGCGAAGCCGCCGAACCCCTGAACAGCACTCGTTGTAGTGCCGTTTGCCATATCGATACCGAGTCCAAGGGCTCCGTGCTGAAGATTCGCTTTCCCGCCTGACTCTTTGGTGGGGAGGCGAAGCATCGCCATCACCGGGACGCGGTTAAAGACGATAACACGAATGTCGGGGATCCCTTTCCACGAATAGGGCTTGAAGAGTTTGAGGAGCTTGAGGCGCTCTTCGAAAAATGCCGAGTCTGGCATGTTTGCGAGAGAGAATGAACCGTCCAAAATATTTCGAATATGCGTTTTCAGATCCTCGACGCGGATGAGGGAGCCGTCCGCTTTAATCCAGGTGTGTTCTTCATTTTTCTTTTTTCCGTATACGACGAGAATGCCTTCGCCGCCGAATCCATGATTCGGTTTGAGGGCGAAGCTCTCGGGAAGTTTTGACCAGTCGAAGTTTTCAAGATCATCGAGTGTTTTGATGCGCGCGATGAGGAGGGGAACCGGCAATTCGTTTTTTGCGAGGAGGCGCTTGCAGGCTATTTTGTCGTCTGCGAATCGCTTGGCGCGCTTTTTGTTGTATGGGCGAAGGTAATCGAGATTCCGCGCATTCATGCCCAGAATATCGCGACTTTTTTTCCATGCTTCGAGGAGGGGGATCATAGTCGAGAGAACAACAAATGAAAACGGAAGGGCACCACTCCTATTTCAGCAACTTTGAAAAACGCAAGAGCTCAGAGAGCCGCAGTCCTCTCCATCGTCCGAGAAAGATGTTGACGGGAATCGTGAGGAGGACGATCCAGGGGAAGGCGAGGAGATACTCTGCGATAGTCGACGAGCGCGCGAGGAAGTAGCCGACCAGGGAAATGAAAAGGGTCTCGCCCGCAAGCATAAGGGCGACTTTATCCCCTTTTTCGATTTGCGTCGCAACGAATTTTTCGACAAGGGTGATCATGATGAGGAGAGGGAAGATGGAAACGGAAGCGAGGCCGGTTCGATGAAGTGAACCGCCCGCGACGAGAATGGCGAGAATGGCGAGTGCGACGATTGTGAGAGAAATTGCGACGCGCGGCAAATAGAGAATCCGGAGTCTGCGAAGGAGAAGTCGCGAGAGCATGCCGACTAGAATGATGCTCACAAAAATGGCGACTCCATATTTGAGGCCGCCCGGATCGAATGCAAGAAATGCGAACGTGACGATTGATGGCGTATAAATACCAAACGCTTTGATACCCACGACTTGTCGAAAGAAGGCGACTAAAGTCACGATGAGGGGAAACATGAGAATATAGCGGATCGTGTCGATTGGTACTCCTTGGGCGACAAAATTAAGAAAGAGGGGATGCAGCGTCATAAGAAACAAGGTTATAGATTCGGAACGTGAAAATAAAGGAAGATGAAAATTTTTCGAGAAGGCTGCTAAAAATGTTTTTGATGCGGAATATTCTTCTTTCGCAAACGGCTTCCTTCGAGAGCGTCGCAACTTTTCGATCGCGCGAGACGGAGAGGGAAGTGAGTGTGTTTCGGAGTCATTCTGGGAAGAGGCGTTTCTTTCGTCGCATTTTGAAAAACTTTTTCGCAGCACGGCTACTTTCCGAGGATGGTGTTCATAGCGCGACTGTTTCTGTGGCAGAGGGCGATTGCAAGCGCGTCCGCTGTGTCGTCGGGGCGGGGAATCTCATGGAGTTTTAAAACGCTTTTTACCATGAGCTGCATTTGTCGTTTGTCGGCGCGACCATATCCTGTGAGTGATTGCTTGATCTGAAGCGGCGTGTATTCGAAAAGCCTAATGCCAAGCTCTTCGAGCGTCAAGAGAATAGCGCCCCTTGCTTGACTCACCGCAATCACGGTCTTTTGATTTTGAAAAGAATATTTTTTCGACGGAGGCTTCTTCGGGATGGTGAAGGCGACACAGGGTTCGAAGGTCACGTGCTATTTCGCCTATCCGCTCTGGAAGCGGGAGTGTGGGACTCGTTGAAATGTGTCCGTAGGCAAGGGCGACCATTCGATCCCCGTCTCCTTCGAGAATGCCCCATCCTACGGTCGCCGTTCCAGGATCAATACCGAGGATGCGCATATATTTTTCTTTCGGGAGTCAAAAATATTCATTTCTCTCTTTCGGGGCAAGGGAAAGGAAGGATATTTGTTATGCAGCATTGTCGTAAACGGTGTCGACATCGTCGTGATCATTGAGCGTCTCAAGGAGAAGATCGAGTTTTGCGCGGTCACCCTCGCTTATGGAGACTCGTTCTTTGGGGCGAAAGACGATTGATACCGAAGAGAGCGGGAGTATTTTTTCGAGCGCTTCTCGGACTGACTGAAGCGAAGAAACTGAAGTAAAGACAAATAAAGCGTGTTCCTCTGAATCGTACTCCGTGTCGTCGGCGCCTGCTTCGATGGCGCCGAGCTCGGCTGATTCGCGGTTTTCCGGCGAGACGTCGAGGACGATTTCCCCCTCCTCTCGGAAGAGGAAGGATGCGGAGCCGGCGGGAACGAATTTGCCGCCACCCTTCGTTAAAATGCTTTTTACTTCGCTCACGGTGCGATTCTTGTTTTCCGTCGAAGCTTTGATGAGGAGGGCGGTATTTCCCGGGCCGAATCCTTCGTAGACAAATTCTTCTATTCGTGCGGCGTCTTTTCCTTCACCGGTTCCGCGCTCGATCGCGCGATCGATATTTTCTTTCGGCATGTTATACTCGCGTGCCTTATCGATCGCGAGGCGAAGTTTGAAGTTCGTCTCTGGATTCCCCCCTCCCTTCGCGGCGATGGTAATGGGGCGCGCGAGTTTGGTGAAAATTTTGGCGCGCTTCGCGTCGTTTATTCCCTTGCGATGTTTAATGCCCGCCCAATGCGAATGTCCCGACATAGCAATACACTACGGATAACGTTCGCAGTGTATCCGAGAAGCGGCCAGGTTTCAAGGAAGGCGGGATCGCTTCGGAGAAGAAGGGGGGCCTGGATGGTTTTCGGAAGGAGAAGAGTGGGGAGAAGAAGGGGCGCCTCGCCGGACTGCTTCCAGGGCGTTCTCGAAGAAAACCGATTCGTCTTGATGGGTTTCTTGCACCATGTCCATGATGGTGTCTTTGATTCCATAGGGGTCGGGCACTTTGTGAAAGCGAAACCGTTCGCGTTCACCGGCACTCTGTACGTAGACATCGCCGAAATTGAGAATGGACGGAAAAAATCCGCCTACTTCACTCGTTGCGTCCTGAATGCGAAACAGAAACACTTCACTCATATGGCGCACGAACAGGCCATTCTGTTCAATGTTTACAATGCGTCGATCCGTAATAATCCAGACATCGAGGTAGTAGTCGATCCATACCAAGAATCCAAAGAGCCACAGAAAAACGAGGATCGTATTCTCAATAAAAAAGAAGAGTGTCGTATCGATGCCCGCGAGGAGCTCCGGAAACAAAATGCCAAAGACGACCGAGGCAATCCCGATTCCGATGAGCGCTGCCAAAAATGGCAAAAATTGAATGAGAATATCGAACCAATGCCGATGAATAACAAAAAGAATGGTTTCGCCGGAATCCTGCCCGTGAAACGAGTATCGATCGTTTAAATTTTTGTGAAGCGGATCCATGAAGGGAGGAGTATCAAAATTGGCTTTCGGAAGGCAAAGGCGGCAAGGGATTGGTGATGGTATCGAAGGGAATCGAAAAGAAGAGGAGGGCATTTGAGACGAGAAGAATCCCCGTGCCGATTATAAAAAGGAGCACTGTGAAGCGTGCCACTCTTTTGTTTACCGAGTAACGCAGCAGGTGAAAAACAACAAAAAATCCCGTAAACGAAACGGCGAGAAAAAACAGAAGATAGAGTGGCACAACAAGGAGTTTCATGGGCACATTATAGCATGCGTGGCGCTTCTCTCGAAAACAAAATGACCCCTATGTGAACTTGCTCGGGGAACTTCTTTCCTTTTTGGGAGAGGAGTCTAGAGCAATTTGTTTGCATGCTCGTCGGGAAGAGATTTGCCAAGATGGGCGTAGGCTTCGGGACTTGCGACGCGGCCGCGAGGCGTGCGCGCGATGAGGCCGAGCTGCAACAGGTAGGGTTCGTAGACGTCCTCGATCGTTTCACGTTCCTCGCTCGTCGCGGCCGCAATCGTTTGGATACCAACGGGACCACCACCAAATTTTTCGATCAGAGTTTCGAGGATGTGGCGATCGGTTGGTTCGAGTCCGAGTTCGTCAATTTCCAGGAGATCGAGAGCCTCTTTTGCAATTTTTTCGGTAATGATTTCTGCGTCGCGAGACTGCGCATAGTCACGCGCGCGCTTTAAGAGCCGGTTTGCGACACGCGGCGTCTTGCGGCTTGCGGCGGCGAGATGCTTCCCGCCACCTTCGTCTATCGCGACGTTTAAAATGCTGCTTGAGCGCGCAAGAATACGCGCGATTTCTTCCTCGGTATAAAATTCGAGTCGATGTACGGATCCGAAACGATTCCGAAGTGGGTTCGAGATGGAACCGAGCCGCGTCGTGGCTCCGATCAAGGTGAATTTGGGCAGGTCAAGCTGGATGGTGCGCGCCGAGGGACCTTTTCCGATAATAATATCGAGCTTGTAGTCTTCCATTGCGGGGTAGAGGACCTCCTCGATCAGCTTGTTGAGACGGTGAATTTCGTCGATGAAGAGAACATCGCCATTTTCCAAATTTGTCAGGATAGAACCGAGGTCTCCCACCCGCTCTATGGCCGGTCCGCTCGTTACCTTCATGCCGACACCCATTTCTTTGGCGATAATATGAGAGAGCGTTGTTTTCCCGAGGCCTGCCGGACCATAAAACAACACGTGTTCGATGGGTTCTTTGCGCTTTCGGGCGGCGTCAATAAAGATGCGGAGATTCCGCTTGATTTTTTCCTGGCCGATATATTCGTCGAAGCCCTGTGGACGCAGTGTCGTGTCGAGCGCACCATCGTCGGACTTTGTTTCGGAAGCAGTGAGTGTCATATCGCAAAAAAAGTGTTGTCGACTGGAAATAATGTGGAGGGGATGTTCCTTGGGAAAAGAGATGGAAAACAATTCAAACGGCTTTCGCTTTACTCCTGACTGTTTCTTTTAGCAGGATTATTCGAGAGGGCTTTCGCTAGGTGAGTTCAAGAATTTAATGCCCCTTTTCCAGTACCCTGGCAAAAACTTCATTCGGCGTCAAATAGTTAAGCGCTTTCCTCGGTCGATTGTTGAGTTTGTCCTGAACTGACCGAACTTCTTTTTGGGAAATTTTATCAAACGGGCATTTCTTGGAAAATACTCTCGTAACAATCCATTCAAGTTTTCCACACCTCCTTTCTGCCAACTTTTGTAGGTATCGCAGAAGTAGGAAGAGAAAGTTTTTGTTTCGTTTCTCCGTGCAAAACATTCTCCGTTCCATTATCTCTCGTAATACTTCTCCTCAATTGCTGCGGAAGCAGAGAAATGTCCCTGTATCGCTCGTTCGCTTTCGACCGCTGTTTTGTTTGGAACTTTCTTTAATCGGCATAGCTTCATTTTTTCGCTCGTACTGTACCGGAGTACTGACTTCTGTTTGAGAATATCACGGAATCGGTTTCCCAGTCTCCAAAGTGTGTACGCTTGGTAATGACCGCGGGTCTTTCGTGAATGGGTATTCTATCCGGAATCGTCTCTTTTCGCGGTTTTCGAGAGAACTTTGGTCGTCTCCGCTTCTGTTTTCGTCGCAGATGTTTGTACCATCCGCCGACCCTTCCTTCCCGCGGTAAATGTAATCATAGATGGATTCGTAACTTATCGAGGTATCCGTACACGAGGAAAGATTTTCGGAGGAGATGTTTTCAACCGGCCGGCTATCTGCTCCGGTGAATGTCCCTTCAGGAGTTCGCTTTCGACAAACTTTTTTCAGTTTCTCGTTTTGCCATTTTTCCAGTCTTTTTGTTGGTATTTTCTTCGTCTTTTCCGCATACGCTTCAGCTCGGATGGCAACATAGGGAAGGTGCGGACTCGAATCTTGTATCTCTCGCTTGATGACGGAGTAATCTCTTCCAAGTTTCTCCGCGATCCATGTTTTCTTTTTCTTCATGCGGAGAAAGCTTATTCGCTCTCGTTCAAAGAAGGTTATGGACGTTCCTTTTGGCATATTCATAGCGTTTTTGGAAGTTAACGCCGGAGTATACCAGAAAAGGGGCTTCGGGGTTTGAATTCACCCTAGTCTACCTCTGGTTGACAAAAAAGAAAACCCATGCTAGGATGGGCAGTCGCGCCGTTTTTGTTCGTTCACAATCCTTCTTTCTCGCGAAATACGACAGACTCGCCGGTCTGTAGACACTTGGGGACTTCTATCTTTTGTCCTCAAACCGGGAGCTTTTTTGCCCAGATCGGGTAGTGAGGGTTTCGGCTCTCCTATTCCTCGACACTGCTCCTTCCCTCGGGGAATTTTTCTTCGAGGATCCGTCTACAGACCGGCGGGGATGTGTGATTTTTTATCTTTTCCAATCTTCCAGCGTTTCTCATCTATTATATAGAAAGCCCGATATAGAAAGCCCGATTTTTGGGTAGGAGGAAGTAATGAAATCTGTTGATTTTCGAAATCCGCTTTGAGAAATTGTTCTGCAAGCAGTTTCAAAAATTGATCTTGCAAGATTTTACCCAGCGCCAGGTCCTTGCAGGTTTCCCTGGCTTTGGAATGAAAAGCTAGCCAGAATTCTTGCTCTTGCGATTGAAATGCAGGATGTTTCGAAAGAAGAAATTTGCGTTTTTTTGGTTAAGGAGCTCAAAAGAATTGGTCGCGTCTGCTTTATACAGCATGTGCAAAAAGGGACTTATCCGGATCATACATTTTGGCCGGCGGCACTTGTGTATGCTCTTCTGAATGGAGAGTTTTCTTCAGAGGAAATCGAGAGGATACGTTTTGACCACGAGCAAACGGCAGAGTCATTCATTTAAGAATATGGCGAACATGATCTCCTCGAAAGATGTTTCCTGAGACTCCTTCCTGAAGAGAAGGAGCTGGCGAGCCAGTAATGTAAAATATTTTTAAAAAACGGACATGTGCGTATGTCCGTTTTCTTTTGTTTTCTTTTTCTGTGAGGGCCACTCTTTTTTGGTACGTTTCTTGGTCTGCTTTTCTACTGGGGCGTGACAACACGGAAGACTTCTTCGAAAGACGTTTCACCCTCGATCGCGCGAAGAACGCCGTCCATCAACATGGTGATCATGCCGTTTTCGACCGCTTTTTCTTCGATTTCAATATTGAGGGCGCCCGACATAATGAGGTGCTGAATGTCTTTATCAATCTCAAGTACTTCTGAGAGAACGAGTCGTCCTTTGTATCCGGAATTGCCGCAGCGCTCGCATCCTACGGGGGCCCATTCTTCCGCTGGCGTGAGCGGAGTGGATATGTGAGATGCTGGAGTAAACTGTGCCCGTACTTTTTCCAAGGTTTCTTGGTGGAACGGTGTAATGGAGATACGCTTTTTACATTCGCAGAGTTTACGGACCAGTCGCTGGGCCATAAAAGTGCCGCCCGCATTCACGATGTCGTCCGGGCGTACTCCCATCGACAGGAGGCGCGGAATACTGCCGGCTGCGTTATTGGTGTGAAGGGTTGCGATGACGAGGTGACCCGTGAGTGCCGCCTGAAAGGCGATCGCGGCCGTTTCGTCGTCTCGGATTTCGCCGATCATAATAATGTTCGGGTTCTGTCGGAGGAGAGAGCGCAGTGCGGACGAAAATGTATAGCCACTCTCTTCGTTGACCTGCGTTTGGAGAATGCCCGAGAACTGATATTCGATCGGATCTTCGACTGTAATGATTTTCAGTTCCGGCGTTTTGATTGAATCAATGAGGCTGTAGAGGGTGGTTGTTTTGCCGCTTCCCGTCGGGCCGGTATTCAAGATGATGCCGGTTGGCTTCCTCGCGCCGCGTTCGATGCGTGCGAGCGTTTCCGGACGAATGCCAAGTTTCCCGAGGCTAAGAGCGATCGCGCCGCGACTGAGGAGTCGCATAACGACTGTTTCGCCGAATCCTCCGGTAATAATGGAAACGCGAATATCGAATTTTTCCTCATTGGTTTCGGGGAGCGGCGATTCGGTTTTGACCATGAATCGGCTGTCTCGGACGCCAGAGCGTTCCTCGGTACGGAGTCCCGAAAGAAGCTTGATATCGCCGAGGAGGGACGGGTATTCGTTCATGGGAAGGGATGCGACGGTTCGCAGAATGCCATCAATTCGGAAACGAATGTCGACGGCATTTTCTTCTGGCTCGATGTGAATATCGTTTGCATTCGTGAGGAGGGCGCCGGCGAAAATATATTTAAGAACGCTTCTCTGGTCGACTTTTTCGACAAGAGCACCGAAATCCGAAAATTGTTTGAGGCTCTCGCGCGATTCGTTCAAAATCGTTGTTGAAACGGGAAAGGCGCGCGCAAGCGTTTGGGACATGAGATTGTCGTACATCTCTTTGAGAAATTCTGTCTGTCCGGTGACGCGCCAGACTTCGTCGAGGGACGTCACGCCCTCGATTGCTTTCAGGATCCCGTCTTGCGCCATAGTCACCATGCCGTCTTCGAGCGCCTCGCGCATGATTTCGTTTTCACTCGCGAGCGAAGAGATTTTTTCGACGATGCGGTCAGTCATCGTCAAGACTTCGAAGATGCCAATTCGTCCGCGGTACCCTGTTCCATTGCATCGTTCACACCCTTTGGCGCGAAAGAGTGAAGAAATCTCTTTCGGAATTTCCATTTTCGCTTTCGGTGAAATGAGCGAAAGAATTTCTTTGAGTGAGTTCGCGGTTTCTTGGGCAGGCTCGTAGGATTCTTTGCAGTGCTCGCAGAGGACGCGCACGAGTCGCTGCGCAATGAAGGCATTCACGGCGTTCAGAATAGTATTTGGCCGAACGCCCATCTCAACTAAGCCGCGCCACTGATCCCGCGGCGTTATTCGTGTGGAGAGTGGAGAGAACGAGGTGCCCTGTGAGGCCAGCGTTGATTGCGATATTTGCGGTCTCGTCGTCGCGGATTTCACCGACCAAAATAACATCGGGGTCCTGGCGAACGATGGAGCGCAGTCCCATGGCAAACGTGTAGTTTCGACTTCTCGACACCTGCGTCTGCGTGATGTTTGGAATTTCATACTCGATCGGATCTTCGATCGTGATGATTTTGGTTTTCGTGTCGTTTAATTTGCGAAGGATCGCGTACAGCGTGGTTGTTTTGCCGCTTCCTGTCGGGCCGGTGTTCAAGATGATGCCGGTTGGCTTCTGAAAAGCTCGCTCGACTTGTTCGTAAGCAAGGCCGCGTAGTCCGAGCGTTTCTATGTCTTGGAGTGCCGTTTCTTGGTCGAGGAGTCGCATGACCAGACTCTCGCCGTAGTTTCCGGGGATGCTCGAGACGCGAATGTCGATCTTTCGCGAATCAAGGTTGAGCGAGAAATGTCCGTCTTGGGATTTGTCTCGGACGTTCAGTTTCATTTTGCCGAGCATTTTGACGCGAGAGAGGAGAAGCGGATAGATACTCTCGGGGAAGCGCCCGATATCCTGAAGGATGCCGTCGATACGGTAACGCAGACGGATTTCGTCGTGCTCCTCCGGCTCAAGGTGAATGTCGCTCGAGCGGAGTTTGATTGCGCCCAAGAGAACAGTTTCGAGGATTTGTGTCGTCGGAATATTTAGGATGCGATCTTTGAGTTCGAGAAGCGTTCCAAAATCGGCCTCGAATTTTTCCAGGTCATTTTCCGAAAGGTTCACTTTCAGGTGATCGAGGTATTCGAGAAAGAGTGCTTTTTTGTACGCATTCCACGCGTGTTCGAGAGATGGCTTCGACGCGACGTATATTTTTGCGGATACTCCTTCTCGTTCTTCGAATCGTCGAATAAAGTCGACTGCCTCGGGGTTTTCGGGATTCTGTATGGCAAGGCGTATTTCCCGACCCTTTTTGTGGAAGAGTGCGATTCCGAGGGTTCGTGCTTCCCGTTCGGGGATGAGACTGACACGATCGAAGTCAACCGGAAAAATGTGGAGGTCCACATACGGGAGACGCGCCGTATGAGCAAGAAGCGCCGCTTCATTTTCTTCCGAAGAGCGCTTGAGAGTCGAGAGTATTTTTCGGTTTTTCTTGGCGTTCGTTTCGGAGCTCGTCTCCACTTCCTCGAGTCACGACGGTTACCATACGAAAATTCGCTACAATTTTCTTCAGTATACCATGCGGGCGTCGAAGAATAAGTGAGAGGAAGACGTGAGAGATTGATCTCATTTCAATCTTCATGTCTTCTGGCACAAGCACCATTTTTGGTTTTGCAAAATTCTCTGGGCAAGAATTTTTTGTAGGGGTCTTTCCGAGGTTCTCTCAACAATCTCTTCCAACCACGTATCAGATTTTTACTCTTCGAATAGCTTGAGCTTCTCCAGAATATCCGCCGTTCTTTTTGCTGATCTTTTGTGTCTTTTCTCAAAAAATATTCACACTTTCTTGTCTGGTATTTTTAAGAAGAGCGCGGGACATATGAACGTTTGTGACCTCTATTTTGTTAATGGTATTTTCGATCCGATTTTTTTGGTTCTCCGCCCCTTCTCGTTTATTTCGCCGATGATTCCGTGGGGATTTCTTTGAGAATAAGCGCTTCCGCATCGGAGAAGCTTGTGATCTCCAGGGGAATCGCGAGAACATCGCCGCGGCGCAGCGTGTTTGGAAATGTGGTGGAAAGCGTCTCCAGCACCGAATCGGTACTCTTTATTGTTACCACGACGGGACTGTCGGAAGAGGTCGAAAAAATGATGACGGTATTCCCGAGAGATGAATGACTTTTTATTTTTTCGAGAATGAGCGGGATGTCGGTCGGTCGTGAACCGGTTTCGGCAACATCTTTTTGGGAAATTTGGGCCCACATGGTTTTTTTTGCATCGTCCCATCTGAGGTTTGCCATGGCGCGCCCCCAGAGTTTGAGGAGGGAGAGGGGTTGCGTTTTCACTAGGCGAAAAATGATGTCGTGCTGATCGGCACCGCGATCCATAAGCTGAGAGGCGGCATGGAGTGCCCCTGGGGTCGTCGTCTCTTTCTGAAAGCTTTCGGTGCCCGAGACGATGCCGCCCAAGAGAAGTCCTGCTACTCGAGCATCGAAGTGCGGCCCGCCGATTTTTTCGAGGAGCTTTGTGACGACCTCACTTGTCGTCGAAGCGGTTACATCGACGATGTTTACTTGACCGAATCGTTCGCTCTCGGCGCGGCAGTCGAGCGTAATGACGGGCACCTCGTAAAAAATATCGGGATTTTCGGAAGCGATGAGGCCAAGGGATTCTTTGTCGGGCGCACCGGTCACTATGACTAAGTCGAATGAAAATTTTGCTGGGATGAACGAGAAGTCCCGCGGATCAATCGATCCTTTTTCGGGAGTGATGAAGATATTGTAGGCATCGTCGGTTCGTTCACTTCGGACTGAGACAATGTCATTTCGCTTCGTGTTGAAGGAGAGGATGAATTCTCGAACACCGGAAATGGTGGGAACAACGGTTTTGGGTGGATGAAGAAATGCGAAACGCTTCGATGAATCTTCCGCGTCTTCCCCGGAGAGAGTGACGCTCTTTCCTATTTTCTCAAAAAAAGCGCCGAGGCCGGCCGCCGCACCAAATGCATCTCCGTTTTGTTCTCTTGGGAGGAGGATCAGGACGGAAGAAGATTTTTCGAGAAGTTCTTTGACCTGCAGTTCGAGAGGGAGTGACATATGTTCAGGAAGGGGAGGGGTGGGTTTTTGGTGTCGTTCGGACGTGCAAGAGGAAGAAAGCAACTCTTCGTGTCCGTAAGTACTCCACGCTACCAAAGAAGCGCTTGACGGTCAAACCGCCACCTTTTTCAAAGTGTCGATGACTATTGACGAAGTTGACATTCTTTGCTATGGTGGGGGCGTTCTTTCCCAACTCGTCGCCCCGTATGTTTTCTGGGCGGATTTTAGTCAAGTTTTTTTAAAGAGGTAAAGAAGATGAGCGGATGTTTCATAAGAGGAGCAAGAGACGGCTTACGACATTCTGATACAAATTATTTTTCGTTAGTTGAGAGACCGCCAAGGAGCAAGAAGAAAGAGAAAGATGGAATAACCCGAGGAGGGACTCAGAGGTGCTGCACGGAATGTGGAAAAAAATTAAGTAGATACAATGGGGGGGATCTCTGTTTCGCGCATAAACCCGTCGTGAGGCACAGGATCCGGGTGGTTTAGAGGTTTCCCAAAAAATCCAGTTACTATTATTATATTTGTTATAGTATTGTTTTCAGAACTTTTTTATCCCCTCATGCATAATGCTGAATGCTGAGGGGTTTCTTTTTTCTCGGAAGTTTATACATGGCTTTCCTAAGCCAAGGAAGAGACTTCCTTTGCCGAAAAGTGTTGACACATAGTAATTTCTATGCTATTATCGCCTGTTATCGTAGCAATTGCTCTTTCGAGGGAATGATGATTACTCTTTGAGTTGAGCCTATGAAATTTTCTTCCGAAATTGATCCCTCTCTTTCGTTTCGGGAATTTTCTCGCAAGCCGTTTCGATTTTCTCCGATTACGGTTCTCATTTTTGGAGGAGTATTTTTTGGAGGCTTGTGGCTCTTGACTTCCGATTTTCGGGACAGCTTCACGGTTTCCAAAAACCGCGCGGAACAACTCAAAACACTCGACCGTGAAGACGATGCGCGCCTTAGTATTGCTCCTGAGTGGCTTGATCAGTATAGCCTTACCGTCAAGACGAAGGAGGATCTCTATGTTGATGCCGATCAGGACGGGCTCGATCTGCTTGGCGAATATTTGTACCATACGAATCCACTTGAAGCCGATACTGACCGGGACGGGAAACACGATGGCGAGGAAGTCGACCGCGGACAAAATCCGAACGGCTCCGGTATTGCCGACACGAACGAAAACGCAATTCCAGACCAGTGGGAGAAACAGTACGGACTTTCTCTTCGAAAAGACGAGAGTCTCGATGATCGAGACGGAGACGGAATTGTGACTCGGGACGAGTACACGTTTGGAACGAATCCGATCGTTCTTGATTCTGACGGAGATGGATTCTCGGACGGACAAGAAATTCGAGACGGCTACGATCCTTCGGCTCCGGGAGATGCTCGTCCGAAAGTCGAGCTCTTCATTTCAAAAATTAACGTAGCCGTGCCGATTGTTCTTTCCGAAGATACGGAAGATGCGGCAATCGAGAAAGATTTGGAGCGCGGAGCAGTCCTTTACCCCGACACGGCGACTCCCGGGCAAAAGGGCAATGCTATGATTACCGCACACAGCAGCAACTACGCTTGGGCGCCGGGCGCGTACAATTATATCTTTCGCAATTTAAATGACCTGGAGGCGGGAGACACTGTCAAAGTGGTGCTGACGCAGCAAAATGGAAATCGGCAGGAGTATACGTATCGTGTGGATGAAAAATTCGTGGCTTCTCCTGACGATGCCCGTATTTTTGCGGAGTCGGAAGTGCCACGCGCTACGCTCGTGACCTGTTGGCCGCTCAATACTACATGGAAGCGACTGGTGGTAAAGACGACGCTTCTCTAACTCCAATGCGCACTTTACTCCTTTTTAAAAGGCGGGGATTCGTCCCCGCTTTCTTTTTTTGGAGGTTCCGAGTATGGTGGAGAGAGAATCTTTGTGCTGAGATTAAAAGCTTCATAAGAGAATATTTCTATGAAATACTTTGCCTCTATACGGTCATTCTTCTCGGAGATGCTTGCGCGATTTCTTGATCACGAGGTGTCGCGTATGAGTGCGGCTCTTTCGTATTATGCCGTGTTTTCGCTTTCTCCACTTCTTATCATTTTGGTTGGTATCGTTGGCATCGTTTTTGGGACGACGGAAGCGGAACGGGTCGTCCTTTCCGAAGCGAGCGCATTCTTGGGAAGAGAAGGAGAAGAGACATTGAGAAGTATGATGGCTTCGAACGACTCGGCTTCAAAAAGGAGGGGTCTTCGCTCTTCTTGGATTTGTTTTGTTGCTTGTTGGGGCGGCGAGTGTCTTCAAGGAACTCAAAAGCAGTCTGAATCGTATCTTTGATATTGCCGAGAAAAAGGTGGGATTTTCGGATTTTTGAAACAAAACTTTTTCAGTTTCGGGATGGTGATTGCGACGGGATTTCTGCTTCTTGTCTCACTTGTTCTTACCGCAGTCCTCAGTTTTTGTTGGACTCCGCTTCTTATCTCCTCCCCATATTTCCGGCGGGTATCTGGAGTCTTCTGAGTGGATGTCTTTCTTTCCTACTGATCTTTGGCATTTTTGCTCTTCTCTTTCGTTTTATTCCGGATACGCGCTTTTCGTGGAAACCAATTCTCCGCGGCGCGTTGTTTACGGCTGTTCTTTTCGTCATCGGCAAAACCCTGCTCGGCCTTTACTTGGGAAGAAGCGGCGCGGTTTCTTCTTCCGGCGCGGCGGGCTCCATACTTCTTATTCTGCTCTGGATTTATTATTCATCGCACATTCTTTTTTTGGGCGCGGAAGCAGTTGCAATCTTCGCCACATCACCTCGCAAGCGATCTCTCTAACGCCTTGTCGGAAAATGTTTTTTCTTGAGGAAAACCTATTCACGTTCTGATCGATGTTGTGCAATTTTGGCTGAGTCTCTTTTTTGATAACTTTTTTCTTCACTCATATGAAAACGATACTGAGAAAGGTATTAGTCGTCGCGGGAATTTTTCTTCTGCGCACTTTTGTTGACCGACTTCTCGGTCGGACGTCCCGCAAATAGACCAAATGCGGTCGATGCAGGTGCCAACACGAATCCTTTTTTGTGACGGTACTGTGGTTCGGGGTTTTCAATCTGCTCGAATTTTTGGGACCACTTCTTGGTTTCGTCGTTTTCATTTGGAAATTACTGACTTGTTACGTCTTGCCTCTCCAGCCTCCATTCTTCTTGTGAGCGTTTCAGTTCTCAAGACAATTCGAGAAAAAATGTAAGAGAAATGTGTGAGGCGAATGTGGGAGGTGAGGGGTGCATGATTTTTCTCGGGTCCTCAGGAGCGTATGAAAAAAGAAGCACTCATTTTCACTCGGTATGAAGCGCCTTTTGGATCTCTGGTGGTTCTGGGCACAGCCGAGAAAATTTGTTTCGCAGGATTTTCTGAGGCAGGTCATGATGCGGCAATAGCTCTTCTCCGAAATGAGTTTCCAGAAGCCTCGATTTCTCAAGGGGAGGCGAAATGGCATGAGAAGGCGCAAACATTCCTTTCGGAAAATCGCACATTGCCCAGGGTGCTCTTTCGGTTCTCGGGCACACCGTTTCAGTGCGCCGTGTGGAAGGCGCTTCTTGATATTCCGCGCGGGAAGACAGCGACCTATGCCGAAGTCGCGCGACGAATCGGACATCCTCGGGCCGTGCGCGCCGTTGGTACGGCGATCGGCGCGAATCCGATTTCACTTTTTATTCCGTGTCACCGCGTGATTCGATCCGATGCGACGATTGGTGGGTACCGATGGGGAACTCGTCGAAAGAAAGCGATACTCGCATGGGAATCGCTCAACCCTTAAGCAATTCACTTTTTGGATGAAATCCGAAAAGCATTTCGAGTTTCAAGTGGGGGAAGGCTATTTTTCCGAAAACTCCCGAAACGTTTTATACTCAAAAGAGAGCGATCCATACGACACTTTCTTTTCTATGAGAGGCGCTGTAAAAGTTCTTCTTGGACGGACCTGATTCTGTCGAAGTTTTTGAAAGGCATTCAGGAAGATCTTGTATGAGTGTGACATTCACTTTACTTTTATGAATACGATTTTTCTTCTTCACGATCGCGTTTCGAATATTCTGGTACGGAACATGGTTCTCCTAAAGCGCACCCTTCTTTTTTTCGCTTTCTTTTCGCTTCTTGGAATTTTTGTGCCGGAGTGGCGGAAGGATTTCGGCGAACAGGCGCTCAACGTACTTCTCTTTTTGCTCTTTCTCAGTCCCATTTCAAAAATTCTTGGCATGCGGCTCCTTGTTCTTCTCATGAGCTACCGTCGGCAACTGGGGATTTTGATGGGCGCGCTCGCCATTGTTCATGGTTCGGGATATTTATTTGATCTTTTTCAATTGAATCCGAATACGGGTGCGTGGGGATTTGTGAGTTCGTCGTTTGTTGATTCGGCCTTCGCGCTTGGCGTTTGCGCGCTTCTTCTTACGGTCCCGCTTCTTCTTACCTCAAACGATTTCTCGACAAAGTGGCTCGGCATTTATTGGAAACGTGTGCAGTTCTTGGCCTACCCCCTTCTTTTTTTTGCGGTCTTCCATAAGTTTGCGACGGAGCATGGTGCTGGTGTTCAAAGGGCGATCCCGCCGACGTTTTTTGTGTTGGGAATCTACCTGCTTCTCAAGTTTTGGGCATATCGTGGTATGCCGAGTATCTTGGTGAGCGTACGGGATCAAATCTCGTCTCGGTACCGCTCCTTCCTTGCTTCTCGAAGCTCGGAAACGCATGTGTCACACTAAGGGTTCCGTATGCGTTTCACAAGATCGTTTCGAAGAACACTTTTTGGGATGACAGTGTTTCTTCTCGCAGCACTCTTCTCTCTTTCTCACGAGCGAATTTTTCCTGCTCCGAACGAACGCGATACGGTGCAAGTGGAGCGTGTGGTCGATGGCGATACCGTAAAACTTTCAAATGGGAAAACACTCCGCTATATCGGCATCGATACGCCGGAAACAGTTGATCCGAGGCGCGGCGCTCAGTGTTTTGGAAAAGAAGCGAGCAAGCGAAATATTGAACTCGTTTCGGGAAAATCTGTGCGTCTCGAAAAAGATGTTTCCGAAACGGATAAATATGGTCGACTGTTGCGCTACGTCTATGTGGGAGACACGTTTGTAAACGAAGTGCTTGTTCGGGATGGATTTGCGCGCGCGTCCGCCTATCCGCCCGATGTGGCGCATCAAGATCTTTTTCGTGAGGCTGAGCGTGAGGCGCGCGAAGCAAGGCGCGGACTCTGGGCAGACGGAGTGTGTTCAGATGACTGATGGGAGCGATCGAGATTCTCTGATTATTTTTTTTGATTTTTTCCCCGGGAAGGGAGAACAAAGTTTTTCTGGAATCGTTCATCAAGTAAGTCGAGAGGAGAAAGTTTTGAGTCGCGATACTCTTGTGGATAAAGCAGTCATTTTCTTTTCACATGGAGTGCGCGGTAATGTTGCCGATACATCTTTTGACTAAACCTATGGCGCAGGAAGAGCAATCGAAATTGACGGCGATAGATGCGGCAGCGGGACTCTCCTCTGAAGAAGCGAAGCAGAGACTCTTGGAATACGGAATGAATGTGGTGTCGGAGTCTCGGCCCTTTCGACCGGTTCTTGAATTTTTGAAAGAATTTAACAGCCCGCTTCTCATTATTCTCCTTGCAATCGCTGGGACCTCGTTTTTCGTTCTCGGGGAAAAAACGAATGCGGTAATCATCGTGGCGATGGTTTTTATCTCTGCCATTGTCGACTTCGTGAATACGTATCGATCCGAGAAAATATCCGTGAAGTTGGCGGAACGGGTGAAGACATTGGCGCGTGTCCGCCGTGATCGCGAAGAGTGTGAGATCGACGCGCGTCGGGTAGTGCCGGGAGACATTCTTCTTCTTTCCGCGGGAAGTCTTGTTGCAGCGGATGGAGAGATTCTTGAGGCACGCGATTTTTTTGTAAACCAGTCTGCGTTTACGGGAGAAGCATTTCCGGTTGAGAAGCGCCCGCTTTCGGATGGAGCGACAACAGAGAGGATTTCGGAACGTCTCGATCGGGTATTTTTGGGGACGAGTGTTGTGTCTGGTTTTGCAACGGTGCGAGTTTTGGCGACTGGCAAAGAGACGGAGTATGGAAAAATAGTGCAAAAACTTTCGAGTGGGACGCGGGAAACGGATTTCGAGAAACATATCCGATCGTTCAGTCTCTTTATCATGCGCCTCAATTTCATACTCGTGGGGATCGTGCTTATCGTGAACACGCTTCTCGGCCGGGATTTTTTGGACGCGCTCACATTTTCGATTGCAATCGCGATTGGCCTCACGCCAGAACTCTTGCCGGTAATGCTCTCAGTCTCTCTCGCGCGCGGATCGGTGCGCATGGCGAAAAAACATGCCGTCGTGAAGACGCTCTCGTCTATTCAAAATTTCGGCAGTATGACGATTCTCTGTACCGATAAGACGGGAACCTTAACCGAAGATCGCATTACTCTCGTGCGTCATGTTGACGGTGACGGCCGCGATTCCGAAGAGGTGTTTCTCTATTCGTTTTTGAACAGCGTCTTTCAGACGGGAGTCAAAAACCCTCTCGATAGGGCGATTGTTGAACACGGAACGCCGGATATTTCCGCGTTCGAAAAAGTCGACGAAGTGCCGTTCGATTTCGTTCGCCGTCGCCAGTCGCTCGTTGTTTCTCGTGCGGGGAAAAAAATACTGACGACGAAAGGCGCGCCCGAACATATTTTCTCCATCGCCTCGTCGATCTCGGAAGCAGGAAAACTGGTGCCGATCAGTCCTGAGCGGCTTCGAACGCTTGAAAAAATGGCGGAGCGATTTTTCGAGGAAGGATTCCGCGTTCTTGCGATCGCTACCAAGGTGCTGGACGCGGATGACTACACATACAGCGTCGAGGATGAATCCGGGATGACGTTCGTCGGATTTGCCGCTTTTCTTGATCCGCCCAAGAAAGATGCGGCGCAAACTATTGCCGAACTCGCGGAGCGCGGCGTCTCCGTAAAAATTTTGACCGGAGACAGCGAAATCCTCACCAAAAAAATCTGTTCCGATATCGGTATCCCGGTTCAGGGAATCGCACTTGGAAAAGATATCGACGGATGTTCCGAATCGGAAGTGGCGGCGCTCGCTGCCCATACGACGGTATTTGCGCGCGTGACTCCTGCCGAGAAAGAGCGGATCATCGCCGCGCTCCGCACGATTCCGAGACCGTAGTGGGTTATATGGGGGATGGCATCAATGATGTGACGGCGCTCAAGATTTCCGATGTTAGCATCTCCGTTGAAAATGCAGTCCCCGTTGCCAAAGATGCGGCGGACATTATTCTCCTTGAGAAAAACTTCTCTGTCTTAAAAGACGGCATCGAAGAGGGAAGAAAGACATTTGAGAACACGCTCAAGTATATTCGTATGTGGCTCTCCTCGAATTTTGGCAACATGTTTTCGATGATGGGAGCGTCTGCATTTTTGCCGTTTCTTCCGATGGCGCCGCAGCAGATTTTATTGAACAACTTTCTCTACGACGCGGCGCAGATCGGCTTACCTACGGATCGCGTCGATACACTTTCCATTCGAAAGCCATCGCGGTGGAACCTGCGCGGAATTCGCCGATATATGCTTGTCTTCGGTACCATTAGTTCGGTCTTTGATTTTCTCACCTTTGGTATTTTGTACGGCGTCTTTCATCTTGGGGAACGCACCTTTCAGACCGGCTGGTTTTTGGAATCGCTCGCGACTCAAGTTCTCGTTATCTTTATTATTCGAACGAGGCGTATCCCTTTTTTTCGGAGTACGCCGAGCGGGTTTCTGATTCTCAATACCGCGATTATTCTCCTTATTGGCTGGACAATTGCGCTCTCGCCGTTCGGGAAGGTGTTTGGTTTCGAGCCGCTTCCGCCCGCGCTCTTTGCAGCACTTCTTGGCATTACGATTCTCTATCTCGCGACCGTCGAAGGTGCGAAGCGACTCTTTGAAAAACTGGTGAGGATGGAATGATGCTTTTTCTCAAAGAAAAAAGAAGAATGATGGTTTCTGGACATTCTCTTGGAGGAAAAATTTTTATTCAAGAAAAATGGTGCCGCAGAAGGGCACTCCTCAAAAAGTGAAGCGGCGAGAATTTTCTCCTCATACGTTCTTAAATACATATATGACATCAGTTTTGGATGTACCCAGAGAAAGGCAAGAAGAGCTTGCTTCCAGCGAAGAAAAAACACGAGAGCAATGGGTCGAGGAGAAAAAGAGCTTTCTCGATATATTGAGATCATCTAGCAAGAAAATTCGGAAAATGTCCGGAAAAAAACTGGAAGGTTGGACCGATGAAGATGAGAAAAAAAGCAAGAAGATTTCAGACGAAAGTCGATTCTGAAGTTCCTGGATGGCTCGACGAGCAGAAAAAGTTGGCGACTCACCAGAGGAAGGCACTCGAAGAGTGGCTTAAAAAAATGGACGACGAGTTGAAATGAATCTAAGACGCAGCGCTTCGATTGATCCGTTGTTCTTACTCTTCCTCATGGCTGATTGATGGTTTTCCATCGTATCGCTCGAAAATAATTCTCAATCGAAAGCAAATCCATTTCTTTTCCTAACCTGAATGTTCCTGTTGACGAGTCAGAGAGAAGAAAATTTTGGGAATATATTTTTTGGAGGGCGATCTGTCTTGTGAGGTATGCCGGTGAGAAAAAAGGTTTCACGTGAGCATGGGAGATCAGCCTCTGAAAGAGAATCACTTGCTTCCTTTGAATTTTTCTGTCATGGTGGAAGGCGCCTTGGCGTCTTTTTCAATCGATTTCTCTTTGCCCTTTCTCTCTTCGTCACCATTCTTCATTCTTTCTCTTTTCCTCTCAACTGAGTTTTCTTATGACCGACAAAACGGTACTTCGTTTCGAAAATGTTTCCTTTGAATATAGTCACAACAAACCTCTTTTGGAAGAGGTGAGTTTCTCTGTTCGCAGCGGATTCAAAGCAGCGCTTATGGGTCAAAATGGGGCCGGGAAGAGCTCTCTCTTCCGACTTATTTTGGGTGAGCTTACTGCGAACAGTGGAAGAATTTCGATTGATCCGCAGGCAAGTGTTTCGATCGCGCGGCAGGTGGTACGCCGGGATAAGCTCGACCTGTCGGTCGAAGCATTTTTCGCGAAGTGTTTCAGAGACAAGAAGTGGAATCTCCCGGCTCGTATCGAAAACGTTCTCGAGACCGTGCACTTGCCAATGCCCCCTCTTCAGAAAAAAATCCGGGATTTTTCGGGGGGTCAGCAGGCACGCCTCCTTCTTGCGGCAGCACTCATTTCTGATCCGGATATTTTGCTTCTCGATGAGCCGACGAACAATCTTGATCCCCTTGGCATCGAGCATCTCAAAGCGTTTCTCGCGAATTTCCAAAAAACGTGTCTTGTTATTTCTCACGATGCTGACTTTTTGAATTCGTTCACAAACGGGGTCCTGTATCTTGATATCTTTACAAAAAAAATCGAGCAGTACGCGGGGGACTATTATGATGTGGTTGAAGAAATAGAGCGCCGCATCGAAAAAGCCGAGAGTGAAAACGCGAGACGCGAGCGCACAATCAAGGAGAAGCGAGCGCAGGCCAATGTCTTTGCTCACAAAGGAGGAAAGCTTCGCTCTGTTGCCAAACGTATGCGTACGCTTGCCGATGATCTCGAAGAAAATAAAGCCGATGTGCGACGTGAAGACAAAACACTTCCTTCGTTTGAGATTGCCTGTTCCGAACGGCCGGGGCCGATCGTCGCAATTCACGGAATTTCCCTCTTGAGTGGGGGGGTTTCAAATGTTCGCCCGCTCGAACTCACGCTGAAGAAGAAGACACATGTTCTCGTATCGGGGCCGAACGGAATAGGGAAGAGCACATTTCTCGAGTCGATTGCGCGCGGCGAAACCTCGATCGCGTCCATTCTGCCTGGAGTACGAGTGGGATATTACCGACAGGATTTCTCTACGCTTGATTTTGAAAAAACGGTATTCGAGACGCTGTTCGCTTCTCTTCCTGAAAAAAATAAAGAACTCGTCTACAAAACTGCGGCGCGTTTTCTTTTGCCGGCCAGTCTTCTTCAGAATCGGGTATCGAGTCTTTCTGAGGGACAAAAGGGATTGCTTCTTTTTGCAACACTGTTTCTTGAGGAACCGGATCTGCTCCTTCTTGATGAGCCGACCAATCATATTAACTTTCGGCACCTCCCAGTGATTGCCGAAGCGCTTGATCGGTATCGGGGAACGCTCATTCTCGTGAGTCACGATTTCCAGTTTGTTTCGCAGATTCGAATCGATGAAGTGATCGACCTCGAGACGCTGCAGTGAGAAAACGTTCTTGGAATTTTTTTTGACTCTCGAGTATACTTGGAGTGCTCTTTGGATCATTTTTCTTTTTTAATTTCACCAATATGAATGCGTCAAACAAAACACTGATCGCAGGAGGCATTGCTCTTCTCGTCCTTGTGCTCGGCATTTTCTGGTTCGTGCGAGAGACAGCGGCTCCCGCTCCGGGCGAGGGCTCGGAAGAAGAGCAGATGGCGACATCCGAAGACAAAGAGAGTGATGTTTCTTCCGACAAAGAAATGTCCGAAGTCGAAACGGAGAACGAGGAAACGGAAACCGAAAAAGCTGGCAGATCAACTTCTCCCCAAGTATTTCCTCAGTATAGTTCGGTGCAGGTTTCTGCGCACAAGAGCGAATCTGATTGCTGGACGATTGTGCGTGGCAATGTTTACGACGTGACGCCTGCCATAAAGACGCACCCCGGAGGATCAGAAAAAATTCTCAACATGTGTGGACGTGATGCGACCGAAGAATTCGTGAAGCAACACGGCGGCAAACAAAAACAAGAGATGGGTCTTGAAAAAATGCAAATCGGCGTCCTCGAGAAATAACGCGCCCGACTCCTCTCGGAAAGCGTGAGTGCTCGAGAGAGCGATTCGACATCTCTTTTTCGAAAGAAACCGTCCGGTTTTTCCAAAACAAGAGCGACTCTTCCAGGTGTCTTTCCGAATGAAAAATCCCTCTCAGAAAACGAGTGATAAACACATCACTCGTTTTTGTTTGTGAAGGAATGACCTATAATAAAAAAAATTGACAAACGCTTTTTGTATGCGTCGTGGTGAATTTTTTTCTTTCCGTACGTGCATGGCGGCCAGTTTCGCTTTCTTTTTTGTGTTTCCGGCGAGTACGAATTATGAACTCAGAAATTTTGGATTCGGTGCAGGCGGAGAGGAAAATGCGGGCTCAACGAATTATTCGATGAACGCGATGACCGGGGAAGAGGGTGTCGGAACCTTCTTACCACACACTCTCTCCGGACACTCGTTCGGGAGGCGGAGCGCGAGGAGGAATAATTATTTTTAAACTTCGCTGAAGTTTTTGTTTGACAACGCTGACATTTACGAGTACTCTGTAGACAGTCACAAAAGAGCAAACACCATCGTTTCGCTCTTTTTGTTTCCAAGAAACATCCAAGAAACAGTTTTTTAAAAATTTTTAAAACAAGAAAGGGGAAAAGAAATGACACTCCTCAATGAAGAAGAAATTGGCCTTCGCCACGCTATTGATAAATTTGCTCGCCTGCTACAGGATGTTTCCTTGCTTCAATTGGCTCGCCGAAGAGTTTTCCAAGGCCAGGTCATTGAACTTCTGAGCTTCATCCAGAGCCTCGAAGAAGCTGATGCTGGTGGGGGTCACAATGCAGCGCTTGAAGAAGCCCTCATAACATTGCGGCTGGTTCTTGATGATGCAATTGTTCTCTTGAACCGCCAATTTGAAGAAATTGTTGCTGAATTTAAACAAGAACAAGAAAACAAAGCATGACTTTGAATGACTTTTTGGAACGGTGTGGAACCACAACAACAAAATTGGAGGTGTTGTATGCGTGTTATAGATTATTCCCCCGATCCTACTACCATACAATATGGTTCGGAGGCGTACTGGAAAGCTCCGCTGTATTTGCGGGAGGCTGTTTCTAGGGCTTATTTTGAAAGGAAAAGGGAAGCTTTAGAAGAAAGGCTGGAACAATCAAGGCGTAATCCTCAAGGATACTACGACCGGACGGTCTTTCCGAAACTTTAATGAATTGAGAACTGTTAAGCCGACTTGGTAAAACCAAGCCGGCTTTTTTTGCACTTTTTTTATGGGTCACATAGAGTAAGAGGAGTAAAGGAGTCTTTTCGAAAATAGTTTCGCAATTTTTATGGATGGAGTGTTACGGTGCAGTCGATATGCGTTCGGACCAAATCGTTTGCACTACTGTGGCCCCGATGCCAACCGAACCATGAAGGAATATCTTGATGCGGGCGAAAGCGATCCCGCGCTCTCTGCGATTCTCACGCGATTTCAGAATCTTTTTCCCTACCTTTCACATATTGCGGAAGGAAATGGCATTCGCGATCCGTTCGATGATCGCGTGGTGGAATCGTACTGGATTGGGAACAGGCTTCTCAACACCTTTTCTTCAAGGAAGTATCTGGCGCTTCTCGACGACCTCGACGTCAAAAAGAAAACCGGTCGCGAGCGATTTGATCGGATCGGGCAGAGCATTGTACATGGCGGATTTCCGCATCATTCTTTCCATGTGCTCAATGTGTGGAGTCGGACGGGGCACGAATTGTTTCGAACAAACTGGAGTGCGGCAGCGCAGTGTCTTGTCACCTGGGGAAAAGTGATCTCGGTCTCGGGACCGTTCATCGAGGTGTCCACCGAACCGCTTCTTCGGGATGAGCGGGGGAATTTTTCGCTCGGGCCGCCTCTCTCTCGAAAGATCACGCGCAGTCTCGGAGCTGACATTGATATTGATCTTCTTGCTCCTGGAAATTGGATCACAATTCATTGGGGCGTACCCTGCGAAGTGATCTCCGAAGAGGCAGTGCGGCGCCTTCGTTTCTTCACGCAAAAAAGTATCGCTCTCTCGAATGCTTATGAACGCGGCTAACTTAATTTCCGTTTCCATCTTCGGGAATCCCGATCTTCTCTCGGACAATCTTCCTGTTCGACTCGTGCCTCGTCTTCGAAAGCGATTTCCAAAGGTCTCCTTCTTTGTGGAAGATCCAAACGAAATAGACTTGCCAAAGCATGGTGACTGGGTTATTCTCGACACGGTTCGAGGACTTGACCGGGTATCGTGGGTTTCCGTGGAGGAAATTGCTGAGCGGGCAAACGCTCTCACAGCGCACGATTACGACTTGTCGACCCTTCTTCTCCTTGGAAAGAAGCTCGACCCGTCGTTTGCGCCGAAGATTCTCGGTGTGCCCCAGGGCATTCACGAAGAGGCAGTCTTCCGAGATATTACCCGAGCGCTTTCGAATGTTCTTGAAAACAAGAGGAGGTAAGCATGAATAGAGTTCCTTTACAACGCACACATCCTCCGCGAGAGACGATCCCTTCGTTTGTGTACACCCACGAGAGTGGTCCATTTGCTTCTCTCCAAGAAATGCAGAAGGGCTTCAAAACGGGTAACTCTCGACGAGCGGTTCAGGCGTATTTCTGGTACGCGCGCGGAGCATTTATTCCCGCGGAAGATATTTTGTCCCCCGAAATGTTGGGAAAATTTATTCCGGTAGATGACGAGAACAATTCTTTCGAGTCGGCGTGTGTTCATGATGTGATCTATGCCGAACGAAGAAATAAGGCCTCGAAAACGGCAGCTTCTTCAAATAACGGGGCGCTAAGGATGAACTGGCATTCGGCAGTATTTTTGGGACACTCGCTTCGTGGTCCATGTAGAGATCTCCAGTATCTCTATCATTCATCGATAATTTGTGGTGGATCGGCTACTTGGACTACTCATGAATTTCTTGATTACTACCAAGTTCGAGGGAGGCTTTGTGTCGATTTTCGTCGATTCGAAGTGTCCCATGCCGTCTCAAAGGTATTCTGATGAAACAAGAGGAGTAAGTATGATGGCATACCATTCTTCAGGGAAGACGACGAGAATATGAGCTCGATTTTCGTATTCTTCGTTTTTTGCAGTTTCCCTCTGGGGCTGGAAGGAATTGAACTTTCACTTTCCGATCTCCATGATGTTGGCATTCTGTTTTCCTCTCAAATTCTAGCGGTTTTTTCCTGGATGAATCGATATACCCTGGAATTCGTTACGGAAGTGGATTTTGAAAGAGAAGCATGCGAGCGGGAGTTTCATTGGCGTTCACTGAGAATAGCGGGGAGTGTGTCCTATGTGCTCATAGGATCTGCCATAGGATTTTTTTTGGCTCTTTTCCTAAATTTTTTCTTTGCGACTGTCTTTCTGGGTTGTGTCACCATTTTCCTTTCTCTGTCAATAATATTTTGGAGTCTCGATACCAAAAGAATGGTCTGCGGGCTCAAGACATAAAATGCAAAACCGCCTTTCCATTTTGGAAAAGGCGGTTTTCTTTTTCTGATTTTTTGGGCGTCATCAAGCAGGGTGATGATGAGAAGTTTTTTTGGATGTGGTCCGTTTCTTTTTCGGGATAATTTTTTTGAGGGGTTTCCCATCGCGACTTACCTTGAGCTCAAGAAAGTGCGCGCCGCAACTCATGCACGGGTCATACGCGCGAATGATTTTTTCACATTCGAGTTTCATATCTTCTTCTTCCATGTCGAGATGGTTGTTTATAAACTGTATGAGATCGAGCTCGATCGCGATCTGATTTTGCCCTGTGGGGACGACCACCTCGCCACGCTCCACGATTCCTTTTTCATTCACTTCGAGTTTGTGGTAGAGCGCACCGCGTGGTGCTTCCACAAGACCGACACCGACGCCACTTTTGGGAACGAGTTTTTGCAGTGGTTCGGGGACGAACATTTTTTGCTTCAGGAGGTCAATTGATTCATCGACCGAATGGAGGATCTCGATTGCCTGAGCCAAGTTATTGTGAAAAATATTGTTCGATGGGAAAAGTCGAAGCGCTTCTTCTGCGTCGTGCTTCGTACGCGGATGGAGACCAGAGGCATTTATATTGAGGCGCGCGAGCGCACCCACACGATAAGTTTCGCCATCAAAGGTATAGGCGGATGCCTGCGAATAGGGCAGAACGACATGTTCGAGATGATCGCGATAACCTGCTTCGTCGACGACAAAACCATGCATATCCCAGAGATCGCCCTCGAGGTATGAAAATTTACTATTTCGAAGCGCTGCCGAGTTACTTTCCCGAACGAGAGAAGATGGATCATCAGTAAAAACCCGAATAAGACGAAGAACCGCCGGACGAATATTTTCGAGCTCAAGAATAACTTCTGCCACTGCCTTTTTGTCGGGAATTTTTGCGAAGCCTCCTGGCATTGGGAGGGGCGCGTGAACGCTTCGCCCCGCAACAGCAATAGCGAGGTGATTCCCCGATGCTTTCACGGCGAAGGCATCATGGAGGAGTTGGTGCTCCACCGGATCGCTCTCGTCGAAGCCGAGCAAAGAATCTTTTCCGAAAATGTCGGGGAGACAAAAGAGATAGAGATGGAGCGCGTGATCGCGGATAATGAGCCCGTGATAGGTGAGGGTTCTCAAAATCATGGTCTGCTCCGAGGGAACGATGCCGAGCGTTTTTTCTACGGCTTCGATACTCGCGACCAAATGTGCATTCGAACACGTGCCACAAATTCGCGCGAGAAGCTGTGGAATCGCCGCGATTGGTTTTCCTTCCATTGCGTGCGTGTAAAAACGCTTGAATTCTTTAATCGCGAACTCCACTTTTTTCACGCGGCCGCTTTCGAGGAAAACGTTCAGTCCCGCAGCGCCTTCGACCTTGGTGATTTCTTCTATTGAGAACTGACTGAGTTCGGATATTTGATGCATATCGAAAATTTCAAATTTTCTTCGAACGATTTTCCCGATCGTCTTTCGGACGAATATTCCTCATTGTAGGGACTTTTCTGAGAAAAGGGAAGAACATCACGCCTCATGTATGCCGACAGAAAAGTATTGACGTATCTCTCCTCTTCCACTACGATTTTTTCGAGAACCTCCATGGGTTCTTGTTTCGTACCCGACAGAAAATCGGGGAGTTCTTTTCAATCAGCATGAAGAAAGCTTCATGCTACAATGAGGTAGTATCGTATGAAAACTTTGCGAATATCCAAACGAGCACTCTTGATTTCTGGTGTGCTCTTCACGCTCCTTTTCTCGGTAGGATTTCGTGCTTCCGAGAAGCTTGATCAAGCATTCTCGTGGAATCCGAAAGCGATCACTCTCTCCGGAATGCCGGGCGATCGTGTTTCATTTTCAGTTTCGGCTCATGCGGGAAACATACTTTCGAAAACCTTGTGTCTCTTGGGAGCCTCCACTGTTCCTCGTCTTTCCGAGAATCTTTCGGCAGTCGCGGTCAGTACCCAAATTGTTCCCGGAGCGATATGCAGGGCAGACACGACTCTTATTGTGACCCTGTATCTTTCCCCGTCTGCGCCGGAAGGAATTATAAATGGAGAGATGCGCCTTTTTCGGAAAGCACGCGTCTTCGGGAGAGAGGTAACTCTCCCCGTATTTCTTGCGGAGCCACTTCTCATCACGCTCTCAATCGAGACTTTTGATGACGGTCTCCCGCCTGATCCCGGTGAAGCTGGGAAGGTAACGATTGAAGGAGTTGATGCCAACAAAGATGGACTGCGCGATGATATCGAGCGTTATATCGCAGAGACGTATCCCGGAAGGAGCGAGGAAAATGTGCGAAAGGCGCTTCGTCAACAGGCTAAAGGGTTTCAAATGGCTCTCCTTGCCGCATCGGACGAAGCGGAGTCGGTCAAGGTTCTTCATGAACGAGAGAGAGATGGATATTGTTTGACCGGTGTCATGGGCATTGAAATGTCAAGCGAAGCTCAGGAAGAGCTGAAAGCTCAGGTCCCCAAACACTGAGATGCGTACTCGAGCATGGGTATCGTTTAACAGAAACATTGGTGGGGAGGTGGGAGGAGATGTCCCTCAAGAGACTTACGTGAAGCAATGTGATTTCTCATTGTAACTGAACTTTCCGAGGAGGAAGCGTATCATGAAAGCTGTTTTATGGTTTTCTCGTCTTCTTGTTTTATTGTTGATTGTCTTGTGTCAACAGGAAATCGCAGTTGCGCAAGGGGCCGATCGTTGTTCTGCTATTGCGAACAAATCGACAGTATTCTATGTAAATGGGATGTATGTGGATGCTTTCTCAGCAGAAATGACAAAGCAGAGATTAAAAGCCACCTACCTTTCCTACCTTGAAACAATTCCGGATCAACAATTCGTCACTGACGAAATGCGTTGTGTGGAATTTCGTGTGGCGCATAACCAGAGAGAGAAAGCCTGGCTTGATCTTCTGGAAGCGTTTGTCCAGTCCTCTTCCGATGATACCGTGCATTTCTGGGAATGGATATCGCGATCGCACGGCATTCCTGTCCCCGAATGGTTCAAAGAAGTGGAGCTTACTGTTTCAAAGACCATTTCGAGTGCGATTTTCTACATAGTGGACGGGGATCTCCGGCAGCATGTCGAAACGTATGCGGGAACGAACGGCAGAGGAATAGTTGTACCGCATTCCCAAGGGAACTTCTATGCGACGCAAGCAAATCTCTTGCTTCCGCGAGAACTTCGGCTCCCGGTTCTCGCCATTGCGACTCCGGAAAGTGTCGCTCCTTCCCTCGGGTATGTTACCGGGGAAAACGATATGGTGATAAATACCATTCGTGACGTTACCGGAGCGCTTCCGGCAAATGCAAATGTCCCGTGTTCACCGGACGATTGGACCTGTCACGGAATGAGTGAAACGTACTTGGGAGGACGCGGAATGGATATTGCCTGGAAGATACATGGGGCGCTTTTCCCGCCCGTCCCCTATTAGTAATTAAAACACCCCCTTCGTTTTTCTTGAAACGAAGGGGGTTTTCTTATACCACTTCAAAAATATTTCTGACCAAACATTTTATTTGAGGTTCAAGCATGTTTCCCAAAGTCGGAGGAGAAATTTCTGCTTCTCTTTTTTTGCGTCCTCACTTAAAAAATCTTGAGCGGTGTTCCACGAGTATTTTTGGGGAAGTGCTCGAGAAACGATACTGCTCATCTTTCACTCAAAGATTTTGAGCCCAGTATTTTTCCGGGCACCTTTTCTTTCAAGATTATTGCTTTCGCAGCAAGCGATGCGAGGCATCAGACATTCTTTTCTGATGTTTCTGGTTCTTTTTCAGGAAGAGGAATTTCGAACTCTTTGAGCATCTTTTCGAGGGCGGCGAGGAAAGCGGATTCTGTCATAGGGCAGCCCGGGACACGATCATCGACCGTGACGACTTCATCGAGTTTCTTCACCCTTTCTCCCTGATGAAACCGGTCGAGGAGAAATTGAATTTTATCTTTGAGTTCTGGTGGAAATGCGTTTCGCTGGGCACTCGGCATGCCGGTACACGCGCAGGCTCCAATTGCAACGAGTCTTTTTGATTTCGCGCGAATCTCTTTGAGGCGGGATTCTTGTTCGTCGGAGTTGATTGCTCCTTCGACGAAGGCGACGTCGAGTTCGTCAAGCACATTTTTTGTTTGAAGGACACGCGCATGTCGGATATCGAGTATTTTTCGCCACGTTTCGAAATGATCGTTCATGATTTCCGTAAAAATAACGGTGCTGTCTTCGCAGCAGGTAAAGGTAAACCAACCGATGCGAAGTTTTTTGGCGGGAGATATTTCCATAATGTGAAGAAGAAAAGTGATTGCTCTCGTTATCGTACTTGATTCTCGAGCTTGTCACAATGGGCCCGTCCTCTTGACAAAATTCAAGTGTTCATTTAGGCTGACATTTCGCGCATTTATGTACGGGCCACTCGCTGGTCGCTTGGGGAAAAGACGGACTCTTTCTCGTTCTTCGTACGAGGAAGAGTCTTTCCTTACTCAAGCGAAACGGCAGCTCGCAAAAAATATGATGGACAAGAAACGCCTTTCGATCTTAGTACCGACCTTGAACGAAGCGGGCAATATAGCGGAACTCATCCGTCGTCTTGACGCGTCGATTCGTGGCGCGGGAATTGAATATGAAATTCACGTGATCGATGATCACTCAAGCGATGGAACCACCGACCAAATCGAGAAGTTGAAAAACCAATTCCCGGTTTTTTTGCATGTCAAAAAGGGGAGACCCGGAAAAGCGTTTTCGATTCTTGAAGGATTCGAACATGCTCGATTCGAGATGATAGCGATGATCGATGCGGACTTGCAGTATCCACCCGAAGCGATTCCCGCCATGGTGCAGAAACTCTCCGAAGGACTCGATATCGTGGTTGCGAATCGAGTCGAACGTGAAACGAGTTTTGTGCGGAAATTGTCGAGTCGCGGATTCGCTTTCGTGTTTTCGAAACTTCTTCACGGATTTGATGTTGACGTACAATCGGGCCTCAAGGTTTTTCGTTCCACCATTGCGCGCGAAGTGCGCATCGCGCCCGATCCGTGGACATTCGATCTCGAATTTTTGCGTACCGCGCGTCACTACGGCTACCACATTGGAGGGCACGATATCACTTTCTCGGAGCGCATGGCCGGCGAATCCAAAATCGTTCTCGGGAAAGCAATCCGAGAGATTGGTTGGAATGCAATTCGTCTCCGATTCCGCTCCCTTCTTCCGTTTCACATAATGCCGGCCGAGCAGGGGAATTCAGGTCGGAGCATGATTGGTGCGGGCGTTCTTCATGCGAGGAAGCGATTCATTACCCACTCGACGCTGTCCCATGAATTTTCCGCGCTGCACACGTTTCTTTTGTGGCAAAAGGCCCTCCTTTTCCTTCTGGTTTTTCTCTTTGTTGGTGGCCTCGTTTTCTTTCCGCTCGGGACGCTTATTACGGTTACCGCCATCCTGACCGGCATTTACTTTTTTGATGTACTCTTTAATCTCTTCTTCGTCTCGCGGAGTCTCAAGAAACCGCCCGAAATTTCTTTTACGAAAGAAGAACTTGCTCTCATTTCGGACGATTCGCTTCCCACCTATTCCGTTCTGTGCCCACTCTATCGAGAAGCGCACGTGCTCCCGGGATTTCTCGAAGCGATAGAGAAAATGGAATGGCCGAAAGAGAAACTCGAAGCACTTCTTCTTCTTGAAGAAAACGATCGTGAAACGATTGAGGCGGCGCGTGCTATGGCCCTCCCTTCGTTTGTGAAGATCGTGGTTGTCCCGCATTCGGAACCGAAGACAAAACCAAAAGCCTGTAACTATGGACTTTCGGTTGCGACGGGGGAATATGTGGTGATCTATGACGCGGAAGATATTCCCGATCCCGCTCAGCTGAAAAAGGCGTATCTCGGATTTCAGACGCTTCCGAGAACGGTGTGGTGTCTTCAGGCGAAACTCAACTATTTCAATGTCGATCAAAATATTCTGACACGTCTTTTTACGGCGGAGTATTCGCTGTGGTTCGATGTCATGCTTCCGGCGCTTCAGTCGGTTTCGACGTCGATTCCACTTGGCGGCACGAGCAATCACTTTCGTCGCGAAGATTTACTCGCTCTTGAGGGATGGGATCCGTTTAATGTGACGGAAGACTGCGATTTGGGCGCGCGAATTTTCACGCGTGGATTTCGCACGGCGATCATTGATTCCGTTACGCTCGAAGAAGCGAACAGCAAAGTTGGGAATTGGATTCGACAGCGCTCCCGTTGGATCAAAGGATACATGCAAACGTATCTCGTCCACATGCGTCGTCCCGGAGAATTCTTCCGAAAAAACGGCGTTCATGCTCTTCTCTTTCAGTTCATCGTCGGCGGAAAAATCGCCTTCATGCTCATTAATCCTATCCTGTGGATCGAAACGATTCTCTATTTTACATTTCGCGATTCCGTAGGGGGCGCAATCGAGTCGCTCTACCCGAGTGTCGTCTTTTATATGGCGGTCGTTTCGCTCGTCTTTGGAAACTTTCTTGCGATGTACTACTACATGATCGGCTGTGCGAAACGAGAAAAGTGGTCGCTCATGAAGTGGGTTTTTCTCATTCCTTTTTACTGGCTTCTCGTTTCTCTTGCAGCCATGATGGCGGCGTATCAGCTTCTCGTGAAACCGCACTACTGGGAAAAAACGACACACGGACTTCACCTTCTCAAGAAAAAACGAAAGGAATCAGTTGCTGATTTGCCTCCTTCGCCCGATCCTTTGTCGCAACGAGACCCATCTTTGTCACCGATTCTGTCGCAGAATATTCTGTCTCCCGAACGGATTTCCGAGGTGGCTCCGGTAAGTTCTTCGCCCACCTTTCTTTTACGCTCTTTTCAAAAAATGCTTCGCCTTCTCACTTCTCCTGAAGGATTTTTTGCGATGGCGATCATAGCGACCAGTGTTCTTAATTTCACCTTTAGCGCATTTTTGGGACGGACGCTCCCCTTTGAAGCGCTCGGCGCAGTCGCGCTCCTCAATACGTTGTGGTATCTCGCACTCATTTTCATCAGTCCCTTTTCGACGATGATCAATCGCGAGACATCGTTTCTTTCCGCGAAGTGTGGAGCGAAAGAGGCGCGTACACTGTGGGCCTCGGTTCTCCGAACGGGACTTATCGTTTCGATATTTTTGAGTGCGCTGTGGTTGTTTCTCGTGCCGACGCTCGCGCGATTCTTTCACGTCGACGATCTCTTCCTCCTCATTTCCTTTGCGCCGCTTCTCTCACTCGGACTTTTTTCGTTTGGCAACTTCGGATTCTTACAAGGATCGCTTCGCTTTCGCGCGGCAGGAGTTATTTCTTTTGTCGAGGCGCTTACGAAACTTCTTGTTGCTTTCTTGTTTGTGACCTTCGGATACGCGGAGTTCGCCTATCTTTCTATTCCTGCGAGTGTTTTTGTTGCAGCGGTCGCATCGGGATTTTTCATTCCCTCGGTATCGCGCGCGCTCCTCTTTGAAAAAAGTCGAGAAGCGTTTCCGTTCACGTTTTTTGTTGCGGCACTTCTCCTCACGCTTTCGACGGCCACGTTTACGACCGTCGATGTTCTTTTGGCGAAACACTTTCTGCCAGAATACGATGCTGGTCGGTACGCGCTCCTGTCGCTTGTTGGGAAAATCGTTTTCTTCTTCGGAACCATGCCCAACATGTTCATGATGACCCTCGTTGGACGAAATAAGGGTCTCAAAAAAGGAACACGGTATGTTTTCCGAATACTCTACGCGTTTTCGATGGCGGCGTGCATTCTGGGAGTACTTCTTTTCGGACTCTTCGGAGAATTTTTTGCGCCATTTCTTTTTGGAGAAAAAGTGCGGGAAGTGGCACCCCTCCTCCTCATCTCAACCCTCTCTGCTGCTTTTTTCACACTCTCGACGCTCATCGTGACGTATCAGCTTGCGAAGAAAAAATATATTTTCGTGGGAGTCTCGTTGTTGGTGGCGATCGGCGAAGTGATGAGTATCGTTTTCTTCCACGATTCTCTCGAAGCGGTGGCGCACGCCGTCTTTTTTTCGGGACTTGTGGGGTGGGGGATACTCGAACTTCTTCATCTTTTCGAACCGCAATTTCGATTCCTCGAGCGCGGTGTTCGAGATTTTCTTGATGCCTTTCGCGGGAAGATCCCGGAACTCTCACCACTCACAGGCGGGAAACGCGTTCTCATCGTGAACTGGCGCGATACAAAACATCAACACGGCGGCGGCGCGGAAGTGTATATAGAGGAAATGGCGAAGCGGTGGGTCGCGGATGGTCATTTTGTCACTCTGTTTTCCGGAAATGATGGCCGACTTCCCCGGCATGAGATCCGAGACGGTATTCATATCGTGCGCCGCGGCGGATTTTATCTGGTGTATGTGTGGGCGTTTGTGTATTACTTCACGCGCTTTCGCGGACGCTACGACGTGATTATTGATTGCGAAAACGGCATACCATTTTTTACACCACTCTATGTGAAGGAACCGGTGGTGTGCCTTCTTCATCACGTGCATCGAACGATTTTTTTTCAGTATCTCCCGAAACCATTCGCTCACCTCGCGAACTTTCTTGAGGGAACGCTCATGCCGATTGTGTATGCGAATGTTCCATTTGTGACTGTTTCGGAATCAAGTCGTGAGGATTTGCTCGCGCTCGGTCTCGGAAAAGCGGGCGTAAGCATTGTCCACCCCGGTGTTTTGCTCGACGAATTTGTACCCTCGGAACGAAAGTCAGAGACACCGCTCATTCTCTATCTTGGCCGACTCAAAGCTTACAAGTCGGTTGATATCTTGCTTCGCGCATTTCACCAGGTACGATCCGAGCGCCCTGAAGCGCGACTTGTTATTGCAGGAAACGGTGACGAAGAGCAGGCTCTTAAATACCTCGCCTACGAAGAACTTCGACTCGGAACAAATCATGTGGAATTTCTGGGATATGTTTCCGAAGAAATAAAAAAGCGGCTTTTGCGGGAAGCATGGATGCTCGTGAATCCGTCAAAAATGGAAGGGTGGGGTATTGTCTCAATCGAAGCGAATGCATGCGGTACGCCGGTCATTGCCTCAGATGTGCCGGGGCTGCGAGATTCGGTCAACACTCAGTCTGGGTTTTTGATTCCGTACGGTGATGTCGATCTCTTCGCAGAAAAAATGCTCTTGCTTATTCGCGATCGGGAACTTCGACTCGGCATGAATCGTGAGGCGCGCGAGTGGGCGGAAGGTTTCGATTGGGACGTGTCGAGTAAGCAATTGTTTTCTGCGGTATTCGCAAAGCACAACGAAGTATGAAACACGCTACGGTCACGGTCGGGATTCCGGCCTACAACGAAGCCGAAAATATCGGCGCTCTCCTCAGAGATCTTCTCCGGCAGAGCGCGGAAGAATTTTCGCTTGAGAAAATTCTTGTCTACTCCGATGGCAGCACCGATAGAACGAATGAAATTGTTCGTTCGCTGCGAGATGCCCGTGTGGAATTGATCGAGGGACCGGGTCGACAAGGGCTTGCCTGTGGACAAAATGTGATTCTCGAACGAACGAAGAGCGATGTTCTCGTGCTCGTCAACGCTGATATGCGGATTGATGACGATCGATTTTTAGAAAAACTGACACGGCCGATTCGTGAAGGGAAAGCCGAATTGACCTCGTCTGATCTTCGTCCGATGTCGGCACGAGGCCGTTTCGAACGAATTCTCGAGACAGGATTTCTCCTGAAAAACACGCTCTTCGAATCAATACGGGGCGGGAAGACCATATATACCTGTCATGGAGCGTGCCGTGCATTTTCGCGAAGGTTCTTCGCTCAGTTTCGATTTACGCAGAGCGTGGGGGAGGACGCATATTCGTATCTCTCCTGCATCGCTCGAAATTTTCGCTACGCGTATGTGAAAGACGCGGTACTCTTTTTGCGGGTGCCAGCGACCAGCGCCGACAATGATAAGCAAAGCTTTCGATTCTCTCGCGGGAAAGAAACGCTCATGAAGGAATTTCCCAAAGAGCTCGTCGAACAAGAGATGTATATTCCTGTCAGCGCATTTTTTCGTGGGGCCCTTTCTGCTTCGCCGCTTCTTTTTCGCCATCCGATTCGCTCAATCTCGTATATGATCGTCGTTGTGACGACACGAATCCGCTCGTTCTTTGCGCCCGCGCCCGAAGAACTCTGGGACGTTTCAACGACTTCGAAACGACTCCGTTAATGAGGAAGGACACTATGTCATTTCGCACGAAACTTTTTTCTGGTCTTCGAAGAATCGCCTATCGAATGTTCACAATTTTCGATCGTGTTTTTCGCATTCCCGAACCGCGGGTCGTTGTCTTTGCCTATCACAGTATTGCGGAAGATTCTTGGCGGTATAGTATCGATCGCGCTTCTTTCGAACAACAAATTACTCGTCTTCTCCGGAAACGAAAACCTCGGTCTCTGTCCGAACTCGCGCGACACATTTCAGGAGAGGCACCTTTTACGGAACCTTCATTCGTCTTGTGTTTTGATGATGGTTACCGAGATATTCTCGACGTTTTCGATTTTCTTCGCGATTCCGGCGTGACACCCAGTGTTTTTCCACTTGCCGATCGCGCGCATGCCGACACGAGCGAACTCGGAACTGATCGCGCGTTTCTCGGTACGGAGGAGTTGCGATTTCTCGCCAAATCAGGTTGGGAGATTGGTTGCCACAGTGCGACTCACCGGGACATGTGGGCCTTATCTTCAAAGCAGGTGGCTCAGGAAACTGTTGGTGCAAAGCGCATGCTTGAGTCGGAAGTGGGAGTTCCCATTCGCTTCTTCGCGTATCCGCGAGGACGTTCAACAAAAGTTGTGCGCCGCGCGCTTCGAGATGCTGGATTTTTGCTCGCGCTTTCTATGGATGACGGATTCGTGGAGCCAGGGATTGATCCTTTCAGAGTGCCGCGCGTTGGTGTCGATCGCACGCACACTGTTTCGGAATGTGAAACACTTTTCAGTACGAGTGCCATTGTGTTTCGCGCCACGGTGAAGCGGTGGCTGCCGTCATGGTTTTGAGAATGCCACTTGAAAAAGCTTCATCGAGAATCGTATCAACGAGAACTGACGTATGAAAAATATCGGAGCACTCACTTTTGGAAAAAGTCTGCGAGGCGCGATCGGGAGCGCCCTTGAGCTCTTGTTTCCTCTTTCACTTCCAGAGCGGGAATTTCGAGAATTCCCCGCCTCTTCGAGGCGCCTTCTTAAAGAGCAAAAGAAAAATGGGAGACAAACGGTCGGCATCTTTTTTCATGGACAAACACCGGTCCTCTTGAAACGACTCCGGTTTCGCTTTCGAACACTTTCTTTTTTTCACCTGAGGAACGAAGCGCATGTGCTGTCGCATATAGGCGGCATGTCTGTCGTCCTCGAGTCCTCGAGATTTCGACGGGTTTTTTTCCCGCGCCTCCTCTCATTCGAAGAGGTAGGTGGGCGTATAACGATAGCGCGGTCTTTTCACTCCGGGCGGCCGGTTTCCAAAGACATCGCTTTCGAACAGGAGGCGCTTCGGGTCGCTATTCTCTCCCTGCGCGCGATTCCCGATGACGCGGTATCTTCTTTTGCGCGACGCCCGTTTTCTCTCGCGCTCGTCACCTTTCCGATCTATTGGGGAATTTCTCTTGTTCTCTTTCCGCGTTTTTTTCGAACGCTTCTCTCCTTCGGAAAACTCTTCTTTTTGAACGCGTCTCAAGCAGTATTTGCCCCGTCTCGTCTCGTTGTGACGCATCGGGATCTTTTCGCGCGGAATATGGCGGTGAAAGGTGAGACGCTTTCGGTCTTCGACTTCGAACTATGCGTGCGGTCGAATCCGGAATTGGAAGTGGCTCGCATTGTTCTTGAGGCGTTTCCGATATGGGGACTATATTCTACCAAACGGTTTCTTGATTCTTTTTCAATGACACCTTCCGAAAAGTCGCGCTGTATCGCATTTCTCGCTTTTTCGTTCGTTCAGGCACTTCTTCTTGAGAGTTCGACTCTGTCTTCAGATCGCGCGAAAGGGCTAGCAGAGTTTCTCGAGTTTTTTTCTCGTGATACGAAACTGCTTTCGTATTCGCTTTCGAAAAATGGTTTCTAATCTCTCTTATTATTGGTACATGCTTTTTACATTCGTATGAAATACTCTCGACTTTCCATCTTTTTGTTCGGATTCGTGTGCGCGATCGCACTTCTTTTCTCGGTGCGCGGGCTTCCGGGAAATCCAACAGCGCAGGAACTTGTGACGCCCGTTTGGAAAGATCATGGCCCGCTTGAGCTTTCACCGGAACGTGGGCGGTTCGCGCTTCTTTACTCTGTGGTTGAGGATCGTTCACTCTTTTTTTCGCTTCCGGTTGCGCGGCTTGCAACACCGGACCTTGCGCGGAATCCGGATGGAAAATTCGTGTCGCTTTTTGCGCCGCTTCTTTCATTCCTCCTTATTCCCGGATATTTGATCGGGAAGTTCTTTGGTGCCTCCGTGGTCGGTGCCACTCTCGTTGTAGCGATTGCGGCTTTTGCCAATGCGTTTCTCATCCGCGCGATTGCGCTTCGCCTTGGTGCCGGAAAAAATGCCGCGTCCCTTGGCGCGCTCACATTTCTCTTGGCGACGCCCGCATTTCCTTACGCAACGACGCTCTATCAGCACCACTTTTCGGTGCTCTTTCTCCTCAGTGCTATCCTCCTCCTTCTCTCGAATCGAGGATTTCTGTCGCTTGCGTTGGTGTTCTTCCTGCTCGTCTCGGGAATCGCGCTCGACAATCCGAATGCGATTCTCTTTTTGCCGGTTGGTCTCTGGGCTTTGTCTCGAATCCTTTCCTTCCGCACTTCGGATACGGAGAGTGTGCGCGTGTCCTTCCGACCCCTCCTTTTGTTCTCGGGATTCTTTGCCGTGATCCCGCTCCTCTTTTTTTTGTGGTACAACTCCCTCGCAAACGGGAATCCATTCACGTTATCGGGAACACTTCCTTCGGTTGTTGCAATCTCTTCCGACGGCTCTCCGCTTTCGACGGACCCGAACCAAATTCCGCGCGATCGACTTGAACGAGAAGCGTCGGAGAAAACGGCTGTCGGATTTTTTCAAACGAGAGCGCTCCTCAATGGATTTCTGATCCATCTGACAAGTCCGGATCGCGGAGCGCTGTGGTTTACGCCGGTTATTTTCTTGGGCTTCTTTGGTTTTGCCGTGCTGTTTGTGCGCAAAGAGTATGGAATACTTCGCGTTCTCTTGGGGACTTCTTTGCTCACGTTTCTTCTCTACTCATTGTGGAGCGATCCGTGGGGCGGATGGGCATTCGGATCGCGCTACCTTATCCCGGCGTATGCGATGCTCTCGATTGGAATCGCCATTGCGCTCGAATCAAGGAAGCGATCGTTCATTTTTCTGGCCGCGTTCTTTTTGCTCTTCTCGTTCTCTCTTTCGGTGAATACGCTCGGCGCTATTACGTCGATCGCCAATCCGCCAAAAGTGCAGGTCTTGGAACTTGAAGCGCTCTCAGGAAAGGAACAAAAGTATACCGTGATGAGGAACTGGCAAGCTTTGGAACAAAACACGTCCACCGCCTTTCTTTATCGAAGTGTGCTCCACCGATTCTTCGGAGCGATACCGTATGGCGTTTCACTTTTCATTTTTGTTGTCGTGAGTGCGTTCCTCTTTCTATACGCACTGCTTCGTGAATCTTCTTTTCCTTCGAGACGCGTATGAATATTTCACCCTCCAATTCTTTTCATATGGAAGAAAATATCACCCCTCGCTTTTTCGGGCGACTCAAAATGATTCTCGATCGATACGAGGTTTCGATTCTTTCTCTTGTCTTGTCGATCATCTCCGTCATCGCCTTCGTTTTCTATTATCAAAACGGCCTCGGCCTTGCGTACAACGATGCGCGTTCCCATCTTGATATCGGGCGGCGCGTCGTCGAGGGACTGAGCCCCGGATTTGCTCAACTTGGAAGCGTGTGGCTTCCGCTTACGCATCTCCTTATGACGCTCACGGTGTGGAATGATTTCATGTGGCACTCGGGACTCGCGGGCGCCTTGTGGTCCATGATTTCTTTTGTGGGGACGGGTGTCCTTATTCATCTTTTCCTGAAGGAGCTTGGCGTCGGGAGGGTCGGCCGATTGACGGGCGTTTTCCTCTTTGCGGCGAACATCAATATCCTCTATCTTCAGTCGACCGCGATGACCGAACTTGTTCTTTTGGGAACGATGACTGCCGCCGCATATTTTCTTCTTCTCTTCTACACGCGTGGCATTTTGTCATTTCTCATTCTGTCGTCGTTCTTTGTGATGCTTGCGACCCTTGTGCGCTACGACGGATGGTTTCTTCTCTTCTTTTCTTCCCTCATGATTTTTTTCTCGAGTTTCAAGGAGGGCGGATACCGGAAGGCGGAAGGGCGGTTCATTTTGTTCGCGACGCTCGGTGGATTCGGTGTCTTTCTGTGGCTGTTGTGGAATCTCCTCATTTTTGGCGACCCACTCTTTTTCGCGTTTGGCCCCTATTCCGCACACACGCAGCAACAGGATCTTCAGTCTGCGGGCATGCTTCCGACAAAAGGTGATTGGTTCTTATCAGCCAAGATGTATTTCTATGCGCTCGCGTATAATACCAATGCGTGGGTCCTCGCGCTCGGATTTGTCGGAACCATTCTTCTCTTTCTTGATCGGCGTGTTTCGAGAAATGCGCGCTTCGCTTCACTCGCCCTTTTTGCGCCACTCTTCTTCAATATTCTCGCGCTCTATTTGGGACACTCCGTTCTTTTTATTCAGGGGCTTTCGGGAGACACGTGGTTTAATATTCGTTACGGCATCATGATGATGCCGTCGGTCGCCATATTTGCAGGATTCTTGATGGAGCGAATGGCCGGGATTCGATCTGTTCTTGTGGGGACGCTCGCGCTCGTCTTCTTCTTTCAATTTTCGAGCGCGGACGCGGTGACCATCGACGACGGTCGTGTGGGATCAAGTCAAAAAAATGTCACCGAAGTTTCGACGTGGCTTCGCGAGCACGCAGGAGGGCGCGACGGATATATTCTCATATCGGCTGCTTCGCACGATTCCATTATTTTTTCGTCTGGTCTTCCCATGAAACGGTTTATTCGCGAGGAACGGGGAATACTATCGCCGCGCGATTGATACGCCCGACGAATATGCGCGATTTATTGTCGTCCGCTCCTATTCCGACAGTGATTCTACCTGGCGTCTTCTTAAAAATAATCCGCGATTTTTGGAGCGCTATACCAAAGTCGATTCATATCCATTCGCGGATATTTACGAGCTGAAGGAATAACTTCTTTTGCTCCTCTCCCGCCGTGATACAATGGTATTTCCATTGTCGACTTTCTTCGTATGGATTCTCGTCTCTCGTTTTTGAACGCGCTTCTTCGCTTCGTTTCGAGTATCGCGTTTCTTCTCTTGGGGATACGCATGCTTGCAACGGAAACCGACGGATACTTTTTCTTGACGTGGAACCTTGGACTCGCCGCTATTCCATATATTGTGGCCTCCTTCTTTGAGTGGATTTCGAAAAAGCATCCACTCTCTTTCTTGTGGAATGCGCCGATTCTTTTGGTGTGGTTTTTCTTTTTTCCCAATGCGCCCTATATCGTGACAGACTTCATCCATCTTCCGTGGGAATATGCTTCCTCGATTTTCTTCCTCTACGACTTTCTCTTAGTGGGATCGTTTGCCTCTGCTGGGATACTTTTCGGAATCCTCTCTCTCGTATCGATGAAAGCAACCCTTGAGCGAATGTGGGGGAGCATGCTCTCCGATTTTTTTCTTCTCCTCAGCGTTTGTCTCTCAGGAGTGGGAGTCTATTTGGGACGGTTCTTGCGACTTAATAGCTGGCAAGTAGTGACCGAACCGCTCACTGTGATACACGAAACGGCGCTCCATTTCGCGAGTCCGGCATGGATGCTTCATGCTCTTCTTCTCTCGTTTCTCTTCTCGCTCGTCACGGTTATCCCGTACCTCTTTACACTTTTCCTGCTCCGCCATTCCCAACCCGAACGCGAGTGAATGAGGAAGGCGTAAGTTTTTTTCTTGCCACTCAGAGGCTTCATGATACGAGCAAGAAGGAATAGTGCCGCTCAAAAAATTTTTGTTTACACGCTCATCATAGACGTATCATAAACTCAAACAACAATCACTCACTTCTTTTCGAATCTATGAAACCAACAAAAACCGCCATCGTGATTTTCGCTCTTTTCGTAACTGGAGGAATACTGCTCACCGTACTCTTCCGATACGAACGCAGAAAAGAACAGAGCGCTTCACAAGCAGTGAATCGTGCCGAATCTGTACAAGAATCTCCTCAAGCAGCACTTTCTCGCAAGCGGAATTCGAACGCTACAACAAAGTGCTTCCTGAAAGTAAAATCACGGGCGTTAAAGATATTGAAGGTCCGTACAAAAAAGTGACCATCCACGATGGGCAAATCACCTTCTCCTTTGAAGTTCCCGATACCTACTTTGTAGAAACAAGAAATTCTGGAGAAAGAGAGATGACGGAAGAGGAGTTGAGGGAGTTTTTCGCCACAAATTATTTTGGAAACATCAAAGAAAACCCGGAACTTTCAGGGCAATATCTCGACTTCAATTGGGAGATGCTCAAAAATATGAAATATGAAGAAATGAAAAAAGTTTTTGATGAGTATATTAATCCAGGAAACTTTCCTGGATTTCCCAAAGCATCTCTGTCTTCACTCGGTGGGATATCCTATCCGACTGCAAGTTCTACTCAAATAGACCTCTTTATACTGCCTACAATAAATTTTCGATTTACATTGAAGAAAACCATTGGAGGTCGTTCGGCTTTCATTTCTTTCGGAGAGAATACTCCAGACCCGTATTCAAAGTGGATGGAAGTGAATATTCCTCTTGCGAAGGAAAAATCTCTTGTTCTCTACAAGCAACATTATGTCAGACCAGAGGAGAGGGCTCAGTATACTCAAGATGACCTTAAGAAAATCGAGAGCGAGAGCTTTGATCATCTTCTGGACAGTTTGAGATTTGAGTGAAAATGAGAGGGGGAAAGAATTTTAAGTATTGTCAGGGAAGAAAATAGAGTCTTTTTTTAACTTGTAAATTGTAAAGAGTCCTCATTCTACATTCTAGAGCCTCAGAAGTCACAATAATAAAAAGGCAAAACAATTGTGTTTTGCCTTTCCCATTATTTATATCTATAGGGAATCTCCCATTAGGTTATGACAAAGTTTGCTCGATCAGTTCTATTATCCTTGAGTATCTGAGAGTACTCACGTTGGCCGTTAATTCGGAATTTCCGAGCTTGATCAGCTCGGCCATGCTCACTTCCTCTGTCGCTCCTGCGGGTAGGGTTGTTGAACAAATCCTCGTAGAATTTGTAAATTTGCTCTAATGATTCTTCCATCGTCTCTCTCCGGAAAAGTTGAAAAACCTATTTTAGCTTATCGCCAAACTGTGAAAGTTATAAATTCAAAAAGATTAATTCAGTCGTCAACTCTATATAGTCTGGTCTGGCGAATTTTCAAGCGGGGCACTGCTCTCTCAATGTTTTTGAGCGATTCAGGTGTGTCGATTTAAGCGGGGTACCGTCAATTTGTGTGGCCTTCCTATTCTTATGCAGGGCGAGTGTGGTACTATGTTCTTACTTTTAAGAAACCCGTATGAGAAAAAAGATATTTCGAATGTGTTCGATCGCGATGCTTGTTGCAGGTGGCATCTTTTTCGGTGCCCCGAGCTCTTTTGCTGCGGATGAACTCTGCACGCCATCTTTGAGTGTGAAAAAAATAAAAGAGACCGCGGTCAAAATGAAAGTCGGATGTTCGGGTCTCAAAGGAAAAGAAGTCTCTCTCAAAGTGACGGTTTCGAATACTGCTGACGATTCGAATTCGCAAAAGACATTCGATGCGAAACTCGGGAAGAAAAAGGGAACTACTACCATACAGATTCGCGATCTCGATTCCTCAACGCCGTATTCGTTCAAAGTGAAAATGAAAGAGCGTGGGACATCGGGCGATTCTTACACGCCGTTTTCGGGTGAGGCCAAAGTAACCACCAAGGGATCCAAGCATAAACCGCAAATTTCGAAGATTACCAATATTACCGATAACTCGGTGAAACTTCGCATTGTGAGCAATGATCTCGAAAACAAAGCGGTGAATGTTCAGGTTTCGTACCAGAAGAAAAAATCGTGGACGAAGCGGGTGTTTTCGCTCACGCTTGACGGTGACGGGGAGGGAATCGTGTTCGTTGATGGTTTGGCATCCGACACCGCGTATCGATTTAAGGCACAGATCAAAAAGTCCGGAGAGAGCGCGTACTCGATCGCCTCGCCCGTGAAAACCGCGACGACTGAAAGTGATTGATGTGCTGTGGGGGAGCGAGGTATTCTCTTGGTATAATTCTTTTTTTATGAATATGAATGAGCAGAGCGAATGCGAGACATTGCACAAAGGATGTGTTCGGTGGTGTCCTTCGATTCGGTCGATTTCATGGCTTCTTCTTGCGGCGGCGTTTTCGGTCTACACCTATTTTTATGCGGTATCTGTACAGCAGTCCGTTGCGCAGCAGTATCCGTCGAGAACATTTTCGGTCGAGGGCTCAAGTGTGATTGAGGGTGTGCCCGAAGTAGCGACATTCTCGGTTTCGGTGGTGACAGAGGGATCGATGGATGCACAAAACGTGTTGCGCGAGAATGCGGAAAAAATGAACGCGATTTCGAATTTCTTGAAAGGAGAGGGCATTGATGCCAAGGATCTCGAGACGTCGGAATATTCGCTTGCTCCGCGGTATGAGGCTCTTTCGTGCGCAAGTGGTATATGTCCGGAGCAGAAAAAAATTGGCTATACGTTGACACAGTCTCTTGTGGTCAAAGTGCGAGACCGAGAGAAAACAGGAGCGCTTCTTTCCGGCGTTGTCGAAAAAGGTGCGACTGGTGTGTCCGATATTCGATTTGTAACGGATGACGACACCAAGGCGCGAAACGAAGCGCGCACAAAAGCGATTGAAGTGGCTCGCAAAAGGCCGATGCGCTCTCAAAGGCCGGGAAGTTTCGTATCGGAAAGCTTGTGAATATTTCGGAAACGACCGACCCGCCCTTCCCGTTTGAGGGAATGGGGGGAGCTCAGATGAAAGCGAATGCCGGGGAAGGCGTCCCCACGCCGGAACCGGGATCTCGCAACAAGAATCTTCAGGTAATGATTACCTACGAAATCATCGATTGATGAGTAAGGAAAGCTTCAGAAATGGTTGTGAAATATGCGTATGGAGAGGAAGCGGGTAAGGGTGCACGATCGCATGCAGCGCGGATACCGGTATGTCCGTACCGAACCCATGGGGAAACACTTTGACGCGGACTTTACTCCAGATCTTTCGCCAAAAGCAATGCTCCGGCTTGGAATTTTTGGTGGTGTCTACATGCGCGATTGCGTGAAGGAATTTCCGCCCGACTGGTTTCGCGAAGCGAAGCTCGCGATCGGGAAGCGCGATCCGTCACTCAATTTTTTCGGTATGCTCGCGGGACAGTCGCTTTCGGTTTGGCAAGCCAAAGGATGGATTCATCCCGACGATCCGCGCGGATGGTTTCAGTGGTACTCTCGGTATTTTTCGGGGCGTCGTCATCCTGACGATCGTCGACAAATCGCTCGGTGGAAAGCGATGCGTCGGCACCTCGCACAAATTTCATACCACTGTCGTCCTGGAGATTTTTTGTGTCGCCCGCGACAACGGCAAGCGCTCCTCCAGTGGGCGTACGATACTCGAAGAATGTGAATTTTTTGGAAAGGAAAAAACGAGTGAACACTTCCAATAAAAAACATCCGTATTTCGGATGTTTTTTTGATGAGTTTTCTCGGGCTCATCTTCTTTTTTCAGAAAGCGATCTTTCATCGTTTTTGCCCTCATATGGGTTGATATCGGTTCCGAAGGCACTTCTTTTCCTCTTTTTCACAAGCGTTCCGTGTCTTCATTTGGGCAACTCTCGTCATCGCTTGAGAATTTTTGTGATTAAGATTTCTCTCCAACACCCGCTTTTTTGAGTGCGTGTCGCTTTCGGATTTCTTCGTAGGTGAAGATAAGGACCGTAAACGTCATTGCGGTCATCCAGTCGAGTGCGTCTGGCGTCTGCAGAGAGAGGAGAGACTGAAGGGGAGAAGAGGTCACCACCCAGAGGAGAAAGAGCGAGAATGTCATGGAGATCCAGATCCACGGATTCGAAAAGAAGGGGAGTGAAAAAAACGAGAGGGTCGCCGAGCGTGATTGTAAGAGGTTTGCCATTTGCGTGAGGGCGAGTGTTGTGTAGGTCGCCGCGGTCGATTTCTGATAGAGAGCGGAGTGTGTGTCGATTGCGTCGCCCCACTGCCAGCCGCCGCGAAGGAGAGAAAGGAGAAAGGCGGTCACAGCGCCAAGTGCCATGAGGAGTCCGAATCGAAGGAGTCGACCCACGCCCTCTCTATCAATGACGGAAGCGGTATTTTCGGCGCTCCCTTGTTTTGACGAGTGAGGTTCTTCGGGTTCGACACCGAGTGCGAGCGAGGGGAAGACGTCGGTGCCGAGGTCGATTGCGAGAATTTGAACCGCGAGAATAGGGGCGGGAATACCGAGCGCGAATCCGAGGAGCACGGTAAAGAGCTCACTCACATTCGAGGTGAAAACGTAATGAACAAATTTTTTGAGATTGGAAAAAATGGTGCGGCCCTCGCGAATACCATAGACGATGTTCGAAAAATTATCGTCGAGAAGGATCATGTCCGCCGCTTCTTTTGAAACGTCCGTTCCTGTTATTCCCATCGCGACGCCGATATCGGCTTTCTTGAGGGCAGGGGCGTCGTTCACTCCATCGCCCGTCATGGCAATTGTTTCGCCGCGATCCTTAAGGACGGTTGCGATACGCAGTTTTTGTTCGGGAGTGATTCGCGCGAAGACCGCATCTTTCTCTTGAATCTGCGAAAAGAGTTCGTCGTCCGAAAGGGTCGCGAGATCTTTCCCGTTCACGATTTTGTACGGACGACTTTCATCGATGAGAGCGATGTTTTTCGCGATTGCAGCAGCGGTCACTTCGTAGTCTCCTGTGATCATGACGACGCGAAGGCCGCGATCGCGGCACTCGAGAATGGCATCTCGAACGCCTGGACGTGGCGGGTCGACCATGGCCATCATCCCGACCCAGACAATGTCGCGCTCCATGGCGTCTGCTCGTTCGGATTCTGGAAGCGTCGTGAGCGTGCGGTACCCGAAAGCGAGAACCCGAAGCGCTTTTGCGGAGAGTTCATCGTAGAGCGCTTTTGTTTTGTTTCGGTCCGTTTCTGGAAAGGGAACTTCGCGCCCGTTCTTTAGTTGCTTTGTGGCGCGCGCGAGGAGAACGTCCGGGGAGCCTTTCACGTACGATGTCACACCGGAATTTTGGAAGAGCGCGCTCATGCGCATGCGTTCCGAGGAGAAAGGATGTTCAAAAATTTTTGTTTCTCCGATGCGGAAAAAGTCGGGATCCGGATGGTACTTTCGCGAAGCGACGAGGATGGCGCCCTCGGTACTGTCGCCGACCACTTCCACACGATCATCCCGCGTGATGAGGCTCGCGCTGTTTGCCAGGACCCCGATCTTGAAGAGCGTTTCGGCGCCGAGAATACTTGCGGGACTTACGGCTTTTCCGTTTCGAAAAAATCCGCCACGCGGTTCGTAGCCTTCGCCGCTTACGTCGTAGAGGTCGTGTCCGAGAATAATATGGGTAACGGTGAGCTCTCCTTTTGTGATAGTGCCGGTTTTATCTGTACAGATGGTCGTCACGGACCCGAGTGTTTCGACGGCGTTCAATTTTTTCGCGAGAATGCGAAACTTGAGGAGTCGCTTCATGCCGAGTGCAAAGGCGATCGAGATGGCGGCCGGAAGCCCCTCAGGCACGATCGAGACAGCAAGGGCGAGCGCCAAGAGAAAGTTGTCGTACCACGAGAGGCCGCCGTTTCGCCCGATTGCTATCACGGCAATGCCGATCACGAGCGAGAGAAGTGCGATTGCTTTTCCGAGGCGGCTCATTTTTTTCTGAAGCGGAGTCGGTTCTTCTTCGATGCGCGCAGTCATGGTGGCAAGGTGGCCGAGCTCGGTTGCGCTTCCGGTCGCAATGACAACTCCGCGCGCTTCTCCTGTCGTTACCGATTCTCCGGAGAGAATAATATTTTCGGCATCAGGAAGAGAGGCGGGCATTTCAGAAAGGGGAAGCGCGTTTTTCTTGCGAGGATGAGCTTCACCTGTAAAAAGAATCGTGTTTACCTTGAGTGAAAAACTCTCGAGGAGTCGTACATCGGCGGGCGCCGTTGTTCCGGCATCAAGAGCGATCATATCGCCTGGCACCAGTTCGCGCGAATTGATTTCGCTTCGTTGTCCGTCTCGGATAACAATCGCGCGATCGGTTTCGAGTTCGCGCAGTCGGTCCAGGATGCGCTCGGCTTTATATTCTTGTACGAATCCGATCAAGGCGTTCACGGACACGATTATGAGAATAATAGTGGTGTCACGAAATTCACCGAAGATGAGTGAGAAAAACGCGGCCGTGAGGAGAATCCAAATGAGGATATCAGTAAACTGATGGAGAAGAATCTCACTCCAGCGAAGGCGATGCTCTTTTTTGAGTTCATTCTTTCCCCACGTGACAAGACGCGCTTCGGCTTCTTCGGTTGGGAGTCCTCCCCACGAAGAGCCGAGTTTCGAAAGTGTTTCTTCCGGCGAAAGTGTCGTGAGCGTGAGCGGCGATATTGTTTTTGAAGATTCGGAAAGTGACATAGGAATCTTGTTCTTATTTTTCGAATGAGTGCCATCACTTCTTTCAGTATAGCATTCCCTCTTTATCTTCTTGAGGTTTTTTCTGATCGCCAATCGTTGCTTTTTGTAAGAAAGGACAGTAATATTCCCCGTTCCTCAAAAAGGAAAGAGAGAGGGGAGAGATGAGGCGAGTGACTTTGGTACGTTCTTCCAAAGGGCAACGACTTTCCCGGTTTCTCCGTTTTCTTGTGACATCGAAAAATTCTTTTGGATAAACTTTTTCTCCCCTTTCTCTTTTCCTCTCTGTTGAAGTGGCAGGTAGATTACTTTGATTTTTCTTGAGAAGAGGCAGATATTTCCTCTTTGCCTTGTGGGGAACTGCAGCGAGGTTTCTCTTGTATTTGAGACACAAGGGGAGAGCCAGGAAAGCCAAGGCTTTTCTTTTTCAGAGAATCAAGGTACCGTAAGAGTTCTCCGAAGCGGTTCCTTTTGTAGATTGACCGCGTCCTCTGGCGATACTGGAACCCAAAAGAGAGAGGTTTCAAATATATCTCAAAAAATTTCCTGATCGTACATTTCTCCTTTTTCTTCCCAGCATTTGAGCGATTCGTTATAGCTTACCCTCAATCTCGCCCCCTCGATTTTTCGTGACCTTGATTCAGACCTTTTCAAATGCTCCCTATGTTAATAGACGATGTCACCATTACTGTGAAGGCGGGAAGAGGCGGCGATGGTGTCGTACGGTTTGCGCGCACCATGATGACCGAAGGGCCGACAGGAGGTGACGGCGGAAAAGGAGGGGATGTGGTTCTATGCGGCGTGAATGATCTTGGCGCGCTTCGGGTATTTCGCTCCGTCAAGGAAATTCGTGCGAAAGATGGAGGGCCCGGCGAACAAAATACTCGTACTGGTGGGGGAGGCGAAGATATGGTAGTGCGGGTGCCGATTGGCACCGTGGCGCATAATGTGACGAACGGACAGACGGTGGAGATGGTGTCCGTTGGGCAGCGCATTGTGGTTGCACGAGGAGGGAAAGGCGGGTTTGGGAATGCTCGCTTCCGTTCAAGTCGTAATACAACTCCCGAAAAAGCGCTTCCCGGACTCCCGGGGGAAACGTGGGAGCTTCGCCTCGAACTCAAAATGATTGCCGATGTGGGCTTATTGGAGTCCCAAATGCTGGAAAGTCGAGTCTCCTCAATGTGCTCACCAGTGCCTCGAGCAAGGTGGGGAATTATCGCTTCACGACGCTTGAGCCCAATCTGGGCGGGTATTTTGATGTCATTCTCGCGGATATTCCCGGCCTCATCGAAGGGGCAGCTGAAGGAAAGGGACTGGGACACAAGTTTTTACGTCACATTGAGCGAACGCGTGTTTTGTTTCATTTGGTGTCGGCGGAAAGTGATGACCCGATCGCTGATTATATGAGTGTTCGCGAAGAGCTTCGCAAATATAACCCGGCACTTCTCAAAAAACCCGAGTGGGTGTTCGTGTCGCGCGCCGATGAAGTCGATCCTGAGCACGTGAAGGCGCTTGTTGCGGCGCTTGCCGAAAAAAACGAACGCGTCTCGTCGCTCTCCATTCTCGACGATGTGAGTCTCGATCGCGTGAAGCACATTCTCTCGACGCAGTGTTCATTGAATTCTTCGAGTGATTCCGCTCAAGAAAGAGCGTGAGTACTATGAACATGAGTCGGCCTTCCTTTCTCTTATTTCCTGAAGCAGCAATGCTCTCGAAGAAGAAAGGGCAGACGAGCGGTTTTTGTTCGTGTTCCGTCTCATTCTCTCGCCCGGGAATACCCTGTTGACACGAGAACCGGTTTCTGCTTTAATGTGGGAACGTCTCTTGGAGGGAATTTTTCGTGTAGAGAAACGAGAAGATCCTTTTGAGGATCTTTTTTCTTTTTTCATGAATTTATGTACCAGCGACATTCGGGATCAACGAGTGCCCAAAGAGGAGGCCGAACGGGATTTTCCCGCAGCAGAAACACTTCTGTTTCGCGCACACGCGGAAAAGAGCTTGATGTGACGCAATTTGTGAAACGGGCGGCACCCGCTTCTGAAAAACCGTTTGTTCCAGAATTTCATTTCGCCGACTTTCCGCTTCACGAAAAGTTGAAACGAAACATCGCCGCGCGAAACTTTACGGACCCGACGCCTATTCAAGACGGCGCCATTCCCCACGTTCTGAATGGACGCGATGTGATTGGCATTGCAAATACCGGCACCGGGAAGACCGCTGCTTTTCTTATACCGCTCATCAATAAAGTTTTCCATGCACCAAAAAAAGAATTTGTTCTGGTACTGGTGCCGACACGCGAACTGGCGCTTCAGATTCAAGAAGAGTTTACGGAGTTCTCGAAAGGGTCGGGACTCGCTTCCGCGCTCATCATCGGCGGTGCGCATATGCGACTTCAAGTCCGCGATCTTCGTGCACGTCCCAATTTTATTTTTGGCACGCCCGGGCGAGTAAACGACTTGGTGGAACGAAAACTCCTTGATCTCTCGGTTGTGAATACCGTTGTTCTCGACGAAGTCGATCGCATGCTCGATATGGGATTCGTCAAAGACATGAAGTACCTCCTTTCTTTGGTTCGGAAAGATCGCCAGTCGCTCTTTTTTTCGGCAACGCTCGAAGGGGCTGTGCGTGATTTGGCGAAGACTTTTCTCGAGAATCCCATCACGATTTTCGTCAAAACGCGCGCGACGAGTGAAAACGTTCATCAAGATATCGTGTCTATAAAAACGGTCGAAGAAAAAATAGAGACGCTCCATGAACTTCTTCTCAAAGAAGAATTTCGAAAAGTGCTCGTCTTCAGCAAGACGAAGCGCGGCGCGGATCGTCTTGCGCGCTCGCTCTTCGAACGGGGATTCAAGGCAGGCGCGATTCATGGTGATCTTTCTCAGGCCGAACGTCGTCGCTCTCTCGAACGCTTTCGGGAAGATCATCTTCGAGTTCTCGTCGCGACCGATGTCGCCGCTCGGGGTCTCGATATCGATGGCATCACCCATGTCATCAACTATGATTTGCCAATGACCTACGAAGATTATGTACACCGGATCGGGCGCACGGGTCGCGGTGCAAATATCGGATATGCGCTTACCTTTGTAGAAGAATTCTCCGGATTTCGTCTGACGCGTTCTTCCGATCGTCCGGCTTCGAAGCCTCGTTCGTCACGACCGTTTCATCGGCGAGCACGCTAAGTATTCGTCGCGCTCTTTCAGAAGCTCTCTTGACCCGACGTCTTGTTTGAGGAGCGCTCTTCGAACAAGAACGTGCCTCAAATTTTGTCTTCCCTTGTCGTGGCCTCCTTGGCCTTTCACTCAATGGTTCATATCGGAGTGGAATATATTTTGAGCATTCCTTCCTCATTTTTATTTTTTTCCTCTTCTCATCTCATTCAAAAAATTTTCTCACTCTCTATTGTTTGACTCCTCTTTTTTGAAATGAGTTTCAAGAAAACCACCTGGCCTTCTCTGGGTGGTTTTTTCTTTCATTGTAAACAAGTGTGTTAGAATGTATTTGCATGTTGAAACACGATATATTTTTATCTTTCGCAACCTATGACCGAAAAACAAAAAATTGTAGTGTTTATTGGAGTATTCTTTTTAGTACTCGCGTTTGTTTTTCTTTATCGGTCGTTTTCTGTGCGCGATGAGAATGATGATCGTCGAGTTCCTCCACGCTCTGACACTTCTTCTGTGTCTCGACCGGAAAAACCAGCGCCGGTCCCTGAGACGCCGGACGCCATCGCAGATAACATTCTTGAGGGAGATTCCGGAAAAAATATTCTCGATGAAGAAGCAGAAGGGGAGTCGGAAGCGGCTCAAGAAAATGTCGAAACAATTCATGATATAAATAACACCTATGACGAAAAATCTTTGTAAGCGTCTTGTGATGATTGGAATCTTCTCTGCCACGGGATTCCTCTTCACCTCAGTTGTTCCTGTGCGAGGGGAGGATGATGGCGCCGAGCGTGAAGATTCGGCCGAGGAGACGCACGAAGACGAGAACGAGGGAGAAGAAGCAAAGGAGAGAGAACAAGAAAATGAGGACCGGATGGAAAAGAAGCGCGAGGAAGCCTTGAAAGATGCGCGAGAAAAAGAGCGAGAAGAGCGGAAGAAGTTGTTCGAATCACAAAAGGAAGATCGTGAGCGAAAAGAAAATTTCTCAACCGAGCGTGTCGAAAAAGAAGAAGAAGAGAGTGAGGAACAGACAGAGAAGCTGTGCGCAAAGCTCTTGGAACGAGGAGCAAAAACGAGCGATCGCCTCAGTGAACGTGTGAAAAAAATGCTCGAACGAAAAGAAAAGCGACTCACTGTTTTTGATGAAAAGCGATCCGAACGTGATGAGAAACTTGCTGGTCTTCGGACACAGCGGCAGGAGAAGCGTGAGGAAATGTATCGCACACTCTTGGAGAAAGCCGGAGATGATCCCAAGAAGAGTGATGCCGTGAATGCCTTCAGATTGGCAGTTGAAGACGCAATAGCAAAGAGAACGAGTGCTGTGGATGCTGAAAAGAAGACTTTTCGAACGGGCGTCGATGCCGCGATCGGTTCCAAAAGATGACGATGGAAGGAAGTGTTGCTCGGTTTCAGTCTGCTTCCGAACAGGCTTTCTTAGCAGCGCGTCGCGACTGTGAATCTGGAGTGCCGGCAAAAGAGGTTCGCGATCAATTGCGATCAAGTCTTGATGTGGCGCGAAACGCGACGCGCGATGATCGTGCCGCTTCTCTTACGGTGGGAGCTCGAGTAAAAGCGCTCGCCGAAGCTCAGAGAACCGCGTTTCAAAAAGCACTTGAAGAATTTAAAACATCTGTTGACCGTGCGCGCGCCGAGTTGAAGGCAGCGTTCGATGCTCCGATCGAAATGGGCGCCCCGGAACAACCTAAAGCGCGTTCACTTGAAAAAGAATAATCAGGATTCTCGAGACAAGCGTGTGTCTCATTCTCTCTTCAATAAGAGAAGTGAACAGTGAATAAAAAGAAGGCGGCGCTCAGCCGCCTTCTTTTTCGAGAGGGAAGCAGCTTCGTCTCTCCTCTTTCCTCTCTTTTTGTTGGTGAATTTCTGCGAGTTGATCTGAGGCGAGTTTCACGATATACTGATTCTCTTTCGTCAAGAGATTCCATCGCACTTATTTATGGCGCACAAACGAAACGAACCTCACTCCCCGCAAGAATGGATTACGGTGAAAGGGGCGCGGACGCACAATTTGAAGAATGTTACGGTATCGATCCCGCGCGGAAAAATGACCGCCTTTACGGGACTCTCAGGATCCGGAAAATCGTCACTCGCCTTCGATACCATCTTTGCAGAAGGGCAGCGACGATATGTCGAGTCGCTTTCGGCGTATGCACGTCAATTTTTGAATCAAATGCAAAAGCCGGATGTCGATGAAATCGAGGGTCTCTCGCCTGCCATATCCATCGACCAAAAATCGCGCTCGTCGAATCCGCGTTCGACTGTAGCGACCGTCACCGAAATCTATGACTACTTGCGTGTCTTGTATGCGCGCATTGGCCGCCCTCACTGCCTCACGTGCGGACGGGAAATTTCTAAGCTCTCGACAGATGAAATGATTGGTTTCATCACGGAGCGCGCGACGCATGCCGAACCGAATGCGGCGCTTCGAATTTTTGCGCCCGTCGTGCGCGGTCGAAAGGGCGAGTACTATCAGCTTCTCTACGACTATCTCGGAAAAGGATTTTCCGAAGCACGGATCGACGGCGAAATGAAAAGTCTTCGTGAGCGAGTGGTGCTCTCAAAGTACAAGACGCACGATATCGATATGCTCGTTGATACGATTCCCGTTTCGGAAATGAAGAGTGCGATCTGGAGTGCCGACGCCGGGATGCGTTTGCGGGAAGCAGTGGAGCGTTCTCTTGAAGAAACTGAAGGACTTGTAAAAATTGTGGTCGGCTCTGAAGAGAAGCTTCTCTCTTCCAAATATTCGTGTCCGTACGATGGCTTTTCGTATCCGGAAGTAGAGCCACGGCTCTTCTCTTTCAATTCGCCTTTCGGGGCGTGTCCGGACTGTAACGGACTCGGAACGAAACATTTTTTCGGATCGGAGCCGTGTCCTCTCTGCAAGGGGAGTCGTCTTCGCGAAGAGGCGCTTCATGTGAAAGTAGCCGACAAAAATATCGTGCAGTTTTCGAGTATGGTGATCGGTGAAGCGAAACAATTTCTTGATACGGCGCACTTGACCGATCGGGAACGCGCGATTGCTTCGGTAGTGCTTCGAGAGATTGGTGCGCGACTCGCTTTTCTTCTCGATGTGGGACTCGATTATCTCTCGCTCGACCGGCGCGCGAACACCCTTTCGGGCGGGGAGTCGCAGCGTATTCGGCTCGCTTCACAACTCGGGAGTCGGCTTGTCGGAGCGCTCTATGTTCTTGATGAACCAACGATCGGACTTCACCCGCGTGACAACGATCGCCTCATCAAAACGCTTCTCGAACTTCGCAATCTTGGGAATACGATTCTTGTCGTGGAGCATGATGAAGACACGCTCTTTTCTGCGGACTATATTGTTGATATCGGACCCGCTGCCGGAGTTCACGGCGGATCCGTCGTTGTGTCTGGATTTTTGGAAGAACTCCTTACCGCGAAGAAAAATACGTCGGGCTCGCGCACGCTTTCGTATTTGCGCGGCGAATCGTTTATCCCCCTTCCTCTGCGTCGCCGCACGAAAGAAAAAGGAGCGATCAAAATTCGGGGAGGAAAAGCGTTTAACATTACCAACCTCGATGCCGATATTCCGCTCGGACGGATGGTCGGGATTACCGGAGTTTCGGGATCAGGGAAATCTACCTTTTTGTACGAAATACTGTACAAAAATCTGCAGGCGCGACTGGATCGCCGATACAAGAGTCCGAAGGTGATCAATTGCACTTCGTTTTCGGGAACCGAATATTTGTCGCGTGCGGTCTTGATTGATCAGTCTCCGATTGGCAGAACGCCTCGTTCGAATCCGGCAACCTATACGGGTATGTGGACGCATATTCGCGATATGTTTGCAATGACATCGGAAGCGCGTCTTCGTGGGTGGAAGCCGGGGCGATTCTCATTTAATGTGCGTGGTGGGCGGTGCGAGGCCTGCGAAGGAAACGGCGAGATCGCAGTCGAGATGCACTTTCTTCCGACCGTCTATGTTCTCTGTGATGTCTGCGGCGGGAAGCGCTTTACGAAAGAGACGCTCGAAATCGAATACAAAAACAAAAACATTTCGGAAGTGCTCCGCATGACGGCGGAAGAAGCGTTTGAATTTTTTAAAGATATTCCGGCAATTGCTGATCGCCTCAAGACCCTTCTCGATGTTGGACTTGGCTATTTGGAACTCGGCCAGTCGGCGACGACGCTCTCGGGAGGCGAGGCGCAGCGCGTGAAAATCGCAAGCGAACTCTATCGGCCCGATCTTCACCGAACCATGTATCTCCTCGACGAGCCCACCGTCGGACTTCATTATGACGATGTGAAAAAGCTCATCGAAATTCTCGAGCGTTTGGTTGAGAAAGGGAACACCGTTGTCCTTATCGAACACAATATTGATATTTTGAAAAATTCGGACTACCTTCTCGATATTGGTCCGGAAGGTGGTGCGGGCGGCGGAATGCTTGTTGCGAAAGGGACTCCTGAGCAAGTGGCCGCGAATCCGCGATCTCATACCGGGGTCTATCTGAAGCGTGTTCTCAAGAAGGAAAAATGAAACTTTTGCCTTCTTGTCCCTTTGTGCCCTCAGAGGAGAGCATCTGCTTGGCAACATGACAAGCTTTTCTGAACGAGAGTTATCTCCGAGAATTTTCTCACCCTGGCGAAAAAGACCTCCGGTAATTCAATTTCCGAAATTCCGTTCTCCCTTTCTCCATCCCATCTCGCAGAGCACTTCCAATTCGGTTTTTCTTTTTGAGTTGCCGAATATCCTTTATGATAATGACACTTCTTTTTTCTTGCACCATTCACTCTTTCCAATCGTCAGTATTCTTCGCGCCCCCTCATTATGATGAACCCTTTTTCTCTCGACTTTTTGCTTTTCTCGCTATCAAATCACCTATGGCATTCTGGGATAAAATTTCGGCTCGCGGCAGCGTGGAAGATCGCCGGGGCATGGTTTCCGGCGTGAGCGGAATCGGTCTCACTGGAATCGCACTGTTTGTAGGGATAAATCTTCTCTTGGGAAATTCGCTTCCGGAGACGCTGGACCGGGCGATACAGCTTCTCCCGGAAATGTCTTCCTCGAATGTTTCGCGCAACCATGTGGACTATGAAGGGGAGGATTCGTACGAACGATTCGCTTCGACGGTACTCGGTTCGAACGACGAAGTGTGGCGGTCGGCGTTTGAAAAGATCGGAAAGCAATATGTGCCGCCAAGGCTTGTCTTATTTCGTGATCAAACCCCGTCTTCGTGCGGAGGTGCTACGTCGAGTATTGGTCCTCACTATTGTCCTCTGGACTCCACTCTCTATCTCGATGAAACATTTTTTGATGTTTTGACTCAGAAACTCGGAGCGAAGGGCGGCGATGTTGCACAGGCGTATGTCATTGCTCACGAGGGAGGTCACCACGTACAAAATATTTTAGGAAAACTGAAAACGGCTGCACGGACCAATGAAGAATCGGTGAGGATGGAGCTACAGGCTGATTGTCTTGCGGGAGTCTGGGCACATTCGCTCAAAGACAAATCCGTGTTTGAGCCCAACGAAATTTCCGAGGCGATGGACGCGGCAGCCGCGGTCGGAGACGATCGGATCCAGGAGAAAGCGCAGGGATATACGAATCCCGAAACCTGGACACATGGCTCTTCGGAAGAACGAGTCAGCGCCTTCACTCGCGGGTATGAGGGTGGTTCGCTTGAGACATGTCTCTCAAGAACGGAGTAAAAATGAATCTCTCAAAGAATTCTCTGCCAATAGAGACGAGCTCACCCCCTACCTCCCCGCTCCCTGCACCTGCCACAAGAAGGAGGAACAGGTGGTATCCCGACACCCACACTTCCAGGCACCGGTTTGTACAGAGCAGGTCATCCCGACAAAGGTAACGGGTGTCTGTGCACTCGTTGTATCAATATTCGCATGAGTCACTGTTGCCGTGACAGGTCCCTGGCACCAGTTTCCATTCTGTGTCCCACTACAAGCCCCGGTGTACTCAACCCAGCTACTGGTTCCAGGATTGTACCAATACCCCTTCGGGAGAGAAGGGCTTCTCTTTCAAGAAGTTTCGAAAAGAGTAATACCAACTTAACCAAATCTCCGGTACAATAACAACCCATAATCCTCAAATCCAAGCGATGCGAGTGAATCTTGAAACATCCGAAAGCTTTGCGGGGTGCAGTGTGATTTCAGTGGATACGGGATATTGAATGTGTGAGGAATTAAGTTAATTTGGTATAAGATCAGAATAGGTTCGCTTCTGAAACAATGGAAATGCCGAAAGCTGAAAGTGTCCGCTGTGCTTCCACCTCCTTCTTCTATGAATTCGAGTGTCTTTGAATCCACATTTTTTCGAACGCTCCCGGATGAGCCGGGTGTGTATTTTTTTCTCGACGACAACAAAAACGTTCTCTATATCGGGAAGGCGACGTCGCTTCGCGATCGTGTTCGCAGCTATTTCTCTCGCGATATTTTTCTGACACGCGGGCCGAAAATCGAGCGCATGATCGCCATGGCATCGTCGATAGAATTTCAAAAAACTGATTCAGGTTGGAAGCGCTCCTCCTCGAATCCGAACTTATCAAACGTCATCAGCCTCCCTATAATACCGACGTTAAAGATGACAAGAGCTGGAACATGGTTGTTATTACCGATGAGGCGTTTCCGCGGGTTCTTGTCGAGCGAGGAAGAGCGTTCGCGCGGCTTTCAAATCCCGCAGCTCTCCCCGAAGAGGACGGTCAAAAACGAAAACGAACGAAGGCTCGCTCTCGTGTAAAAGCATCGTTCGGGCCGTTTCCGGCAGGGCGTTCACTTTTCGAAGCCCTGCGCATCATTCGGAAAATTTTTCCGTTTCGGGATACATGCACGCCGCCGAGCGGGCTTGTGCCTCTCCCGCCAAAACCCTGTTTCAATGCGCAGATCGGATTGTGTCCTGGCGTTTGTGCGGGTGCCATTTCGGCAAAAGAGTATGCGAAAACGATACGCCATATTCGCCTCTTTTTCTCGGGGAAGAAGCGTTCGCTCGTTCGTCTTCTCGAGAAAGAAATGGCGAGCGCAGCGTCGGATCTTGATTTTGAACGAGCAGCGAACATAAAGAAAACGCTCTTTTCCCTGAATCATATTCGAGATGTCGCCCTCGTTGTGCGTGATCGCGAGGAACGTTTGTCGGGCAATGCATTTCGGATCGAAGCGTATGATGTGGCGTATCTTGGCGGCTCACACACGGTCGGTGTGATGACCGTGGTGCAAAACGGCCACACTGATCCCGCGAGTTATCGAAAATTTATTCTTCGAGGCGAGGCGAAAGGCAATGATCTCGTCGCGCTCGAAGAATTGCTTCGCCGCCGGCTCGCGCATTCGGAATGGACCTTCCCTGACGCGCTTGTAGTCGATGGATCGGATGTGCAGCGTCATGTTGCGGAAGCAATTCTTCGCGATCGGGATCTCTCGATTCCTGTTTTTTCGGTTCTCAAAGATGCGCATCACAAACCGAAAGAAATTTTGGGCGGCGAAGAAAAGGAGCGTTTCGGGAAATCGATGCTTCTTGCGAATGCTGAGGCGCATCGATTCGCAATTTCCTTTCATCGGAAACGCCACAGAAAATCATTTCTCTCCTAAGACTCTCCTCAGAAATGTTTCTCGAGACAGTTTTTCTCGGAAGTTTTTACGGGGGAGGAAGGGGCGTCCTCTCCTTGAAAGAAAGGGGTTTCTTGTCTATACTCGGCTCATGAGCGAATCGATATTTCGCATTGAAGGCGGAAAAACTCTCTCGGGAGAAATTGAAGTGCGCGGCTCGAAGAACGCCGCCGCCCCTCTTATCGTCGCGACTCTTCTTACAGAGGAGCCGTGTGTTCTTCACAACGTGCCTCGGATAGAGGATGTATTTCGTCTCCTCGAAATTATAAAGAGTCTTGGTGCCGAAGTAACGTGGCTCAATGAACGAACTCTCCGTATAGAGGCGAAGACGCTCTCGCCCGAGCGCCTCTCTCTCGATGAAACACGACGAGTTCGCATGTCGGTTCTCCTGTTTGGGGCGCTTTCTGCTCGGTGCGAGCGATTTGTTCTCGGCCATCCCGGCGGATGTGCGATCGGTGCGCGTTCTATAGAAACGCACGTGAATGCTCTGGAACAGCTCGGCATTCGCATCACGAAACATGAAAAACACTACGAAGTAGATGCGAGTGATCGTCGAGCGGGGAAAGTGGTGCAACGGGAATTTTCAGTCACTTCAACCGAGGATGCCCTCATGCTTGCCGCGTCTCTTCCAGGAAAGACAACGCTTCTCCTTGCCGCGGGAGAGCCGCACGTCGAAGATCTGGGAAATTTTTTGAAAGCGATGGGTGCGCGTATCACGGGACTCGGTTCGCATACGCTCACTATCGAAGGCGGTGTCCTCCATGGAGCACAACACACGGTTATTGCCGATCCGATAGAGGCGACCACTTTCCTCATTCTGGGGCGGTGACGGGAAGCACGCTTACCGTATCGGGCGCACGCGAGGAGCACCTTGAGGCAGTGCTCTCCAAAATGCGAGATTTCGGAGTCGACTTTCGGATTGAGTCGGATCGTATAACCGTGCTTCCTGCCAGAAAACTCATCTCCCCGGGAAAAGTGAAATCAGAATTGTATCCCGGTATCCCGACCGATGCGCTCTCTCTCTTTGCAGTTCTTGCGACGCGTGCGGAAGGTGAAACGCTCATTCACGAACACTTTTACGAAGGTCGTTTCAATTACATTTCCGAATTCGAAAAAATGCGCGTTCGGGCAACCGTGCTCAATCCTCATCAAGCCGTGATCCATGGCCCGGCCCCTCTTCGCGGGACCACGATTAAGAGCTTCGATCTTCGTGCTGGAGCCTCGCTCATTATCGCGGCTCTCGCAGCTCAAGGCGTTACCACGATCGAGGATATCTATCAGGTCGATCGCGGCTACGAGTCTATCGAGAAGCGTCTTCAAAAAATAGGCGCGCAGATTGTCCGCATGGAAAAACAGTCGTAAAATTTCTTTCCTTTGGTGCGAAAGGAATTGGAGGGGGAGGAGGTTCTTTCTGAGAGAAGGGGAGATGGCTCTTTTTTCTTGTATCTCCCGCCAATCCGCGACTTCACTCCTCGACATCACGCATTCCTTTACGTTTTTCGTGCAGAGAGAAATTTTTCGAGCGCCTCTTATCATTTTTCGTAATTTCTCGTTCTTGTATTTTTTTGTTCCCTCAGGGAGCTCTCAGGGAAAAGAGAATCATACTTTTTGCTTTTTATTTTTTCCATGTTCGTCAAAAAAATCGGTATCGATTTAGGAACAGCCAATACGCTCGTCTTTGTGCCGGGTCGGGGTATCGTCGTGAATGAGCCTTCGGTTGTCGCGGTCTCAATCGGGGAGAACAAGGTGCTTGCGGTTGGCAACGAAGCAAAAGAAATGCTCGGGCGAACGCCGGACACCATTGTCGCCTCCCAACCCCTCAAAGACGGCGCGATCGCCGACTATCGGATTACGGAAGCGATGCTCCGCTATTTTATCGGGCTCGTCTCAGGACGAGTGCGATTTTTTCGTCCTGAAGTTGTCCTTTCCATTCCGGCGGGCGTGACTTCGACCGAGCGGCGTGCGGTTGTCGATGCGGCTATCAAGGCGGGCGCGCGTGCGGTCTATGTGGTCAAAGAACCGATTCTTGCAGCGATCGGCGCGGGCATCCCGATTCATACCGCGCAGGGAAATATGATTATCAATCTTGGAGGCGGAACCTCGGAGATCGCGATCATTTCTCTTGGTGGAATTGTGGCGGCGCACAGCGCGCGCGTCGGTGGCAATCGAATCGATCAGGCTATTTCCGATTACATCAAGCGCAAATACAGTATGGCGATCGGCGAACGAACAGCGGAAGAAGTGAAAATGAAAATCGGCTCAGCTATTCAGCTCGTGAAGGAAGAATATCTCGATATTCGAGGGCGCGATTTAATGGGCGGACTTCCGAAGACGCTCACAGTATCGTCCAATGAAATTACCGAAGCGATTCAGGACGAGCTGCGCGAAATCATCAACGTCATCAAGCATGTGCTTCAAGAAACGCCGCCCGAGCTTGCTGCGGATGTGATGGACAAAGGAATGATTCTCTCGGGCGGAACGGCGCAACTCAAAAATCTTGATCAATTAATCGCGCGGACCATTGGCGTGCCGTGTTATGTAGCGGACGACCCAGCTTTTTGTGTCGCGAAGGGAACAGGCATTGTTCTCGAGCATCTCGACATCTACAAGCGGAGTATCATGATGGGGAAATAAAGAAGAGCGGCTGCCGGAATTACTCTTGCAAAAATGCCGGGAAGCCTCTCCTCCTCCGCTCGACTCAGTCGCGGCTTTATTCTCGTTACTTTTCGCGTGTGATTATTGGCATCGACGCATCTCGAGCATTCCTTCCAAACCCAACGGGTATAGAAATGTATTCGCGACGACTCATCGACGCCCTTCGCGAAGAGCTTGCGAATGAACGAGTCATTTGTATGTGAAGAAAGGTGGAATGATGGGGTGCAACGCGAGGGTCAATCATCCACAGAAGGAGGATCAGTTTTATCCGGAGCGGAGCCGTTTGTCTTGCCTCCTCGGTGGGAGGTGTGCGAACTGGGGTGGCCGGGTGCGTGGACACAGGGGGGTCTCGCGCTTACGATGCTCTTGATCCGCCGGACGTGTTGTTGGTACCGGCGCATACTGTGCCATGGATTCATCCCGCCCGTACCGTGGTGGTGATTCACGGCCTCGAGTTCGAAACGTGTCCGGAGGCGTACCCGGAACTCTCGCGACAGATGATGCGATTTTTCGTGCGCCGCTCGTGTCAGTGGGCGTCGACTCTCATCGCGGTCTCCGAGAGTACAAAGCGCGATGTGGTCCGGCTCTACCGGGTGCCAGAAACAAAAATTCATGTGGTTCACGAGGGAGTGAACACTCCGGGAGTTGCCCGACATGACTTTATCACGCACGATGTCACGCTACAGGATCCTGTGGTGACGAGCGAGGGATATTCGTCTTCTGAGACAAGGCCCTACTTTTTGTTCGTAGGACGACTTGAGAGGCGGAAGAATATTGTTCGCATGATTCACGCGTTTCGACTTTTCAAAAAGCGCTGTGGCACGAAACACCAACTTCTCCTCGCGGGGAAACCAGGATACGGGTACGCCGATATTGTGGCAGTACGAAAAGGAGTGGCCGACAGCTCGGATATCATTGAGCTTGGATACGTGAGCGAGGAAAAAAAATGGACTCTCCTTCAAAATGCTGACGCGTTTTTGTTTCCGTCTCTCGCGGAAGGATTTGGGCTTCCCGTACTCGAAGCGGGAGCGCTCGGTGTCCCAGCACTCATATCGGATATCCCCGCTCTCCGGGAAGTGGCGGGAGACGGGGCCGTGCTTGCGGATCCGCTCGATGTTGAGAGTATTGCGCAAGGAATGGAGCGCCTTGCCTTGGATCCCATGTTTCGGGGTGGTATAATCGAACGAGGCCGAGCGAATGCGGCTCGGTTTGGGTGGAAACGATGTGCAGAGCTTGTGGCTCAGGTTCTTTGCAAAAATAAAATTCCCTGCATCACTTTGTGATGGAGGGGGAAGAAAAAATTCTGGCGATGCGAATACTAAATCATTGTCCGATAAATGTCTGATAAATCATGGAGCAGACAATGCCGGAAAGAAGTCAAAGGATTATGAACAGTAAAAAATACGCACTTTTTTTGACTAATTCAGAGGCATCTTCTTGTACTTTCTTTGACGATTGATCGGGTGCCTCTATCTTTTCTATCTCCTTCAGAGTCGAGCCAATTTTTACAAAGGATATTACTGAAAAAAGAAGTCCAACTAGAAGAAAGATATTGAGAAGCTGTAGGAACGTGATGGATTGTTGCATCTACTTTCCTTTTGTTAAAGAAACGTCCGCGGATTGGGACTTCCCTGTATAGCATGAATATGTCTGAGCGTCAAGATACTACTTCACACGTTCCTGTTTCTCCTCCGGCCTTCTCAGGACGCGTGGCCCTTGTTCACGATTTTCTGCTCTACCGGGGCGGCGCGGAGCGTGTTCTGCGATCGCTCGCAGACCTTTTTCCCGAAGCGCCGATTTACACGCTCCTTTTTGATCCGGAGGGAATGAAGGGGATGTTTCGGGACCGCGAGGTGCGAACATCTTTTCTGGGCTCATGGCCGGGATTTGTCCGGAGGCGTCACCGCTTGCTATTGCCGCTCTATCCAACGGCGGCCGAGGCGATCGATCTTCGCGACTTTGATCTTGTGCTTTCGTCGTCGGGCGCATGGATGAAGGGAATTGTGACCCGGCTTTATACAAAGCATATCGCGTACCTCCATTCCCCGATGCGCTTCGTATGGGACGAAAACGAACGTTACCTCGTGGAGAGTGGCGGATTTCATTTCTTGAAACGCACGCTCTTATCGTACCTTCGGATGTGGGACAAGGAAGCGTCGCTTCGCCCGGATATGCTGCTTGCGAACTCGCACTATACTGCGCAGCGCATCGAAAAGTATTACCGTCGGACACCGCGCGTTGTTTTTCCACCCGTCCGTCCGTTTCTTTCGCAAGAGGAGCCGGCTCATTTTTTGGAAGATCGACCCTTTCTCACGGTGGCGCGTCTCTCGAAATACAAACACACCGAAGCGCTCGTCTCCGCGTTTACGAAGCTCGAGCTCCCGCTTGTCGTCGTGGGGACGGGGCGCGAGCACGCGCGCCTTAAGCACCATGCCGGCCCTACCGTTTTGTTTGCGGGAGACGTGAGCGACGAGAAACTTGGGACTTTGTATAGCAGCGCTCGCGCGTTTGTTTTCGCGGGTGAGGAAGATTTCGGACTCGCACTTGCGGGAAGCGAGTTATGCGGGACTCCCCGTCATTACCCTGTCGGCGGGCGGCGCGCGAGAAATTGTAGAAGAGGGTGTCTCAGGAATATTTTTTTCGGAGCCAACTGAAGACGCCGTTCTTCGTGCGGTGAGAGAGTACCTCAAGCAAGAACCAACCTTCGATCGTGAAATGATCCGCATAAAAGCGTCCCGATTTTCAGAAGCAACATTTCATGAATCGATGCGAACCGCGGTCCGGGAGGTGATGGGCCTCGCCCCCTAAGACAACGATTTGGAGTCGAATGGCATCTGGCGTCTTCTTGAAAAAATTTTTTGGCAATTTTTTTCTTTCTCTTCCCCAATGATTATCGGACACGAAGCGATTTGCAAACGACTTTTTCGTGCGTTCGAGCGCCACGCTGCTTCGCATGCGTTTTTGTTTTTGGGTCCCGAAGGAGTGGGGAAGCGACTGGTAGCGCTCGAATGCGCAAAGCGTTTTCTGGGCGACTCTCCTCATGCTGCGTCTCTTACTCTCCTCTCCCCGGAAGTTGTGGAAGAAAAGGGAAGAGTGCGAGAGGTGCCAATCGGAGTTGAGCGCGTGCGCGAAGCGATTCGAACGATCACGCTCTCGGTTTCAAGAGGGAATCGTCGTGTTCTCATCATCGATCGTGCTGACCGCCTGACCGAAAGTGCGCAGAATGCTCTCCTCAAAACGCTTGAGGAGCCGTATCCCGAAACGGTGATATTTTTGATAGCACAGGAAGAAGGCGCCATCCTCCCAACGCTTCGGTCGCGAACCGAGCGAGTTTCATTTTCACTCGTTCCCAACAGTCGCATTCGGCAATTCCTTCCCGAGACGCCTGCGTGTTTTCTGGCAACGGGCCGCCCTGGAATCGCGGTTCTGTTTCGGGATAATCCTGAAAAATATGAACGCGAGAAAAATCTTTTGGAGCAACTGCTTCGTTTCGATTCGCTCTCGTTTCAAGAACGAGCGCAACTTGCGCAGATGCTCGCGTCGGACAGTCTCCTTGCGGAGCGACTGCTCTCGTGGTGGATTGGATCTCTTCAGTCGAGTGTTGTCTCAGAGGACGTTTTGTCGCGGGGTTTTCTGCTTAAGCGGCTCGAGAGTGTTTCGTCGACTCTTCGGGACATGCGTCGATTTCCGGGAAGCGTTCGTCTGACGCTCGAAACGCTTTTCTTTTTTAAACGAAGCGCGTCTTTGCTCCTTGCGCGTCCTTTTCGTCGTTTCACCTAAACCCCGAGCATTCTCATACACTCTTCTTTCTCGAGAGGGAATGTCGACGATTGGGCGGGGAGGCGTCGGGACGATCGTGGTGTACGAACTTTTTTGTTCACCCTCTTTTTTCGTTGATATGGCTTTCTTTTCCAAACGAACGAAACGCTCATCGCCCGACGTCTTGCTGCGTCCTCGTCGAAGTCGAACGGTGCAGAAGCGGCCCCGAGAAGAAAGTTCGTCGCCTTCCTTTCCGGCGGCTTCTGTGGTGTGGGCCTGGTGGTATGCTTTTTTGTGGGCAGCATTTTTTGTCGCAGCATTTTTTGTCGCGTTTTTTTCTCCGCTTTTGCGAGTAAAGGAATACCGTATCATAGGCACGCATACGGTCTCCAAAGAAGCGGTAGAAAATCGAGCTCGATTGCTTCTTGAGGGAAAATTCGCAGGTCTCTTTCCTCGCAATTCGTTGCCACTCGTCTTTCTTCGTCGACGGGAAATTCTTCGCACGCTCGAAGCAGACTTCCCGATTTTTCGGGAAGCCAAACTCTCGATTGTTTTTCCGGAGACGATCGAGCTCCTTTTTGGCGAGCGAGAGCAACGTTTTCTTTTGTGTTCCGGGGGACCCTGTTTCCGGATTGACGAGCGAGGCGAGGCATTTGACTCGGCGCCCCCCCTTTCTTCTTCCGGAGAATCGGCAGTTTCCGTTCTTCTTGATACATCGGGGAAGGCAATCGTTCGAGGAAGTCGGAGCGTCTCGGAATCTTTTGCTCGGGAGTTTCCCGAAGCGGCGAGTCAGCTTCGCGAAGCGCTCGGCATCGAAACTGAAAAAGTGGTGGAAACTCCCTCGAGACTGTCGAACGAAATGCGTTTTCGTACCACTGAAGGCTGGCAGCTTCTTTTGAGTGCGGATATTCCGCTTGAAAAATCTCTGCTTGCGCTTCGACTCTTTTTTTCGAAAACTCTTTCCCCCGAAGATCGCTCCAGGCTCGACTATGTCGACCTTCGAACGGAGAAGAAAATTTTCTACATGTTGAAGGGTGAAGAACAAAAGGATTCCGAGAGTACGAGTGAGCAGGATTCCGAAAAGAAATCGAAAGAAGAGAAACAAACGAAAAAGAAAAAGTAATCGACCTGAGCGGCGACATCTTGGGTGTCTTTCTTCGAAACGCGAGCGTAGCCGAGGAGCATAGGCTTTCTCACCGTTTACCTGCCTTCGTTGAAGTTCGAGTAGAAATCCTCGAACTCGAACGCATTCCTTGAGGATGTCGGAGGCGCTCAAGGGGGCAAGGTCGGCAAGAAGCTCTTCCCAGACTTCGGCGAGCTCTCCCGAAAAACGGGCGCTCACGCTCGTTCGTCTCTCTTCCCGAACGGGAGAAAAATTGTATGAATTCAGTTTTTTGCGTTTCTGTGTCATGCGGATTCTCAAGGAAACATCGCATGATATTTCTGGGAGGAGGGAAGAGCAAGAGAAGGGTGACAACTATGGATACAAACTTGTTTACAAAAGTGTAACAAGGGACGTATGATAAACATGAAAACAGCGTTTAATTTTTCACACGAGGTATGAAACCAACAAAAATTGCCATCATTTCGTTTGCTCTTCTCATAACCGGAGGAATACTGATTACTACTTTTTTGCAATATGAATACAGAAAGAAGACAGCCGTTTTGCAAGAGATGACAGGGACAGAATCTTCAGAAAAGAAAACTGACACATCTGAAAATATCATCCAAGAAAATGAAATCCCAAAAAACCTCAAACCTCCTGAAGGGTGGAAGAAAGCGCACATGGGAACAAGTGATATAAGTTTCTTTTATCCAGAAAACTGGAATTATAGACAGATAGAGGACGAGTACGGTAGGTCAGGAAAAATAGAAATCGTGCAAATTTTTTCTCGGAAAGAAAGAGAAGAAGGGTACTTCTGTATAGAGTTTCGAGGATATGAAAAAAGCAAAACTCCGATTTGGAATTGTGACCCAAAAAAGCAGTTGAAAAACACAGAAATTATCAAGACAGCATCTAAAAGCATTAAAGTAGGGTATAGTGAAATTGATTCTAAAGAGAAGAGCCATCTCTCGTCGTGTATTGAGAAAAATAATCGCGAAATAGGGATTGCAGCAGGCTTTAACTGTGGTCAGTCAGATGATAAATATTTACGCGATAAAAATGCGAGTTTCAGGAACAGTCCCGAAGTAGACATCGCAAGGAAAGTATTGGAAACGTTGGAGTTTTAAATTTTTGGCGCAAGAAAATCCAGTTCGACTAATTCGAAGGAGAGTAATAATGAGAGGCTTTTCTAGGATTTTTCTAGGATTTTTTATCTATTTTGCGAACGTTGAATTCATTCTTGCAATTGAGTTGGATAAGGGGTACGAATTGCTAAAAGGGGTAGTTGGAACTTGTCCTGATGTCATTAATAAAACAGATGCTCGGGGCTTTGCTGCTTGTAATTGTACATCATACGTTGCATATCGACTGAATCTTAATAGAGTTAATTTCTCGAATTGGTACGGACAAGTTGATAAATGGAGCGATGCTCATTTTTGGGACGATACTGATAGAGCCGGGAAAGCGGGAATTCGAGTAGATCTGTATCCGGCTGTTGGCAGTGTAGCGCACTGGAACGCTGGCAGTGGGGCATCAAGCTCTGGCCATGTTGCCTATGTATACAAAATAAATGTGCATGGCAATGGCGATCTTTCTTCAATTGAAGTTGCTGAATATAACTATAAAACTAAAGGAGCATACGGAATTCGTACTCTTACCCCTAGTACATCTGAATACCCGCATAACTTCCTTCATTTTGAAGAAAAAATTGATGGCGAAAAACCAAATGCAACTTGCGTGACAAACGCACGAAATCTTCCAGGCGGGTATGGGCCATTCTGTTGGATTCATAGTCAATACAGCGCCGCATGTGAACACGCTGTAAAATGGTATTACTTTGATCAACAGGCTAATAATTTCTATACACTTTCTTCCTTATCATGCCCAGAAAGTGGGGGAAAAGGGAGTGGTTATGTTACTTACATTGGCGATCAGCCTTCTCAATATACTGTAGGTGATAATCTTGAGCCATCTGGACAATCTCCTGTATCTGAATCTAGTCACTCAGGAAAACTTCCCAACCTTACCATGAGGGAAGTATCACTTCTTGACGCAAATAAAAATCCAGTTTCCTCTCTCCGTGTTAATAAGAATGGATACTGCCATATGAATATAAAAAACTATGGACAGAAGAAAGCAGGAGGAACCTTTGAGAATCGATGTTGGATTTCCAAAGGGAAGAACTTTGACGGGAAGGATAAGGCAGAGGATCTTGGCAAAGAAGATATGGGAGACCTCGACGATGGACGCTCACGCTCTTCCGATGAGGACTTTAATGGCGTTGAATGGCCAGGAACATATAACCTTGTTGGCTGTACGGATGCCTCGAAAAAGGTAACGGAATCAAACGAAAAAGACAATTGCAATACGGGAGATTCTGGAGTCATTAAAGAATATGTCTTTGAGGTAGTGAGTAGCCCGAATCTTGCAACTACGGCTATCAAGCTCACGAAAGACACTAACACATTACAGTTGAATGAGACTTTCGGCATTGCTTCGACAACGACGAATCTTGGAGAAAATTTCGGTTCAGAATACGTATATATTGGATACTATGTCGATGATGCCCTCATTGGAAAAAACCAAATACGCCGTGAAAATATGAAAGGAGGCGTAAGCAAAATAGAAGAAATTTCTCTCCCTGGGGGAATCTCGACTACTGGGAACCACGAAATTAAAGCCTGCGCTGACTATGATAATACTATAACCGAACCTAATGAGTCAGACAACTGTATGACTCTTTCTATTGTTGTAGAAGAAAAAAACGTTCCACCATCTGTAGTCGACCAGTTTACTTTATGCCCTGTCATTACCTCCAATACTTGGGTTTCTGGCGGTTGGATAGGACTTGGAAACCAACCCCCATTTAGCGAAGACGGTACCCTGCTCATAAATCCTTCTTGCAAGAAAAGTGATCCGAATAGCGTAGAGGTTTCTATAGGCAACAAAGACAATCCAACGGTGGTTGTTTATTCGACCGCATACGTTAAAAGCAAATCTACAGGAGCCCTTATTCCTTCTCCGCTCACCTGTTCGGGTGTAGTAAATGGTGGCTGGTGTCAAGGGATGGCAACCCTTTCTATGCGCGATGAAGGAATTAATACTGCGTCAAGTACTGATCCCACCTTCATTTTTGGGTTTACGTGTGAAGCGAAGAGCACAGGATGGGTGTGCCCTGGCTGGAGAATTCAAGGAGCTGGATTCCCTTTGCAGTAAATTGAAGTATGAGTCAGGTACTATGGGAAGTCTCTATCGCGAGACTTCCTTCAAAGGAAATGAAAGTAGAGTTTCAGAAGGAATAGCGGTTTCAATGGAGCAAAACTTATGGAGGGCTGGTTTTCCAGAGTAACGGCTATTGCCCTTAAATTCTGATATCACCATGAACAGGGATAAATAGAGTTACCCATTCACTCCCGATTTGAAGCACAATGCCAGAAAGCACCGAGAACCCCAGGAAT